>CAZRWW010000001.1:0-3322 GCA_964603725.1 uncultured bacterium
GAGAGGATCTTGCCGCTGTGCGGCACGACGGTGTTGTAGGCGCGCGCCAGGCGGGTGATGGAATCGAGCAGGATGACGACGTCGTGCCGGTGCTCGACCAGGCGGCGGGCCTTCTCGATGACCATTTCGGCCACCTGCACGTGGCGCTCGGCCGGCTCGTCGAAGGTCGAGCTGATGACCTCGGCATCCACGGACCGCTCCATGTCGGTCACTTCCTCGGGGCGCTCATCGATGAGCAGAACGATGAGCGTGACCTCGGGGTGGTTCTCCAGGACGGCATTGGCCACTTTCTGCAGGATGATCGTCTTGCCGGCCTTGGGCGGCGAGACGATCAGGCCGCGCTGTCCTTTGCCGACGGGCGAGAGCAAATCGATGATGCGGGTCGTGATGTCGCGGCTCTTCATCTCGAGGCTGAACTTGGTGTTGGGATAGAGGGGCGTGAGGTTGACGAAGAGCGTCTTCTGCTTGGCGACTTCGGGGCTTTCGAAATTGGTCGCCTCGACACGCAGCAGAGCGAAATAGCGTTCGCCGTCCTTGGGCGGTCGCACCTGGCCCGAGACCGTGTCGCCGGTGCGCAAGTCGAAGCGCTTGATCTGCGAGGGCGACACGTAGATGTCGTCCGGGCTGGGCAGGTAGTTGTAATCGGGCGAGCGCAGAAAGCCATAGCCCTCGGGCAGGATCTCCAGGACGCCCTCGGCGAAGATGAGGCCGTTCTGCTGGGTCTGCGCCTCGAGGATCTTGAACATCAGCTCCTGCTTGCGCAGGCCGGTCGCGCCTTGCACGCCCAGATCCTGGGCGTTCTTGACCAGCTCCGTGATCGTCTTGCGCTTCATCACGGTGAGATCCATGGAGCTGGCTTCGGCGCCCTCCCGTGACTCACGGGCGGTGGCCGCGGCAATCGCTCGAGCTTCTTCGCCGTTCTCGAGGAGCTCCTTCACCTCCACCACTTCTCGGGGAACGGGTGGCGGGGGTTCCGGCGCGCGGGCCGCTCTCTCGCGCACGGGCGTTCGGCTTCTGACCGGGCGCTCCTCTGACTCTTCGCGCCGTGATGCGGCCGCCTCGGAGCGCGACGACCTTCCCTCAGCTCTCGCTTGTCTTGGACTCATGTCACTGCTCTCTCTGTCTCGCCGTAGTCGCCACGCAGTCGCTGCTCGCGACCCGGCAACCCACGGAATACCATGCTCACACGTCTCGGATACCTGGGAGTTCCGCTGATCCCCGTGGTGCCTATCGACCCACCCTTGGGGGACGCATCCCTGGACGGCGCTCTATCTCAAGCACGAATCAGCGCACAGAATGGGGATCAGGGAGAATGCCAATTCGACCACGCGGCGCACCAACGCGCCTCCAACCCGTCATGCTAGTCGAGCACCCCCGGAGTGTCAACGGGTTTTCGAACTGGGAATCGTACCCCGCCCACGGGTTTCGCCAGCGGCCGGCGACTGCCCGGTTTGCGTTCGTCGCTGCGGAGCAGCGCGTCTCGCGCCCATGGCTGCAGCTGCGTACCTTGCGCCGGACGCCGCGGAGCAACGCACTTCACGCCCGCCGCCGCACTCCCCGCGGATTGCGGCGGTCGCCGGAAATCCACCGCGCTCCGCCCCGGTGTCGTTCTCATTCTCTATCGATTCCCCAGCGCTGCACAACCGCATAGTTCGGCAGAGCGCCGGACATCTTGACCCTCGACCTTGCAGGTCCGTAGCGGGCTTTGCGCTACCCGCCGATCAGCTCGCGCGCCTTCTCCGGTGCGACGGCCTGGAAGTCATCGCGAAAGACCTCCTGGCAACGCTGGAAGACGTAGACCTTCCCCTCGGTCCAGTAGATCCAGATCATGTAGTCACCCTGGCTGCCGGAGTAGAGGTAGAGCTGCTCCGGCTCGCCGCGATCGAGGAGCGCCTTGTGCATGTCGGAACCCGGGCACTTGCGCGCTTCGTCGCGCACGGAGCTCGGGTTGGCGGGCGCGCCCGATTCGAGGACACTCTTGAGCATGCCGTGAGCGGCGAACTTCTCCCGCTCATGGGCCGCGTTGTAGATGCGGGCCATCAACAGGTGGAGGCGTGGGTTCCAGGGCTCGATGTTGAGCAGTCGCTTGGCCGTCGTAATCGCCTCGGGGTAGGCCTGCATGTCCTGATGGATGAGCGCCAAGTTCTCGAGGGCTTCTTGATCGACCGGATTGATGTCCAGGACCTTCTGGTAGCTGGCAACCGCATTCTGCAGGGCGGTCGTCTTCTCGGCCCCCTCGGAATTGTCGGCGATGCCGCGGTAGGCCACACCCATGTTGAAGTAGATGGTGGCCATCTCCTCTTGCGGGCGATCAAAGGTGGTCGCTTGCTGAAACATCTCGACCGCCCGCTCGAAACCGCCCTTGGTCTCCTCGTTCAGACCTTGCACGCCCAGCGAACGGAAGACCATGAAGAGGAAGCGCAGCAGCTCCTCGCGATCGCCGGCCATGCTGCGGGCCTTGAGGAACATCTGCTTGCCCTCATCCTGGCGACCGAGCTGGAAGTAGACCTTTCCGAGGTTGCTGTAGTTCTTGACGCTGTCGGGACAGAAGATCATCGCTTGCTGGAACTGCTCCACCGCCGATTCCAGTCTGGCGCGCATGTCCTGCTCGCACTGCGCCAGCAACTCGGTCTGGCCGGCGCTACGATAGCCATCGCACTTCTCCCTCTGCTCGTCAGCCGCGCGGGCATCGGTCAGCCCGGAGTTGTAGCGGTTGCTCCAGAAGGAGACGCGGGTGTTGTCGATGTCCTGCTTGAACTCCTGTTCCACGTCGAGTTCGGCGGCCTTGGTCAGCGCGGCTTCGGCCTCCTCGTCGCGTTTGAGCTGGCCGAGGGCGCGGGCGCGCCACATGTGCACCTCGGCGCTGTTGGGCTGCTCGAGCGCGGCCTTCTCGAAATTCTCCAGAGCCTGGGGATAGCGCTGCTGATCAAAATGCAGCTTGCCGCCGGCCAGATACTCGCTCTTGCAGCCAACGATGACCGCCGCCACCACGGCCAATACAATCATGAAGGCCCGTGCTCGATTCGACATCTCGCCTCTCCTCGACTGAGCATCTCGGCGTGGCCAACCCTCTCGGCCCTTGCCCGGGGATCTTCTGGCCACGTCCTCCTGGAATGACCCGCCGCGTGGCGGATCAGAAGTGGAAAGG
This sequence comes from uncultured bacterium, assembly GCA_964603725.1. GTDB lineage: Bacteria > Eisenbacteria > RBG-16-71-46 > CAIMUX01 > WJJG01 > CAZDKK01. The sequence goes on from CAZRWW010000001.1 coordinate 3,149, forward strand.
GTAGGCCGCCTCAGCCATGGGTGTCAACCCAATCGGGTCTCATTCCACGCGGGCGCCGGCCCCGTCGGATCCTGCCGCCACGGCCTGCACTTGGTGGACGGCTGCGGCGGCGCTTCCTACGGCCTCCGGCCCTGGGCGCCTCCAGCGCCCGGCCCGCTCGCTTCCCGCGGTCTC
>CAZRWW010000001.1:3422-151199 GCA_964603725.1 uncultured bacterium
GCCCCGCCTGCCATTGCCGCCCCGCCTGCCATTGCTGCCCCGCCTGCCATTGCCGCCCCGCCTGCCATTGCTGCCCCGCCTGCCCTCACTCGCCCCTGCGGTCACTGGCCGTCGCTGTCGCTATGGGCCGCCCCTACCGTCACCACCCGGCCCTGCCGGCGGCTTCGCCCGCTCCGGGCGCCGCAGCCGCAGCATCGGCAACCTAGAGCATGCTGACCGGATCCACATCAGCCTGCACCCGGACGCGGCTTCCCGCGTGCGCCGGGGTCCTTCCGCCCACCTGACCGGCCGAGGCACGCGCGATCGACGCGTGCAGGGCCTCGGTGAGCGTTCGGGCGTTGCGTCCGATCAGGGTAAGATGCCAGCGGTATTGATCTTTCAGTCTGCTCAGTGGCATGGGAGCCGGTCCCAGGAGCACCACGCCCGCCGTTCCGGCCAGGAGGTCCGCTTCGCGCTGGGCCCGGCGGATGACCGCCGCCTCGTCGGCGCCATCGAACAGCAGGTTGGCCAGGCGCTGGTGCGGCGGGTAGCCCAGGGGCCGGCGCTCCTCGAGCTCACGCGCGTAGAAGCGGTCGAAGTCCTGCAGCCCGGCCGTCTCGATGACGTGATGGTCGGGCAGATAGGTCTGGAAGATCACCTCGCCCGGCTTTCGGCCGCGGCCCGCCCGGCCGGCCACCTGGGTCAGGAGCTGAAATGCCCGTTCCTGGCCGCGGAAGTCAGGCAGACCCATTTCTCGATCGGCATTGATCACGCCCACCAAGGTGACGCGGGGAAAGTCGAAGCCCTTGGCCACCATCTGCGTTCCGAGCAGGATGTCGGCTTCGCCCCGTTCAAAGGCCGCCACCATGGCGGCCAACGTTCCGCGCTTGCGCGTCGAGTCGAGATCCATGCGCAACACGCGGGCCTGCGGCACATGATGCTGCAGAGCCGCCTCCACGCGCTGCGTTCCGAATCCACTGAAGGCGAAGTCCGCGCCGCCGCAGCCGGGACACGTGGTCAGCTCCCGCAGCGTGTGGTTGCAGTAGTGACACCGCAGGACCTTCTCCGTGCGGTGGTGCGTGAGGGTCACGCTGCACCGCGGGCATTCGAACACATGCCCGCAGGCGCGGCACTGCACGCTGGTCGAGAACCCCCGCCGATTGAGGAACAGGATCGCCTGGTCGCCGGTGGCGAGCGTGTGGCGCAGGCGCTCGACGAGGTAGGGCGAAAGCGGGTCCAGCGGGTCTCGGTCGCCGGCACTCACAATCGGCAGCGTTCCCGGGCAGCCCGCGGCGCCCCCCGGCGCCGCCTCGCCGCCCGCGTGCCCTTCCGCCTCGAAGCCCGCGCCGCCCGCCTCGACGCCAGACCCACCGGTGGGGCCCCGGCGCAGGTCGACCAGCGTGACCAGCGGGCGCGGCCGGCCATCGACACGCTCAGGAAGTATCAGGCGCTGATACTTCCCCCGATCCGCGTTCCGCCGCGACTCGAGCGACGGCGTGGCCGACCCGAGCACGACCGTGGCGCCCTCGATCCGCGCCCGCATGAGCGCCGTGTCCCGACCGTGATAGCGCGGCGTTTCCGCCTGCTTGTAAGATGGCTCGTGTTCCTCGTCGATCACGATCAAACCCAGGTCGCGGGTCGGGGCAAACAGCGCCGACCGTGCGCCCACGATCACGCGGGCGTCGCCCGTGTGCGCCCGCCACCAGGCGCAACGGCGCTCGCCCGGCTTGAGCTGGCTGTGGTATTCAGCCACGCAATCGCCGAAGCGCTCGCGCACCCAGCGGACGATCTGCGTGCCGAGGGCGATCTCGGGCACCAGGAAGAGCACGCTCCGGCCACGCGCCAGCGCGGCGTGCGCGGCGCGCAGGTAGACCTCCGTCTTGCCGCTCCCCGTGACGCCCTGCAGAAGGAAGGTGCCGCCGATTCGCGCCTCCAGATCGGCCACGATGCCCGTCACCGCCTCTTCCTGGGCAGCGTTGAGCGGCACCGGGCTCGACCCCGCGGCGCCGTTCAACCCCGCGGCCGCCCGCGCCCCCGCGGCGCCGTCCAACCCCGCGGCGCCGTCCAGCCCCGCGGCCGCCTTCGCCGCGGCGCGCGGAGGCCGCGCCACCGAGCGGGGCACGATCGTTTCCAAGACCATGCCGATGGGCGCCACGTAGTAGTGGGCCATCCATCCGGCCAGTCTGAGCAGGGCCGGGCTCACCAGGACCGCTTCGGGATCGAGACCCTGGATGGGCTTGAGCGACACGCCGGCCAGCTCAGGCGGCAGGCTCTCGGGCCGGCGCAGCGACAGCACGAAGCCGGCCGTGCCGCGGCCGCGCAAGGGCAGGCGCACGCGGTGCCCTGGACGCAGGCGCGCGATCAAGTGCTCCGGGACGCTGTAGTAGAGAGGCCGCGCCAGCGCGACCGGCAGCGCCACTTCGGCGATGGGGGCAACCGGGTTCACGATCGGTGACTCCGCACCGGGGGCGAGCGCGACGATCCGAGCCCTTTTTCAGTCCGCCCCGGTCCTGAGTGGAATTCCGGAACGGCCCTTGTTTCGGATGCGCCGCCTGCGCCTCACCGGTGCGGAGTATAGCGGCTGAGAATCGAAGTTCTCCAACAGGATCCGCGGCGGCCGGCTAGAATCCAACGGCCTGTTCGCCCGCCTTCGGCGCGCGGCTCAGCAGGCTGCGGATCCGGTCGATCAACTCCACGGGGCGGAACGGCTTGGTGATGTAGGCGCTCGCTCCCACCTCAAGGCCCCGGGTGCGGTCTTCCTCGCCGTGCTTCGCGGTCAGCAGGATGATCGGGGTCTCGGCAAAACGCTCGTCGGTGCGCAGGCGCCGGCACACTTCATAGCCGTCCATGTCGGGCATCAAGATATCCAGGACGATCAGGTCCGGGCTCTCCCGGTCCGCCTGCGCCAGCGCCTCGTGACCGCTCATGGCGGTGATGACTTCGTAGCCCTCCATCCCAAGACTGAACTCCAGGATGTGGGCGATGTAGACTTCATCGTCAACCACGAGGATCCGCTTGCGCTTCACTGCCGGCATTCCTCCCCCGGTCGCGGCCTTGACCAGACCGCGCGGTGCGTGAACCAGGTGCTAGGCCGCCCGGCGTTCCCAGACGACGATGCTGCCCGCGCTCTGCTTGCCCAGGCTCTTGAGCTCGGCCGCCCTCTGGCTGATCTCCCCGATGTGCGCGATCTCACCACCCCGCACCGTCACGCCGGCGATCGTCACGCTCATGAGGGGAAAGCGGGTCGTCTGGCCGGAGCGGTCGTGCGTCTCGATGTAGCCGCACTCTCGATCCTCGGGCGTGTACAGCTTGGGCGCCTTCTCGTCGAACTCGCGGATGATCTCTTGCGCCACCGCCTGCGCGTGGTCCGCGTCCACGATCAGGATGAAGTCGTCCCCGCCCACGTGGCCGATGAAGTCTCCCCCGGAGCCTTCCAGACTCACCGCCGACAGGATGATCGATGCCGTCAGTTTGATGGCTTCGTCGCCCTTGCGGAAGCTGTAGCGGTCGTTGAACGACTTGAAGTTGTCCAGATCGAGATACATGAAGGCGAACGCAGCCTGGCGACTCAGCCGCTTGCGAAGCTCCTGCTCGATGGCCACATTGCCCGGCAGGCCGGTCAGCGGATTGGCCGCGCGCTGCAGTTGGCTCCACTGCAGGATGTTCCGCACGCGCACGAGCAGCTCTTCGACTTCGTAGGGCTTGGTCAGGTAGTCGTTGGCGCCGCCCGAGAGCCCGCGAATCCGGTCCTCTTGCTCGGAGCGGGCCGTGAGCATGATCACCGGTATGTTCGCCGTGGAGACATCCGACTTCAATGCCGCGCAGACCTCATACCCGTTCATGCCCGGCATCATGACATCGAGCAGAACGAGATCCGGGACTTCGTCGGCCACCGCCCGGAGCGCCTGCTCCCCGTCCTCCGCCGCCCGCACGGTGTAGCCGGCCCGCTCGAGCTGCATCTTGAGGATGGTCCGCAGGCTGATGTCGTCTTCGACGATGAGTATTCTTCCCTCAGCGCTGCTGTCTGACATCGCCCCTCCGGTGGCTTCAGGCTGTTCCGTGACTGGCCCTACTACCCATCGGCCCCGGGGAGCCATTGTTTAGCAGGTGACTGAGGCGCTGGCCGAGCGATGGCTCGCCCGCGGGCGCCGGCACGCCGCCTGCGCCGATTCAGGGGCAGGGGCTTGCAGAACGCTCTGGCCCTGGGCCGAGATTCGCATCGCGCACGATGAGCGTCTGGCGGGGTTCAGCCCCGGCCGAGCCCGCGGCTGGCGGGGTTCAGCGCCCAGCTCCTTGGGATGGCGGGGCTCAGCCGCCGGGGATCTTGAAGCGGATGCCCCGTCGGTGGTTTCAGGAGATGGCGGCGTAGAAACCGTGCCAGTCGTCCAGGTTGGGAATCGCCGCCAGATCGTGAGTCGAAGCCTGCCCGCCGGCGAGTCGCTGGAGACCGGTCATGCCTACCATGGCGGCGTTATCGCCGCAGAAGCTCGTGGGGGGAATGACGAGGTCCAGACCCCGCTGGCGGGCGCCGGCTTCCAGAGTGGTGCGCAGCGACGGGTTGGCCGCCACGCCGCCCGCCACCACGAGTTGGCGCACGCCGGCCTTCTCGGCGGCCTTCCACAGCTTCTGCGCGAGGACCTCCACGACCGCGGCCTGGAAGCTGGCCGCCACATCCGCCACGAGGCGTTCCCGGTCCGCGGCAGCGCTTGGTCGATCCGGCCAGCCCAACGCGTCGAGATGCAGCTTCACCGCGGTCTTCAGGCCGCTGAAGCTCAGATCAAGTCCGCCGATCTCGATGTCGAGCCAGGCGCGCGGGAAGGCGTAAGCGTCCGGCCGCCCGGCCGCCGCCGCGCGGGAGATGGCGGCTCCGCCCGGGAATCCCATCCCAAGCAGTTTGGCCACCTTGTCGAAGGCCTCCCCGGCCGCATCGTCGCGGGTGGCGCCCAGCAGCTCCCAACCGCCCCACTGCCGAACCAACACCAGTTCCGTGTGCCCTCCGGAGGCCACCAACCCCACGAAAGGCAGTTCCACCCGCTCCGTGCCGCGATCCAGCGCCGCCGCGGCCAGGTGGGCTTCCACGTGGTTGACGCCCACGACCGGTATGCCCAACCCGTAAGCCAGGGCCTTGCCGAGCGAGAGACCCACGAGGAGCGACCCGATCAGACCGGGGCCGTTGGTCACCGCCACGGCTTCGAGATCGCTCAAACCCACGCCGGCCTCGCCCAGCGCCCGCCGGAGAACGGGTCCGATCAGGCGCAGGTGTTCCCGGGAGGCCAGTTCCGGAACGATCCCCTCGTATTCGGCGTGCACCAGATGCGAGGAGACCGCGCTGCTGAGCAGGTCGGCGCCGCCGGGCCGTCCACGCAGCACCGCCACGCAGGTATCATCGCAAGAGGTTTCAATTGCCAGCAGCAGCATGTTTCACCCGCTCGCGCCGGTCCACAGCTCCGGGCTCTTGTCGCTGCTTCGCTCGCCCCAGCGACACCCGGCGGCCGAGTCGCCCGTCAGCCTACCATGCCGGCCGCCTGCCGAGCTATGTGGGCTCGGGCCCGGACCGCTCGCGCCGCCGGGCCCTGGCCGGACCCCCTCGATCGCGCACGCCGCGCCTGGCCGCGCACGCCACCCCCGGTTGCGCACGCCGCGCCTGGCCGCTTGGTCGGCAGGCCGCCCGCGGGCTATAATGCGGCTGGCTTGCGGACGTCCCCGGCACCTCGCGGGCGGGTGCGTCGTCCTGCGGTCAGGATCGCCTCACCCGAGGCCCGCGACCGCGCCCTGCGGCCTTTCACCGGAGTTCCGCCGGCAGGCGGATTCGAGGGGGATTGCAGCTCATGGTCAACATCGCCGGAGCCGCCCGTCCGGGCGGAACGCTTGCCGCCACGCTCATGGCCCTGGTCGTCATCACGGGACTCGCCTCGCTCGGCGCCCCCGCTGGTGCGGTCGAGATCATCGCCCTGCACAACAACACCTCGCAGGGAGTCCCGGCGTCGCCTTACACGATCGGCACGCAGGTGACGGTCACGGGCGTCATCACGGTGGGCCACGGCACCTACACGCCCACCTATCTCGACGTCTACGTGCAGGACGCCACTGCCGGGATCTCCATCTACGATCCCACCGTGGCCTATCCGTTCGCGCTGGGCGACAGCGTCACGATCACGGGCGCGATCGCCCAGTATCGCGGCACGACCGAGATCGACTACCAGTCGCACGTGCTGCACGCCCACGGCGCGGACTTGCCCGCGCCGCTGGTCGTCACCTGCCATGACGTCGAGTACGCCTTCGGGCCGGCGCCCACCTACAGCGAGCCGAACGAGGGTCGCCTGGTGCGCCTGCAGCAGGTCTCCTGGACGGGTAGCTGGCCGACCGGGAGCGGCGGCGTCACGCTGCACGACGCCTCGGGCACCTGCACCATGTACATCGATCAGGACACGGGCATCCAGAACATGACCCCGCCCTCGGGGCCCTTCAACGTCATCGGCATCATCAAGCAGTATGCCGGCTACTCGCCGCCGTACACGAGCAGCTACGAGATCCTGCCGCGCACCCCGGCGGACATCGAGATCCTGCCCGGCCCCCAGATCCTCGTCGGGCCGCGAGAGACCAACATCCAGCACGACAACGTGACCATCCATCTGGAGACCGATCTGCCGACGACCGCCGTCGTGCGCTACGGGCTGACCGCCTCGCACGAGCTGGGGAGCGCGACCGACGGCATCACGAGCACGGTCCACGACGTCGTCGTTCCCGGCCTGAGCGCCGCCAAGATCTACCACTACGATGTCACCGTCGCCAACGAGACGGGCCAGACGACCACGCCCGACCGCTTGTTCTGCTCCGGGTCGGCGCCGGGATGCACGGGCCAGATGATCTGCCTGTTCAACGACTCGGTGGACCATGACTACGCGGGAGCGACCCAGGCGCAGGGCAATCAGGACTTCACGACCTGGATCATCCAGCGGATCAACGCCGCCGCGGCGACGATCGATGTCGCCATGTACAGCTTCGACCTGGCCAACGTCGCCGACGCGCTCATCGCGGCGAAGAACCGCGGGGTCACGGTCCGCTTCGTCTACGAGTACCGCAATCCCTACCAGACGCAGGTTCAGCGCCTGGTCAGCGCCGGCATTCCGGTGATCGACGACACCTTCGGCCCAAACAATGGCGAAGGGTTGATGCACAACAAGTTCTGGATCTTCGACGTGGCCCATGCCGATCCCAGCAAGCCCTGGGTGGTCACGGGCTCCTGGAACGTGACCGATCAGGGCACCTACACGGACCAGCAGAACGTTCTCCTGGTCCAGGATCAGGCGATGGCGCGCATCTACACGACCGAGTTCAACGAGATGTGGGGCTCCAGCATCTGGATACCCAACCCCGATTACTCGCGCTTCGGCGCCAACAAGACCGACAACACGCCGAAGCTCCTCAATGTGGCCGGGCGCGAGGTGAAGGTCTACTTTGGGCCGTCGGACGCGTGGATGAACGAGCTGATCCTGGAGACGCGCGCGGCCCACAGCTCGGTCGACTTCTGCGTGCTCAGTTTCACGCGGTTTGACTTGTCGAACGAGATGCAGGCCCGGTTCTACACGATTCCGGGCTTCGCCGTCCGCGGCGTCTTCGATTCCGGCCAGACGGGCGACCCCAACAGCCAGTGGTGGCCGATGAGCGGCCAGGGCAGCTATGCCTGGAACCCGGCCGCTGACGTGTGGCTCGACGCCGAGCTGGGCTTGCTGCACCACAAGTACCTGCTGATCGACAGCCAGCAGAGCGGCTCCGATCCGGTGACCGTCACCGGTAGCGCCAACTGGAGCACCTCGGCCATGAGCTCCAACGATGAGAACATCGTCCTCGTTCATGACGCCGACATCACGAACCAGTACCTGCAGGAGTATGCCGAGCGCTATCACGCGGCCGGCGGCAGCTCGCTCGAGCCGCTCTCCGCCGTCGAGCCCGCGCCCCTCGCAACGGCTCCTGGCCTGGCAATCGGCCCCTCGCCGGCGCGCTCCGGGTTCGAGCTGCGCCTGGCCCTGCCCAGCGCCGGTCCGGTCAGGGTGGACCTGTACGGTCCGGACGGTCGCTTGGTGGAGCGGGTGCTCGATGAGGCGCTCGACGCCGGCCAGCACGTCATCCGCTGGCAGGCGGGATCGGGGCCCGCCGCAGGAGCGCGCGCGGGTGGCGGGATCGCCTCGGGCATGTACTTCGTGCGCGTGACGACGCCCGCCGGCGTCGCGGAGCGGCGCCTGGCGTTCGTTCGCTAACCTGGGAAACGGCCGGCCCCCGCCGGGCGGCGGCCACGGATTGCCAAGCGGCCACCCCCTGCCCGCAGGTGGTGGCCGCCGCTGTGCCCGCCGGGTCGGAGGACCGGGGCGGGCGCCCGGCCCGCACCTATAGCCGCGGCTCCCGCCCCGGCCCGCACCGCACCGCCTCCGTGCGGCCCGACGACCGCCATGATGCAATCATCGGGCCACGGTCCAGAGTCCCGGCGCCTGGCCCTGACCGCCGCGCCGGTGGGCACGGCCATCTCGCTCGGCCCGACGGCCATGGACGCTCGCGCCCCGGGCTTCCCGGAACACCTCCGCAGCGAGTCCCGGCCGGCACTCCCGGCGAACGCACGGTGACCGTCCGCGGTTGGTCGTGTTCAGTGAAGCCGGCCCCTCAGACTGCCCCATCATGGAGCCGGCGGCCTGCTCCACCCCGGGATCGGCCGGTCTGCCCCATCACGGAACCGGCCAGCCAATCTGCCCCATCACGGAACCGGCCTCCGGCGCCGGGGCCGATCAGACACTGCATCGCAACACCGCCACCATCGACCGAGCGCCCTCCGACATGTCGAAGGGCTGGGTGATCGAAAGGTCGCCGAAAGTCGCCACCCAATCAAACACGCCGGAGAGCTTGACCAGCACCTTCAGCTCCTGGTGGGTGAAGACGCGCACGGGCGCGGAATCCTCGAGAATCTCGGTCTTGTCGCCCTCGCGGATCTCCAGCGTGATCGACAGGTCGCGCACCTGCGTGACGGGGTCCAGGCCGTGGCGGCCCGGCGCGAGACGCACCTTGACGACCGTGTCCCCTCGTTGCGCTTCCCAGGACTGCCCGGTCGCGGCAGCCTCGGCCACCAGCAGCCGCGGGTGATCCGCTTCGATGACGTACAGCCCGCCACGACCGAGATTCTTGGCGACGGTCACCAGGTGCGTGATCAGGTCCTCGGTGCGCAGCAGATAGCGGAAAGAGAAGCTGGGGCAGAAGGCCAGGTCCACGGCTTCCGGCAACGAGAAGTCCCGCGGGTCGGCCAGGATGATCGCTCCCTGCCGCTCCGGTGGTCCCTCCGACCCATCGCCCGCGGGCGGCTGCAGGTCGGACCCGTCGTCGGGCGTCGCACTTCTCTTCGCGGCGGCCTGGCGCGCCTTCTCTTCCGCAAAGGCCACCATCTCGGGGCTTGGATCCACCCCGTACGCCGCGCACCCGCGCCGGGCGAGCCAGTGCAGGTGGAAGCCGGTGCCGCAACATATCTCCACGAAGGAATCCAGACGGCCGCGTCCGAGGTTGCGACTCAGGTACTCCAGAAACCCACATTCGACTTCGAGATCGCGGTCGCCAAAGGCGATGTCAAAATGCAACGGCCGGCTCGTGAGATTCTCATGTCGCAGTTGCGTGATCGGCAACATTCTCGCGTCCCTCACTCGTCCATGCCCTGGGCGGCGCGATGAGGCCGCGCGACTGGCCGCGCCGTGGGCCGCGCGAGGAGGCCCCGCGCCGTGGGCCGCGCGACGAGGCCCCGCGGGAGCATGGCGCGATGGGGCTTGCCGCACCCTCGGCCCTGGAGTAAGACCTTGGCACGGTCGCGCTCCGGCCCCGCGGTCCGCGCGCGAGCGCCGGTCGCCGGCGTCCGCCGGCGCCGGGACACGGAGGACACCTTGGGATTCCTGGCACTGATCATCTTCCTGGGCAGCGCCCTCGTGTCGCGCTGGTCGGTGCTGCGCAGGCTCGATGCCGAGCGCCGCCTGCAGTGGATGGCGGCACTCTGCCTGATGGGCCTCGTGCTCCTGCGCCTGTCCGCGCCGGCCGTCAACCGTGCCATCTTAGCCGGTGAGAGCCCATCCTTCCAGACGCACTTGGTTGTCATCCTGGCGGGGATCACCGCGTCGTTGGCCCTCGGGCTGGGCTGGAGCCCGGCGGTGGATGACAGCCGCCGGGGCGTGCCCCGCACCGTGATCATCGTACTCTTCCTTGCGTCGCTGATTGGCTCGTTGCTGGGACAGCCCTGGCTGCCCGCGCTGGCTCTGCCGGTGGCGACCCGGACCGGCTGGTCTCGCGGCGTGGCGGAACAGCGGCACCCGCTGGCGACTTTGATCGGCCTGGTGGGGTTCGTGGCGGTGCTGGCCTGGCCGTCGCTGGCTTCCCCGACCGGCAGCGTGCTTGCGTCCGGAGGGCCCGTCGGCACCTCGCTCTTCAGCTTCGCGCGGATCTTCCTGGCGGTGCAGCTCGGTATGCTCACGCTGCGCTACACCCTGGGGCTGATTTTCGGCCCGCGGCGGATCGGCCGGCGTCTGCTCGTCTCGCACATGCTCGCCGGGCTGGTGCCGGTGGCCCTGGTGTCGCTGTTCGCGGTGCTGATCGCGCTGCTGGCTCTCGCCAGCTTCCGCGCGCGCGCCGCGATCGACCTGCTCGCCGTCCAGCACCGGCTCTCCGAGGAGATGCTCGCCCATGCAGTCAACGAGACGCTGGAGGACGTAGGTATCCGGCGGCTCGGTCCGGTGGGGTACTGGTCGGCCGAGCTATTGTCGGAGCTGGCGGTCGGCGTACGCGACCGCTGGCCCGCGGCCGCGTACTGGGGGCCGGATCGTACCGACGGCGAGCGCCGGCGGCCCGACTACATCCACGTCGCGTTCCGATCGCCGGACGGCGGCTTCGCGGTCATGAGCCACGCCGTCCGCGCAGATTCGCTCCGCGTGCCGGTCTACGCCTGGCTCACGCGGCCGGAGGACAGGGTCGGCTGCGGCCTGGTCAAGACCCAGGGCACGAGCCTCCACGTGGCCGACTTCCGCTTCGCGGTGGGCGCCCCGGACGACAGCAGCTCGATCCGCATCCAGCTCGTCGAGCGCTTGCCGGGCGGGCGGGTGCGCGCTCTGGATGAGCATCTGGACGGTCGCGCCAGCATCGAAGAGCTGTTCCGCTACCGCCTCAATGAGCGCGGTGGGCTCGAGTTCATCTCGGGCGAGCCCGACGCGAATTCGGGGATCGATCTGGGAGGCGCGAGCCTGGGGCGACCGGGGCGGCACAACTCGTCGGTCTTCAACACGGGCATCGCCTACCGGCTGATGCCGGCCCAGGAGTGGGTGCCCCGCGAGGCAGCGGCAGGGCGCGATGCCGGGGCGTCAGGGGCATCGGAGGCCGAACCGGCGGACGCCGGCGTGCTCGGCGAGTGGGGCCGCATCCGGATGGCGGTGCTGGGCATCGCCACGCCCCGCGACCTGGCGCCCGCGATGCCCGCCGGCGGGACGCCGGTCGAGTACTTCCCGATCTTCATCCTGGCGGCGGTGCTGCTGGTCTTCGTCGGCGTGGAGAGCTTCGCTTTCCTCTCGGCGCTGCGCATGGGTCGCGCGATCGCGCAGGCGGTGAGCGCGCTGCGCTTCGGGACCGAGCGTTTGCGGCACGGCGATCTTTCCCACCGCATCCAGGTGTCAGGCCGCGACGAGCTGGCGACTCTGGGCGAGGCCTTCAACGAGATGGCCATCGGCCTGGAGGAAGGCCGCCGCACGCTGCTGGAGAAGGAGCGCCTCGAGAGTGAATTGGCCCTGGCGCGCCAGATCCAGCAGCGCCTCCTGCCGGCCCAGCCGCCGCCGGTGCCCGGGCTGCAGCTCGCGGGAGTGTCCGTGCCGGCGCGCGAGGTCGGCGGAGACTACTACGACTATCTGCCCCTCCCGGATGGCCGCCTGCTGGTGGCCCTGGCCGATGTCTCCGGCAAGGGCGCGCCGGCGGCTCTGCTCATGTCCAGCCTGCGCGCGTCGCTGCACAGCATGCTCGACGACCGCACGGACCTGGCCCACCTCGCCGGGCGGATCAACCGGTTCGTGTACGCCTCGACGTCGGCGAGCGAATTCGTCACGCTCTTCTTCGGGATGATCGACGGCCGCACGGGCCGTTGCACCTACGTGAATGCCGGTCACGAGTATCCGTTCCTGGTCCGGAGCGACGGGCATCTTGAGCGCCTCACGGACGGAGGCTTGCTGATGGGCACATTCCCCGACGCCAAGTACGTGGAAGCCACCGTCACGCTGGAGCCCGGCGACCTGCTGTTCCTCTTCACCGACGGACTGACCGAGGCTCACGGGCCCGGGGAGCAGATGTTCGGAGAGCGGCGTTGCGAGGAGTGTCTGCGCATGCACGCGCGGCAGGATCCGGATCAGCTCCTGCAGGCGGCCCTGAGCAGCGTGGATGACTTCGTGCGCGGCGCCGAAGCGGCCGACGACATCACGCTGCTGGCCATCCGCAAGGTCCTGCCGGCGTAGCCGACCGAGCCGCTAGTGATCTCACGGCCATTCCGGAACGATCTCCGCGCGATCGCCGGGCGATCTTGGGAAATGCTCCCGAGAATCCTCAAGAGCGCTCCAGCGCCTGGTGGAGCTTGCCCTCGAGCTCGGTCGCGACCCGATCCGCCAGCGACCGGGCCAGGTCGAGCGCGGCCCGGGCACGGCTGCGCGCGTCGCGGGTGAAATCGGACGGGGCCAATCCCTGCAGGTTGATCAGCACGTTGTAGAAGGCGCCCTCAGCGCAGGTGCGGGCCGCCAGCGCGGATACGCCGGCATCGCTGAGCGAGTTCTGATTGCCCTTGGCCGCAACGATCGCCGCCAGCTCGAAAACCGACACGCTGCGCTCGAGCACCCCCAGGGGCACGAGGGTGGCCTGCTCGGTCGCCCGGCGGATGGCGTCGTCCCGCGCGGCGATCTCCTGGTCGGTCTTCTTGGGCAGGCGCATGGCGGCCATCAGCTCGTTGAAGGAGTCCGTGTCGCGGTCCACGTCCAGCAGGAACTCGTCCTTGAGCCGGTGCGCCTTGGCCGCCACCTCGGCCAGCTCGCCCTGCATGGCTTCGTAGCCCTTCTTGCCCTGCGTCAACGCTGCGACCATCGCCGCCAGCCCGGCGCCCAGCGCGCCGCAGAGCGCGGCCACGCTGCCGCCGCCCGGGGCCGGCGAGTCGCTGGCCAGCTCGTCGACGAAACCGGCGCAGGTCAGATCGACGAGCGCGTTCTCCCGCCCGCCCACCCGGTATTCGATGATCTTCTCCTCGGGCTTGAAGAGAGCGACGTCGTTCAGCCCCAGCGAGCGCACGGCGATGTGGACGAGCTGGCGCTCGGAGACGCCCGGCCACTTGCCCTGCCGCGCCAGATAGTGACGCCCCGCCATGAGCATCGCCTCGAGCGGCACCAGGCCAACGATCTCGCTGCCCGTGATCCGCAGGCCGTACTTGGCCCCCACGTCGCAGCAGGTGTCGAACGCCAGATGGATCGGCGTGACGTGGAAGTTGGTCAGGTTGATCGAGACCTGCGCCTGGCCGTATTCCTCGATCATCCAGCCGACCGCCCGGCACTCCTGCAGCAAGCCCGCCTCGCGCACCTTGTTGCCTTCGGCGTCGCGGACGAACTTGCCCGTCGCGTCGCGCTTGAAGCGCCCGGTTTCGCGGATGTCGAGCGCAATCTGATGCGCCAGCTCCTTGTCGCGCGTGTTGACGTTGACGTTGTAGGCGATCAGGAACTGCCGGGCCCCGATCACCACCGCGCCGGTCTTGGGCAGGAATTCGTCGGGACCGTAGTCGGGCTTCCACTCGGGCTTGCCGACCTTGTCGGGCCAGGCTTCGTATTCGCCCGCGCGGATGTCCGCCAGGCTCCTGCGCTCGGGGCGCGTGGCGGCGTGCTCGTAGAGAAAGACCGGAATGCCCAGCTCCGCGCCGACCTGCCGGCCCAGGCGATGGGCCAGCTCGGCGCATTCCTCCATCGTCACCCCCGCAACCGGCACGAACGGACAGACGTCCGTGGCGCCCTGGCGGGGGTGTTCGCCGGTGTGCTTGCGCATGTCGATGAGCTCGGCCGCCTTGCGGATCAGGCGGAAGGCGCCCTCCACCACGGCGTCGGGCTCACCGACGAAGGTGATCACGGTGCGGTTGGTGGCCGCGCCGGGATCGACGTCCAGCAGCGTCACGCCGTCGACCGCCGCGGCCTCGGCCGTGATCGCGTCGATCACTTTCCGATCGCGACCCTCACTGATGTTGGGGACGCACTCGACGAGCTTCCTCATCTCGAACCTCCGAGGGGTCTGGGCGCTTTCCCGGCCGCCCGTGCGCCGCGCCGCGCCGCCGCCGAGGCGGCAGCGCCGGCCGAGTCGCAAGGTCGACGATGCTAGCACAGGCTCGGCCGCGGCGCCAACGCGGCGACCGGCGCCGTGGCATCCCGGGGGCTCGGGCGGGAGCGTTACTCGCAGAAGACCCGCACGCTGTCACCTTGCGCGGTGGCCACGTCGACATTGATCTCCCTGAGCGCATCCACCAGCTCTTCGCCGTGCAGCTCGGCGAGGTGCGAGAGATCGATGCCCTTCTCGTCGAGCTTCTGGGTCGCATGCGACGGCACCAGGGCCGTCAGCTTGATACCGGTGCGCACGAGCGCCAGGGGCACGCGAACATTGACCTTGTCGCCATCGGCGCTGTCGACCAGCACGCGCAAGTACTTGGGCGGACCCGTCGTGATGGCCTGCCCGTCTGCGCCTCCGCTCCCGGGCGCCGCGCCGCCGGCGCCGGCCGCGGACCGCGCCTTCTCCAGGCGCTCCAGGAGCCGCTCGGCTTCGTCAGCCGTAATCTTGCCCTCCGCCAGCATCTTCAGAACCTGGATCCGCTCTTCGGACATCATCGACCTCCTTGGCCTAGAGGAACCACAGGTAGACGCGCTCGCCGTCGTTCGAGCGCACGTCCACCCTGGTGCCGTGCAAGTGACAGACAGCCCGCAAACCGAACCACCCGTAGCGCCACGCCGAGGATCGGGGGCTGTGCGCGGGGAAGATCAGCCGCAGCAGTCCGATGCCGAGCGCCGCCAGCAGCAGCAGCGGCCACAGCAGGAAGAACGGCAGCGGCACCGGCCAGCGGCAGCGCCCCAGTCCCATCAGCAGAATCGCCGGCGGCATCAGGAGATTCTCTTGAGCGCTTCCGCCACCGTGATCTCGCCCCGGGCCAGAGCCTCGAGGATCTCGCTGTGGGTCGGCGGTACCTCGAAGGTTTCGTCGAGTCGCGCGACGATGGCGTTGAGCCGGTTCTTCACGGTGGGGTAGCTGATGCCGTAGAGCGTTTCCATCCGCTTGATCGAGCCGTGCGAGCGCAGGAAGTTGTGCACGAAGACCTGCTCCTCGGGCGACAGGGAGCCCAGCACGGAGACGGTGAACTCCCCCTCCAGGGTCACGCCGCACGCTGAGCAGTGAACCTGGCGGACTTGCATGGGCCGGCCGCAGTCAGGACAGCGTGCTTTGGCTATGTCCATTTGTTCCTCCAGGAAGATCATTGAACTCTCATATATACTATGAAAAATCAATATCGGTTTCAATAAAAACGATACTCCTCGACCATTGATCCGACCTCCTCGGGGACGTGACCTCCTTGCCCCCGCGTCCCCGCCCCTCCGCGAAGCGCCTTGACAAGCAGCGCGCCATCCGAGATGGTGTTACGAAAGACACAGTCGTAATACGAGGTGGTCATGCGAAGTCGCTTCCTCACAGCGCTTCTGGCCCTTGGGCTGCTGGCAGTGATCCGGCCCGGGGAAGCGCGGGCGCACGAGCTGTGGCTCGAGCGCGACCAGGAGGGTCTGCTGCTGCGCTACGGGCACCTGCCCTCGGGCCACGAGGGCCCGCGCCTCATTCCTTACGCCCCGGAGATCGTGCAGCGCGTTGCGTGCCATGACGCGCAGGGTCAGGCAATGGCCTGCGCTCCCAGCCCAGCCTACCCGCTGCGGATCGAGTGCGCCTGCGCGGCGACCTGTGTGCTGATCTCCTCGGGGTTTTGGACCAAGACGCCCTATGGAACGCGGAACGTGCCCAAGACCGAAGCGCAGAGACCCATTCGCAGTTGGCTGTCCTACGAGAGCGTCAAGCGTCTCGACGCGTGGAGCGATGCCCTGGCCAATCCCCTCACGCAGGATCTGGAGCTCGTCCCTCTGGAGAACCCCCTGGTTCTCAGGGAAGGAGACAAGCTGGATCTGCTGGTGGCCCATGGCGGCCGGCCGGTCGCCGGAGCCATCGTGAACTACGGCGACAAACCGCGCGGGCAGACCGGTCAGAACGGCCGGATCAACGTGCGTCTCAAGCACGGCGGTCTGCAGAGCCTCCAGGCCAGCCTCACGCTTCCCGCCGACGGGACGCTGGCGGACGAAATCGTCCACACCGCGACCCTCAACTTCGAGCTGGCGAGGCGGCCGTGAGTCACCACCCCCCCGCCCGCCGGCGGCCGTCGCGGCCGGGACGGCGGCCAGGCCTGGCGCTGGCCCTGGGCCTGCTCGCGACTCTGGCCTGCGCTCCGACCGCCGCAGCTCACGATCTCCACCACACGGTCACTTCCTCGGGAGCCGTCGTGATCGAGCTGCGCTTCGCCGACGGCACGCCCTTCACCTTCGAGAGCTACGAGATATGCGCCCAAGATGAGTCCACGCCGGTGCAGGTCGGACGCACCGACACCCAGGGGCGCATCGCCTTCCTGCCTCCGCGGGCCGGTTCCTGGCGGCTGCGCGCCTTCGCCGACGACGGCCACGGGCTGGACATCACCTTCACGACCGACGCGGCGGCGGCGGTGGGCGCGGCCGAGATGCCCGCCTACCAGCGCCACGCCCGTCTCTTCGTGGGCTTGGGATTGATCTTCGGCATTTTCGGACTGGTGAGCCTCTTCTACCGCAGGAGGGCAAAGTGAGACTCGCACTCTGGATGGCGGCCGGCACATTCCTGGCGGCGCTGGCGTGGGCGCCGACCGCCCAGGGGCACCATGGCGTGGCGTCCTTGGGGGTGGCCGGTCTCGAGGGTCCGGGCGCTCCGATCGAGACGTCCAGCTCCGCCACGCTCCCGGCGGGATCCGTGTTGGCCTACCTGAAGCTCGATTACGCTCGCTTCGAGACCTACACACCCGAGCGTGACGACGAGGGCGATTTCAACGCCTTCTGGATGTACGGCCTTGGCTGGGGCGTCACATCGTATGTCTCGGTGTATGGGTTCGTCCCCTTCTACACGAAGCGCGTCGAGGACAACTCGTTCAACACATCGGGATTCGCGGACGTCGCTTTGATGGGCGTGCTGGGCTGGAAGTACGATGGCGCCTTTCGGCTCGTGCCGCGCAACGAGAGCTTGGATGACCTCGAAGACTGGCACTTCACGCTCTACGGCGGCGCCACGCTGCCCACCGGCTCGGCCAATCTGAAGGACAGCGACGGCGCGATCGATCCGGGCATGTCGCTGGGCTTCGGGCGGCCCTCCTGGTCGGGCGGCCTCTCGGCGACGAAGCAGTTCTCGCCCCGACTCACGGGTGTGTTCGATACGTCGATCATCACCTTCGAGGAGCACGAGTACAGCGATGGGACCCGCTGCCGCTTCGGCGACGAGATGCGTGTCAACGCGGCTCTGCCCATTCGCTTGCTGGCCCACGGCGCCAAGAGCATGCGCCTCGATGCATGCCTGGAAGGCAACTATCTCCGCCTCGGCCGGGACGAGGCGGACGGGGTCGGCGAGGCCGGCACGGGCGGGCAAATGATCTACGCGGTCCCCGGCGCGCGGTTGTATGTTCAGCGCACCTCGCTCGGGGCGGGCGTCAAGGTCCCGGTCTGGACGGATCTGAACGAAGAGGACGAACAGCAGGGGGCCGAGGGCAAGGAGAAGTACCGGTTCATCTTCAGCTTCTCGGCCATTCTCTGAACGCATCCCCCGCGGGGGCAAGGCGTGCCGGCATGCACATACCCGACGGCTTCATCGCGCCCCAGGTCTACTTGCCCGCCTACGTGGCCGCATCCGGCCTGTGGGTAATGGCTCTCCGCCGCCTCAAGACTCGCCTGCGCGAGGAAGCGATCCCGCGGCTGGCGGTCCTGACGGCGCTCGCCTTCGTGCTGATGATGGTGTCGATCCCCTGGCCCGGCGGAACCTCGGTCCACGCCTCGGGAGTGGCTTTGCTGGCGGTGTGCTTCGGGCCCTGGATCACGTTCGTGGCCGTTTCCCTCGTCCTGCTCATGCAGGCGCTCGTCTTCGGAGCCGGCGGCATCACCGCCCTGCCGATCAACGCGCTGGCCATGGGGCTCGCCGGCGGGCTGACCGCGTGGCTGGTCTACCGTGCCCTCGCCCGGTGGCATCGCTCAGTGGCGCTGATGGCGGCGGGCTGGTTCTCGGTAGTCGTGCCGGCTGTTCTGGTGGCCCTCGCGCTCGGCGTGCAACCCCTCTTGGCCCACGCGGACGATGGCTCGCCGCTCTTCTTTCCCTTCGGTTTGGGGATTACCCTGCCGGCGGTCGTGATCCCTCATCTCGTCTTGGGCGTCGGCGAGGGCGCGCTGACGTTGCTCGTCCTCCGACTGCTGGGGCGGTGGGACGCCGGCGCGCTCAGCGGCGATGGCTCCAGCCCGGGCGTGGCCGGCGCCGGCGATTCACGGGCGGCCACATGAGGGACCGCGCGGCTCTGCTGGTGTACCTGGTCGCCGTGGTGCTGGTCACTGCCGTGCATGACCCGCGCTGGCTCGCGGCGGGGATCATCGCGGCCGGCGTAGCGGCGGGGCGCGACTGGCTCCGGATCGCGAGACGGGCTGCGCTGGCCATTCTGCTGTTCAACACGATCGTCACGGCCTCCTACGTGATCCTGGCGACGGTGCGCGGAGAGCTGTCCCTGCGGTTCGTCCTGCTGATCAACCTGCGGGTCTTCCTGCTCACCTACCTGACCTTCCTGCTGCACCGGCGCATCAACCCGTTTCGCGCGCTCGCCTTCTCGAAGACGCTGCTCTACCTGACCGTGCTGGCCCACGGGCAGGTCGTGACCTTCCAGCGCCTGCTGGCAGACGCGCGCCTCGCGCTGCGCAGCCGCAGCCTGTCTCGCCCGCGCCTGCGCGATCTCTATCGGCACGGCGCGGCGAACGCGGTATGCTTGCTCGGCAAGTCGCTGGGCGCCGCCACGGAGATCACCCAGGCCATGAGCTCGCGGGGTTTCTTCCATGATCAGGGTTGATCAGCTCAGCTATGCCTACCCCGGCGGCGCGTTCGCCTTGGAGGAAGTCTCGTTCTGTGTCGAGCGGGGCGAGCGCATCGTGCTGCTCGGCACGAACGGCTGCGGCAAGAGCACGCTGCTGAAGATCCTCAACGGGCTGATCTTCGGCGGCTCGGGGCGCTACCGGCTGGATGATCGCGAGATCACGCCGTCAGCCCTGCGGGACAAGGAGTTCCACCGCCGCTTTCGCCGGCGGGTGGTGCTGCTGTTTCAGAATCCCGATGCAATGTTGTTCAACCCCACCGTCTTCGACGAGATCGCTTTCGGCCTGCGCCAGCTCAGTGCGGATGACCCCGCGCCGCGGGTGCACCGCTGGGCGAGCGAGTTCGGCTTGACCGCGGCGCTCCCGCGGCCTCCGTTTCAACTCAGCGGCGGCGAGAAGCAGAAGCTGTGCCTGGCCGCCCTGCTGGCGCTCGAGCCCGAGGTGCTCCTGCTCGATGAGCCCACGGCCAACCTCGATCCGCGCACGACCGGATGGCTGATCGACCTGCTGCAGGGCCTCGCGCTGACCACGATCGTGACCACGCACAATCTGAGCCTGGCTCGCGAGCTGGGCGAGCGGACCCTGGTGCTGTCGGAGGACCACCGGCTCATCTACGACGGCCCGCTCGAGCCGCTGCTGCAGGACGACGAGAAGCTCCTCGCGGCCAACCTCGTGCATGCTCACCGCCACGCCCACGGCGCGGTCGAGCACCGCCACTATCACCTCCACGATTGGGATTGAGGCCGGGATGCCCCGCCGCCGCAGGCCCGGCTCGGGCATGGATCCGCGCACGGAAAGGAGCCGCTCATCATGACCAGAGCCAAGGCTGCCGGCGACGTCGTCCGCTTCACGGTCTCTCTGCCGGGCGAACTGCTGAACGAGCTCGACCGGCGGATCATCCAGCGCGGCTACCACTCGCGCTCGGAGCTGGTGCGCGATCTGATCCGCGAGAAGATGGTCGCGGACCAGTGGTCGGCGGACAATGCCGACGTCGTGGGCGTGCTGTCGATCAGCTACGATCACCACGAGCGCCAGCTCTTGCAGCGGCTGACCGATGTCCAGCACGACAGCCGCGTCAACGTGCTCTGCACAACCCACGTGCACATCGAACATGACCTGTGCCTGGAGGCGATCGTGCTCCGCGGCCGTCCGGCGGAGATCGAGCGGCTGTGCATCCAGATCGGAGGTCTGCGGGGGGTGCGCACCGCGGGCCTGACGCGCACCGCGCGGGTGGCGCTGTAGAGGCGCGCGGCCCTGCAGACGCCCGTGGCGCCCCTCAGGGCCGCCGGGCGTCCAGCGCTTGCAGCAACTCGGCCGCCCGCTGGCTGTAGGCCGGGCTGTTGGCCAGGAGGCGCAGGTGCCCGGCTGCCGCGTCCCCATCGTCATCCAGCAGGCACGCCTGCGCCAGATACCAGCGCGCGTGATCCCCGACCGCCCCCAGACGCGCTCCGGAGGCCCGCTGCAAGTGGACCCGGGCCGAGTCGCCGCGGTCAGCCATGAGAAAGGCGATTCCGGCGTAAAGCGCCGCCTGGTCGGCGCGCTGGAGAAGTCGCGCCGGGGGATAGGCGTTCGTGGATGGATCGAGCCGCTCGTGATCGAGCCGCCGGACCACGCCGGCGAGCTGGGCCGCCGCGCCGGCGTAATCGCCGGCCAGGTAGAGGTCCATGCCTGCGTCGAAGTCGGCCACCCGAGGATCCCCGGGCGCGCGGGTCCCCATGCGCGTGAAGGGCAGCGCTTCACGCTGGGCGAGCGCCGCCCAGCGCCCGGCGCGGCGGACCGCTCCCGGGCCTTCTACGGCCGGAGCGTCCGGAGCGCCGGGCCCCCCGACGGGCCCGCGCTCCCCGAGTAACGCGACGATCAGGACCGCCGCCGCAACGGCCGGGACCAGCGCAGCCCAACCCCAGCGCCCCGCCGCTGGGCTCGCCGGTCGGGGCCACAGCCACTGCGGCGCGGCTGGCCACCGCCGAGGCGCGCGGGCCGCATCGCCGGGGCGCCCCGCATCGCCGGCCCGCCCCGCGACGCCGGCGCCGTCCGGCAGCGAGCCCAGGCCCGCCAGGTGCGCGGCCACCTGGCCGGGGCGCTCTCTGAGGTGGATCACATGGGGCGCCAGCTCGTAGAGCCCTTCGCGGCACGCTTCGCACGACGCGGTGTGCCGCTCGAATGTGGCGCGCTCCCCCGGATCCAGCAGCCCGGCATCGTAGGCCGCCAGCAGCCTGCCCACGTCAGGGTCTGTACAAGTCGTGCGCGGTCTCATGTCTTCACCCGTGCTGACCTCGATCACCGATCGCCCGTTCGCCCGCCAGGGCGCCCATGTCGTTGAGGATCGCGCGCAGGCTGGCCCGGCAGCGGTGCAGCGCGACATAGAGCGCCCCGCGCGTCATCTCCCCGAAGTCCCCGCGCATGCGCTCCATGGCTCGGCGCGAGACCTTGCCCGGAGCGCCGCCTTCGTCCAGGCTCTCCAGTATCCTTCGGAAGAGCATCGCGCAACGGGGCTCCTGGCGCGCCAAGAGGGTGATCGCTTCCAGCACCTCGCGCCATGTCTCGCTCTCCACGCCCGGTCCCGGCTGAGCGGGCGTCCCCCATTCCCCCGCGTTCCGGGGGAACCGGCGCTCGTCAAAGGGCTCTTCCAGCGCCTGCTTTTCCTTGCGCTGATAGTAGTTGCCGATGACGTTGCGCAGGATCACCATGCCCCAGGTGAGAACCTGCCCGTTTCGCTCGCGCCGCGCGTATTTGGCGTGCACGATCCGAAGGGCTTCTTGAACCACGTCCTGGGCATCGTCGTCCCGCACCCTTCGTTTGGCGATCGGGACGAACCTTACGCGGATGGCCTCGCACAGCGCCGCTTCGGCCGCGGCGTCCCCCGCCGCGCCCCGGTCGGCTAGCTCATCGAGGGACAATCCCTGGAGCGATGACTTCGCCATGGTCGCCCTCTTGGCGGCACAGCCCGCCGCGTTCTCGGCGGCCGCTCCGTGGCCAGAGCCCCCGCGCCGGGCTGACTTGCCGCCGCGCTGCGGACCCGCCATACTGCGCCGTGGACGCCACAGCGCGGCACGGGAGGTGCGGGATGTATCGGCTCCCAAGGCCCGCCTGGGCCACAGCCCTGGCCCACTCGCTACGGGGTGTCCGTTTCCGCGCTCCCCGGGCCATTCTCGGCGCACCCTTGCTCGGGATGCAAGGGCGGCTCCTCGGCGCGCAAGGACCGCGCGCGGCCCTCCCGGTCTGTCTTCTGCTGCTGGCGGCGCGGGGGGGCGCGCCGGCCGGCGCCGCCCCCCCCACCGGAATGGACGCCTGGCGTGCGCTCCTGCGCCACCAGGCCTCCGAGGCGGCCCAGCTGGCCCGCGCCGCGCTGGAGGAACACCTCGAACCGCTGGGGCCGCACGGAGCGGCGGACCAGCCGCGGGTCGGCGAAGCGCCCGGCGCAGCGGGGCCGTCCGCGCCTCCCGATGCCATCGCGGCCCACGTTCTGGCCCGCGCCGCGAGCATGACGGGTGCCGCCTCCGCGACCGACAGCCTCTTGCGGGCCCTTGCGCAGACCCGGTCGGGCAAGGGAGCGGCGCTGGTCGGATTGGCGCAACTGGCCCTCAGCGCGGGCGAGCCCGACAGCGCCGCCGGCCTGCTGGCCGCCGCGCGCGTCGAGATGGCCGCGTCCGCAGACCGCGCGGGCGAGATCTTCGCGCTGGGAATGCTCGCCTGGCTGCACATGAGCCAGGGGAGCATCGAGCGCGCCATCCCGCTCCTCGAAGAGGCCCTGGCCGGGGCGCGCGATGTTCCGCAGCGGGAGCTGGAGGCGTGGATCGAGCTGCGGCTCGGGCTGGCGCTCTTCTCCACCCGCCGTTACAACGAGGCCACGCCGCATTACGAGATCGCCGTCGCGATGGCGCGCGAGCTCGACATCCCGGAGTGGGAGGCGGAGGGCCACATCAACCTCTCGATCGTGGCGCGCTGGCGGATGGATCTCGACGCGGCGATGACGCACCGCCGCGCGGCGCTGGAGCGCTATCGCGCATCGGGCAACGAAGCCGGTCAGGCGCGCGCGCTCCACTACATCGCCGCCGTTCACCTGATGCGCGGCGAGCTGACCGAAGCGAAGCGGATGTTGCGTGAGGCGATCGCGGCAGCCGAGCTCGCCGGCGAGATCCGCGAGGCCGCCACGAGTCAGGGAGATCTCGCCTCGCTGAACTACATGCTGGGCGACTACGAGGTGGCGCTGCAGCAGTACCAAGAGGCCCTGAACGCCAACCGGACCGATGCGCGCACCGAGTGGAGCGACCGCCAGTACGACGCGTGGGCCGCCGGGATGCTGAACAACGTCGCGCTCGTGCTCATGGAGCTCGGCCGGATGCGCGAGGCGGGCAGCTATCTCGAGGCAGCCCTGGCCGCGGTCCGGCGGACCGGCAGCCGTCGCGACGAGGCCGAGATCCTGGGCAATCTCGGCCTCTGCCTGTGCCTGTCGGGCGAAGAGCAGAAGGGGCGCGCGCAGCTCGAGGCCGCGATCGACTCGGCCCGCGCCTGGAGCGCGTCGCTCACGGAAGCGACGGCGCTGGCGGACCTGGGGGCCTGTCTGCTGCGGAGCGGCCGGCTGGCGGCGGCGGACTCGGCCTACGCCGCGGCGGAAGAGCTGGCCGAACGGACCGGCTACTTCCGCCTCCAGGCCGACGTGCTCGCGGGCCGCGCGCGGGTGCTCGAGGAGCGCCGCCAGCTCGCGCAGGCGCTCGAGCTGCTCGAGCGCGCCATGTCGCTGGCCGAGGGCGTGCGCGACCGCTCGCGCGGCGCCGAGCAGATCCAGGCCCGGGCGCACGCGCGCTGCGAGGCGACCTACGCCGACGCGACCGATCTCGTCCATGCAATGGGCCGCCGGGATCCGTCTGCGGCGGAGCGGGCGTTCGAGTTCATCCAACGGGCCAAGGCGCGCTCGCTGCTGGATCTGCTGACCGAGGCCGAGATAGGGCTGCGCAGTCGGGCGGATCCGCGCTACATCGAGCGCGAGCAGGCAATTCTGGACAGCATCGCGGGCTTGCTCGCCGCGAGCGCGTCGCCCCAGACGCCCGCAACAGCAAGGGACGCAACGGCGGCGCAGGAAACGTCGCCGGCCGGGGGTGTCGACGCGGCCATCACGCGGCTCGAGGACGAGCTGGCGGCGCTGGAAAGCGAGTTGCGCGACGCCGACCCGCGCTACGCCGCGGTCCAGTATCCGCGCCCCGAGACCCTCGCGCATCTCCAGACCGCGGTGCTCGCGCCGGGTGAGCTGCTCCTCGAATACCTGCTGGGAGAGGACGCATCCTACGTCTGCGCGGTGACGCGCGAGTCGTATCGCCTGGCCCGGCTGCCCGCGCGCGCGCAGATCGAAGCGGAAGTGGACGCGCTCCTGCCCTTGCTGCAGGACTACAACCTCAGCGGGGGAACGGCGGGCTACCTGGCCCCGCCCCTGGCGGCGCTGTCGGAATCGCTACTGGGACCCGTCCGAGCGGAGTGTCGCCGCGCCCGACGCCTGATCGTCGCCCCGCACGGCGCCGCGCATTACGTGCCTTTCGAGGCGCTCCTGCTGCCGGAGCCGACCTCGGCCGGCACGCCGCTCGTCGATGCCGGTGGCGGGGCGGGCGGCTTTGGCTCGCTGCCGTATCTCATCCGCGCCGCAGACGTCGCCTACGTCCACGCCGCCGGCGCCCTCGCCCACGGCCGTCCCGCCGGAGACAGGCGGCCGCCCGGCCCGCCGGCGCGCCTGCTGATCGTGGGCAATCCGCCGGCCGCTCGCGAGGGCGACGGCCCGCGGGCCTTCTTCGGCATGGATGCGCCGCGCGCCTCCGGCGACGCCGCGGCTCTGCCGGGTGCCGAAGCGGAGCTCAACATGATCCGGCAGATCTTCGGGCAAGCGGAGATCGTGATGCTCTCCGGGCCTGACGCCACCGAAGAGGCCGTGCGAGAGGCCGCCGCGCGGGGGCCTTACAGCCTCGTTCACGTGGCCGCGCACGGCGTGTACAACGAGCGCCGCCCCCGCTACTCAGGTCTGGTTCTGGCGCCGCCGGCCGCAGGCGAGGGGGCCGACGGATTCTTGACCATCGGAGAGGTCTTCGGCATCGAGCTGCCGTGCGAGCAGGTCGTCCTGTCGGCCTGCTCTTCCGCGCTGGGCGAGCACATCACCGGCGAGGGGCTGTACGGCCTCACGCGCGCGTTCGAATACGCCGGCGCCGGGTGCGTGATCGCCGCGCTGTGGGATGTGCCCGACGAGGTCACCGCGGCCTTCATGCGGGTGTTCTACGAGGAGCTCGCGCGGGAAGACTCCGGCGGCGGTGCGCGGGCCCTGGCCGCGGCCAAGCGGCGCTGGCTGCTCGCCCCGACCGGCGCCCCGCCGGCGGGAGCGGGCCCCGCGGCGGGTCTCGACCTGGGCCACCCGTGCTTCTGGGCCGCGTTCGTTGCCTTCGGGGAGACGCGTTGAGGCGGATCGGGGCGGATTGTCCCCCGCGGCGGCCCTTCTCTTCGCCGCCGCAATGGCGTAGGATGGCGGCCGCATCATCGTGCTCAGCGCTCCATGCGATCTCTTGTGAGGCCCAGGCTTGATGACCGGGCCGCATCCCCGCTCTGGGGGCCGACCCGGTGGAAGGGAGGCCAAGATGCGCAACCTGCACTTCTCGCCACTGATCACCGCCGTTGTCCTCGCGGGCGTTGCCCTGGGGACTACCACGGCCACCGCGGAGCTGGGGGATATCCTCCACGCGATCCCGACCCCCGGCGCCAACCCGGCCGATCTCGCGTGGGTCGAGGGCGAGCTCTACTCGGTGATCTTCGCACCCACGGAGCAGAGGGGCATCTACCGGCTCGATCCACAGACCGGTAACGTGCTGGGGATGGTGCCCTACGCGGGCTCCTCGCCGCAGGGGCTCACCTACGACGGGCACAACCTCTGGCAGGTCTGCCTGTCGACCGACAGCTACTTCAAGATGCACCCCGTGACCGGCCAGATCTATGCCACGTTCCCCGCGCCCGGCGGGTCCGACGGACAGCCCATCGGGCTTGGTTGGGACGGCGAGTATCTCTGGCTGGCCGATTCGCGCTCGCCCGAGAAGATCTGGCAGATCGACACGCTCGGCGTGGTGCAGGGCCAGATCCCGGCCCCGGGAGCCTCGCCCTATGGGCTCGCGTGGGCCGAGGGCTTCATCTGGGTGTCGGACAACAGCGTCGGAGGGCTCGGCTACATCTACAAGCTCGACCCGGCCACCGGCGCGATCCTCGCCTCCTTCCCTTGCCCCGGTGGCGGAGGCTCGCCGAATGGAATCACCCATGATGGCGAGTACCTGTGGATCGCGGTCAACACGAACGACACGATCTACCAGGTGGACGACGGCATCACCGGCGGCGCCGGGGTTGAGTCAGCCCCGTTCTCCGCGGCCGCCCTGCGGCTGATCTCGGCGCGCGCGGAGGCGGGCGGGCGCGGCGTGGACGTGCGCCTCGTGATGGCCCGGACCGGGCTCATCCGGGCTCAGCTCTTCGATGTGGCCGGCCGGATGCGCGCGCACGCGGAGGCGCAGGTCGACGCGCGGGCCGATGCGCCGTCCGCCTGCGAGCTGCGCGTGGGCGCGACGTCGCTCGCATCGGGCGCCTACTACGTTCTCGTGACAGGCGCGGGCGAGCGCGCGACGGGCACGGTGATCGTCGTGCGTTGATCGCCGGCCGGCCACGAACACGATGGCCGAGAGGCCGCCAGCGGGCGCGCTCCCCGGGACGCTCCCCGCGAATCCCGCCGGGCCCTTGTCGCGGAGGCACTTTCCCCGAGACAGGACCGATGGAGTTGCCTTATCCTG
The DNA here is from genome assembly GCA_964603725.1 of uncultured bacterium. Taxonomy (GTDB): domain Bacteria; phylum Eisenbacteria; class RBG-16-71-46; order CAIMUX01; family WJJG01; genus CAZDKK01. Next base: position 30,427 of record CAZRWW010000001.1, read on the forward strand.
AACACGCCCCCCGACCAACTCTCAACCGCGGAGACCGACCATGGACGAGCAAGCGTTCCGGGAGTTGCTGGCCAAGCGCAAGTACAGCGATGAGCAGGTTGCAGCGGCGCTGGCGACTGTGACCGAGTTCGAGACGTGGCTGGCCGCGCGACGGCACGATCTGTCGTCGGCGCCGATCGACGACCTGAAGCAGTACCTGGCCGAGCTCGTGCGCGACGGCCGCAACACGCGCGAACGCCTGCTGGATCTCGCCCGCTACTGCTGGGTCGTGAAACGCAACGACTTCTACATCTACTTCACCGCCGTGTTCGGCGGCCTGGGCGTGTACGACTCGATGGCCGCGCGGCTCGAGAGCATCGCGGGCAAGGGGGTACGCGAGGAGGTCTTCGCGGGCATCGCCATGCCGCCGCTGGGCTCGCCGCCCGAGGCTTACCCGCCGATCACGCGCCTCCTGATGGAACGGCTCGAGCGCCACCTGCCCTCTGAGCAAGCCCACCGGGTGCTCGCGGGGAATCATCACGGCATCCCGGCCGAGTCCTTCCTCAAGCACAAGGAGTGGTTCAGGGAGCTGCAGAGCATCGACGCCTTCCTGAAGAAGGTGCACGCGGAAGCGGTCGCGGAGCTGGAGAACTACTTGCGGGAGGGCCGGATCTGGTACGAGCAGGAGATGACCCCGGAGGTCGTCGAGTACGTGCGCGCCAATCAGGAGATCCTCTCGGCCGTCCGGGACGGTGACCGGCTGTACCTCACGAAGATCCCTTACGCGGGCAAGGAGTTCCTGCAGGCGCAGGACCCCGTGATGAAGCGTTACTACGCTTGCCATTGCCCCCTGGCCCGCGAGGCCATTCTCATGCAGGACGTGGATGTGCCGCCCGACTGGTGCTATTGCAGCGGCGGATTCCAGAAGGTGATGTTCGACGTGGTGTTCGAGACCGACACGGAGGTCGAGCTGCTGGAATCGGCCCTGGCGGGCGACATGCGCTGCCGGTTCGCGGTCAAGATCTCGCCCCAGGCCCGTTAGGCCTTGCCAGGCCATTCGCCTCACGGCGACCCACGCGGCCCGCCCCTCACCGCCGCGCACCTTGTGTGCGGCGGTGGGGCGCCCGGGGGATGCCTTGACCCCGCCCCCGACTCCCCCGGATAATCGCGGTCTAAGAATTCGGATTGGTCGCGGAGGACGCGACAGCCCGGGGGGCGCGACCCGCCCGAGCCCGCCGACGACGCAGCGGGCCCGGGGGCGCGACCCGCCCGAGCCCGGAAGACCGCGGACGCCCGCACGGAGGCGCTATGGGCCGCTCGGCCAGCTCTCCCTCCTGGATCCAGCAGCGCCGCTGGCCCGTCTTCATCTTCTTGCTCGCGCTGGGCCTGAGGCTGGGCCTCATCCTGACCACGCTGGACGTCAACCTGCTGCAGGCCAACGTCGCGGACGCCTACGAGTATGAGCTCCTGGCCGACCGGATTCTGGCCGGAGACCTGGGCGCCGGCACGCAGGTCTTCTTCCACTCCTCGGCCGGGTATCCCTACTTGCTGGCCTTGCTCTGGGCGGTCTTCGGGAAGTCGCTGCTGGTGGCGCGCCTGTTCCAGGCGCTGGCCGGGGCCGCCAACGCCGTGGTGATCTACCTCCTGGCCCGGCGGCTGTTCGGCGACGGCACGCGGCCGGGGCAACGCCGCGCGGAGATCATCGGTCGCGTGAGCGGCCTGCTGCTCGCCTTCTATGGCTACATCGCCTTCCTCGAGCAGAACCTGTTGATGACGGCCTACGAGCTCCTGACCATCGATCTGGCGCTCTTGTTCATGGTCATGTTCCTCGCCGACCAGCGCCGGCGCCACCTGGTGGGCGCGGGCATCTGCTTCGGGATGGCCAGCCTGGGCCGGCCCAACGTCTGGCTGGTGGCCGTCGTGTTGGCCGCCTTCCTGTTCACCCTGTCCAGGCGCACCTGGGGCTGGAAGCCGGCGCGTGCGCTGGGGGCCGCCGCGCTCCTGGTCGCTGTCACGTTCGCCATGATCCTGCCGATCACACTGCGCAACGTCATCGTGGCGGGCGACCCCGTCCTCCTGACCAACAACGCCGGGATCAACTTCTGGATCGGCAACCACGAGGACGCCAGCGGGGTCTTCCGCATACCGCAGCGCATGGCGGATGATCTCTCCGCGGCCAGCACCGCCGACGCGGTCGCCGCCTCCGGCCGTTCGCTGTCAGCCGGCGAGGTTTCGTCCTACTGGTTCAAGCGGACCGTGGGCATCCTCCTGGGCGACCCTCTGCACGCGGTGAGGATCACCGCCCGCAAGGCGCTCCTTTTCTTCAACGCGCGCGAGATTCCCAACCACCTCGACTTCTACTTCGTTCGCGGCCAGGGAGCCTGGTTCTTGTGGGGGCTCCCCGTGGGCTTCTGGCTGGTGGTGCCGTTGGGCCTGGCCGGAATGATCTTGTGGCGACCCTGGAGCGCCCGACACTGGCTGATCCTCACCTACCTGGCGCTCTACTTCCTGATGGTGGTGGGGCTGTTCGTCACGGGACGCTATCGGGTCCCGACGATTCCGGCGCTGATACCCTTCGCAGCCTGGATGATCTACCGGCTGTTCGAGCTGCTGCGGGCCAAGCAGTGGGCCGGACTGGCCAGGGTGGGCCTGGCGCTCGTTCCGGCCGCCGTGCTGGTCAACTGGGGCACGATGGAGCGGGTCGAAGCCGCTCACAACTGGGCGCTGGTGGCGGAGGCGGAGCAGCGGCTGGGCCATGCGCAGGAAGCCGCCGCGGCGCTCCAGAAGGCGCAGGAGCTCGATCCGAACAATCCCCACTTCTACAACAACCTCGGCCTGGCCGCCCGCCAGCGGGGCGACCTGGCGGAGGCCGAGCGGTTGCTGCGCAAGGCCTATGAGCTCTCGGGCGGCGATCCCGACAACGCCTCCAACCTGGCGGGCGTCCTGACCCAGATGGGTCGACCGCAGGAGGCGGTAGAGATTCTCGAGTCAGCTCTCCAACGCAATCCTCAGAGTCTTCACTGCCTGATCAACCTGGCTTTCACGCACTACGTCAGTGGACGACCCGATCTGGCGATCGGCCCGGCGGAGAAGAGCTTGACCGTGGGCGGCGGCGTGCCGCAGTCGTACAACTTGCTTGCCCTTTCACAGGTCGCCCTGAAGGACACGACCGCCGCGATCCGGTTCGTCCAGAGGGGAACGCAGCAGTTCCCCCAGGATCAGGGGCTGTGGGTGACGCTGGCGCAGATCGAGACGATGAGCGGCAACCTCGAGGGCGCGCGCGCCGCGCTCGACCGGGCCCTGAGCCTGCCCGGTCGCGACGGCCGCATCCCGGCGCTCCAGGGCCGGCTGCGGCGGTAGCTCCCCGCGCGCCGGCTGTGATAAGGTCCGCCCGGAGGCGCGCGCGCTGGTCCCACCGTTGCCCTGCTGAAGCGTATCCGCCTGGCTCCTGACCGGTGACGGCGGCCCTTGAGGTCGCAGGGCAGCACGCGCGAGACGGCGATGATCGGCCAGACCGTTTCGCACTACAAGATCCTGAGCAAGCTTGGCGAAGGCGGCATGGGTGAGGTCTACAAGGCCGTCGACACCCGCCTCGAGCGAGTCGTGGCCTTGAAGTTCCTGACACCCCGGCTGACCCCGCAGGATCGAGCCCAGGCTCGCTTTGTTCAGGAAGCGAAGGCGGCTTCGGCCCTCGACCACCCGAATGTCTGCACCGTCTATGAGATTGATCAGACGCAGGACGGCCGGCTCTTCATCGCCATGGCCTGTTACGAGGGCGATTCCCTCAAGGATCTGATCGCCCGCGGCCGACTCGCCGCCGACCACGCGGTCGTGATCGCGCAGCAGATCGCCCAGGGGCTCTTGCAGGCGCACGACCGCGGCATCATCCATCGCGACATCAAGCCGGGCAATGTCCTGATCGCGGGCGCCGGTCTGGTCAAGATCGTCGACTTCGGCTTGGCGCTCTTGTCGAGCGCCGAGCGCATCACGCAGAGCGGCGGGGCGGTCGGCACGGTGGCCTACATGGCGCCTGAGCAGATCCGCGGCGAGGATGTGGATCACCGCGCCGACATCTGGTCGTTGGGCGTCACGCTCTACGAAATGGTCACCGGCACCCTGCCGTTTCCGGGGAGACACCAGCAGGAGGTGATCCACGCCGTCCTCCATCACGATCCGATCTCCCTCGAACGACACGACCCGGACATCGCGCCCGAGCTGCAGCGGATCATCCGCACCTGCCTGCAGAAGTCCCCGGCTGCGCGCTATCGCACCATGGCGGATCTGCTGGCCGATTTGCAGGCCCTGCGCGGGATCCTCGAACCGCCCACGGTGCGCATCGCGGGGCGAGCGCCGGCCGATCTGACGGGCCGCCTCACGGGGCGTCCGTACCCGGGCCTGGCTGCCTTCACGGAGGCGGATGCGGGCTTCTTCCACGGGCGCGAGCGGGAGGTGGCGGCCGTCTGGGAAAAGCTGCAGGGGCGCCAGCTCCTGGCGATCATTGGACCTTCCGGGGCGGGCAAGAGCTCGTTCCTGCGCGCCGGGCTCATACCGGCGGGCCCGGCCGGCTGGGGAATCCTGATCTCCTCGCCGGGCAGTTCCCCGTTCCTGTCGCTGCGGCAGGCCCTGGTGCCCGAGCTGGCCGGCGATACCGAGGCAATCCGCGGACTGCTGGGAGAGGACCAGGAGTCCGCGGTGCTGTCGGCGGTCATGCGCTGGCGCCGGCGGCACACGGCGGCCCTGCTGATCATCGACCAGTTCGAGGAGCTCTTCACGCTGAGCGCCCCGGAGGCTCAGGAACGGTTCGCGGAGCTGCTGGGCAAGATCTGCTCCGCAGCGGACGTCCATGTGCTTCTCTCGCTGCGAGACGACTTCCTATTCCACTGTCACGCCTTCCCCGCACTCGCGCCGGTTTTCGATTCCCTCACGCCCTTGGGTCCGTTGAGCGGCGATGGCCTGCGGCAGGCGCTCACCCAGCCGGCGATCAAATGCGGCTATCGCTTCGGAGACGACGCGTTGGTCGACGAGATGCTCTCCACGGTCAGTGGGGAACGTGGCGCCCTGCCGCTGCTGGCTTTTGCGCTGTCGCAACTGTGGGAACGACGTGACCGCACGCGGCGGCTGCTCACGCGGCAAGCGTACAACGAGATCGGCGGCGTGGGCGGCGCTCTGGCCCAGCACGCCGAGGCGGCCATCGAGGGGATCGGCTCAGACCGCGTCGGGATCGTGCGCGAGCTCTTCCGCAACCTCGTGACGTCGCAGGGAACGCGAGCCGCGCGCAGCCGGGACGAGCTGCTCTCGCTGTTTGCGAATACGCGGCAAACGGAAGCCGAGGAGGTTTTGTCGGAGCTGATCCAAAGACGCTTGCTGACCTCCTACGAAATGACGGGTGAGGATGGAACCGCCTCGCGGCGGATCGAGATCGTGCACGAGTCGCTGCTCGCAAATTGGCCCCGCCTCGTGCGCTGGCAAACCCAGGACGCGGACGCGGCGCAGCTACGGGACCAGATCCGCCAGGCAACGGGGATCTGGCAGGAGAAGGGCTGCCCCGAGGAGCTGCTTTGGAGCGGAACGCTCTACCATGAGTACCGGCTCTGGCGGGAGCGTTACCCGGGCGCCTTGACGACGGCGGAGACCCAGTTCACGAGCGCGATGGAGCAACGAGCGCGGCGCAAGCGGCGGCGGCGGATACTCGCGGTGGCGGGGAGCTTCCTGATACTGAGCGCCGTGCTGCTGGTCGTCCTGATTCTCTGGCAGCGCAGCGAGCGGGCTGAAGGCATCGCCAGTCGGGAGGCCCGCCATGCCAGCGCCAGCCTGCTGGCCAGCCTGGGTACCCAGATTCTCGACATGGACAAGGATCCGACCCGGGCGGCCGCTCACGCGATCGCCAGCCTCGACCTGGAGGACAATCTCGAGGCTCGCTTCCTCGCCATGCGCGCGCTTGCCGAAGGCCCGCTGCGCTTTGAGATTCAGGGTGGAGGCACTCGCAACCCATTGTGCGTGGACATCAGTCCCGACGGCCAGTGGTTTGCGGTGGGCTGGACCCGGCAGGGCGACGTCGTCCTCTATCCGGCCGGCGGCGGCGAGCCGCGCAAGCTCATCGGTCACCGGCCGAGCATGGTTCGGGCGGTGGCCTTCGATGAGACCTCCCGGCTCCTCGTGTCATCCGCGACGGACAGCACGGTACGGCTCTGGTCGATTCCCGATGGGGCCCTCTTGCGCACCATTCAGCTCTCTGCCGAAGGGGGGGGATCGCTGTCCCGGGACGGCCAGCGCATCCTGACTTGGGAAGCGGGCCCTGGCGAGCGTACGCTGTGGCGATCTTGGTCTCTGCTGGGCGGGGACGGTGACATACTGGGCCGCACGGGCATGCCCGTCCCCTCGACCGGTCGGCCTTGGCCCGCAGTACATCCCGATGGCCTCCGGGTGGCGGATTGGCAGGGCGAGGGTGTCCATCTCCACGAAGTGAACGCACGCGGGCTGTCGGAGCCTGCGCTTGTGGGACGCCACGCCTCACGGGTGCTCTTCGCTTCCTTCAGCGGGGATGGAGAGCGGCTGGCGTCGAGTGATGAGAAGGGCGTGATCAAGATCTGGGATCTGAGCGCTTCACCCCCCACCTTGACAGATGAGAAGCAGTCGGTGGTCGGGGAAGTTGGCATCAATCTGACCCGGTTCGACCCCGTTCGGCCACGCCTGGCCTCCTTCTGGGCCGACGGTGTCGTCAGGATCTGGGATCTTGACCAGGCCGTGCCGGTGGGTCCGCTCGAGCTGCGGGAGCATTCTCACTGGGTCCATTGCGCGGACTTCCACAATGACGGGCGATGGATCCTCTCGGTGGCGAGTGGCCGCAAGAGGGTGGCCGCCTGGCCTCTCAGCGAACCTCGCCCGCTCAGACTCATCGGACCGGCGTTCGATGGCAGCTGGGTCGCCTTCTCACCCGACGGCGAGGCCATCGCGACCCTCGCCAATGACGGCACCGTGTGGCTGACACCACTGACAGGGCCTTCGTCGGGGAAGCCCCGCGCGGTCTTCAGCGCACCAGAACTTGTATTCTCGGAGACATGGTACTCCAATGTGCTATTCCGCTTCGATCCCGCGATGAAGCACCTGATGGCGCACGCGGCTAGTCCGGGGATCTTGTGGGTCGCCCCCGTAGAGCAGGGAGAGGTCCGTCGGCTGGACGGTCTTGTTCCCCTCGCGGAGGCTGACATGAGTCGCGACGGATGCCAGATTGCGGCGTTCAAGCAGTCGTCGAGCGGGCCGGACACACTGGTCGTCTGGGATCTGGTCACGGACCGGAAGAGAGCTCTGGGGCCGATCAGTGGCACGGGCTACCCGTGGCTGCGTTTCATGGATGACAACCATGTTCTGACCATGGAGGGCTTCGGGAAGTCCATCGACCGCTGGGATGTTGCCAGTGGCGCGCGCGAGGCGGTCGGCGATGGCTTCGCCGATCTCTGGCACGTCTTGAGCGACGGAAAACGTGCCCTCGGGTACTCCTCGTCATCGGGGGATTTGTTCATCCAGAACCTGCAGACGAGGGAGAGGCGCAACCTTCTTCATGTCGGCCCCAAGTCTCTTTGGGCCATGTCGGTCTCCCCAGCGGAGGATCTGATCGCGCTCCGCTTTTTCGACCGAACTGAGCTCGCCGTAGTGCCTTTGTCCGGTGGCGCACCTTACTACCTGTTCGTCGGGCAGCGCAGCTACGCAGCGTTCGATCCCCAGAGGCGGTGGATCGCCACCATCGGGTACGACCAGTGCGTGATGCTCTGGCCCTGGCCCACTGAGGAACCGTTGATGGGGCTCTCGCACGAGCAGTTCCTGACCTATCTGAAATCCCAGACCAATGTCCGCGTCGTGCCCGATAGCAGCCAGTCCAGCGGGTATCGAGCCACCTTTAGCGAGTTCGAGGGCTGGGAGGCCGATCCCGGACCGTTGCGATACTGATGGCCCGCGGGTGGCCGGTCCGCGTTTCCCCCAGGACTACCGAGAGCCCTGCGCCCCTCCAACCACACGCCCGCGCAACCCCGCCAGCATCCGGCCAAGCTCGGAGTCGGGCCCCGCGCCGACCGTCTCGGCCAGCGACTCGGCTTCGCTCAGTGCCGCGCGGGCGGCCGCGGGCTCGCCCGCCAGGCGTTCGCACTCGCCGCGCGTACAGAGCAGCTTGGCGAGCTCCAGTCGGTCGTCGACTCCGCGCAGCAGGGCTTCACCGCGCGCCAGAGCAACGCGGGCTTCGGCGAAGCGCATCCCCCGGGCTTCCAGTTCCCCGAGGCGGCCGAGCACGGCGCCCTCGGTGGCGTGATTGCCAACCTCTCGGTGAATGCTGAGGGCCATCTCATAGAGGCGGCGCGCGTCCTCCATCCGGCCCTGATCAAGGTGCAAGTTGCCGAGGTTGCCTAGGAGAATGCCTTCGGAGCGCCGGTCGCCGACCTCGCGGTAGATGGCGAGCGCCTGCTCGCCGAGGCGGCGCGCGTCGTCCGTTCGACCCTGATCGAGATGCAGATTGCTGAGGTTGGCGACGATGGCGGCTTCTTGTCGCCGGCTGCCGACTTCCCGATGGATGGTGAGGGCCGCCTCGAAGAGCCGCCGCGCCTCCTCCAGCCGCCCCTGCTCCTGATGCAGAACACCCAGGTTGCCGAGGACGATGCCTTCGGTCAAACGATCGCCGACCTCTCGGTCAATGGCGAGAGCCGCCTCGAAGAAGCGGCGAGCCTCTTCGATCCGACCCTGTCCCCAGTGTAAGACGCCTAGATTGCTGAGCACGGTGCTTTCATAACGCCTACCCCCGACCTCCCGATAGATCGCGAGGGCTTGCTCGTAGTGGCGTTGCGCTTCCTCCATCCGACCCTGATTGAAGTGCAGGATACCCAGGTTGCCGAGGACCGCGCCTTCGTCAAGCCGGTCGCCCCCCTCGCGGTGCAGCGCGAGCGCCTCCTCGTAGAGGCGGCGGGCCTCGTCCATTCGTCCGCGGTTCTTGTACAGGTTGGCCAGGCTATTGAGCACGATGCCCTCGGCGCGCCGGTTGCCGAGGGCCGCGCCTTCGCCGAGCCGATCGCCGACCTCGCGGTGCAGCGCGAGGGCCTCCTCGTAGTACTGTCGCGCGTCCTCCATCCGGCCCGCGCGCCACAACGCGCTGGCGAGTTCGCGCAGCGCTCGCGCACGCGCCTCGGCCTCGAGCCCCGGAATCGCGAGGACCGCTGCCCCCAGATCGATCGCGGCGGCGAACGGTCCGCGCAGCCCGAGGACGCCCCACGCGGCCGCCAGCGCCCTGACGGCGGTCTCACCGTCCCCCCGCTCGACCGCCCGCCGGCACGCTGATACGACGTTGTCCAGTTCCACCTCGAGAATCTTCCGGCTGGCAACACCTCCATGCCGATCGAGCGCCTCCAGCGCGTCGCTGGCTCCGAATCGAGCGAAGTACTCCCCGTGCCGCTGCTCGCACCGTCGCCCGGCATCGACCATGCCCGGCCCGGCGATGGCGCTCTCGGTCCTCAGCTTCTCAGCGGCGTAGTCACGCAGGCTCGACAGCATCTCGAACCTGGGCGCGTCCAGGACCACCCGCGCGCGAAACCAGCACTTGTCGATCAGGGCCTGCACGACATCGAGCACGGGCGGAGCGTCGGGCCAGGGCGCGAGATCCAGCACCGCCTCGGCCGCCTCCAGGGTGAACCCGCCGTCGAACACCGCGGCCTGCGCTACTGCCGCTTGTTCCCAGCCGCCGAGCAATTCCCACGACCAGTCGAGCGTGGCGCGCAGGGTCCGGTGGCGGCCCGGCTTGGGTCCAGCGAGCAGACTCAGCCGGTCCGCGAGCCGCGCCCGGAGTTGTTCGAGCGAGAGCGCGCGCAGCCGCGCCGCGGCCAGCTCGATGGCGAGCGGGAGGCCATCCAGCAGGCGGACAATTTCAGCCACCAAGGACCGGTTGGCGTCCGTCAGAGCGAAGTCGGAGCGCTGCACCTGAGCTCGTTGCGCGAAGAGCTCGACCCCTTCCGCCTCCGGAGCCAGCGGATCGAGCTCGACGGTCGTCTCCCCCGCGAGCCCGAGCCGCTGGCGACTCGTGACCAGGAACGCGGTGTCCGGTGAGCGCGCCACCCACCGGCCGAGCGTGGCCGGCGCGTGCTCCGACACCTGCTCGAAGTTGTCCAGGATGATCAAGGCGCGGCCATGGCCCGCGATGGCATGGCCGAGCTGCGCGATCGGATCGCCCTTGCCCAGCGGAACGTCGAGGCCGACGGCTACGGCGCGCACGATGCCGTCGATGGCCCTCGCTTCCGTCAGATCGCAGAACCATACCCCGCCCGGCCAGCGTTCGAGCGCGTTCCAGCCGTAGCGGCACGCCAGGCGGCTCTTCCCCGTGCCACCCGCCCCGAGGACGGTGACGAGCGCGCTGCCGGCCTCCAGGCGCCGAGCCAATTCCTGCAACTCCCGGCTCCGGCCGACGAACGGGTCGCGCTCGGGGGGGAGCATCCGGGGATAGGTCACGGCTGCCCCGGGCCGGCCCTCGAGCGCAGCGACCACATCCCGCGCGTGCGGGAAGCGCTCATGCGGCTCTCGCGCGAGCAGGCGGAGGATAGCCTCGTCCCACGCCGGTCCAACCTCAGCGAGCGAGCTCGGCCGCGGCGGATCCTGTCTCAGCCTTGCCTGCGCCGTTTCCATTGGCGTCGAGCCGTGAAACGGCACCGTACCCGTGGCCATCTCGAAGAGCACCACGCCGAGGGAGTAGAGATCGGCCGCCGGGCCGATGCGGCCGCCGCTGACTTGCTCAGGGGCCATGTAGGCGGGGGTACCCAAGAGCGCCACCGATTCCGGCGCGCTCCTTGGCGTCCCGGGCATCTGGATCGGCAGCGCCAGCCCGAAGTCGGTAATGACCGCCCGTTCACCGGATGGCGAGGGAACGATCATCACATTCGCGCTCTTGAAATCGCGGTGCACGATGCCCGCGTGATGGGCGGTGTCGAGCGCGTCGGCCAACTGGCGCACGATCGGCAGGCCCTCTTGCGTTGCGATCCGCCCGCGCGAGCGGATGCGGGCGGCGAGCGTCTCGCCCGGCAGGAACTCCATGGTCAAGAACACCACGTCGCGCGTCTCGTCGCGATGCCGTCCCAGGTCGAACACACGGCAGACGTTCGGGTGCGATACCGAGCGCGCCAGCAGGACCTCCTGCTTGAACTGCCGGAGCGCCCCGGGATCGGAGGCCACCTCGGTGCGGATGGTCTTCAGGGCGATGGACACCCCGAGCTCCATATCGCGGGCGCGATAGACTTCACCCATGCCCCCGCGCGCGACGAAGGACTCGACGAGGTAGCGATCCGCGAGGACATCGCCTAGCTCGAGGTGGGAGTCTGCAACGCCGCGCTGATCGGCCACGGGCAAGGTCGGGGCTGCATCAGGGTCGGAGGCGGTGGGTTTGTCGCCCCCCTGCAAACCATTGTGCGACCGAGTCATGGTCAGCTCACTGCGATGTGTGACATCTTGGGACACACATCCGGAGACAGCCTGGGCCCTTGTCATCAATCCTACCTGCCGCGGCTTCATTCGTCCACGGCATGTTGCGATCCCGAGCTCCGTCGGGTACCGTCCCTCCAGTCGGTGGCTCGAACCGCCAGGCGCTGTCTGGGGCGTTGGGACGAAGCGTGTACACGGCGACGGGCGCGTGCGGTGGCTGCCACGCACGGTGGTGGGATTGGTGAAGGAAGAGCACCCCCACCTGGAGCAGTTGCACGACACGGCGGCTCGCTGAGCATGCGCAAGGTCATCATCACCAGCCTGCTGCTGGCCACCCTCCCCGCCGCGGGGGCGCAGCAACACGTGACGCCCGACGCCATTGCCGAGAAGATGCAGTGGTTCGCCGACGCCAAGCTGGGCATCTTCATCCACTGGGGCATCTACAGCGTGAACGGCGTGGACGAGAGCTGGGCCTTCTACAACAAGAAGATGCCCTATGACGATTACATGCAGCAGCTCGCTGGCTTCACGGCCAGCCGGTACGATCCGGCCGCGTGGGCCGAGCTGATCGAGCGGAGCGGCGCCCGCTACGCGGTGATCACGACCAAGCACCACGACGGCGTGGCGCTGTGGGACACGCGGATGGCGCCCGGAACGCCGCTGCGGCCGCCGGGGGCTCCCCCCGCGCCGCCGGACGCCCTGGCCCCGCGCTCGGATGCTCCGCCCCCGCAGCCAGGTGCTCCGCCCCCGCAGTCGGATGCTCCGCCCCCGCAGCCAGGTGCTCCGCCCCCGCAGTCGGATGCTCCGCCACCGCAGTCGGGTGCTCCGCCCCCGCGTTCCGTGGTCACGAGCTCCCCGGCCGGGCGCGATCTCATCGGCCCCCTCTTCGCCGAGCTTCGCCAACGCGGCCTGAAGGCCGGGGCGTACTTCTCCTTGATCGATTGGAGCGACCACCACTACCCCGGGTTCACCAGAGACAGCACGCGCTACGCGATCCAGGAGGACCCGCTGCGCTGGCAGCGCTTCCTCGCCTACTACCAGGGCCAGGTGCAAGAGATCGCCGCGCAGCTCAACCCCGACCTCTGGTGGTTCGACGGCGACTGGGAGCACAGCGCCGAGGAGTGGGAGGCGCAGAGGGTACGCCGCCTGATCCTGGCGGTGAACCCGCGCGCCATCATCAACGGGCGGCTCGCCGGCCACGGCGACTACCTGACGCCGGAGCAGAACATCCCCATCGAGACACCGGCGTACCCGTGGTGGGAGCTGTGCCTGACCATCGGTGACGCGTGGGGCTGGCAGCCGCAGGACACGAGCTACAAGAGCACCCACGACCTCATCGCCATCTTCGCCGACGTCATCGGCCACGGCGGCAATCTGCTGCTGGACATCGGCCCGCGGGAAGACGGCACCATCCCGCCGCGGCACGCGCAGGCGCTGGAGGAGCTGGGCCTATGGAATGCCAAGCATGCCGAGGCCGTCTTCGGCACGCGCGCCGGCCTGCCCAACGGTCACCACTTCGGTCCCACGACCCTCAGCCCCGACAGCACCACGCTCTACCTGTTTCTGCCGCATGGCGCCGGCGGCAGCGTGGAGATCAAGGGCCTCAACAACAAGGTCCTCTCCGCGGAGGCGCTCGGGACGGCCATGCCCCTCCGGCACCGCGTCGTCGGCAAGATCAGCTGGAGCAAGGTGCCGGGATTGGTCTTCATCGACGTGCCCGAGGAGGCGGCCGACCCGTGGATGACCGTCTTGAAGGTGAAGCTGGACGGACCGGTGAGCCTGTACCGCGGCACCGGCGGCCTCTTCTGATGGCCAGGCGGATGCTTCGGCGCGTGCCGCTCCTGCGTCCACGCGCGGTGGCGGTGCGGCTGCCGGCGAGGGCCTGGCTGCTGACTGTCCCGCTATCGCTGCTGCCCGCATCTACCTCCGCCGAGCCCGCGCTCATCCCCTGGCCGCGGGAGGTTGAGTGGCGGGAGGGCTTCTTTCCGCTGCAGGAGGTCACGGTGGTGAGCCAGCCTGAGCAGGAGGGCTGGGTGACGCCGCTGCGCGATCACCTGCTTGCGATCGGTGCGCTGGCGCTGAACGCCAACGAGATCGCGCGGGCAGTGCTCGTGGAGCTTGACACGCTGCTGCCCGAGGAAGGCTACACCCTGACCGTGGAAGAGGCACGGGTGGTTCTGGGCGCGCGGACCGCGGCTGGCGCCCTGTGCGGACTGCAGACGCTGCGGCAGCTGGAGACCCATGACGCCGGTGGCGCGCCCCACTGGCCCTGCGTGCGGATCTGGGATGCGCCGTCTTACGCCTGGCGCGGCACCATGCTCGACGCGAGCCGTCACTTCTACAGCGTGGCCTTCATCAAGCGCTATCTCGACGAGCTGGCGCGCCTCAAGATGAACGTCTTCCACTGGCACCTCACCGACGACCAGGGCTGGCGGGTGGAGGTGAAGAAGTACCCGCGGCTCACCGAGGTCGGAGCCTGGCGCACCGAGGCGGACGGAACGCGCTACGGCGGCTTCTACACGCAGGCGGAGATCCAGGAGATCGCGGGGTACGCGCTGGAGCTCGGTATCACGGTGGTGCCGGAGATCGAGTTCCCGGGCCATTGCACCGCCGCGTTGGCCGCCTACCCGCACCTTGGCTGCCGGGCCGCCGCCCTGGCCGTGCCGACCCACTGGGGCGTGTTTCAGGACGTCTACTGCGTGGGCCGGGAGGAGACCTGGGCCTTCTTGCAGGACGTGCTGGACGAGCTGCTGCCGCTGTTTCCGTCGGATTGGGTGCACATCGGAGGCGACGAGGTGCCCAAGGACCGCTGGCGCGTCTGTCCCGCCTGCCGGGAGCGCATGCAGCGGGAGGGGATGCCCGACGAGGACGCCCTGCAGGCCTGGTCGATCCGGCGCCTGCAGGTCTACCTGCGGACCATGGGGAAGCAGCTCATCGGCTGGGACGAGATCCTGGCGGGTGGCCTGGACAGCACGGCCGTCGTGGAAGTGTGGCGGGGCGACGAGGAGGCCCGCCGGGCACGGGCCAACGGCAACCGCATGATCCGCACGCTGTACTTCAACACCTCGCCGGCGGTTCTGAAGCTGGAAGAGGTGATGCGGTACGATCCGAGCGTCGACGGAACCAGCGATCTGGTGATGGGCGCCGAATGTCCCGTGTGGAGCGAGCACATCGACGAGCGCAACATCGGCTACATGATCTTCCCACGCCTGCAGGTCTTCGCCGAGCGCCTGTGGACCGGCGGCGCGCCGCGTGACGACCTTGGCCGGCGCAGCGGGCCGCACGTGGACCGCCTGGAGCGAGAAGGCTGGATCACCGCCCGCGAGGACCGGGACCTCTTTCACGCCCGCCTGCGCCACGACCCCCAGCGACGCGATTGGCTGGTAACCACGGCGCGGGGCCGGCCGGACATCACGGTGGCCTACGGCAGCGCGGACGCGGCCGGCGTGTTCACCGACTCGTTGCGCGTGCGCAGGCCGGGACGGCTGACCCTGCAACCGGCCTGGAACGGTCGGAGCGTGCAGCAGGAGCGCGTCTATCGGATCGAGAGCCACCTGGGCCTGGGCGCCAAGCAGGGGCTCTCGCGGCCGCCGGATCCGAAATACGGCCTGGACCCCGAGCGGGGCCTGAGCGACGGCCTGCTGGGCACGGACGACTTCCACGACGGGTTGTGGCAGGGCTGGCAGGGCACCGACATCGCGGTCACGCTGGACTTCGGCTCCCCGGTGGAGGTCGAGCAGCTCAACATCCGCTGCCTGCAGGCGGTGACATCCTGGATCTTGCTGCCGCGCTCCATCGAGTTCCTGTGCTCGTGCGACGGGGAGCTCTGGAGCTCCATCGCCGAGGTCGAGCACGCCGTGCCGGTCGAGCCGGGGGGGCAGCTCGTGCACGACTTCCGCGCGCAGCTGCCGAAGCCGACTCTCATTCGGTGCGTGCGGGCCGTCCTCGTGAATCAGGGCCGCATGCCCGCCTGGCATCTGGGCGCGGGCGGCGAGTCATGGATCTTCGCCGACGAGCTGGTGGTGAGGTAGAACGTGCCGCGCGTTCATCGCGACAGGCGGCCCAGCTCCTCCCACAGCTCGCGCTCACGCTGAGAGAGCTGCCCCGGGACCATCACTTGTACATGGACTACATGGTCTCCGCCGGCCAGCCCCTGTTGCCTCAACCGCAGACTGGCGCCCGACGACGTGCCCGGCGGGATGGTGAGCATGACCTGATCCCGCAGCGTGCGAACCGGCACCTTGCCGCCCAGCACGGCGGTGACGACCGGGACGGAAACATCCGAGTGGACCGTGTCGCCTTCCAGGCGGAGCTCGGGATCGGGCGTGACGCTCACGTGAACCAGCAGATCGCCGGGTGGCCCGCCGCCGCGGCCGGCTTCGCCCAGACCTTTCAGGCGCAGGATGGCGCCGTCGCGCGTGGCCGCCGGGATGATCACGGTGATGTCGCGCTGTTGCACGGTGGTGCCCGTCCCGTGGCAAGCGGCGCAGGTCTCACCGGGCGCGAGACCGGTGCCGTGGCAGGTCGGGCAGACGCGCGTGACGCTGAAGAATTGCCCCGCGCGCTGGGAGCGCCCGGTCAGGCGCCCGCTGCCCTGGCAGACGACGCAGGCGCGCGCGGCGCCGCGCGCCCCGGTGCCTTCGCAGGCAGCGCACGCGACCTCGCCCTGCAGCGAGATCCGCACCTTCCCGCCCAGGGCCGCCGTGCGGAAGTCGACGGACAGAGCGGCTTCGGCGTCGAGCCCCGGCCGCGCCGCCGAGCGCCGGCGGTGAAGCGCCGCTCCGAAATCACTGCCGAAGATGTCGCCGAACTGCCGCAGGAAGTCCTCGACCGACCAGGCCTCTCCGCCGGACCCCGGCGCGCCCGCCGGGGGCTCCCAGGTCCGACCGCCGGCCAGGGCCGCATCGTACTCGCGACGCTTTTCGGCGTCGGCCAGCACCGCATAGGCCTCCGAGAGCTCCTTGAAGCGCTCCTCGGCCGCCTTGTCGCCGGGATTCTTGTCGGGGTGATACTGCACGGCCTTGCGTCGATAGGCCTTCTTGATCTGGTCCAGGCCGGCATCGCGCGGCACGCCGAGGATTTCGTAGTAGTCTGCCATGCCCGCGGCCTCACGGTCCCACTTGCGACAGGCGGATCTCCACGTAGCCATGCTCGCATCGAATCTGGGCCTCCTCCGCCCGGAAGCCAGCGGGCACGGGCAAGATGGCCCGCAGCATGCAGGGGCCGGCTGACTCGAGGCGAGCACGGATGACCAGGAGCTGGGGGAGAATCTCGATATCGATGTCGGGCTCGGCAGCCTCCTCGACGACGACGTGCCAGCGCAGGGTGCGAGCGCCGTACGTCCAGCGCGCCGGAGCCTCGCGAGCCTCGGGCGCCTCGCGGAGCAGCGGCGCGTAGCGGCGGCGCAGCCGCTCGATCTCGTCTCTCAGCCAATCCAGATCCGCTGCGTGCATCGTCACACCTCGGCGCATGATTCTCCGCACGCCCCCATCCTACTCATCACCGCCGCATTCGTCCACGGTCTCCCTGCCGGGCGACTGCGCTTGACCAGCGGGGCCGGGGAGACTAGGATAACGGTCGCCGCGCATCCACAAACCCAAACAGGGAGGTGATCGAGAATGTCTGACAGAAACCGCACAGCCGACCGGCTGACCTATCTGCTCATCGGCGCCGGCATCGGCGCCACCCTCGCCCTCCTCTTTGCGCCCAAGTCGGGCCGGGAGCTCAGGCGCGACATCGCCGACGCCAGCGTCAAGACCATCCACAAGGGGAAGGAAGCCGCGCACGCGCTCGGTGGCAAGGTCACGGAGGGGATCGGGGCCATTCGGGAAACCGTCGAGCGGGAGAAGAGCCAGATTGCCACGGCGCTCGAGGCCGGCAAGCAGGCCTATCGTGAAGAGCGTCACCGCGGTGAGTCCTAGCCCCGGCGTGAACGTGGAGGCTCCATGTCGCCCTTCGAGATGTTCCTCGCGGGCGCGATTCTGATCGCGGCTGCTCTGCAGGTGGTCGTTCTGTTTCTGCTCTACCGCGTCGTCGCGCGCCTGGCCGATAGGACCGACAAGCTCGTCTCCAAGCTCGAGCCCGAGATCGAGGACCTGGCGGCCGCGGTGCGCGCCGTTCGCCGCACCGCGGAGGTCTCGTCCGAGGAGCTGCGGGGAACTCTGGCGGCGGTGCGCGCCGTCACCGATGAGCTCGGCGGCACCCTGCGCGCGCGGGGGCGTGAGCTTGCCCGCGTCACGTACAAGGCGACCGTCGTGGCCGAGCGCCACATCGACGAGGCCGATCAAGCGCTCGATCGGGCTCGCGAGCGCGTCGTGGAAATCGGACGAGAGTTCGACCGTGGCGTTCTCGATCCGGTGCGATCGATCGTCGCCGTGGCGGCGGCCGTGCAGAAGACCTTCGCGGCGCTGGCCGCTCTCCGAGCCCGCCCCGCCGCCGCGGAGACGGAGCTGCCCGCGGAAGCGCCCGCCCGCGACGTCGGACCTTCCTGAGCGGTCGCGTCACTTCAGCAAGGCGACCGCCCGCACGAGCCGCTGAGCGCCGACCGTGAGCACGTACAGGTACCTGCCCGCCGGCATCCGCTCGCTGGCATCGTTCCGTCCGTCCCAAGTCACGCGCTGTTGGCCCGCTTCCTGCCGGGCACGGTCCAGCAGCACACGCACGTGCCGCCCCTCGACGTCGCAGATGTGCAGCGTCACCGGCGCCGCCGCCGGCAGGTCATAGGTGATGGTCGTCGCGGGACCGAAGGGATTGGGCATGCAGCGCGCTGCCATGGCGGCCACCGGCGTGCCCGGCGCGGCGACTCCGCCGGCATCGATGTACTCGTACGCGCCCATGTCGACGCGACCGTTCACGACGCGCGGGTGGCCCGCCAGGTCCAGCTCCGGCAGGCCCAGACCGGTCGTGTCGGGATTGGCCGAGTCAACGCAGGGCGACGTCTCGCCCGGGGCATAGGGATCCGGTCCGATCCCCACGAAGTCGGGATTGAGATTCAGATTGCCGACCCCGGGCCAGCCGCCGAAGACGTCGGAGTAGGACACGGTGACGGTGCTGCCGCCGGCCGGCGCGATCTCATCCGGTTGGTTCATCCAGACAATGCTGTTCGTGATCGTGGCCGATGAGACGTAGACCCAGACGCCGCCGCCGCCCTGGTACGAGGTGTTGTTGGCGATGGTGGTGTTGATGAGGCGCACATTGGATCCCGAGGTGAGGCCGCCCCCACCGCCGGAACCCAAGGTGCTCGTGTTCCCCGCGAAGAGGCAGCCGACCATGACCGGATTGCTGGCCACCGAGTAGAATCCGCAGACGGTCCCCGCGGTGCAGTTGATGACTTTCACATTCTCCAGTCGGAAGTGCGCGTCATACCACGCCGCGATGCCGCCCGCGAAGATCGTCGAGGCGTTCGAATCGAGCACCGAGTTCACAATGACCGGAGCGGAGCTGTGGCAGTGAATGGCGCCTCCGGAGAAGTACGCTTCGTTGTTCAGGAACCGCGTCTCTTCCACCCTGATGTCGGACTGGAGATCCAGAAAGAGAGCGCCGCCCTCGTCCGCGGCGTAGTTGTCGACGAATGTGCAGTGTCTGAAGAGCACGTTGGCGGATCGGTAGCAGTAGATGGCTCCCCCGTCCTGGTCTGCGCCGCTGGCCCCGACAGCCCGCCCGTTCCGCAAGACACAGTAGGTCAGCACGGAAGGATCTTGACCATTGGTGGTCGTGTCGAAGAAGCGTATCCCGTGCCAGCCGGTGGTCGGATCGGCGGCATCGAAGCTGACGTTGTCCACCTCGGTGCCCGTGGCGACCAGGCGGCCGAGAACCCGCAGCTTGTAGTGGCCCATGAAGACGATCTGACAGCCCGGCTCGATGAACAGCGCGTCGTCGACCGAGATGAAGATCTCGCCCTCGATCTGGTAGGGACTGCCGGCCTGGGTCCACAGCCCGCTGACCGGGCCGGCGGGAATGCTCGTGGACGCCATCGAGACAGGGACGCAGAAGAGCGGGACCAACAGCAGAATGGTGACGCTTCTCATGTTCGGCTCTCCTTTCCGCCAGAGATTGGGCCGTGGCCGTTCTTGGCACAGGCGACCTGACGCGGCGTGTGGCGGCAGCCATCGCTTCCGGTTGCGCCGAGGTCGCGCCATGACCTGCGAGCACGGGGACCTTGATCGTGCCCCGATCTTACCCGCCGCGACCGCCGGATTCCAGCCGATCCCGCGGTTGCGGATTCGGTCCCCGCCCCTGGCGCGGGCCGGAACACGGCCATGTGGAACCCATTCCTTACCCAATCCTGATGCGCCCGTGAGGCCGATGAGAGCGAGGCGTGCGTACACTCGTTGTGTTCGCCTCAACGTCCCCTTACCGGATCGCCCCCCCGTAGGAGGCTCCCATGGCATGGGCGTGGATCATCGCCGGCCTGGTGCTCGTTGTCGGGTCGGCAGGGGCCCACGAAGCGCTTCAGACGGACTGGTCGGGAGGCGGAGGCGACAGCGGTCCCGTGGCCGCGTGGGCCGACCGCTTCGAGGCTTCCGCCGATGTGTCCTACCGATCCTGCCCCGGACAGCTGGCGCTGGGCTCCGCGCCGCTCGCCCCGGCCCTGGCGCACTTCGTGACCTCGTCCTTCTCGGCCAGCTCCCTGGCGGCGGCCGATGTCGACGGCGACGGCGACCCGGACGTCGTGGGCTCGAGCCTGCAGGGCACCGGGCGGGTGGGCTGGTGGCGCAACCAGGACGGGTCCGCGACCGTCTGGGACTTCCTGCTCATCGACGGCGCGTTCCAGGGCGCGCGCGGCATCCAGGCCGGCGATGTCGACGGCGATGGCCGCCTCGACGTGGTGGGCACCGGCTTCAGCGCCCAGGTGGTCTGGTGGCGCAATGACGGCGGCGAGCCGATCGCCTGGACGAAGCACGTGATCGCCAGCGGTTTCCAGGGCGGCAACCGCTTGGCGGTGATCGACATCGACAACGACGGCGACCTCGATGTGATCGGCGTGGCTTTCCAGATCCATGACGTGCGCTTGTGGCTCAACGAGGGCGGGAGCCCGCCGACCTGGACCGAGGTTCTGGTCGATGGTTCGTTCCTGGGCGTTGTGGACGTCCACGCGGCCGACGTCGACGCGGACGGCAGCCCCGACATCGCGGCCGTCGCCTACGACGGCGATCTGGTTGCCTGGTGGCGCAATCTGGGCGGCTCGCCGCCGGCTTGGGAGCGTCAGACCATCGCGACCGCCTTCAACGGCGCCCACTGCCAGCGCATCGCCGACATCGACAACGACGGGGACGGCGATGTCGTGGCGGTCGCCTACTTCGCGGGTGACCTCGTCTGGTGGCGCAACGAGGGCGGAAACCCCGTCGCGTGGACGCGGCGGGCGATCGATCTGAACCTGCCCTGGGCCAGCGACGTGCGCACGGGTGACATCGACGGCGACGGCGACATCGACGTGCTCGCCACGGGCTACGACTCGGGCCGCGTGAGCTGGTGGGAGAACGGCGACGGGCTCGGGGGGACTTGGGCCATGCACGCCGTGGCGACCGGCTACTCGGGCGCCTGGCCGATCGAGTTGCACGACCTGGATCTGGATGGCGACCTCGATGTGCTGAGCTGCGCCACGTGGGCGGTGTCCATCGACTGGTGGGAGGTCACGCGCTTCGCCGCCTCCGGGCATCTCACCAGCTCGATCCTCGATCTGGGCGCCGCCGCCGCTCAGGCTTCGCTCGACTGGGACGCGACCCAGCCGCCGGGGACCCACGTGGGTCTGAGGATCCGCTGTGGAGACGATCCGCTGCTCATGGGCCCCTGGTCACCGGAGCTGAGCCCCCCCGTCCAACTGCCCGAGCCCGTGGAGCGCTACGTCCAGTACGAGCTTTCGTTCGCGAGCGCCGACCCGCGCGTCTCCCCGCTCGTCCGGGAGGTGACGTTGAGCTGGCAGTTCGCCGCCGATGCGACCGGCGCAGGGTCGCCGGCCTCGCCCGGCCTGCTGCTGCGCCCGGTCAATCCCGCATGCGGCCGCGCGTGCCTGCGGCTGATCGTCGCGCGCCCCGGGCGGGTGCAGGTGAGACTCTTCGACGCCTGCGGCCGCAGGATCGGCGAGGTGTGCGACCGCTGGTTCGCCGCGGGTGAGCACATCCTGGCGGCCGACCATGTGCCCAACGGCGTCCTTCTGTGCCGGGCGAGCTCGGCAGGGGATCGCCGGGCCTGCCGGGTGACCGTCGTCCGGTAGCTTCGATCAGCGCCGCGAGGGCGGGCTAGGGACGGCTGAGCACGACTCGTCCCGCCGCCACCCGGCCATGGCCGGCGAGCCGGAGGTGGTAGACGCCCCGGGGCAGCGGCCGGCCGTCCCGCGCGCACCCTTGCCACTCGAACTCGTGGGGTCCCGGACGCGCAACAGGCTGGTGGATCTCATCCACCAGCCGACCCTGGGTGTCGAGGACGCTCAGCGTCCAGAGGCCCGCGGACGGCAGCTGGGCGCGGACGCTGCACCGCGCGCTGAAGGGATTGGGGCTGCACGCCAGGATCGTCAGCGGGGTCGGGATCACCGGCGGATCCACGTTCCACGGCTCGTCCGGCTCCCGGCGCATGGCGTAGATCTCGCGATTGCCGTCGCGGGTGTCCGACCAGGCCATGTGCAGGATGCCCTGGGCGTCCACCGCCAGAGTGGGCTGGAACGCGTCGCCGTCATCGGCCGTGGCCCGCTCGAGCAGCGACCAGCCCGCGGTCGGCCTGCCCGCGGTCGGCCAGCCCGCGCTCGACCAGCCCGCGGTCGGCCAGCCCGCGCTCGACCAGCCCGCGCTCGACCTGCCCGCAGTCGGCCAGCCCGCGCTCGACCAGCGCCGGTAGTAGATGTCGCGGTCGCCATTGCGACTGTCGGTCCAGGCCGCGTGCAGGGTGCCGCGGGCATCCAGGGCGATCGCCGGGAAGAAGGCATCGGCAGGGCTATCGCTGACCGGCTCGACGGCGCCCCACTCGCCCTGCTCCATCCGAACGGCCAGAATCGCCCACGGCCTGCCCTCGCGGTGGTCCTCCCAGATCACGTGGACGCGCCCGCCCGCGCCGCTGGCGACCAGAACCTCCCAGGGCACCGGCGCGGGTTCGGTGGCCGCCAGCTTGATCTCATCGCCCCAGCCTGTCTCGGTGCGGTGGGCGTACCACAGCTCGCGGTCGTAGCCGCTGACGTCCAGCCAGACCGCGTGGGGGCGGCCCAGGCTGTCGGCCGCCACGTGCGGCGCGAATGGGCGACCGGAGACGCGGCTGATGCGCTCCTCGGGATCCCAGCTCGCGCCGTTCCAGCAGCGGTAGCAGATCTGATCGCCGGCGCGGCGGTCCTGCCAAACCAGGTGCACGCGACCCCGACCGTCTGCCGCCAGCGCGGGGGCCAGCGCCTGGCCGCCGGTCTGGGTGACCACCGCGGCTTCGCTCCAGGTCGCGCCGCTGCGCCGGCGGTGGTGGATCTCGCCGTCCACGTGCACCCAGACGACGTGAAGCCGGCCATGGCTGTCCGCGGCGACCGCCGGGGCTACGCCGCACTGTCAGCCGCCCGGATTGACGAGCTGAGCCTCGCCCCAGGATTCTCGGTCCCAGGCGCGGTAGACGATGTTGTGCCTGTCGATCGCCGGCTGCTTGTTCTGCCACACCACGTGCGCGTGACCAAAGATGTCGGCGGCGATGTCGGGGTGGCTGGAGAGCTCGGGCTCCGCCGACAAGCGCTCGGGCGCGGACCACTTCTCGGAGGTCGCGATCGCGGGCGCGCCGGTCTCCAGCGCGCCCCTCGCGAGCGCGCCGACAGCGACCGGGGCGCCGCAGGCGAGGGTCAGGCCGACCCGGATGACCATGGCCGCGCGGCTCATCGGAATGCGCCTCCCATGCCCTGCCGGCCGCGGCGGCCGGCAGCCGGCAGGGGCAGTATAGCGCGGGAGTGAGCCACATGAAGAAGCTCCTGGCGCACCCGGTTGGATCGCTGGCCATCATCCCGGGATGCAGCCAGGACGCCACCGGACCGGAACCCGTGCACGTCCCGGGCTGGAGGCCCGACCCGCCCCCAGGCCCTTCAAGAACAGGGTTCGATCTTCGTCAGCGCGGCCCGCGGGGAGTCTGCCGCCCGCACCGAGCGCTTCAGGATTCGACCCTGGCCGCGTCAGCCCGCCCTGCCAGCTGTCATCCCGCTCGGCCAGCAGCCCGATCAGCTCGCGTCGCAGGATCTTCCCGGTGGGGCCGCGCGGCAGCCGCTCCAGGCGGATCACGCGGCGCGGCACCTGGTAGGGCGCCAGGCACTGGCGGCAAGGCGCAGGTCGATCCCTCGCCAGGCGCGCCGAAGGGATTGGGACTGCACGGACAGAATCGCCCCGGACTGCCGCCCTCCACCCTAGCGCGCGCCAGGCGCGTCTGCGCAGGCTGCCAGCCTGGCCAGGAAATCGTGAACTCGCCTGACGGCCTCATCCCGGATCGCGTCGCTCTCGATGAAGATCTCATGCCGCGCCGCCGGCAGCAGGTGCACCTCGCAATCCGGCATGCGCCCGCAGGCGCGCTCCTGGGCCCCCCGCCTGACGAAGTCGTCGAGCCCTGCCTGGAGCATCAGCACTGGCACGCGGACCTTGGCCGCCGCGCGCTCGGCACCTTGGCCTGCGTTCAGGCTCTCGCGCAACCACTGCTGCGTGGGCCCGCCCATCCCCACAAGTCGCCGCGATGGCACGAGCTGTTCCTCCCACAACGACCACCGCGCATGGCTGTGGGTGACGATGTTCTCGGCAAAGGTCCCGGGCTTCCACGGCCCGCGCCAGGGGCAATAGCGCTCGCCCAGGCCGACGCGCACTGCCACGCCGCTCATGGCACGGGCCACCCATTCGGGAAGGGGATCGGTGATGATCTGCAGCATGGGCGCGCTGAGGACCGCACCGTCGAAGACCCCGGGATGGCGCTCCAGGAAGAGCAACGCCACCGTGCCGCCCATCGAATGGCCCAGAAGGACGCGCAGAGGGTGGGGACTCGCATCCACGACCTGATCGACGAACGTCTGCAGGTCCTGGACATAGTGGTCGAAGCTCTCGACATGGATCTTCCCCGGGTCGTCTGGCAGGAGGGCCTCCGAGGAGCCCATGCCCCGGTGATCCATCAGGTAGAGCGAGAACCCGACGTCGCGCAGGTCGTAGATCAGCTCCGCGTACTTGAGGAAGGACTCCGACTTGCCGGGCACGATCACCAGCGCGCCCTGTTCGCGGGCAGCTCGGAACATGACCCAGGCAATCCGGACACCGCCCTCGCCTGCGAACGATCCGAATACACCCGCTTCATAGTAGGGCCACACCTTCTCGCGATAGGCATCGGCGAAACCCCGCTCATCGATCGCCCCCGCGCTGGCGCTGGACGCCGCGACGAGCAGAAGGACACAGACCGAGGCTTTCACTCGCTGACACCCTGCCCCTCCAGCAGCGCGCGCAGCTCGCGCCGCAGGATCTTGCCGGCTGGGCTGCGCGGCATCTGTTCCAGGCGAATCACGCGACGCGGCACCTGGTAGGACGCCAGGTGGCTGCGGCAGTGCGCTCGCAGCAGCGACTCGTCGAACGTCGCCTCGCTGTCAAGCTCGACGAATGCGACGGGAACCTCCCCGCGGCCGGGATCGGGGATGCCGACGACCGCCGAGCAGAGAACGCCCGGATGGCGGTCGAGCACATCCTCGATCGTCCGCGGAAAGACGTTCTCGCCGCCGATCACGAGCATCTCCTTGAGGCGTCCGGTGATGTACAGGTGGCCGTCTGTGTCGATCCGGCCGATATCGCCGGTTCGGAAGTAGCCCACCTCGTCGAAGGCGGCCGCCGTCTCCTCCGCGAGCTTGTAGTAGCCCCTGGTCAAGTTCGGCCCTTTGATGCGCACTTCCCCTTCCTGGCCGACGCCCACTTCAGTTCCGTCGAGGGAGACGATCTTCTCTTCCACACCCGGCAGCGGCATCCCCACCGAGCCGCGCTTGTGGTCCTGCGGGCGGCACCAGTTGGCGACCGGAGAGGTTTCCGTGAGCCCGTAGCCTTCGTTCAGGGTGACGCCGAAGCGCTCCTGGAAACCTTCGAAGACGCTCTGGGGCAACGGCTCACCGCCTGAGACCAGATAGCGCACAGAAGAGAAGTGCTCGCGCGTCGCGCCCTTGGCATTGAGCAGGCTGTTCAACATCGACGGAATGGCCAGAAGTATGTGCGGGCGATGCTCCCGCATCAGCTCCAGGACCTTGCGGGGGATGAAGCGGGCCGTGTAGACCACCTTGGCGCCGAGCCAAAGGGGCATCAGGGTGAGCACCGTCAAACCGAAGCAGTGGAACTGCGGCAGGACCCCCAGGACGACCGTCTGCCGGGGCAGGCGCGCCCACTCAATGCACTGCCCGACGTTGGCCCCCAGGTTGCCGGCGCTCAGCATCACCCCCTTGGGCCGGCCGGAGGTGCCGGACGTGTAGAGCAGGGCGGCAAGGTGCTCCTCGGTGCGGGGCACGGGTCGACGCAGGGGCGGGATCCCCTTGAACGACATGTGGTCGAGGCGAATCTGCCGGACCTGGGTCGGCAGATCGCCGAAGTGCTCGACCATGGGCGTCACGGTCACGACCGCGTCGAGCTCGGCGTTCTCGATGATGTGGTCGCGGTCGGCCGGTCGGAGCAGGTAGTTGATCGGCACGATCGTCCGCCCCAGCAGCCAGGTCGCCAGGATCCCCACGGGTGTCAGGCCCGAGGTCGGCAGCATCAAACCGATGTGAGGGCGGGCGGTGGTTCGCTGGATCTCGCGCGCCAGATGCAGCGCAGCGGCATAGAGCTCGAATCCCCGCCAGACGCGTTGATCGTCCACGACCGCCACGCGCAGCGGCGCAAGGAGTAGGTTTTGCAGCATCCGCCCCAGGAGCTCCATCGAGACCTCCGGGCGCTCGGGTGACCCCGGGTGGGTCCACGGGCCGGGCGCGGCTCAGGGCGCCTCTGGCAAGCTGGACTGGCTATGACGCGCTCTCACCCCATGAACGCTATACAGAACCGCGGGAAGAAACGCCACGAGGATCGGCCCCGGCAGATCGCGATCGCCGCGCGCGATGCCGAGCCAGACCCAGAAGCCGATGAGACAACCGAGCGTGACGAGCCCTCCCGCCAGCGGCCAGCGCAGCGCGGCGAACAGCCCCAGACAGACGCCGAGTGGGTACAGCGACAGGCCCAGGTAGTCTGAAGGCATGCCCCCGTCTCCAGTCGGATTGACGAGGTAGGCTACGACGAAGAGCACGATGAGCGCCGCGTAGAGGGTCCCGGTGATCCTGGCGGTCCAGTGAACGATGCGCCATGCGGCGCGCACTCCGACCTGCAGGGGTCTCATGCAAGCCTCCTCCTCGAGTCCGTCCCCCGCAGGGCCAGGAGAATCCAGCCAGCAGCCCGCTCGCACGAGGTCTCCCAGAGCCCGGCTGAGCTTTGTCCTCAAGGGCCCTGGCGCGACGGCGTCGGGTCTACGCTCGAAGACCGTCGCCAGGACCCGTTGGAGGAATCTGCAAGGAACATGCCTGCGGGGGCTTGGATCGGACGGCAACGGAAAGGTAATCTCTACAAACAGTTACGGGAGGCTGAAGCGCAGCCGAGCGGCATCAGCTTTGTGCGGGGGTCTGGTGAGCATACAGAGCGTCTACTCACGCAGACAGGGACGTCGCCCCATGTGATAGCATGGAGTCGGTCTCGATCGCACCTCCCACGTTGCGCGAGTCAGGGGGAGAAGCGTGCGTCCCACCATCCTGCTCTTGACGACCATGCTGTCGCTGATCCCGCCCGCCATCGCCACGGTCTACACCGTGCTCCCGGATGGCTCTGGCGACTTCCCCACGATCCAGGCTGGGGTGACCGCCGTCATCAATGGTGACGTGCTCGAGCTGGGATCCGGCACGTTTGCGGGTCCCGGCAATCGCGACGTGGACTACCTGGGCAAGGCGATCACCATCCGCTCGCAAAGCGGCAATCCGAACGACTGCATCATCGATTGCGGGGGCAGCGCCGTGGATCCGCATCGCGGCTTTCACTTTCATTTCGGGGAGCAGTCCGGATCGGTGCTCGGCGGGGTGACGATCACCCACGGATGGATGAGCGACACGGAACGCGGCGGGTGCATCCGCTGCGAGAACGGCAGCGCTCCCCTCATTGCCAACTGCGCCCTGACCCATACACGCGGAGCCGCGGCGCTGTGCCTCGGCCAGGGTCACCTGCAGCTTCATGGATGCGTCTTCGCTCACAATGATGCCTGCGAAGGCGGCGGGGTGTGCTGCGAAGAGGCCACCCTGACCATGGCGGGATGCCGGCTGTTCGAGAACACCGCCGACCTGCTGGGCGGCGGCGTTCACGCGCACGCCGCCGTGGTCGAGATGGTCGATTGCGAGTTCGAGCGCAACAGCGCCCTGCATGGCGGCGCGGCCGATTTCCACATCGGCTCGGTCGTCACGGTGCGCCAATGCCGCTTCTACGAGAACAGCGCCGTCGAAGCCGGCTGCCTCTGCCTGTTCGCCGGGTGCGAAGGTCTGATCGAGGGCTGCACCTTCTCCGGCAACGCCGGCAATCAGTGGGCATCGACGCTCGCGGTGGGCAAGAGCTCTCTGTGCCACGTGCGGAGCTGCACCTTCTATGGGAACGCCGGCACGCCGGGGGCGTTGTTGCTCGAAGACGCTCCCTGCACGTTGACCCAGACCGTGATCGCCTTCAACGAAGGCGGCCCCGGGCTCTGTCCGGTCAGTACCGTGACCCTGACCTGCTGCGACATCTTCGGCAACCAGGGCGGCGACTGGATCGGCAGCTTTGCCTGGCAGTACGGCCTGCAAGGCAACATCGCCGCCGACCCGCTCTTCTGCGACCCGGAGCTGCGTGACTTCCGGCTGGATGCGGCGTCGCCCTGCGCACCGTTCTCACCGCCCAATCCCGAATGCGATCTCATCGGCGCCTGGCCGATCGGCTGCGGGGGCA
This sequence comes from uncultured bacterium, assembly GCA_964603725.1. Lineage (GTDB taxonomy): Bacteria > Eisenbacteria > RBG-16-71-46 > CAIMUX01 > WJJG01 > CAZDKK01. The sequence goes on from CAZRWW010000001.1 coordinate 58,782, forward strand.
CGCCGGTCGAGGCGGTCAGCTGGGGCGAGCTGAAGGCGCGCTTCCGCTAGCGGCCTGGATTGGCTAACCTGGCCGAGGACTGCGCGGCGCTGGCCTGAGCGGCGTGCGCCTCCCCCGGGAGCATCATGGTCATGCGCCGCCACAAGGGTCTCTCCCTCATCGCGATGGCGATCGCCCCGTTTGCATCGGTCGTGGTGGGGCTCCATCTGCTGCGCAGCGCATGGTCCGCTCTGCTGCTCTACCACCTGCAGATTGTCATCTGGGCCCTGTGGGTCCCCCGCGAACCTGCCGCCCTGCGCAGGGGTTGGTCCATGTCCTGGTTCGCGCGCCTGGGGCTCCCCTGCGCACTGTGCGCGCCATTGCTGTGCCTCTCGCAGGGTGAGGCTCTCCGCGCCGATGTCAGGCTCGCCGAATGGCTCGGCCGGCATGGGCTATCGGGCGCCTCCTTGGCCGTGTTCGTCTGCTACTATGGAGTGCTTCATCCACTGTTCGAGCAGTTCCACTGGGACATCCTGCGCCGGACGGCACGACCGCGGGCCTTGGCGCACGTCGCCTTCGCCTCCTACCACGTTCTCGTCCTGGCGCTCCTCTTGAGACCCGTGTGGGTCGGCGTGAGCATCGGCATGCTCTTGGTGGCCTCCTGGGCGTGGGGACGGGCGCGGGAACGTCTCGGGGGTCTCGCCGTTCCCGCCCTGGCGCACATGGTCGCGGACGTGGCGATCATCGGAGCGACGTACTGCCTGGCGATGCGGTGAGGCGCGCTGGATGCACCAGTTCAAGTTCGCGCCTCCAGTTGATTGTGTGGAAATCGTTTAGCGGCGTCTGCTGAACGGGTCCCAAGGTGGCGTTATCCTGGGGTGGCTCAGATCGCGCGGCGGGCGGCCGGGGATCGCCCCCCCGACCGAACTCCGCTTTCCGGCCGCTCGTACCAGGAGGCGACCGGCATGACGGGAAGTGGATCCCGGCCGGTCGGAGGCCTCGGGGATGCAGCCGGATGCGAGCGGGCTGCGCCGGAGGCGCAGGACGGCCAGGGGCGGCGAGGGTGGGGACGGGTGGCGAGGGTTGGCGGGTGATTCCGCCGGCTCCACTGCGGAGAGCACAACCGGGTGACGACCGACGAGCAACTCATCGGCCTCTGTCGTGAGGGCGACGAGCGAGCCTGGGAGCGCTTCATCCGGCGCCACCAAGACCGCATTCTCAACCTCGCCTATCAGTTCACCGGCAACCGGGAGGAGGCGCGCGATCTGGCACAGGAGATCTTCGTGCGCCTGTACGAGAAGATGGACCAGTATCAGACTGACAGACCATTCCTGACCTGGTTCAACAGCCTGGCGCGGAACCTGTGCATCGATCACTACCGCAGCCGCCGGCGCGACCGGGTGCTGGTCGACACGCCCGTCGACGAGTACGCCAATATCGAATCCTCGGGCGAGTCCACAGACCGGCGCTTGCAGCGCCGCGAGCGGCACGAGTTCCTGATGACGGCGATGGGGACGCTCGGCGAGATCAGCCGCGAGGCGATCGTGCTCAAGGACCTGCAGGGTCATTCCCTGGAGGAGATCGCCGCCATGCTGGGCGTGCCGATCGGCACGGTGAAGTCGCGGGTCCACCGCGCGCGCATCGAGCTGGGCGGCGCCATCCTGAGATTGCAGCAGGCCGCCGCGCAACCGGAGGGTTCCAATGGACTGTAGAACCTTCCGTGAGCTGCTGGACCGCTACCTGAGCGGGAACCTCCCGGCCCACCAGTTTGATCAGATGGTGGAGCACGAAGCCGTCTGCGCCGCTTGTCATGAACTGGCCGCGGCGATGATGAGCGCTCCCGGGGTGGCCTGGAATCAGGACCGCCTGACGGACGCGGCGCTCTCGGCGGCGCAGTCCGAGCCCGGACAGCCTGAAGCATCCAGCCAGCCGGAGGCGTCCGGGCGGCCGGAGGTCGGCGCGGCCTGGCTGGGGCACACGCTCGACCGCACGGTGGGCGCGGACTGCGCCTACGTGCGCCTGCGCCTGGCCGAGGCGATCGACGCGCCGCTGCTCCCCGACACCGCGCGTCGCGTCGAGCTCCATCTGCTTGGCTGCGCACCCTGTGCGGCGCTGGCGGCCGTGCTGCGCGACCTGCCCGCCCACTACGACGCCCTCGAGCGGCTGCGCGCCGACCACGCCTTCGCCGCCGAGATCGTCGCGCGCACGATGCCGGCGCGCCCGAGCTGGCGCGAGGTGTTGCGCGCCCTGGTGCGCCGGCCCGAGGCCCTGTGGGAAGGCGCGGTTGTCTGCGCGCTCCTGACCACCCCGCTGGCCGGCCCCTCGATGACGGACCTGATTCGTTCGGCCCGCCAGGCCGGCGGCCGGATCGAGCAGCACCTCGAGCAGCACGTTGAGCGGCGCGTCGAGCAGCGCATCGGGCAAGAGGTCGCCCTCGCCGGCGTCCCGAGATCTCTGGGGAATCACGTCATCGCCGCCGCCGCGGAAGTCGGTGCCACCATCGACGGCGGCCGGCGGTCGGTGCTGGATGGATTGACTCGCATGCGGGCCCGCTTCGAGGATTCCATCACTGCGGCGATCGACACGCGCGCGGCGTCCGACCCGCGGGTGGCCGTCGTGGCCCCGGCGCTGAAGGACGCCCTGGGTCGCATCGGCCTGATCGCAGACGATTCGGTCGATCATGTCCAACCCGCCCGGGCGGGCGAGTCGGCGGCGGAGCCCGCCACGGCGCCGGCCGCCGCCGGACCGAGTGCTCCGCGGGACAGCTCGGACTCGGCGAGTCCGAAGGGTCCCGCGGAGCGATTCGGAGCCACGGCCGCACCCGGGCACCAAGGCACGGAGGTAGAATCCGATGAACTGCGCCAATCACCCTGACGCCGCGGCAATCGCGGTCTGCTCGACCTGCCAGAAGCCGCTCTGCGACACCTGCGTGATCCACTGGAAGAACGCGGTCGTCTGCAAGCACTGTCTGGAGAAGGACAACGTGCTCGATCGGGAAAAGGAGGGCTTGCGCAAGTCGCCGACGTTGGCCGGCTTCCTCTCGCTGATGCCCGGTCTGGGGCAGGCCTACGTCGGTTACTACAAGAGCGGCTTCATCATGCTCCTGGTCGTCGCGGGCACGATCTCGCTGTTGGACCGGCACGAGCACGGCGGCGCCGCGCCCTTCCTCGGGATGTTCCTGTCCTTCTTCTGGATCTTCAACATCATCGACGCGGTGCGCAAGGCGAAGCTGTACAATCGGCACCTCGCGGGGGTCGAGACGATCGCGGCGCCAACCGACAGCCCGCTGGCGGGCGGCATCATCCTGCTCATCGCGGGGCTGCTGCTGACCCTGACGATCACCTTCGATCTGGACCTGGAGTTCCTCGAGCACGTCTGGCCGCTGGCGCTCCTCGGCGCGGGGATCTACCTGATCTGGCGCTACGCCAGGACGCGCAGCGAGCTGGCGGCCCGGCGCGACGCGGGCAGCCTGCCGCCGGCCGACCGTTCCTCCGGCCGGTCGGGCGACGCGCCCTACGGTTCCTAGCCCGCCCGCCCGGTGGTCGGGCCTACGACCGGCGCGGCCTCGGGGCGAACCGCCGACCGGGGGGCGCGGGGTATCTGATGCCCCGATGCAGGGAGGGGAGGCCAAAGTCCTCCCCTTCAAGCTTTTAGAGATTGAGACCTCCGGGGATTCTCCCCCCCTGAATCCCCCGCCTCCATGGTACAATTGATAGCGTGGCGGAGTGGTATCAGGACGCGCTTCACAGCCAGCCGCGGAGGCTTGCCATGCACCGCAGAGACGGGACGACGCCCGACCGGCGCCCCCGGGTTCCTCGCGCCGCCGATCTTCGCATGACCATCGCTGCCCCGGCCACCGGGCGCCTGGCCGCACTCGTCCTGCTGGCCGCCGCCCTCGCGCTGGCCTGCGCCCTGGCGGCCTGGGCCACCCCCGCCGCCGACGGCGAGCGCGCCGTGCGGGAGGGGCAGCTCGTCATCAACGAATTCATGGCCGACAACGACCACTTCTACTTCGACGAATTCGGCGACGACGACGATTGGGTGGAGATCTTCAACCTGGGACCGACGCCCGTGAATCTGGAGGGCAAGTTCCTCACCGACGACCTGTCCGCGACGCAGAAGTGGGAGTTCCCCGACACGACGCTGCCGGTCGGGGGCTTCCTGATCGTGTGGACCGACGGCGAGCCCGCCGAAGGCCCCTTGCACACGACCTTCAAGCTCGAGAAGTCGGGTGAACAACTCGGGCTCTTCGACTACCTCGGGGTCGGCAACGGCCCGATCGACACCCTCACGTTCGGCTTGCAGGGCACGAACATCTCCTACGGGCGCTATCCCAACGGGACCGGGGCGTTCACGTACATGGAGACCCCGACCCCGGCCGCGACCAACCAGCCGCACCTGGTGAACCTGGCCCCCTTCATCGCGGGCACCAAGCATCTACCCGCCGGGCCGACGAGCCAGGACATCGTCACGATCAATGCGCGGATCGCCGACGACGGGAGCGTGGCGCAGGCCAAGGTGTTCTACAACCCCGGCACCGGCTACCTGGAGCTGCTGCTGCACGACGACGGTCTGCACAACGACGGCGCGGCGGGGGATCAACTCTGGGGGGCTCAGATATCCCCCTATCCGAACGGGACCGTGGTCCAGTACTACGTCTGGGCACAGGACAATCTGGCCCTGACCAGCCTCGATCCGCCGTCGGCCCCCCTGGAGACCTACGCCTACATGGTGCGGGATGAGGCGCCGCCGCTGCTCATCAATGAGTTCATGGCGTTGAATACAACGACCATCCCCGACGAGTTCGGGGAGTACGAGGACTGGATCGAGCTATACAACAGCGGAACCATCTCCGTCGGACTGCTCGGCTTGTACATCACCGACAACTTCGACAACCCCGACAAGTTCGCGCTGCCCGACGTCACGATCGGGCCACGCGGGTTCCTGATCATCTGGTGCGATGAAGATGGGTCGCAGGGGCCGCTGCACGCGAACTTCAAGCTCTCCTCCTCCAACGGTGAGGAGATCGGCCTCTTCCGCTACACTCCTCAGGGCTACGTGCCGGTGGATTCCGTGACGTTCGGACCGCAGACGGCCGACATCTCTCGCGGGCGCTATCCCGACGGCGGCGCCGAGTGGCGGTTCTTCACCAGCCCCACTCCCGGGACATCCAACCACGGCGCCGGCGTGCCCGACCTGGGCCGAGACCCGTGGCGCTCGCTCGCGCTCACGGCCCGCCCCAATCCCTTCGGCGACCAGACCACCTTGTGGTTCGAGCTGGACGAGCCGGCTGACCTGGAGCTCACCGTGGTCGACGCTACCGGTCGCGCCGTCTACTCTAGGGTGACGGGTGGCGCCCGGCCGGGCCCGCACCGGCTCGACTGGCGTGGGGTTGGTGAGGACGGGGCGGCGCTGCCGCGGGGGATCTACACCTGCCGGATCCAGGCTGGCGCGGCGGCGGGCTCGGTCAAGGTGCTGCTGATCCGCTGATGTCGAACGACCGGCCGCCGCGCCGGCCGTGTTGACATGCTGGCGCAGAGGAGCGCTTCTCCCGCCGCCCCGTTGGGCGGCCGTCATGGAAGGACCACGGGGGAAGACCATGGCGTTCAGATCGAGGGCGACTGGGTCGCGGGCGACTCGAGCGAGGGCAATTCGGCCGCGGGCAACCCGATCGGTGGTGACTCGGTCGGGGGCAATTCGCTCGCGGGCCGTTCGGTCGATCGCCGTCGGCTTGATCCCCAGCGCGCTGCGCCCGGCCGCGGGGAGCGTCTGCGCGGCGGTGCTGCTGGTGCTGTGTCGGCCGGCGGCCCAGGCGGGCACGCTCGATCCACGGCTCGTCTACCTCGATCACGTCCGCGCCGCGCTCGGCACGGGAACGGCCGCGGATCCGGCCCGTGGCCTGGAGAGCGGAACGGCGGGCGCCGCCGCGCGCTTCGAGAGCGCCGGCTGCCGGGCCTCGGCCGCGGCCGTGCGCGTGGCGGCGGACGACTCGTTCGCCGGATCGATCCGCTTCACCCGCGCTCCGTCCGCCGGCGATCTGCAGGCCTTGACCGCCCTGGGCGTGCGCTTCAGCGACTTCGGGCGCGGTCCCGCCGGCAGCCGCACGGTCTACCCGGCCCGCATTCCCTGGGAGCGGTTGGCCGCGGTGGCCGGCCACCCGGCCGTCCTCCAGGTCGCGCCCGGCTGGCGTGTGGCGCCCCGGCCGCCCCTCGCGGTCAGCCGTCCCCAGGTCCAGACCGAAGCGGTCTGGGCGCTCAGAGACATGCACAACCGGCCGCTCACGGGGCGCGGTCGGCTCGTGGCCGACTTCGACACGGGCATCGAGTACTACCATCCCGCCTTCTTCTTCGCCGACGGCGACACCCTCGCCTGGATCGACGCCGATCTGAGCGGCAGCCTGACGCCTGGAGATGCGGTCGATCTCGACCGCAACCACAGCGTCGATCCGGGCGAAGCGCTGCGCTACTTCGAGGGCGCCGGCGCCGGCGCTTACGGCAACGATCCCGGCGCGTACAATCCGTCCTTCGACTGGTTGTACAACGACGCCAACGACAACTCGTCCCGCGACTATGGCCCGCAGTTCGGCGAGGCGCAGCCGGGCTACGGCGAGCTGCTCTTCCTGGCTCTCGACGCGAACGGCAACGATCGCCTCGATCCGGGTGAGCAGCTCGTCACGCTCAAGACATCCAAGGTGCGTGCCGTGCGGGGACGCGACGGCTTCGTGGGCGTGCGCGGCGTCAACCTTCTCCAGGCGGAGACCGACTACTGGGGCCACGGCACGGGCGTGAGCGGGATCGTCTGCGGCGGCTGGGCCGGGATCAACCGCATGGCGGGGATCGCGCCCGACTGCGAGATGCTCCACGCGGTCAACGCCTACACCAGCGAACCGCCTTTTCTGGTTCCCATGGAAGATCATCTGGCCTGGGCGGCCACCTACCAGCCGGACGTCTTCCTGATCGAGGACGGCGAGTGGATCTGGGAGTACATGGACGGCTCCTCGAACGTCGAGACGATGTTGAACGAGTACGCCGACGACGAGGGCATCATCCAGGTGGTCCCGGCCGGCAACCTGGCGACGGGACTGATGCACACCCTCTTCACCGTCCCGGGCCCGGCGGGCTTCCGCGGGAGCCAGAACGCGCGCGTGATCTGGGCGGATCTGCTCTGGCTCGTGCCCGACACGCCCGAGGTGACGCTCCGCGTGCCCGGGGGCGCGATCGGGACGCTGGCCCTCGACGGTCACACGCAGGAGATCGGCCCGTACGAGGTGTATTCGGCCTTCTCGGTCTCGTCGCGCGGCACGCATCGCATCGACGTGCGGATCGAGCACAGCATCCCCGGTACGTCGCTGACGGGTTCCTTTCGTTTCGGCGTCGTCCCTCACAGCGGCCCCGGCTACGAGATGCACGGGTTCATCATCGACGACGTCTCCGGCTGGCTCACGGCGAGCTACTGGGACCAAGTCGATCCGCGCTACACGGTGACTTGGCCCGCCACGGCCGACTCAGCCATCTCGGTCGCCGCCTACAACCCGGCCGGCGACGGGGGCATCAACGATTTCAGCGGCTGGGGACCGCGCATCGACGGCCGCGCCGCCGTCGACATCGCCGCCCCCGGGTCCACCGTCTACTCGACCAGTTATCTCGGTCACGGCCGCTACACGGCCTTCGGCGGCACCTCCGCCGCCGGACCGCACGTCGCCGGTGCCGCGGCCCTGCTGCGGCAACTCCGATCGCAGATGGACAACGGGTTCTTCCGGGCCGCGATCCGCTTCGGAGCCGGCACCGACGAGCACACGACCGACCCCGATCGGTGGGGAGCGGGCAAGCTGCGCATTCTGGATGCGCTCACGCTCTACGCGGCCGGGCTGGGCCCGGACGTGCCGGGAGCGACCGGTGGCGGCGGACAGCCACCGCCGGGAGCGCCGCGGGATGGACTGACCATCAGCCTGACCGGACCCAACCCGGCCACGGGGATGGTGCAGCTCGAGGTCCGCTCGTCGTCGGCAGGCGCAATCGAGTTGCTCATCTGTGATCCCGAAGGGCGCGCGCTGCTCACCCGCCGACTGCGCTCCTCCCCCGGGACGGTCACGCCGCTCCAGTGGGATGGGCGCGACGAGCAGGGCCGTCGCGTGCCGGCCGGCATCTACTACGCTCGGGCGACGCAGAACGGTGCGTTGGCCGAAGCCCGACTGATCGTGCTGCGTTAGCCGCCCCCTGGGAAGCTCTGCACGTTCCTAGCCATCACCGGCCGTGCGGTGATTGTGCCTAGAGAACCGCGCCCCGGTCTGCCGATCACTGACGGCGGGTGCGGCCGAACCCGGCCGATTCCCGTGGTCTATCCGGGAGCGTCGCCCTCCCCGGCAGGACGATCCTGGATTCCAAACTCGGGCATAAGGAGTCATGGGCATGCGGAACATCGCCTGGTTCTGTACCTGGTTCTGTGCAGTGACGTTGTTGGCTGCCATTCCGGCCGCGGTTCTCGCCGACGAGGATGCCCCTCCGTCGGTGGTCAAGCTGGCCGGCAGCGAGCTCGTCGCGCTCGGCAGCGACCCGGTCATCGTGGCGGCGGTCAAGGCCGAGAACGCCAAGGCCAAGACGCTGGAGCAGATCACGGCCACGGATGAAGAGTGGCAGAAGACCCCGGGCGTCACGCCTTTCATGAAGGCAATGATGGAGTCGTCCTGCGGCAAGCACCTGCAGGCGATGCAGAAGTCGAAGCCGTTCCTGGCGGAAGTCTTCGTCATGGACAATCTGGGCGCCAATGTCGCGATGACCGACAAGACCTCCGACTACTGGCAGGGCGACGAGCCGAAGTTCACCGAGTCGTTCAAGGGCGGTCAGGGCGCGATTCACATCGGCAAGGTGAAGTTCGACGAGAGCACCCAGACCTACCTGGTGCAGGTGTCCGTGCCCGTCAAGGACGGCGAGAAGGCGATCGGCGCCATCACGGTCGGCATCGATCTGGACCAGTACGAAGCTCATCTCGCCCAGCGTTAGGAGTCCGCGGGGGGCTCCCCCGCCGCGCGACCGGCGCGGGCGCGAGGCGTGACCTCCCGCCCGCCGGGCCCCCCGGAACGACAGCAGGCACAGAAGGGAGCGCTGATTCATGAGCTGGACAGCCAATCTACGAGTCGGCCAGCGGCTGTACCTGGGATTCGGCTCCGCCATCGCCATGACGATCCTGGTCGGCGTGGTCGCCCTCCTGGGCAGCCGGTACATCAGCGAGCGTCTGGACGACCTGTTCACGGTGAACCTGCCCACCATCGACGCTCTCCTGCAGACGGACCGCGATCTGCACCAGGTGCTGGTGGCCGAGCGCTCCATGATCTTCGCCTCGCCCGGCACTCCGGTCTTCGAGCAGCTGCTGAAGGACCACCGCGAGAAGGCGCGCCTGGCCGAGGAGCATTGGGCCAGCTACCGGGCCCTGGCCGAGACGGACCGGGAGCGCGAGCTGATCGCGAAGTTCGAGGCGGCGCGGGCCGACTGGCAGGCGCTGTCCGGCCGGATCGTCGCCGGCTTGACCGCGGACAGCCGCGAAGGCCGGCGGGAGGCCCTCGATCTCAGCCTCGGCCAGGCCCAGGCGAAGTTCGACGTCATGCGCGGTTATCTGGCGGAGCTTTCGACCCACAACATGGAACTGTCCGCGGCGGACCACGGGAACGGCCGAAGAGCCTTCCACCTGATCTCTCTGGGACAGTTCGGCGCGGTGGCGGTGGCCGTGATCTGGGGCCTGCTGCTGGCCTGGCTCATCACCCGCAGCGTGGCCCGCCCGCTCAACGCCGCGACGGCCATGCTGCGCGACATCGCCGAGGGCGAGGGCGATCTCACCCAGCGGTTGAGCGTCACCTCCAGCGACGAGGTGGGCCTGCTCGCGCGCCACTTCAACAGCTTCACCGAGAAGCTGCAGGCGCTCATCCGATCGATCGCGGGCGAGACGACGGATCTCAGCGCCGCCGCCGGGCAGCTCAACACGACGGCGCAGTCGATGCTGGCCACGGCCCAGGACATGACCGCCCAGGTGACCGGCGCGGCGGCCGCCTCGGAGCAGCTCTCGGCGAACCTCACCGGCGTGGCCGCGGGCGCCGAGGAGATGTCCTCGGCCGTCACCGGGGTGGCCACCGCCATCGAGGAGATGAGCACATCGCTGGGCGAGGTCGCCAAGAACGGCGCCAAGGCCTCCCAGATCGCCTCGCAGGCCGATGAGCAGACCCGCAACGCCAGCGGCGTCATGGAGCGGCTGGGCGCCGCGGCGGAGGAGATCGGCAAGGTCCTCGATACGATCAACGATATCGCCGATCAGACCAACTTGCTCGCGCTCAACGCGACGATCGAGGCCGCCTCGGCGGGCGAGGCCGGCAAGGGCTTCGCCGTGGTGGCCAATGAGGTCAAGGAACTGGCGAAGCAGACCGCTCAGGCCACCGAGGAGATCGGCCGCCAGATTCGCGACATGCAGTCGGGCACCGACAGCGCCGTGCAGTCGATCAAGGACGTGAGCGAGGTCATCGCGCAGATGAACCAGATCATGCACACGATCGCCAGCGCGGTGGAGGAGCAGTCGGCCACGACGGGCGAGATCGCCAACAACATCGGCGGAGCGTCGACCGCCGCGGCGGAGATCTCGCGCAACATTCAGCAGGGCTCGGCGGCGGCAGCGACGATCGCCCAGGTGTTCCAGACGGTCAGGCAGGCCGCGAGCGACTCGACCCGCGGGGCGGGGCAGTCCAACGATCAGGCCACGTCCTTGAGGCAGATGGCGGGGAGATTGCAGCAGCAGGTGGGCCGGTTCCGCGTATAGCGTCTGGCGGGCAGAGGGTCTAGACCCGCGGCCCGGGCTGCGGACGCCGCGCGCCCGCCGCGCGCTCGCGCAGCGCCAGCGCCTTGCGCGTCCCCCGCGGCACGGGGTACTCGCCGAGGCGGGCGGGGTCGACCCAGCGAATCTCGGCCGGGCCCGCCCCCAGGCGACCCCGCTGATTCGTTTCGCCCTCGAAGAGCTGCAGCGTGACGCGGAAGTGCGTGTAGGCGTGCTCCACCTCGCCGAGCAGGCGCAGACCCCGGAGGCGATCGATGCCCGCCTCCTCGCGCAGTTCGCGCCGCAGGGCGGCCGCGGCCTCTTCGCCCGGCTCGATCTTGCCGCCCGGCAGCTCCCACAGCCCGCCCAGGAAGCCGTCGTCGGGACGCCGCGCCAGCAGAACGCGGCCGGCGCCGTCGCGCAGGTAGGCGATCGCCACCTGGTGATGCGGCCGTTGCGGGCGCGGCCGCATCCGGGGTCGGGCCGCCACGGTGCCTGCCCGACGCGCGCGGCAGAAGCCCCGGATCGGGCAGTCCGGACAGAGGGGGTTGCGCGGCCGGCAGATCGTGGCGCCCATCTCCATGAGAGCCTGCGCCATGGCGCCGACCTGGGCCGGGCGCAGGCCGCCGAGCAAGGGCTCGCCGGCAGCGCGGTAATCCCGTTCGCGCAGCGTATCCAGGTCACACAGCCTCGACAGCACCCGGCGCACGTTGCCATCCAGCGGCAGGTGCGGCTCGCCGTGCGCGATGGACCACACCGCCGCCGCCGTGTAGTCCCCTACCCCGGGCAAGCGACGGAAGGCCGCGTGCGCGGGCGGCAGGCCGCGGTGGTGGGCGATGCAGAATCGGGCCGCCGCCAGCAGGGCCCGGGCGCGCCGGTAGTAACCCAACCCTTCCCAGGCCTTGAGCACCGCCTGCGGGGAAGCGGCGGCCAGCGTCGCCAGGTCCGGAAAGCGCTTCAAGAACGCATCATAGTAGCGCCGGACCGTCTCGACCTGCGTCTGCTGCAGCATGACCTCGGACACCCAGATGCGATAGGGGTCGCGCGTGCGGCGCCAGGGCAGATCACGGGCCGCACGCGCATACCAGGCGAGCAGGGCGCGCTGAATCCGCGGCGTCCGGCGCGGGGACCGGCCCGCGGCAGGGCGCCCGGGCCGGCGGGCGGGAGGCGCAGTGGGGCGGCTGGATGCCATGACCGCAGCATAGGGCAGGCTCCTCGGCGGGCACAACGCCGCCGGGTCGGCGGGAGGCGCGCTACTGCCAGTCCGGTTCGGCCGCCGGAGCGGCCGGGGCCCACGGCCCGTTCCGGGGTATTCCTTGACCGGCAAGGTAGGGGAGGCCTAAGCTGATCGGTTCCGGCCTTGCACCAAGGCTCTGAGTCGGGCGGCGGCGGATGTGCCCGGCCTCCGCGGCGGCGGTTCGCCGGCGTCCCGGGGCCCGCGCGGCGTCCCAGGATCCGCGCTCAGGGCTTCCTTGGGGCCGGCCGTCGGGGCATTCGTACTGGAGGTTACACCATGGCCGAACGACGCATGATCACGATCGATGGGAACACGGCAGCCTCTTCGGTGGCCCACCGCGTCAGCGAGGTGATCGCCATCTATCCCATCACGCCCTCTTCCGTCATGGGCGAGCTGGCCGACGAGTGGTCCGCTGCCGGGCAGCCCAACATCTGGGGCACCGTGCCGCAGGTGGTAGAGATGCAGTCCGAGGGCGGCGCGGCCGCCGCGGTGCACGGGGCGCTCCAGGCCGGAGCCCTGACCACGACCTTCACGGCCTCGCAGGGCCTCTTGCTGATGATCCCCAGCATGTACAAGATCGCCGGCGAGCTGACCTCGATGTGCATGCACGTCTCGGCGCGCACGCTGGCGACCCACGCGCTCTCCATCTTCGGCGACCACTCGGATGTGATGGCCGTGCGTCAGACGGGCTTCGCGCTGCTGAGCTCGGCGTCGGTGCAGGAAGTGCACGATCTCGCCTGCATCGGCCACGCGGCGACGCTCGAGGCGCGGGTGCCTTTCCTCCACTTCTTCGAGGGCTTCCGGCTCTCCCACGAGGTGAACAAGGTCATCGAGCTGACCAACGATGATCTGCACCACATGATCTCGGACGACATGGTCAAGGCTCACCGCGACCGCGCCATGACCCCCGATCGGCCGGTCCTGCGCGGCACGGCCCAGAATCCCAACGAGTTCTTCCAGGCGCGCGAGGCCTGCAACCCCTTCTACAACGAGTGCCCCGCTGTAGTGGAACGGATGATGGACAAGTTCGGCAGGCTCAGCGGCCGGCACTACCACCTCTTCGACTACTACGGTCATCCCGAGGCGGAGCGCGTGATCGTGCTGATGGGCTCGGGCGGCGAGGCGGTCAAGGAGACGATCGACCACCTCCAGGCCAAGGGCGAGCGGATCGGGCTCGTGCAGGTGCGCCTCTATCGGCCGTTCTCCGTCCCGCACTTCATCAAGGCGCTACCCACTTCGACGCGGGCCATCGCCGTGCTCGACCGCACCAAGGAGCCGGGCGCAATCGGTGAGCCGCTGCATCTCGACGTCGTCGCGGCGCTGCGCGAGGGCCACGACCTGGGACTGACGCCCTGGAAGGGAACGGACTGCCCCCGCGTGATCGGCGGACGCTACGGCCTCTCGTCGAAGGAGTTCAACCCGCCGATGGTCAAGGCGGTTTACGACGAGCTGGCCAAGGAGAAGCCCAAGAACCACTTCACGGTGGGGATCGAGGACGACGTCACCCGCACGTCGCTCGCGGTCGATGAATCCTTCGACACCGAAGGCGCCGACGTCGTGCGCGGCGTCTTCTTCGGTCTGGGCGCGGACGGCACGGTCGGCGCCAACAAGAACTCGATCAAGATCATCGGCGAGGAGACGCCCAACAGCGCTCAGGGCTACTTCGTCTACGACTCGAAGAAGTCCGGCGCCATGACCATCTCCCACCTGCGCTTCGGCCCGCGGCCGATCCGCTCGACTTACTTGATCAAGAAGGCCAACTTCGTGGCGTGCCATCAGTTCGTCTTCCTCGAGAAGTTCGATGTGCTCGAATACGCCGCGCCGGGAGCGGTTTTCCTGCTCAACGCGCCGTTCGGACCGGACCAGGTCTGGGACGAGCTGCCCTTTGAGGTGCAGGAGCAGATCATTGCCAAGAAGCTGCGCTTCTACGTGATCGACGGCTACAAGGTGGCGCACGAGGCCAAGATGGGCACGCGCGTCAACACCATCATGCAGACCTGCTTCTTCGCCATTTCGGGCGTGCTGCCGCGCGACGAGGCGATCGCCCAGATCAAGCGCACGATCAAGAAGACCTACGGCTCGAAGGGCGCGGAGGTTGTCGAGCGCAACTACGCGGCCGTCGACATGACCTTGGCGAACCTGCACGAGGTCAAGGTCCCGGTCAAGCCGACCGCCGCCAAGCGCCGCCCGCCGGTCGTCGCGCCGGAAGCGCCCGAGTTCGTGCGGAGCGTGACCGCCAAGATCATGGTCAACAAGGGCGACGAGCTGCCGGTGGGCGCCTTCAGCACCGATGGCACGTGGCCGGTGGGCACGACCAAGTGGGAGAAGCGCAACATCGCGCTCGAGATCCCGGTCTGGAATCCCGACTTGTGCATCCAGTGCAACAAGTGCTCGCTCATCTGCCCGCACGCCTCGATTCGCGCCAAGGTCTATGATCCGGCGCTGCTGGCCAAGGCCCCGCCGACCTTCAAGTCGGCCGACTACAAGGCCCCGGACTTCAAGGGCCTGAAGTTCACGATCCAGGTCGCGCCCGAGGACTGCACCGGCTGCGGCCTGTGCGCCAAGATCTGCCCGGGCAAGGACAAGGCCGCTCCGGCGCGCAAGGCGGTGATGATGCAGCCCCAGATGCCGCTGCGCGAGCCGGAAGGCGAGAACTTCGCCTTCTTCCTGACGCTGCCCTACGTCGAGCGCGGCAAGGTGAAGCCCCACACGGTCAAGGGCTCGCAGTTCCTCGAGCCGCTCTTCGAGTTCTCCGGGGCGTGCGCCGGCTGCGGCGAGACGCCCTATGTCAAGCTGATGACCCAGCTCTTCGGCGATCGGATGCTGATCTCCAATGCGACGGGCTGCTCTTCGATCTACGGCGGCAATCTGCCGACCACGCCCTACACCACCAACCGGGACGGGCGCGGCCCGACCTGGAACAACTCGCTCTTCGAGGACAACGCCGAGTTCGGCTTCGGTCTGCGACTGGCGGTCGACAAGCACGCGGCGTACGCCTCCGAGCTGCTGCGCAAGCTGGCCCCGCGGGTGGGTGACGACCTCGCGCGCGACATCTTGAACGCGGATCAGACGAACGAGGCCGGCATCGAGGAGCAGCGCCGGCGGGTGGCGACGCTCAAGGCCAAGCTGACCGGCAACGGCAGCGCGCCCGAGGCCGGCCGCCTCCTGAGCCTGGCCGACTATCTGGTCAGGAAGAGCGTCTGGATCCTGGGCGGCGATGGCTGGGCCTACGACATCGGCTACGGCGGCCTGGACCACGTCGTCGCCATGGGCCGCGACGTCAACATCCTCGTGCTCGACACCGAGGTCTATTCGAACACCGGCGGCCAGGCCTCAAAGTCGACGCCGCTGGGCGCCGTCGCCAAGTTCGCTTCGGCGGGCAAGTCCTCGCCCAAGAAGGACCTGGGGATGATGGCGATGATCTACGGCAACGCCTACGTGGCGCGCGTCGCCATCGGCGCCAACGACGCCCAGACGGTGCGCGCCTTCGCCGAGGCGGACGCCTATCCGGGCACCTCGCTGATCATCGCCTACAGCCATTGCATTGCCCACGGATACGATCTGATCAACGGCCCCTCGCAGCAGCAGCTGGCGGTCGACAGCGGTCTCTGGCCGCTCTACCGCTTCGATCCGCGCAACCAGGAGAAGGGCGAGCCGATGCTCAAGCTCGACTCGAAGGTGGAGCCCACCGCGACGGTCGAGGAGTACATGCGCAACGAAACACGCTTCCGTATGATCGAGAAGTCCAACCCGCAGCGCTTCAAGATGCTGCTCGAGATGGCCCAGCAGGCGCAGCGCGAGCGCATGGCCCTGTACAAGCACATGGCCGGCCTGACGCTGCCGAAGGAGAACGAGGCCTAGGCGGCCGCTGGATGGCTGCCGCTGCGATACCTGCCAGGAGGGGACGATCATGGACCTGTCGACGAACTACATGGGCCTGGAGCTCTCCAACCCGTTCATGCCGGGCTCCTCGCCGCTCGTCAAGAACCTCGACACCGTCAAGCGCCTGGAGGACGCCGGCGCGGCGGCCATCGTGATGAACTCGCTCTTCGAGGAGCAGATCATCGCCGAGGAGCAGGCGGCGGCGGGCGCGATCGACGCGCACACCGATTCCTTCGGGGAGGCGCTGTCGTATTTCCCGCGCGTCGAGGAATACCGCCTGGGCTCCGAGGAGTACCTGCACCAGATCCAACAGATCAAGAAGTCGGTCGCCATCCCGGTGATCGGCTCGTTGAACGGCGTGAGCTCGGGCGGCTGGGTCCGCTACGCCAAGCTGATCGCCGAAGCCGGCGCCGACGCCCTGGAGCTCAACGTGTACCATCTGGCCGCGGCCGATGACCGCTGCGGCGACGTGGTCGAAGTCAAGAGCCTCGATCTGGCCAAGGCGGTCGTGCAAGCGGTGCGGATCCCGGTGGCGGTGAAGGTCTCACCCCACTACACCTCGCTGCCCGCCTTTGCGCGCTGCATCGAGGACGCCGGCGTGCGGGCGCTGGTGCTGTTCAACCGCTTCTATCAGCCCGACATCGACATCGAGAAGCTGGAGGTGAAGCGGACGCTCGAGCTGTCGACCTCATCCGAGCTGCTGCTGCGCCTGCGCTGGCTGGCCATCCTGTCCGGACGCACCGGGCTGCACCTGAGCGCGACCGGCGGCGTGCACACCGCGACCGACGCGATCAAGGCGATCATGGCCGGCGCCGACAGCCTCCAGATGGTCTCGGCGCTGCTCACGCACGGGCCCAAGCACCTCCAGAAGGTGCGCACGGAGATGGTCTCCTGGATGGAGAAGCACGGCTACGAGTCGATCGCCCAGATGCGCGGCAGCATGAACCTGAAGAACAGCCCCGATCCGAGCGCCTACGAGCGGGCGAACTACGTGCACATTCTGCAGACGTGGGAGGCGTAGGCCCGCGCGGGGATCGCCACGGCCGCACATCGCGACGGGCCGCTGCGCCGGGAGGAATCGCCATGGCCGCACGGCGGCGCAGGTTGCGCCCGGATGATCTGTTTCGCCTGAGCATCCCCACCGGCCTCGACCTGGCGCCGGACGGGAAGCGGGTGGCCTTCGCCCTCAAGGTCGTCAACGTCCGCGACAACGAGTACAACGCCCACCTCTTCGTGGCCGGGCCCCGCGGCGGCCGGCCCCGGCAGCTGGCGCGCGGCCGGACCGTCGACAGCGAGCCGCGCTGGTCCCCCGACGGCCGGCACATCGCCTACATTTCCAAGCCGCCGGACGGCATCCCCCAGGTGCGCATCCTGCCGCTGGAAGGGGGCGAGTCCTGGCAGCTCACGCGGCTCGCGGGCGGCCCCGTGCGACAGCTGAGCTGGTCGCCCGACGGGCGGGCGCTGCTCTTCTGCCATCGGACCCAGCCGCGGATCGACCCGGAGCAGCGCAAGCGTCGGGCCACGTACAAGCACATCACGCGCATCATGCACAAGCTCGACGGGGACGGGTTCTTCCCCGCCGAGCGCTGGCACATCTGGAAGGCCTCCTTCCCGGGCGGCCGCCTGCAGCAGCTCACCCGCGGCGAACAGGACGACCTGGAACCCGTCTGGAGCCCCGATGGCCGCCGCATCGCCTTCGTCTCGAACAGGGTCCCCGAGGCGGACTATCACCCGGAGAACAGCGACCTCTTCATCATCGGCGCGGGCGGCCGGGGCCTGCGTCAGGTGACGCGCCGGTTCGGGCCCGTGTCGGCTCCGGCCTGGTCGCTCGACGGCCGCCGCCTGTACTACGTGGGGCACTTCGGGCCCGAAGGCGAATGGCTGCGCCACCCGCTGCACATCTACTCGATCCCGGCGAGCGGGGGCCGCGTGGTCGACTTGACGCCCGCGCTCGACAACTGGCCCGGCAACTGGCTGGCCTCGGACACCGCCGGCCCTGGACTGGGATACGTGCGGCTGTTGCCCTTTCAGGACCCCGCCGGCAACCCACCGCCGGGGACCCGGCCGCCGCGGGGCGCTCCGGTCGAAGCGTCATCCGCGGAGCGACTCGCGTTCCTGCTGAACGAGCACGGCGGCTGCCGGCTCTACTCCATCCCGGCAGGGGGCGGCCGGGCGCGCGCGGAGCTCGGGGGCCCGGTGAACATCATCGCCGCGGCGCTCCGGCCCGGCACGGGCGAAGCCGCCCTCGCCGTGACGCGCATGCTGGACTGCGGCGACATCTTCCGCCTGCGGCTGGACGGCGCCGCGGCGACTCGCCGGATCACCCACCTCAACGGCCCGCTGCTGAGCCGCCTGCGGTTGGCGGAGCCCGAGGAGGTGATCTTCGGCGGCGCCCGCAACCGCCACGTCCCCGTGCACGGCTGGATCCTCAAGCCCCCGGGGTTCCGACCCGGGCGGCGCTATCCGCTGGTGCTCTACATTCACGGCGGGCCGATGGCGCAGTTCGGCTACGTCCTCTTCCATGAGCTGCACTTGCTGGCGGCGCAGGGGTACGTCGTCGTGTTCACCAATCCGCGCGGAAGCTCGGGCTACGGGCTGCGCTTCATGAACTGCATCGAGAACCGCTGGGGCACGGATGACTATGCCGACCTCATGGCCGTGGTCGACGAGATGGCGCGGGCGCCCTACGTGGACGCCCGGCGCCTCGGGGTGGCGGGCGGCAGCTACGGCGGCTTCATGACCACCTGGATGGTGGGGCACACCGATCGCTTCCGGGCCGCCGTGACGCAACGCCAGGCCTCCAATCTGCTGATCCAGGTCGGGTCATCCGACTTCGGCTTCCTGCGCACCTACCGGCGCGGGTCGACCCCCTGGCAGACTCCGATGAAGCACATCGCGGACTCGCCCAACTATTACGCCGACCGCATCCGCACGCCGCTGCTCATCATTCACAGCGAGGAGGACCTGCGCTGCCCCATCGCGCAGAGCGAGGAGCTCTTCACCTTCCTGAAGCTGCAGCGCAAGACGGTGGAGATGGTCCGCTTCGAGGGCGAGTCCCACGGGCTCTCGCGCGGCGGCAAGCCCCGGAACCGCCTCGAGCGACTGGAGCGCATCCTGGACTGGTTCGCGCGCTATCTCTAGCCGGCAGCGCGGGGAGGCCGCATGGGCCCCGACAGGGACAGGACAATCCCGGAGGAGCTGCTCCGGCAGCGCCTGGCCCGCTTGACGAAGGCGAGCGTGATCGACTGGCTCATTGAGCGCAGCCGTCTGGATGCCGCCCTGCGCCAGGATCTCGCCCAACTGGCCGGGCCCGCGCGCCTCCAGCCGCCCGCGCCCGAGTCGGCCAGCGAGCCTGTCCGACTGGCGCGCCGGATGCTCGCCGCCGGCCGGCCGGCCGACGCGCTGGAGCACCTCGACCGCCTGCGGGATGCCGATCCCCAGACTCGTGAGCCGGACGATGCGCCGGCGTTGCGCGGCGAGGCGCTCCTGGCGCTGGGGCGCCCGACCGAGGCCTTCGAGGTCCTGTGGGGGGCCTTCCGCCACACGCTCCGGGTGGGGTTCCTGCGCAGCGCCATCGCCCTGGCGCCGCGCGGTCGGGCCGCGCACATCGACGCCGACGCCCTGGACGAGGCCGAGGCCCATCCCGATGCCGACCTGGCCTTGGGGTTCCTGATCGCTCGCGGCGCGCTCGACCGGGCGGCTGGACTGATCGAGCGCCGGTTCGCCGAGCTCTCGGTGACCGCCCGCACGGGGCTGAAGCCGGTGGCCGCCGCGCTGCGCGAGGATGACCCGCGTCAGTCCTGGCAGCTCCTGCGGCTCATGCTGATCGACCTGCTGGAGACCGGCGGCGCCCGCTCCTATGCGCAGGCGAGCGATCAGCTCGGGCAGATGCGGCAGCTCGCCCGTAGCGGCGGCTTCGTCCGCGAGCACGACGCCTTCGTCGAGCAGCTTCGCCAGGACTACCGGCGCAAGACGGCTTTCTGGCGCATGGCCTCCGCGGAGTGAGCTCCGCCGCGCGAGCCCCGGCGGCCCGAGCCGGCCGCGGGAGCCCAGCCGAGTGAGTTCTTTCGCCGCCGCTCGTTCTTCGGGTAGAGTCTCCCGCGTGCCATCCATCACCGTGCGGGGCGCCGGTCGCCCGGCGGCGATTCGGCCAGCGACCGGCAGAGGGGCCAGCAGGAAAGGGGACCGCTATGAAGTGGAGGATTCTTGTCGCGGTGGGCGTGGCTGCGCTCGCGCTCCCGCTGTCGACCTGTACATCGGACAACCAGGAGCCGGCGAAGATCGAGCTCGTCACCAATCAGGACAAGCTCAGCTATGCCTTCGGCATGAACATCGCCGAATCGCTGCAGCCGATGGTCGCTGACATCAGGGTGGAGATTCTCCTGCGCGGACTCCAGGATGTGCTCGCGCAGCGCGAGCCCCTGATGACCTACGAGCAGGCCAGCGCGGTCATCTCCGAGTACTCGGACCGGCGGCGCGCCGAAGGCGAGAAGGAGAGACGGGCCACGGGCGAGAAGAACCTGCAGGACGGGCAGGCCTTTCTGGCCGAGAACGCCAAGGTCGAGGGGGTCATCACCACCGCCAGCGGGCTGCAGTACCAGGTCATGCAGGAAGGCACCGGCCCGAAGCCGAAGGTCACCGACCGGGTGCGCGTGCACTACAAAGGCACGTTGATCGACGGCAAGGTCTTCGACAGCAGCTACGACCGGAACGAGCCGGCCGTGTTCGAGCTGAATCGCGTCATCCGGGGCTGGGTCGAGGGAGTCCAGTTGATGAGCGTGGGCAGCAAGTACAAGTTCTTCATTCCGTCCGAGCTGGCGTACGGAGAGTCGGGACCTCCCGGAATCGGTCCCAACGCCGTGCTCGTCTTCGAGGTGGAACTGCTGGGCATCGAGGGATCCTCGAACTGACGTGGGCGACATGAGCGCGAGCGGCCCCGCACGGCTGTTCAACCGGAACTTCACGCTGCTCTGGCAGGCCCAGTTGGTCAGCCAGATTGGCAACCAGCTCCACGCGGTGGCGATGATGTTCTGGGTCAAGCACGCCACCGGGTCCGCCACGCTGATGGGCACGCTCATGATGGTCGCGATGCTGCCTGGGGTGCTGCTCGGGCCCCTGGGCGGCACGCTGGCCGATCGCTTCTCGCGCCGTTCGATCATCATCGCCAGCGACCTGGCGCGAGGCTTGCTCGTGCTCTCGCTGGCGGCGCTCCTGTTCCTCCGGCCGCAGGCGACCGGCCAGCAGGTGGTGTGGCTCTTCTTCATCGGGATCAGCGCGGCGGTGCTGGGCGCCTTCTTCCGTCCGGCGGTCAGCGCCGCCGTACCCGATCTGGTGCCACGCGAGCGGCTGGCGGCGGCGAACTCCCTGCTGCAATCGAGCTACCAGCTCACCACCTTCGTCGGCCAGGGAATCGGCGGCACGCTCTTTCGTTTGCTGGGCGCGCCGGCGCTCTTCCTTATCGACGGGCTCACTTACATCGCCTGCGCCATCGCCGAGTGCTTCGTGCGGATACCCCAGAGCCTGCCCGAGCGGGCGGGCAGCGCGCGGGAGTTCTTCGCCAAGTTCGCCGCCGAGACGCGCGCGGGCTTCCGCTACGTCTGGAGGCAACGCGGGCTGCGCAGCCTCTTCGGCGCGGCGGCGCTACTCAACTTCCTCTTCTCGCCGCTGGTGGTCATGCTGCCCTTCTATGTCGAAGATCATCTGCTCACCGCGCCGGGGGTGCGCGCCACGCCGGACTGGCTGGGATTCCTGCTGGCCGCCATGGGTATCGGCGCCCTGATCGGCTACGGCCTGGCGGGCGCGCTGCGCCTGCCCGGCCGCCGGCGGGCGGCGCTGTCGATCGGGTCGCTGTGGCTGGTCTGCGCGGCCATGGGCGCGGCGGGTCTGACCGACCGCGCGATCGTGGCGCTGGCCCTCTTCCTGCTCATGGGGGCCGCCAGCGGCATCGTCAACATCGGCATCGCGACGACCTTGCAGCTCACCACGCCCGGCGAGATCCGCGGGCGCGTCTTCGGGCTGCTGGGCACGCTCGCCGGCGGGCTCGCCCCGATCGGCATGGGCTTGGCGGGGATCGTCGTCGACGCGGTGGGACACGACATCCCGCTCATCCTGCGCGCGTGCGGGCTGGCCGCCGTGCTCGCCATGGTGCCGATCGCGCTCGATCGCTCGCTCTGGTCGTTCCTGGCCTACGAAGCACCGGCGCAGTCAGGCCCGGCCGCGGAGACCGGAGGGGCGGCGCCGGCCGCCTCGGCCTCGGATGCGGCCCGCGCCGGCGGTTCTACAGACTCCCGAGCTTGACCGCGTACGCGGCCCACGTGAACGGGTGCCGGGCGCCCCGGGAACCCTGCAGGTAGGCGCGCTGGGCCTCGGACAGCGCCTGTTCGGGCGGGGCTCCGTTTCCGGCCCACGCTTGGATGAACCCCCGCATGAGCTCGGCGGCCTCGTCGTCGCGCACGCGCCAGTAGGTGTCGACCACCGCGGCCGCGCCCGCATCGACGAGCGCGTCGCCCAGGCCCGGCGTGGTCTTCCCGGCTGCTGCATAGGGCGCGCCGCTGGCGCACCCGGAGAGAACGACCAGCCGGCAGCGCCGCAGATCCCCGGCCCGCACGTCGTCGATGTCCAGATAGGACGCCTCGATCTGCGCTGTGTCCGCGGCCGGGGAGAGCGGCAGAAAGGTGAGGTACGGCAGCTCCGGGTCGCGGATGAAATGCGCCGCGGCGTAGATGAACGACGCCTGTTCCCAGACCGCAAAGAGAGCCGGCTTGGTGGCGTCCGCCCCGGTGAAAGTCCGCGCTCCCGGCCGGAGCGCCGCCAGCAGCCTGACCTCGCTCTGCGCCGCCCCCAAGCCGGCCAGGGCCGGGTAGCGGCGCCGGATCGCGGCGGCGGGCTGCGGATCCGACAGGATCACGCCGGGCCCGGCCGAGTTGGCCGGCCCGCCGCCGCGCTCGAGCCGCAACTGCGCCACGGCGTAGCGGGCCACCAGGGGCTCGTAGCCATCGCCGGTGTTCAAGTTGTACGCGGCGAAGGGCAGCAAGCCCAGGAAACCATCCGGCGAGACGATGACCTCCGCGATCTCGCGCGGCCCGGCCGCCAGTGAGACCTCGCGCGGCGCGGCCGGCAGCAGGATCTCGGGCGGCAGCAAGGTGGCGGCGATCCCGTGCAGCAGGCGGGTCAACTCGGGCCCGGGAGGCGCCTCGACGTCCCCCGGATCCTGCGACACCAGCGTCAAGGCTCGGGCCACCTCGGCTCGCAGCTCCTCGGCGGCGACCGCCAGCGTATCCAGGCGCACGCCGCCCGGACCGGCGCTCCAGCGCAGGAGCGCCCCCGGCGCGATGAGGTAGACGAGGTGCGCCGCGCGCCGCTCCCGCAGGCGCGCCAGCACGGGAGCGATCAGCGGCTGCACCTGGCCCGCACCCTCGAGGATCCGGCCCGGCTCCGGCCATCGTTCGGGCCGCCCGAAGGCTGCCGCGCGCGCCGGTCCGGCGGGAACGCCGTTCGGCATGCCTGGCCGGCGGGCGTCGCGCCCCCAGCCCGGGCTCTCCCCCTCGCCCAGAATCAGCGGCAGCTGCCGCCAGGAGAGCTCGAGCGCGTAGCCGGCAGCCGGATCGTCGCGCAGGAGCTCGTGCAGCGCGTAGCGCAGCTCATCGCAGACGTTCAGGAAGCCGTAGCCCTGGGCGCCGGCCTCGGCGTGCGCGAGGAACCCTCGCATGCGCGTCAAACCCGCGCGCAGGACCGCGCGCGCGGCCGGGCGGTCGTTCTCGGCCAGGTGGATTCTCGCCAGGCACGCGTCGTGGAAGATCCAGGCCTCCCGCAGCGCGCGCTCGCCGCCGGGCCCCAGCTCGGCGGCCTGCCGGCGGAAGTCGCCAAGCGTCTGCAGCGCGGCCGCTTGGTTGCCGAGGTCGCGCAGCGCGAGGGCCAGCACGATGAGGAATCGTCCGCGCGTGGCCGGCAAGGGGCCCGCGGCGCTCTGCACCAGCCCACGGCCGATGACGGGCAGCGCCGGGCCGGGACGCCCGTTGGCGAGCAGGCCCTGACTCCACGCGTAGAGCAGCTGCAAGTAGTCGTAGCGGTTGGGCAGCCCGCGCAGCTCGCGCTCGAGGCGCTCGAAGATCGGCAGCGCCTCGTCGACGCGGCCGAGGGACATCAGGTATCGCGCTTCCATCTCGTCCAGCCGCAGTCCGATGACCCGCTGCTCGACGACGCGCGGCGAGCGGACCGACTCGCGTTGGAGCACGCGCGCCCGTTGGAGCAGCTGCTCGACCACCTGCAGGCGGCCGTGCTCGGCGTGGAAGAAGAGCGTCGCCAGGATGAAGCGCAGCTCCAGGTAGCCGCCCTTGTACTCCCGGCAGATTTCCTGGGCCGCGGTGTGCCGATCGGCCGCCAGCGCCAGGCGGCCCAGGCTGGCGTAGTAGTCGGCGTAATTGGACATGACCGCGGCCGCATGCTCCGGCAGCCGGTGGCGCGTCGCGATGACCATCGATTCGTTCCAGGTCACGGCCATGGAGTCGATGCGCCCCGCCTCGCGGTGAAACGAGCCCAGCGCTCCCAGGATCTGGGCGGTCATGATCGTCAGATCCCCGCGCCGCGCGGCATCCAGCGCGCGGTGCAGGAAGCGCGCGCGCTCCGGCTCGTTGCCCAGCGATGCCATGAACTCCGCCACGGCGAAGTCGGCCACCGCGGCGGTCATCCAGTCGCCGGCCGATCGGAAGCGCTCCCCGTACGCCCGGAGCAGATCCGTCTTCTCGCCCAGGAGCAGCTCGGGGTCGAGGTAGACCGCGTTCATCTCCATCTCGAGCCGGCCCAGCTCCGCGCCGGCCTCGGCCGGCAACCCCATCCAGAAGTGATCGTCGCGCAGGAACTCGACACAGCCGTACTGGGAGGCGAGCTGCTGGGACAGGCGGCCGATGTGGGGCATGAGGGCGCGAACGCTGCGCGCGTAGCTCTCGGCGGTGTCGAAAACCAGCGCATGCCGGAGCGCCAGACGGGCGTCGATCAGCTCCTTGATGCCGGTGTCCGAGCAATAGCGCGCGAAGTCCTCGTCGGCGTCGTGAACCAGCCGCCGCGCCATGACGGGGTCCAGTTCGGGCGCCAGGGCGAGCAGGCGGTCGGCGGCGTCGTTGGCGCATCCGCACAGCGCGGCGAGGCAGCCGAGCAGCACCAGGCGGAGGACCGCCTCGAACTTGCGCGCAGCGTCTGGAATCCCCATCCCCGGGATCGTATCAGAAGGCCAGGAGCCGCAGAATCTCGAACCTACCGCTTGCCTGGACCCTGGCAGCGCCCTAGGCTGATCAAGGAGCCGGGGCCGAACGGGGCCGACCGTGGACACAGACGTCACACCCAAAGTCAGCCAGGATCTGGAGCTCGTCCGGCGCATCCTGGACGGTTCGCAAGATGCGTGGGAGCAGTTCATCTTGCGCTACTCCGGCCTGATCCACTCCGTCGTGCGCCGGTACCTGTTCGAGCCCGAGCAAGTGCGCGATGTCTATGTCGAGGTGCTGAGTCGGCTCTACGAAGGCCGCCTGGGCACCTACGAGGGGCGCTCGGCGTTGTCGACCTGGTTGGTGCTGGTGGCGCGCAGCGTGGCGCTCGACAACCTGCGCCGCCGCTTCGGACGCCGCGAGGTGCCCGGCGGCATCCAGCGCCTGCGCAAGCGCGATCAGCGCGTCTTCCAGCTCTACTACATCGACGGCCTGAGCTTCGATGCCGTGCGCCACTGGATGTCGCAGCACGGCGAGTCGATCAGCGCTGATGAGCTGGCCGCCGGCCTGGAGCGCATCGAGAGCTGCATCGACCATCGCACGCTCAAGAGGATCATCTACGACCTGCACGCCCCCTCCGTGGGCGCCGCGTCGGGCCGCATGATGGAGTTTCTGGATTGGCACCGGGACCGCCAGGAGCGCCTGCGGCGGGAGCGCAATCCGGAGCAGATCTTGATCGACAAGGAGGCCCGCGCCACCGCCGAGCGCGTACGGGAGCTGCTGGCCGAGCTGCCCGAGGAAGAGCGCCGGGTCCTGACCCTCCGATTCGACCACGGCCGGACGGCGGTGCAGATCGCCGCCGAGATGGGATTCGAGAGCCCTCGTCGCTCTTACACCGTTATCGAAAAGGGATTACGGCGCCTGCGCCGTCTGCTGGGAGCTGAGAAGGGCTGTCAGCGGGGGGGCCAGAAAGGCTGATAGTATAGGCGGGTGGCCCGGGAAAGGGTAGTCCCGCCGACGTCTATTCCGTGTGATTCGGCGCTAGGATCCGCCGGGGCGGTGGGTGGGGCCCACCGGCGGAGAGTGGGAGCATGCTCATGGCCTACCAGGAACACCTCTCGGATGACACCTTGGCCGCCTTGGTGGAGGGCGGGCTGTGCGGCGAAGAGCAGGCCCGGGCCCGGGAGCACCTCGCCCGGTGCCGGACCTGCATGGCGGCTTACTCCGAGGCGGCCCGCGTCCAGTCGATCTGGCTCGATGAGCCCGAGATCTTCACCCCGGCCGACGACATCGTGCGCCTCGGCGTCGTTGTGGGGGCGGCCCGTCACGATGCGCTCGCGTCGCGGCCTCCCCGCCGCGTGCCTCGCCACCGGCAAGCGCCCAGCGGACTGCGGCCGGCTGTGCTCACCTTGGGAGGCGCGGCCGTGGGGCTGGTCGCGGTGCTGATGTGGCTCAGGCCGGGCCTCCTCGCCCCGGGCCCTCTGCCCGACCGCGGCGTGGTCGCGCTCGTCGAGCGGGCGGCCCAGCGGACGTCGGCCCACGGTATGGTGCTTCCGTTTGGCGACGGCTTCACGGTCGAGGACATGACCATCTACCGGGCGGGCGCATCCGAGGCCGACCCGGCGCTCAACAGCGCCATTGCGGCCCTCATCGAGAGCTATGAGCGGACCGAATCCTCGGAGCGCGCCGCGTGCCTGCTGGTCGCCGGCCAGATCGCCGCCGGGCAGCTCGGCAACGCCCGCGCCTTCGTCGCCGAAGCGCTGCGGCAGCATCCCGGCGATCCTTGCTTGACCACGCTGGCGGCCATCATCGCGTTCCGCGAGAATGATCTGGCGCGCGCCGAGGCGTTGCTCCGCGACGTCGTGGCGCGCGACCCCGGAAACCTCGTCGCCGGATTCAACCTGGGCCTGCTGCTCACTGAAAGCGGGCGCGCCCATGAAGCGCGGCCCTTCCTCGAGGCGGTCGCGAGGGCCCGCGCCGGCACGCCTCTCTCCAGTCGCGCCGAGAGTCTCCTCGAGGGTCGCGTTCCCCGTTGACGATCGCTGAAGGTCTGCCCGCGAGCGGACGCCCACCCCGCAGACGACCCGTCGCGCCGCGGGAGCGACCACGCGGGCGCGGCGCCGTGCGCCCAAAAGCCAGACGCGCACCCCCGAGAGGGCGCGCGTCTGATTCACTCAGCTTCAGTCCCAGGACTACTGGAAGAGAGCCTTCACCTGACCCCACGTCGAGCTCTCGACCGGCGAGATGCCGCCGCTGCCCTCGAGGATGAAGGGCACGCCCTGCGGGGCGCCGCTGCCGGTGTCGATGAGCTGCTGCCACAGGCCGGAGGCGTACTGCAACGCATCACCCGTCGTGGTCTGGCCCAGGAAGACGATCGGGTTGCCCCAAGGTCCCGAGGCCAGCGTGCCTGTGTGATCGTAGGCGATCCAGTACCAGCCCGCACTGAGGACGAGCGGCGGACTGAAAGCGCACACGTTGGCCATGATTGGGCGGTTGGTGTCCATCATGGCGGTGTCGAGCACCCGATAGCAGCCCGACCACGCGGTCGTCACCAACCGGTTGGTGACCTGATCCCCGTAGATGACCGTGCCGCCGGGAGGCGCGTCATCCAAGATCTCGAAGTACGCGCCCGTGAAGGTGGACGTCGTCGAGGATCCGGTCTGATAGCCGAAGAACGTGACCTGGTTGATCGTCCAGGTGCAGCCCGTGGGAACCACGAAGTCGTCGGCAAAGCGATAGGGAATCGTGTGGTTGAAGTTGAAGCCGTAGACCGACATGCCAAGGGCCGTCTGGACCACCGACGCGTTGGCGCCGCCGTAGCCGCCGCCCGGATGCGTGACGAACGGGCCGTTGTCATACAGGACATCCCGCGAGGGAGTCCAGACCGGGCCGCCGTTGGGCGCGATGAAGCCCGTGACCGCCTCGGTGTCAACGGCGAGGTCCGCGAACACTGGGGCAGCTAGGACTGCCAGCGCGAACAACACTGCAAAGCTGCGCATCTTCTAACCTCCTGTCGACTTTGCACCGCCGCAGGGAACAGCGACTCCTGGTTTCGCACCAAGCACTGCGCACCCGCGGCCGCGCACTCACTGAACACAAGGTTTGATGCAGCGGCCGGATCACTCTGCTGTGAGACCCTTTCCCATTGCTGGGCGACCTGACTCTCACATCCATAATGATACCGACGACCTGTAGCTGTGTTCAAGCACAATGACAGTGATTCGGGTGTCCCCTCCACGGGGTTCATCCAGCTGACGGGGGAGTGCCGGAAGCGCGGCCTGATCATCAATTCTGTTTACGGCCGTAACCAGTCACGCGCGCCCAAAAGCAGACGCGCGCCCCTCGGGGGCGCGCGTCCGACGGAACTCGGCTTCCGTTCCTCAAGCTACTGGAACAGAGCCTTCACCTGACCCCACGTCGAGCTCTCGACCGGCGAGATGCCGCCGCTGCCCTCGAGAATGAAGGGCACGCCCTGGCCGGTGCCAGTGCCGGTGTCGATGAGCTGATTCCACATCCCCGAGGACGCGGTGTACTGGAGGCCGTCACCCGTCGTCGTCATGCCCAGGATCGTGACCGGCGGGCACCAGGGCCCGGAGGCCAGCGTTCCCGTGCAATCGAACGCGATGTAGTACCAGCCGGGTCCCAGGACCAGGGGCGGAGTGACCGCGCACACGTTCGCCATAACCGGACGGTTGGTGTCCATCATGGCGGTGTCGAGCACGCGGTACATGTTCGCCCAGGCCGTCGTGACCAGGCGGTTGGTCACCGTGTCACCCCAGATCACGGCGCCGCCGGGAGGCACGTCATCGAAGATCCGGATGTACGCACCCGTGTAGCTGGATGTCGTCCCGGAGCCTGTCTGATAGCCGAAGATCGTGACCTGGTTGATCGTCCAGGTGCAGCCCTGGGGAACCACAAAGTCATCGGCCATCGTGTTCGGCAGCGTGTGCTGGAAGCCGAAGCCGTACGTCGACAGCCCCAGAGCGGTCTGGAGCACCGACGCGTTGGCGCCGCCGTAGCCGCCACCCGGGTGGGTGACCAGCGGGCCGTTGTCGTACAGGACATCCCGTGAGGGAGTCCAAATCGGGCCGCCGTTGGGCGCGATGAAGCCCGTGACCGTCTCGGTGTCGGCTTCGAAGTCCGCCAGCACCGGAGCGACCAAGGCTGCCAGCGCGAACAACACTGCAAAGCTGCGCATCTTCTAACCTCCTGTCGACACTTGCACGCTACAGAGATTGTCGCCCTGTGGCTTCCTGCCCAGTGACACATCCCCGTAGCCGCGCACTCACTGAACGTAAGGTTGATGCAGCGGCCGGATCACTCTGCTGTGAGACCCTTTCCCATTGCTGGGTGACCTGGTTCTCACACCAGCGATCCTAATGGCACTTGAGAGCTGCATTCAAGCGCCTTTTTGCAGTAACTCGGGAGCCCCCTCCACGGGGTCCATCCGACGGCCGGGAGAGCACCGGGAGTGCGGTCTGGTCGTCATTTTGGTTTACGGTTGTAACTAACCGTCCTCGCCTAAATGCAGACGCGCACCCCCGAGGGGCGCGCGTCTGATTCACTCAGCCTCAGTCCCAGGACTACTGGAACAGAGCCTTCACCTGACCCCAGGTCGAGCACTCGACCGGCGAGCAGCCGCCCGTGCCCTCGAGAATGAAGGGCACGCCCTGGCCGGTGCCAGTGCCGCTGTCGATGGCCTGATTCCACATGCCCGAGGACGCGGTGTACTGGAGAGCGTCACCCGTCGTCGTGATGCCCAGGATCGAGACCGGCGGGCACCAGGGCCCGGAGGACAGCGTTCCCGTGCAATCGAAGGCGATGTAGTACCAGCCCGCGCTCAGAACCAGAGGCGGATCCACGGCGCACACGTTCGCCATGACCGGACGGTTGGTGTCCATCATGGACGTGTCGAGCACGCGGTACATGTTCGCCCAGGCCGTCGTGACCAGGCGGTTGGTGACCGTGTCACCCCAGATCACGGCGCCGCCGGGAGGCGCATCGTCGAAGATACGGATGTACGCACCCGTGAAGCTCGACGTCGTCCCGGAGCCGGTCTGGTAACCGAAGATCGTGACCTGGTTGATGGTCCAGGTCTGGCCCTGGGGAACCACGAAGTCATCGGCCATCGTGTTCGGCAGCGTGTGCTGGAAACCGAAGCCGTACAACGAAAGTCCCAGAGCGGTCTGGAGCACCGACGCGTCCGCGCCGCCGTAGCCGCCACCCGGGTGGGTGACCAGCGGGCCGTTGTCGTACAGGACATCCCGTGAGGGAGTCCAAATCGGGCCGCCGTTGGGCGCGATGAAGCCCGTGACCGTCTCGGTGTCGGCTTCGAAGTCCGCCAGCACCGGAGCGACCAAGGCTGCCAGCGCGAACAACACTGCAAAGCTGCGCATCTTCTAACCTCCTGTCGACTCCCGCGCCGCCACAGAAACCAACGTCCCCCGGCTTGCTGCCAGGGGGCGCTTCCCTGCGGCCGCGCACTCACAGAACCACATGTTGTTGCAGCGGCCAGAACACTCTACCGTGAGACCCTTCCCATTGCTGGGTGACCTGGCTCTCACACCCAAGATTCTACCTTGTCCCGGGCGCTCTCTTCAAGCCCTTTCTGCGCCTTTGTGGCGTGCCGTAAATGAGTGTTTCAAATTGCCTAAAGTGTTCTTATATAATTGGTTGTGTGCCTTGTGGTCACCGGTCGCCACCGCCCGGAACCCTGGTCCGGGGCAGCCACCTACTCCCACCAACGAATCAGTCGGGTAACGTGACGATTACCCATGTCAACATGGCTGGGCATGACCCGCACCGCGAATCCCTCGCGCCCGCTGCGCCGGCACTCGATCTCGCCCCGGAACAGGTGTACGCGCTCACCCTCGTGACCCTCGAGGCGCATCACGACGGTCTCAGGCCCGGCGAGCTGGCCGCGAGCATCGAGATGCCCGGTCACGATCTCGACGACCACGTCATCCGGCTGGAGCGCGCCGAGCTCGATCTGGCACCAGACGCCGATCTCCTGGCCGACCTTGGCCTCCTCGGTCCCGCTGGCGTGGACGCTGCGAATGCGCACGTTGTGCCATTCGCGCCCGACCCGCTCCTGCCAGGCGGCCAGCGCCCGGGCCCGCGCCCCCTTCTCGGCGGTGAGCGTCTGGTACCGCTCGGCGGTGGCCGCGTAGTACTGGCTCACGTAGTCGCACACCATGCGATTGGTGTTGAAGACCGGGCAGAGCTGGCCCATCGCCGCCTTCATCTTGGCGATCCACCCGCGCGGCAGGCCATCCTTGCCGCGGGCGTAGAACAGCGGCACGATGTCGTTCTCCAGCAGATCGTAGATCGACGCCGACTCGACCGCATCCTGGTAGTCCTCGTCCTGGTACTCCTCCCCGTGGCCGATCGCCCAGCCCACCTCGCGCGTGTAGGCCTCATCCCACCAGCCGTCCAGCACGCTCAGGTTCGGCGCCCCGTTGGCCACCGCCTTCATGCCGCTCGTGCCGCTGGCCTCGCGCGGCCGGCGGGGCGTGTTGAGCCAGACGTCGCACCCCTGCACGAGATAGCGCGCGATCGCCATGTCGTAGTTCTCGAGGAAGATCACCCGGCGCCGGATGCGCTCATCGCGCACGTGGTGGATCAGATCGCGAATCAGTCGCTTGCCATTGTCGTCCTGCGGATGCGCCTTGCCCGCGAAGATGATCTGCACGGGCGTCTCGGGATGGCAGAGGATGCGCACCAGCCGCTCGAAATCGCGGAACAGCAGGGTGCCCCGCTTGTACGGCGCGAATCTCCGGGCGAATCCGATCGTCAGCGTGCGCGGATCGAGCACCTCGCCGGCCATGCGGATCTCGTTGTCGGGCGCGCCGCGGTTCTCGAGCTGGCGCGCCAGCGTCTTGCGGGCGAAGGCCACCAGCCGCTCGCGCCGCCGCTCGTGCGTGCGCCAGAGCTCCTCATCGGGAATCTCCGCCACGCCTTCCCAGACCGACTGGTCGGACGGATCCTCTGTCCAGCGCGGCCCGAGGTAGCGATCGAAGAGCGAGGCCAGGTCGAAGGAGATCCAGGAGCGGGCGTGAACGCCGTTGGTGATGTGGCCGATGGGGAGCTCCTCCTCCGGGGCGCCCGGCCACAGGTGGGCGAACATCCGCCGCGAGACCTGCCCGTGCAGGCGGCTGACGCCGTTGACGCAGTTGGCCAGCCGAATCGCCAGTACGGCCATGCTGAACTCGTCGCGCCGGACGTCGCGGCCGAGGTCGACCAGCCGCTCGACCGCAACGCCCATCCGATCGGCATAGGGCTTCAAGTAGACCTGCACGAGCGGCACCGGGAAGACGTCGATTCCCGCCGGCACCGGCGTGTGCGTCGTGAAGACATTGCCCGCTTCGGCCGCCAGACGCGCCTCCTCGAACGAGAGCCCCGCCGTCTCCATCAGCGCGCGAATGCGCTCGATGGCCAGGAAGGCCGAATGGCCCTCGTTCATGTGACACACGGTCGGCCGGATGCCCAGCGCCTCGAGGGCCCGCAGGCCCCCCACGCCGAGCAGCAACTCCTGGCGGATGCGCATCTCCTTGTCGCCGCCGTAGAGCTCGTCCGCGATGTCCTGATCGGCCTGGCTGTTGGCGGGGACATTGGTATCGAGCAGGATCAGCGGAATCCGGCCGACCTGCGCCCGCCAGACCTGCGCCACCACCTGGCGATCGGCCATGTCGACCAGCACGCGCAGCGGCGACCCGTCGGCCTTGCGCTCGAGGCTGATCGGCATCGTCGGGAAATCGTTGACCGGGTAGCTCTCATGCTGCCACCCGTCGTTGGTCAGGTACTGCCGGAAGTAGCCCTTCTGATACAGCAGGCCGACGCCTACCAGCGGGATGCCCAGCTCGGAGGCCGCCTTCAGGTGATCGCCGGCCAGGATGCCCAGGCCGCCCGAGTAGATCGGCATGCACTCGGTGATCGCGAACTCGGCCGAGAAGTAGGCGACGTTGCACTGGTCTCCGTGCCGCAATCCCTCGCACATCCAGCCCTGGCGCTCCAGGTGGCGATGGAGCTCGCCCGCGACGCGCCCCATGTGGACGTGGAAGCCGTCGTCCTTGGCAAGTTGTTCGAGCCGGTGCTGGTCGACGTCGCCCAGCATCTTCACGGGATTGTGGCCGGAGGTCTCCCAAAGGTTCTTGTCGATGCGCCGAAAAAGCTCGATGCTGTCGTGGTCCCAGGCCCAGCGCAGGTTGTAGGCGATTTCCTTCAAGGGCAGAAGGGAATCGGGCAGGGCCGGGGTGACGTGGAACTGCTGAATACGCATGCGGGTAGCTCCTCATACGTCGGCGTGTGCCAGTCGAATCGGACCCCTCGATCCGCGGTCGGGGCCTGGGCGGGTCATCCGGCGCGAAGGGTCTGCAGGCCCGGAGGGTCCGCCGACGCACGCAGGCTACCCCAATGCAACGGTTCGGTCAAACGCAGCGCGGATCGCCAAGCGGTCTTCACCAGCCCCCACACTATCGCGGGGCCCTCGCCCGGACGAAGGCGGGCGCCGCGGCACCGGGGCATCGGGGCATCGGGGCACCGGGCGGGATTCGAGCAACGGCGGGAGGGCTGACCATGCTCAGGCGAGCAGGGTCCCGGATGGCAGCGGAGCTGACGGCGGCGGGGATCGTGGCGATCCTGTGGGCGGGGTGCGACAGCAGCGACCCTTGTAGCTGCGTCCAGGCCGATCGCACCCCTCCGGCGGCGATCACCGACCTGACGATCGAGGGGGGCGCGGCCGCGCACCTCGACTACTTCACCCTGCGCTGGACGGCCACCGGCGACGATCACGACGTCGGCACGGCGGCCGCGTACGACCTGCGCTACAGCCGCACCGAGATCGTCGGGGACACGGAATGGTCGCGGGCCACCGCGTTGACCGGGCTCCCCGCGCCCAGCGCAGCGGGCACGCCGGAAGCGCACGAGGTGCACGACCTGGCGCCGGGCACCTACTACTTCGCCCTCAAGGCGCGCGATGAGTTCGGCAACTGGTCGCTCAGGTCGAACAGCGTCTCGGGCGAGCTGGCCGCGCCGGCCGACACGATCCCGCCAGCGGCCATCGAGGATTTGCGCCTGGACATCGCCGCGACGACCGCCACCAGCCTCAGACTGATCTGGACCGCCGCCGGCGACGACAGCACGACCGGCACGGCGGCGGCCTACGATGTGCGCTACAACACGACCGGCATCGCAGGCGAGCCCGACTGGGCGTCGGCGACCCAGGTGTCGCATCCGCCGGCCCCGGGCGCAGCCGGGACGACCGAGGGTCTGACAGTCGCGGGACTCGATCCCGGGACCCTGTATTACTTCGCCATCAAGGTCGTGGACGACGCCCAGCTAAGCTCCGCCCTGTCGAACGTGGCCTCCGGGGCCACGCTGGGATCGCGTCGCTGGCGCGTGAATCCGGATGGATCGGGGGACTTCACGCGGATCTCCCCCGCGATCGCGGCGGCCGCGGATCTCGACACCATCGCGATCGCCGCCGGCGCCTACAGCGACACGCTGCTCATCAGCGGCAAGTCGCTGGTCCTTCTGGGCGCGGGGGCGGACCGCTGCGTCGTCTCGCACCCGACGCAGTCCGAGCTCGTGCTCACGATCGAAGACGCGTCCGGCGTCCTCCTGCGGGGCCTGGCCTTCACGCAGCAGAGGACCGCGTGCAGCAACGCGGTTGTCATCCGGAACTCCCAGGCGGTCGTGTTCGAAGATTGCGCCCTGTACCACTGCGGGCTGACGTCCGAGGAGGAGTCGGAGGTTTCGCTGCTGCGTTGCACGCTCGACGGGCAATGCGAGTACCTCTGCGACATGGCGATCTCCCTGATCGAGATCTACTCGGGACAGGCTCGGTTCGAGAACTGCATTCTCTCCACCCAGACGGGCGGATCCACGAAGATCACGTGCGGCGAGGCCACCGATCTGACGTTCAAGTGCTGCGACATCCTGGCCGAGCTGGACGGATGCGGGGATCCCCTCGGGCACGATGGCAACTTCGCCGCGGACCCCCTGTACGTCGACGCCCAGAACCGCGACTTCCGCCTGCAGCCGGGCTCGCCCTGCCTGGCCGGGGCCTCGCCCGCGGGATGCGGGCTGGTGGGCGCGTTCGGGGCGGCCGAGTAGCCGTCAGGGGGCGCGGCGCCCGGTCTCCCCGCGCTCCGCGACGCGCTGATCGACAGGCGCCCCCGCGGCGACGGGATCGCCCTGGCTCAGCGAGTCGATGAAGGCTTCCAGGGTCTGGGTCAGCACGCGATATCCATCCTGATTGGGCCACGGGCCCGATCCCGCGAACTCCCGCCGCAGGTAGTTGTGATCGCCGACCAGAGGCGCAAAGAGGTCGACAACCGGCCAGCCCATGCGTTCGCCGAGCTCCTTGAGACCCCGGTTCACCTTCGCGATGCGCCCCACATAGGTCCCAGCGGCCGAGTCCGACTCGGCCGCGATCGGGGGAATGGTGGCCAGAATGGGCAGGATCCCACAGTCCAGCACGGCCTCGCCGAGGATGCGCGTTTGGAGCAGAAGCTGCTGCGGCTTGACGACGTCGCGTAGCGGCGGCAACAGCACGAACTGCATGGGCACCAGCGAGACGACGTCCTGTTCGGCGCGCAGCATGAGCTGAATCATGTTCTGGCCGCTGATGGAACGATTGACGATGTTCTTCTCACGCAGCGCGCGCAGCAGCTTCCACTCGGCGCCCACGTCGGCGCCGTAGACGATCGTCAGCGCCCCGCGCCGGTAGCGGCCTTCCTGCATCAGCTTGAGGTTGGACTCGCGGAAATGGCTCACGTTGGCCGGATCCCTCGCGATTCGGCTCAGCTCCTCGATCCGCGTGCGGTACTCGTTCGCTTTCAGGACGGTGGCGAGACTGAGCGCCAAGGAGAGCACCGCGGCGGCCGTCATCACCGGAAGAGCCGTGGGGATCTTCCTGGGCGCGGGGGGCCTGAACGCCGGGAGACGACGGCGAGGGGCAGGATCACGGTCCGGCGCGGGCGCGGAATCGGGCTCGGGCTCCTCGCCGGGCTCGAGCCCGGCGGGGGGCGCTGGCTCCTCGACAGGCTCGGCTGCAGCGAAGGGCGCTGGCTCCTCGTCGGGCTCGGCCTCGGCGGCGGGCGCTGGCTCCTCGTCGGGCTCGGCCTCGGCGGCGGGCCCTGGCTCGGCGACAGGCTCGGCTGCAGCGGTGGGCGCTGGCTCGGCGACAGGCTCGTCCTCGGCCGGAGGCTTGGCGCCGACTTCAGGCCCGGGCTCGGCCAGGATATCAATCCCGGCCAGCTCCTCGAGCTCGGCAATGACATCGGGGTCCAGGGCGGGCTCGGCCGCAGGCGGCTCCTCCATCGCCGGCGGCGCCTCGGCGGCCGCAGGCGGCTCCTCCACCGCCGGCGGCGCATCGGCGGCCAAAGGCGGCTCCTCCACCCCCGGCGGGGTCTCGGCCGCAGGCGGCTCCTCCACCGCCGGCGGCGCATCGGCGCCGGGTGACGGGCCGGCCTCGGGCGCGATGCCCTCGTCCAGCTTGGCCTCCGCGAGCGCCCGGATCATGTCATCCACAGCGGCCGGCGACTCTGCGTCGGCTCCCGCCGCAGGCGGGCCGCCTTCGGGCGGGATCGCTCCCTCGGAGCCCTCGGGGGGCCGGTCGATCTCGTTGGGCTCGGTCACGCGTTCCTCTCAAGCTGGTCGCCCGGGCAGGCGCCCGGGGACTCTTCCCGGCCGCGTCCCACCGGGCCGGCGCCCGGGATTCCCCTGGGCCGGCGCTGGGGCGGACGCGACACAACGCCCGGTCTGACTATCGGCATCGGGGAGGGCCATCATTCGAAGCCGCACCCGATCTTGATTCGCCCGGAGCGCCGGCCGGAATGCCGGCAGCAAACCCGCCAGAGGGTGCCGGGCGGACCGGCGCTGTGCTAGGTTGCAGCTGGCCGGCACCGCCGGCCGGGAGCTCGGGTGGCGCTCCCAACGCAGAGCGGCGGCAACTGGTTGGCGAGATCAGCGATGAGAAGCTCACGGTGGCCGGAATCGGCCGGACGACTGATCGACCGGGCCGTGAACCTGCTCGATCAGGAAGGCCTCCGCATCCTGGACGAGGACGCCCGGCTGCTGCTGGACGCGAGCGGCGCCGTCCGCCAGGCGCGCCAGGAGCGCTTGCGCCTGCGCCCGGGGTTCGTGCGCAGATCTCTGCTGGACCTGCCCGCCGCTTTCAGCCTCTACGATCGCGATGGGAGGCGGGCGTGCTCTGTGGCGGGCGGATTCGTCCCCGGCCGGCTGATGACCCTGCACGCCACACTCACCAGCGCCCGGGCCCTCGGGGCCGGCCAGACACCGGAGTCGAGCGCGCCCCACCCCGGAGCGCGGCTGCCGGGCAGCGTCGCGGAAGGCATCGGCGCCTTCGATCTGGTGGGCTGTGCCCCTCCGCTGGAGGAGACGAACGCGACCCACGGCTACTTGCACCGGCTCTTCACGAATCTGATCGCGGCCCCGCGGCCGCAGCTCATGCGCCCGAGCGCGGCGGGCGTCCTGGACGGCCTGGGGCGCTTCCTGGCCAGGCTCCGCGGCTCCCAGGAAGCGGCCGAGGCCAGGCCGTACGTCATCTGCGAAGCTGTCGCCGACGGCCCGCTGTCCTGGGGGGAAGCGGCGGCCCGCGAGATCGTGCAGGCCGCCCGCCAGGGCGTGCCGGTGGCGCCTGTCGCCGGCCCGCCGGCGGAGGAGGAGGAACTCGATCGGTGGGTGATCGAGGCCACTGCCGGTCTCCTGGGCGCCCTGGTGCTGAACCGCTGCGGGCGTCGCGGCGCGCCCGTCCTCTGGGGGGTGCCCCTGCCGCAGCTCTTCAGCCGTCGGCCGGAGACGGTGGTGGCCCTGCGACTCCTGCTGGAGGCCGGCCGCGAGATCGGCGTTCCCACCCTCGCCACGGTCGTCCCGGCGGATGATGATCGGGCCGGTCCGAGCCCCGGCGAGCTTGCCCCGCTCTGGGCGGCGCAGGCGGCCGCCCAGGGCGCCGCCATCGTGGCCTGGGGCGGCCTCGGTGACGAGGGCCGTACGCTCGACCTGGGGCGGCTGGCCCATCACGCGCGTCAGGTCCCCGCCCTGCGCCAGGTCCTCGGTGATGCCGCCCCATGGTCCCCGCCGTCACCCCGCGACCCGGGCCCGGTCGACCCCGCGCTCCTGCAAGCGCTGGCGGACGTCGTGCGCGACGCATCGTTGGAGACACGAGATTGATCATCGGTTGTACAGCGGACTTGCACTACGGCATCACCGCCGCTGTGTCCCGGCGGGTGGAGTCCTTCCTCGAGCGCGTGGTGGCGCCCGCGGGGCTAGACGTGCTCCTCATCGCGGGCGATGTGGCCGAAACGGGCGGGCTCTCGTACGCCGAGGTCGGGCGGCATCACGAGCGCCTGCTGACCCTGGCGCGCGATGCCGCCGGCTGCCCGGTCGCCTTCTGCGCCGGCAACCACGACATCTGGACGACCGATCCGTGGCTCGACTCCGCCACGATTCACGAGCAGCTGCTCGCGGACGCGGGCGCCCGCGCCGGTGCGACCTATCTCGACGGCGGCAACCTGACCGTGGGCGAGGTCGTGATCGCGGGGTGCTACGGTCATTACGATTACTCCCTGCGGACGCCGAACCTCGTGTTCAACGGCCAGGCGGTGACCGACGAGCACTACCGCGCGCAGCGCCTGCCGGGCGGCGCCGACGTCGTCTGGATGGACGCGCTGCGCATCCATTGGGGATGGAACGACGAGCAGGCGTGCGCGCTCATCTGCGACGCGGGCCGGCGGCGCGTCGAGGCGGGACTGGCCGAGCGCCGGGATCTCGTTCTGGTCTCGCACACCGTGCCGCGGGCGGAGGTCAACGGCCACACCGGCAGCCGGCAGCCGGTGAGTCTCTTCTTGAACGCCTTCAGCGGCACGCTGCGGCTCGAGGAGATCCTGCGGCAGGCCGCGGCGCGGGGTGGCCGCGTGCTGTCGGTCTCGGGGCACACGCACCTGCGCGTGCCCCCCACGGCGATCGACGGTCGCGAGTATCTCAACGTCGGAGGCAACTACGGCGCGCCGCGCCTCGAGATCCTGCACTGGCCGGAACGGCAGAGGGCGTGTACCGTTGCGGCGAGCGCGCAGCCGGCGCCGCCGGCGGACGGCGGTCGCTGAGCGGGCAGGGGGCGAGCCGCCGGCGGGTGGCCAGCGCCCAGAGGTCCGGATGCCCACGGGAGGTGCGATGCCGCCGTTGTTGAGGATCCCGCCGCGAGCTGGTCCGGCCGGATTGCTGGCGCGCGGTGACAACCTGGCGCTGCTGGCGGCGCTGCCGGCCGGATCGGTCGATCTCGTCGTGACCGACCCGCCCTTCTTCACCGGCCGCTGGCGCACGGCGCCGGGCGCCTCGCGCGCGCGCCCCACCGCGCCGGCCGCGGGGATGGGATTTGACGACCGCTGGGCCAGCCTGGCCGCCTATCTGGAGTTCCTGCGACCGCGTCTGACCGCTATCCACCGGGTGCTCGCGCCGCGCGGATCGGCTGTGCTGCACCTGGACTACCGCGTGGTGCACGACGTCAAGCTGGAGATGGACCGCATCTTCGGGCGCGAGCGCTTCATCAACGAGATCATCTGGCATTACACCGGCGGCGGGCGTTCGCGGCGCTGCTTCTCCCGCAAGCACGACACGTTGCTCTGGTATGCGCGCGGCCGGCAGTGGACCTTTCACATCGATGCCGTGCGGCAGCCGTACAAGCCCACCAGCGGCTACGCCCGCGGCGGCATCGTCGGGCCCAGCGGCAAGCATTACCGCCCGCACCCGGACGGCACGCCGGCCGACGACGTATGGGATATCCCGATGGTGAATCCCCTTTCGCCTGAGCGCTGCGGCTTTCCGACCCAGAAGCCCGAGCGCCTGCTCGAGCGGATCATCCTGGCCCTGAGCAGTCCGGGCGATGTGGTGCTCGATCCGTTCTGCGGCAGCGGCACGACGGCGGTCGTCGCGCAGCGGCACGCGCGGCGGTGGATCGCCTGCGACGCGACCGCCGCGGCCGTCGCTGCCACGGAGCGGCGCCTGCGGAGACTGCCGGCCTCCCCGGGCGGTTCGGCGACGGCACCGCCCTTCGTCAAGGTCGCCCTGGCCGGCGACGGGCGAGCCAAGGAGCTGCCGTGGAGCCGTTGATCCTCGCCCTGATCATCGCCGGCAGCCTGGCGTTGTTCGTCTCCCGGCTGGTGCCCTACGAGATCACCGCGATCCTGATCGTCACCGCCTTGGCGGCCAGCGGCATCCTGAGTCCGGCCGAGGCTCTGCTGGGGTTCTCGAGCACCGCCACCATCACGATCGCGGCGATGTTCGTGGTGGGCGCGGGCCTGGGGCGCACCGGGGCGGTGGACGCGCTCGCCGCGGGCTTGTCCCGCCGCGCCCCCCGGAGCCTGACCAAGCTGCTCCTCATGCTGGCCGGCATCGTGGGTCTGACCAGCGCCTTCGTCAACAACACGCCGGTGGTCGTGATCATGGTGCCCGTGCTGCTCAGCATCTGCCGGAAGGGCTGGGTCCTCCCGAGCCGGCTGTTCTTGCCGATGAGCTACTTTGCGATCCTCGGCGGGACGTGCACGCTCATCGGCACGAGCACCAACATCCTGATCGACGACCTCTTTCGCCGGGCCGGCGGACCGGGCTTCCACATCTTCGACTTCACGCCGGTGGGCGTCGTCTACCTGATCGTGGGCGTCCTGGCCGTCGTCCTGTTGGCTCGGCACACGCTGCCCGAACGAGCGTCGCTGGCGAGCCTGATCCCCGCTGAACGCAAGGCGCGCTTCGTCACCGAGCTGGTGGTGACGCCTGCGGCCCCGATCGCTCATCGTCGCGTGGGAGAGATCTTCAAGCCCGACAGCCCGGTGCGGCTGTTGGAGCTGATCCGCGGCGAGGAGATCTTCCTGGCCGGGCGCGCCGGCGAGCAACAGCTCCAGCCGGACGACGCCCTCATCGTGGAGGGCACCCCGCAGGAGATATCCGCGTTCCTGTCGCGCTTCGCCGGCGTCGAGCTGGCTTCCGTCGTCGAGGACGAGCAGCGGGTCCCGATGAAGACGCTGCAGCTCAGGCTCGTCGAGGCCGTGGTCCTGCCCGATGCGCCCTTCGTCGGCCGCTACGTGCGTGATCTCGGCCTCAACCGGCTCTACGGCGTCAAGGTCATGGCGGTTCAGCGCCACGGCCGGCAGCACCGTTACCAGATCCGCGCCATGCGCCTGCACGGCGGCGATGTCATGCTGCTCCAGGCGGACGACCACGGCCTGGCGGCGCTGCGCGAGCAGGGCGCCCTGATGATCGTCGAGGGCGTGGAAGAGACCGTTCACCTCCGCCGCAAGCTGCCCATCGCGGTGGCCATCATGGCCGCGCTCGTCATCGCCACCGGGTTCTTCCGCGTCCCGCTGGTGGTGGCCGCCCTGCTGGGCGCGGCTCTGATGGTGATGACGCGCTGTCTGCGCATGGACGAGGCGGTCCGGTCGCTGGATTTCTCCACGCTGCTGCTCCTGGCGGGGACGATTCCCCTGGGCGTCGCGATGCTGAAGACCGGGCTGGCCCCCGTCATCGTCCGGGCGACCCTGGACCTGGTGGGCCACTCGCCGCCCTGGGTGCTGCTCTCCACCTTGTACATCATCACGGGGATCCTGACCGCCTTTCTCTCGAATCACGCCGCGGCCGTGTTGCTGACGCCGATCGCCATCGACATGGCCGCCCGGCTCGGCCTCGATCCGCGGCCACTGCTCATCGCCGTGGCGTTCGGCGCCAGCGCCTGCTTCAGCACGCCGATCGGCTATCAGACCAATGCCATCGTCATGGGGCCCGGCGGTTACACGTTCAGCGACTATCTGCGGATCGGGCTCCCGCTGACGCTGATCATGTGGATCACCGCAACGGTTCTGATCCCCCTGTTCTGGCCGCTGGCCCCCGTCGGGCCGTGAACCGCGCCCGGGCGCCGGCGGCGGCGAGAGCGCGCCCGGGTCGTTCAGAGGAGGACCCATCATGTCGGACAGAGCCAAGATCCTGGCCCTGGCGGGCAGCACGCGCGAGGGATCGTACAACCGGCGCCTGCTGGCGGCGGCCGTCCGGGGAGCCGCGGACGCCGGGGCCGCGGTCACCCTGATCGACCTGCGAGACTACCCGCTGCCCCTTTACGACGCCGACCTCGAGTCCCGCGAGGGGCTGCCGGCGGCGGCGCAAGCCCTGAAGGACCTGCTCCTGGAGCATCAGGGCCTGCTCATCGCCGCGCCCGAGTATAACGGCTCGATCAGCGGGGTGCTCAAGAACGCGCTCGATTGGGCATCGCGCCCCGCGGAGCGCGGCAGCGGCCTGGAGGGCTTCCGCGGCAAGGTGGTCGCGCTGCTGAGCGCCTCCACCGGGCGCTGGGGCGGCGCGCGCGGGCTGGCCCACGTGCGCGACATTCTCGGGATCATCGGCTGCCTGGTCTTGGCCGATCAGATCACGATCTCGTTCGCCGGCAAGTCGTTCACGGAGGCCGGCGAGCTCGCCGACCCGAAGGAGCGCGAGCGCGCCGAGGCGCTGGGCGCCGCGCTGGCGCGGACCATCGCGCGCCTGCACGGCGCTTAGTCGCTGCGGAGCCCCGATGGACGCCCGGGAGGGGGGAAGGAGCTTCACATGGCGAACCTGATCACGCAGAAGCTGGCCCAGGCGGCGGCGCTGGTCGCGGCCAGCGACGCCGACATCTGGATGACCTTTGTCCGCGAGACGGCGGAGGCCGGTGATCCCGTGCTGCCGTTGATCCTCGCGGGCGGACTCACCTGGCAGAGCGCGCTGATCATCGCCCGCGACGGCCGGCGCGTCGCCGTGGTCGGGAACTTCGACGCCGACCCCTTGCGCGCCGCGGGCCACTGGGATGAGGTCGTGCCCTATGTGCAAGGCATTCGCGACCCGCTGCTCGAGGTTCTCGGGAGGCTCGTCCCGCCCGATCGGGCGCAGCCGCGCATCGCGGTCAACTTCTCCACCGACGATCCCAAGGCCGACGGGTTGACCCACGGCATGTACCGTCTGCTCGAGGGCTATCTGGCCGGCACGCGCTTCGCCGGCAGCCTCGTGTGCGCCGAGTCGATCGCCTCGCCGCTCCGGTCGTGCAAGATCCCGGAGGAGGTCGCGCGGATTCGAGCGGCGATTGCCGCCACCGAGGAGATCTTCACCCAGGTGGCGGCCTTCGCCCGTCCGGGCCGGACCGAGCGGGAGATCTACGATTTCGTGCAGGCGCGGATCGACGAGCGGGGGCTGGGGTACGGCTGGGATCGCGCCGGCAACCCGATCGTCAACACCGGCCCCGATTCGATGGTGGGCCACGGCATTCCCTCGGAGACGATCGCCGTGGCGCCGGGGCACATCCTGCACATGGACCTGGGTGTCATCGTGGCCGGTTACAGCTCCGACATCCAGCGCTGCTG
This sequence comes from uncultured bacterium, assembly GCA_964603725.1. GTDB lineage: Bacteria > Eisenbacteria > RBG-16-71-46 > CAIMUX01 > WJJG01 > CAZDKK01. The sequence continues at coordinate 102,260 of CAZRWW010000001.1, forward strand.
GTATGTGCCGCGCCAGGGCGAAACGGACCTGCCCGCCGAAATCGAGCGCGCCCGCGCGGCGGTGGCCGGCGCCATTCAAGCCGGCGCGCGGGCGCTCGCGCCGGGCGCGGAGGGCTGGCAAGTCGATCAGGCCGCCCGCGACTACCTCGTCGCGCGGGGCTACCCCGAGTACCTGCATGCGCTGGGGCACCAAGTCGGACGCCGGGCGCACGATGGCGGCGGGATTCTGGGGCCGCGCTGGGAGCGCTACGGCCGCACGCCCACCCTGCCCGTGCTGGCGGGGCAGGTCTACACCCTGGAGCTGGGCGTCATGGTCCCGGGCTGCGGCTACCTGGGCCTCGAGGAGATGGTGCTGGTCACGCGCGGGGGCTGCGACTGGCTGACGCAACCCCCGCGCGGGCTGCCGCTGCTGGGCCGGAGCTTGTCCGAACCACCGGCCCCGCGCGGCTAGACCTTGAACTGCCCGACCAGCTCGCGCAGGCGGGCCGCCATGCGGGCCAGCTCCTCGGCGCTGGCGTTGGTCTCGGTGGCGCCCGAGGCCGATTCCTGGGCGGACTTGTTCACGCCCTGGATGTTGGACGCAATCTCGTTCGAGGCCGCCGAGATCTGCTGGATGTTCTTGGCGATGTCGGTCGCGGCGCGCGAGGCCCCGCCGATGTTGGACGCGATCTCGTTGGTCGTGGCGGACTGCTCTTCCACCGCGCTGGCGATGGTCTGCGTGATCTCGCTGACCTCCCGGATGATCCCGGAGATGTCGCGGATGGCCGCCACCGCGCTACCGGTGTTGGCCTGCATCTCCTCGATCTGCCGGCTGATCTGCTCGGTGGCGACGGCCGTCTGCTTGGCCAGCTCCTTTACCTCGTTGGCCACGACCGCGAAGCCCTTGCCCGCCTCGCCGGCCGAGGCCGCCTCGATCGTCGCATTGAGCGCGAGCAGGTTCGTCTGATCGGCGATGTCGCTGATCGTGTCGAGCACCTTGCCGATCTCGGACGACGAGGCGTTGAGCCGCTCCATCGTCTCTCCGGTCGCGCCGGCCTTGGAATCGGCGCTGGCCGCGACGTGCGCTGCCTGTGTGCAGTTGCGTGCCACCTCGCTGAGCGACGAGCTCATCTCCTCGATGGCCGCGGCGACCGTGTTGACCGAGGTCGACATCTCCTCGGCCCCCGCCGAAACACCGGTCACGCTGGTCGACATCTCCTCGGTGGCCGCCGCCACGCCATTGGCCTGCTCGAGCATCTTCTCCGAGCCCGACGCCAGCATGCTCGAGGTGGCCGACATCTCCTCGGCGGAGGCCCCCACCGTGGTGCTGTGCTGGGCAACCTCGGCCATGATCCCGCGGAGCTTGCCGACGAACTCGTTGAAGTAGCGCGCCATGGCGCCGATCTCGTCGTTCGTGTTGACCTGAAGCTGCACGGTGAGGTCACCTTGGCCGCTGGAGATGTCCTTGAGCATCTCGGTCGCCCGGCGGATAGGCTGGACGACGCGCCGGGTCGTCACGACCACCAGCCCGATCACGAGCCCCGTGGTGCAGAGCGTGATGATGAGCATCGTGGTCACCAGCGCGCGCGCCTGGCGCTGGGCCTGAGCGGCCAGCTCGGCCACCTGGGCATCGATGAAGTCGACGTACTCGCCGCTCCCGAACACCCACCCGCGGGCCGGGTCCAGCTTGACATAGGAGATCTTGGGATAGCCCTCCGGGGTGACGCTGCCGTCGCTCTTGGGCTTGGGCCAGTAGTAGGTGATCAGGCCGCTGCCCTCGCGCGCGCAGAGATGGTTCATGTCGACGAACAGGTTGGTTTCCTTGATCTGCGACACGGCCGGGTCGTTCTTGTCGTAAGCGCGGCCGTTGAAGTAGATCTTCTCGAAGCGCTTCTTGTCCCGGAAGTCGGAGACCTCCGTGCCGTCGAGCTTCGGGATGGTGGGATGCATGACCATGATCGGCCGGTCGACTTGCGAGCGATCGAGGCCGTGGATCCAGACGTACGACGATCCGAAGGTCAGGTCGCGCACCCGCGCCTGGCACTCCTCGTCGCTGAGTCCCGCCGCGGCGCCCGCCTCGACGGAGGCCATGGCTTGCTCGACCTGGGCCTTGAGCCGATCCGCAACGGCGGCGATCTGCTGCTCGCGGATCTGCTCCATGCGCGCCTTGTTCTGATTACCCGTCAACGTGATGAGCACCGCGGTCATGGCGGTCATTCCGACCACGAGCGGTACGGTGACCCCCAAGAGGATCTTGGCGCCAATGGTCACGCTGCGGTGATTGCCTTGCCTGTCGTGCATGCCGCACCTCCATCGCTGGCCAGCTCGAGAGCCGCTCTACCGGCTGCGTCACCCCCTGCCAGGGTGGCGCGGGAGAACCTGCCGGAACCCCGCGAGCCGCTGCCGGGCGCATCGCAAGCGAATGCGTACGTCCGTTACTCCCCTGATATCGACCGCGGCGCCGCTCGACCGAGCCGTTTGGGGGCACCCAACCCTGTTGGCTGAGATCCAGCACGCTCGGCTGGACGGCGCCCGCGGCAGCAAGGCATTGAATCAGAGGCCATTGCCGGCCAGCGCCTGCCCTCGGGCGGCGCTCTCGCCAGCCAGGCCTCTGGTTGCTTTCCTCCAGTCGACGGCGCCGGGATGCCCAAAGGGAGACGGGTGCCCAAAGGGAGACGGGTGCCCAAAGGGAGGATTGAGGCGTCGCCGATCGCGTGGCAGGATCCCCGCGCCGGCGGCCGCCTGGATCCCGGCAACCCTCGCCCCCGCGCCGAGCACCGGCGCGCGGCGCGGGTCTTGAGTGGACCGTCGGCCGGGAAACCCGGGAGGATGGACTCATGGAGCGAATGGCCGACACGCGGGCCCTGGCGGTCCGCCAGCGCAAGGAGTGGGGCGAGATCCTCACGGGCTTCGAAGCCCGGAACCGCTACGGGATCCAGGACGCCGACGGCCGGGAGGTCTACCTGGCCGCGGAGATCGCCGGCTCGTTCCTGGCGCGCATGTTCCTGGGCCGCGTGCGGCCCTTCGAGATCCAGGTGGTCAGTCCCGACGGCGTCGGGGTCTGCACGATCAAGCGCCCCTTCCGCTGGTTCTTGCACGAGGTGCACGTGAGCGGCGCCGGCGGGCGCCCGCTGGGCAGCGTCAAGCAGCGCTTCGCCTGGTTGCGCCGGCGGTTCAGCGTGCGCGACGCCTCCGGCCTGGAGTTCTGCGAGCTGTACGGCCCGATCCTCCACCCCTGGACCTTCGAGATCCGCGAGGGCGAGCGCGCGCTGGGGCGCATCGTCAAGCGTTGGAGCGGCACCGGCAAGGAACTCTTCACGGATGCCGACAACTTCGGTGTCGAGTTCCCGCGCGGATGGGAAGTGAGTCGCAAGGCGATCCTTCTTGCCGCGGTGTTTCTCATCGATTTCTTGTACTTTGAACGCTCGGGATAGAACCGATCGCCCGGGAGCGCCGCGATGAAGAGGTTCAGGACCTTCCTCCACACCTCGTTGCTCGGCGGTGTCGTGGTCATCCTCCCCGTCGCCGTGACGTTCCTCGTGTTTCGCTGGATCTTCGGCGTGGTCACAGGCCTGATCGCCCCGTTCGTGCGCATGCTGGGGCTCGTCCTGGAGATCGAGACGAAGACCCAGACCATCCTGGCGCACTTCGTGGTGCTGGCGGTGATCGTCGCGGCGTGCTTCCTGGTCGGCGTGGCGGTGCGCACGCGCCTGGGCGCCCTGGCGTACCGCGGCCTGGAGAGGCGCGTGCTGCGCGTCGCCCCGGGATACTCGATCATCAAGGAGACCGTCTCCCAGCTCCTGGGCAGCCAGCGGGCCCCCTTCTCCACGGTGGCGATCGTGCGGCTCGGCGAGAATCTGAAGGCAACCGCATTCGTCACCGAATCGCACCCCGACGGCACCCAGACGGTCTTCGTGCCAACCGGACCGAATCCGACCTCGGGCTTCATCCTGCATGTGCCGGCCGCGCAGGTGGAGGTCGTCAAGGCGCCCGTCGAGAAGGTCATCCGTTCGATCATCAGCTGCGGGGTCGGTTCCGGCGCGGTGCTTGGGGCCCCGCGCGAGCAGCCCGGTCGCCCTCCCGTGTCAGCCGAATAGGGCGCGCGGAGGGTTCCGGCGGCGCGCCGGCCGAGTAGGGCGCGCAGAGGGCACGGGCGGCGCGCAAGGACCGGTCCGGGCTGCATGCACAGTTCCCCGCGCAACACGATTGCATCGGCTTTGCTCTGGCGCCACCTCGATGCCGAAATCGTCCGCGGCGTGGGAACCGGGCCCTCTCGGCATGGTTGGAGCGAAAAGAGCAGGCGACCGAGTGAGGGTTCTTTCGGACGGTCCGCGCTGCTGGATGGAGATGGCCACCACGGGCCCGATCCGGGGATCTCCGATCCCCCTCGTGCATAGAACGGAGGTGCGCGATGAGCAAGCACACGTTGGGAAAGCTGCCCTATGCATACGACGCGCTCGAGCCCTACATCGATGCGCTCACGATGGAGATCCATCACGGCAAGCACCATCAGGCGTATGTCAACAATCTGAACGCGGCGCTGGAAGGGCACGACACCCTGCGGCAGAAGACGGTCGAGGAGTTGCTGGGCGACCTGACCGCCCTGCCCGAGGCGATCCGGGAGGCGGTGCGCAACAACGGCGGCGGGCACTGGAACCACAGCTTCTTCTGGCCTCTGCTCAAGAAGGGGTCGGCCCCCCAGGGCGACGTCGTGGAAGCCCTCAAGCGTGAATTCGGGAACTTCGACGAATTCAAGGCGCGTTTCTCGAAGGCGGCCGCCACGCGCTTCGGCAGCGGCTGGGCCTGGGTGGCGCTCAAGCGAGACAAGCTCGAGATCCTGAGCACCCCCAATCAGGACACGCCGATCAGTCAGGGGATGATTCCCCTTTTGGGGCTGGATGTCTGGGAGCACGCGTACTATCTGAAGTACCAGAACCGCCGGCCCGAATACATCGAGGCTTTCTTCAGTGTGATCAATTGGGAGCGGGTCAACGACCTCTACGTTGCCGCGCGCGAGGGCCGGTCAACCTTCGCGGTCAGCGAAACGCGGTGATCGAACCCGGACCCTCTTGGTCCATTCTTCCTCCTGTACGGACAATCCGGGCCCGCGGCCGAAAGGTCGCGGGCCCGATTCTTTGTACCCCAGACTCCTCGCGCGCTGGACGCGCGCCGTCCCGTGAGCGAGGATCCCGCGCGGCGGGCAGCATGAATCATCGCCGGGCCGGAAGCGTACATCCGGCCGTGGATGCCCGGGCTTCTCTGACAGGCGGTGGAAGCCATGGACGAGGCACGCGGCGCGGGGCTGACCGCCGGCCCTGCGAGGCGACCGCGGGCCCTCCAAGGTCGCGGATCTGGCGAGTGGAGGAAGACCGATGTTCGTTCCCGTCATCGTCCCGACGCAGGATGCGTCGCCGCACGCGCAAGAGCTGGGCCGGCGCATCGCCGCGCTCATTCGCGACTACCGCCTCCAACACCAGGACGCGAGCGCGACGGATGTGCACTTCGCCCTGCGCATCGCCGCCGAGGAGGCAGGCGGCGTCGAGCGCCGGCGCCGGATGATCCTGCTGGGCGGCGTGCTGGCGGCCATCCTGGGCGCCGGCCTGGTCTTCTTCGCGCGCGCCGGACGGGGTGAGGCCGCGTTTCCGCTGGTCTTCGTCGCGGCGCTCATCCTGGTCGTGCTGCTCGTTGTGGTCGCGCTCAAGAGCCGGATCGGGTAATCGGGGCGGCACGCCGCCGCCGGACATGCGGCGGCGGACATGTGGAGGCGCGCCCCGGCTGGCGCGCCGCTGCTGGAACGGGAGGCAGCGCCGATGACAGCTCCACGCCTGCGCTTCGTGGGCGCGCCCGTTGCGCGACCCACGCCCATCCTCGATGCGACCAGGGTGCGCGCCAACATCGCGCGCATGGCGGCCAAGGCCCGCGCGAGCGGCGTCCGGCTGCGCCCGCACTTCAAGACCCATCAGTCGGCCGAGATCGGCGACTGGTTCCGCGAGCACGGGGTGAGCGCCATCACCGTCTCGTCGCTGCGCATGGCGCGCTACTTCGCCGGCCACGGCTGGCAGGACATCACCGTCGCCTTTCCCGCCAATCTGCGGGAGGTCGAGGAGATCGCCGCGCTCGCCCACGCGATCAGGCTGGGTCTGCTGGCCGACGACCCGGCGGCGGTGCACGCGCTGGCAGGCGCCCTGTCCGGCCTCCCGGCGGGCTCCGGGCGAGCGTGGGTCAAGATCGACACCGGCCTCGGTCGGGTGGGCGTGCGGTGGGACGATCAGTCCCGCCTGAGCGCCGTGGCCGAGGCCCTGCGATCGCAGGCGGGGCTCGCGTACGCCGGCGCCCTGACCCACGCCGGCCACAGTTACGGCGCGCGCACGCGCGCGGAGCTGGCCGCGATTCACTCGGAGAGCGTCGCGCGCCTGCGGGCGGCGCGCGACCTCTTGGACGCGACCATCGGGCGCCCGGGCGAGCTGTCGATCGGCGACACCCCGACGTGCAGCACCGTCGAGAGCTTCGAGGGCGTCGACGAGATCCGTCCCGGGAACTTCGTCTTCTACGACCTGATGCAGCTCGCCATCGGATCGTGTCGCGCGGAGGATCTCGCCGTCGCGATCGCCTGCCCGGTGGTGGGCAAGTACGCGCGGCGCGGCGAGATCGTGATCTACGGCGGGGCGGTCCACCTGTCGAAGGAGGCGCTGGCGGATGGGAGGGCGTCGGGCGAGGACGCGGCAGTCGCGGCGGCTCGCCCCGGCGCTTCCACGTACGGGTGCCTCGCCATCGATCCGGGCGCAGGCCTGGGGCGCCCCGAGCCCCGCGCGCCGGTGATCGCGTTGTCGCAGGAGCACGGCATCGTGCGCCTGCCGAGCGATCTGTGGGACGCCATCGGCGTGGGCGATCTCGTGCTGGTCTATCCCGTCCATGCCTGCCTGGCGTGCGATCTGCACGCCGCCTACGTCACCACCGATGGCCGGACGATCCCGCGGCTGACGCCGAGCGGCGCGTGATTGCCGTGACCCGGTGCCAGGTCTCGTCCGATGGACCGCCCGGCGCCCGCGACCGGCGCGAGGCATCGGCCTGACTCTCCAAGGCTGGGCGCAAGTATGGGCCTGCAACGGACAGCGACTTCGTGGAGATGTCTCCTCGCCCTGGCGTGGATCTGCCCGGCGACCTTGTCGGCCTCATCCGCGGATGATCGGGATCACGAAGACGGAGCCCTCCTGCGACTCTGGGTGGGTGTGGGCGGCGCCCATTCGGAGCGCCAGACCTCGTGGGGGAAGCTCCGATTCTCAGGCAGGGCGTCGGAGGTGAACTTCGCGGTTGGGGGAATCGTCAGCCCGAATCTCGCGCTGCACGCCACGTTGTACGGATGGACGGTCAACCACCCCGACGCGGAACTCGGTGGGGTGGCCACCGCCGTGCATGGGGACTTCGATCTGACCGCCGTCGGCGGCGGAGTGACTTACTATCTCATGCCGCTGAATGTGTACTTCTCCGGAACGCTCGGCTGCGGTTCCCTGCGGCTCGAGCACACCGCCACCGGGAGCAGCACGACCGGCATCGGTCTCGTCACCGACGCGGCGGTCGGCAAGGAGTGGTGGATCGCGCGACAATGGGGCCTGGGCGGCGCGGTGGGATTTGGCTACCACAACCTCCCACTGGAGGACAGCAGCGTGCGCTGGCGCGGAAGCTCGCTCACCATGCGCCTCAGCCTGACGATGAACTGACCATCGGCCTCCCGCGCGCCACGGTCGATCATCAGCAGCCATTCGCGAGCGGGCGCTGTCGGGCAGGTTACCGGATCTTCCCCTCCAGGAACGGCACCTCGTAGACCTTGTCGTGCTGGATCGGGCCATGGCCGAAGTAGCCGTTCTCGCCGAAGAGCTCGCCGTGGTCGGCCGTCACGGTGATGTAGGTGTTCTTCGGCACCATGTCGTACAGGCGCTCGAAGACCCCTTCCAGGTACTGCACCGTGTCGATCTGCCGCCCGCGCAGGATGTCGAGCTTCTCCTGGTCGAAGAAGGGCTCCGTCTTGGCATCGGTCTTGAGCTTGCCGTCCACCACCGCGTCATCGAGGTGCTTGAACACGCCGTGCACGCCGCTCAGCCGGGGCCAGAGGTCCTTGGGCTCGGTCGGACGGGCGTATGGGTAGTGGGTTTCGCCCACGTTGAAGATGAAGAACGACGGACGCTCCGGCGAGAATGTCATCTCGTCGAGCATCGCGTTCATGTCGTTGTGCTTCTCCATCAACTTGAACGTGTCGAAGTCCTTGTTGATCGCCGTCTTGGGGTTCAGCACCGGCAGCGACACCTTGGCGTGCGTGAAGTACCCCAGGGTGTTGCGCAAGTAGGTCGGCAGATAGAGGTGCGGCACAAAGCTCGCGAACTCGATGTCGCGGGCGCCGAAGCGCTCGTTGAACCTGAGGAAGTCCTGCTTGTAGTAGTCCGAAGCGTAGACGTGCGGGGGGCTCGTGTGCGGCAGCAAGCCCATGAGCAGATTGTAGTGCGAGGGCGCCGTCCACGAGGCATAGCTCCAGCGCGACTCGACCGCGCCCAGCTTGGTGATGATCTTGGGCTTGGCCGCCAGGAACGAGTCGTACCGGCAGCTATCGAGGATCACGATGATGTAGTTGTTCATGTTGTCGAACGGCGGGTCGGGCCGCTTGGCGGGCGCGCCGGGGACCATCACCGGTCGGGGCGGCGCGGCCGCTCGGGAAGGACCGCCTGGCTGCGCGGGTTTCTTGCCGATGAGCTTGTCGAAGAGACCCATGTTCGACTCCTTGGTCCGTGATCCTCAACCCGTGATCGGCGATCCGCGCTCCTCGATGCCCGATCGGTTGCCCCGATCCGCGGCCCTTGTCGCGGGGTCGCATCCTCCCGCCGGCTCGAGCCCCCCCGCCCGCCATGAGCCGGGTCGGGCGAGCGGAAGCCGATATTCTACCCCATTCGGGCGCACGACGCCGCAGCCCTGGCTGCCCACGACGCCGCAGCCCTGGCTGCCCACGACGCCGCAGCCCTGGCTGCCCACGATGCCGCAGCCCTGGCTGCCCCCTCCTCCGGCGCACCGGCTGGAGGAGGCGCCGACCGCGCCGCGCATCTGCTTGCAGGGGCTACCCTTCCTGGGTGTTCGGCTCCGGCGGCCCTCTTCTCTACCCGATCTCCGCTCCGGGTAGGCGCGGGCGCGTCCGACAATAGGAACACGGGACGGGGCCCGGCAACAGCGGCCCGAGCGCCGATGCGCATTCCCGCGGAGAGGACGCCCATGGAGCCGCGCGGCCCCATCATCGGTCTGGAACGTCTGGACTGGGGATCGCCCCGTCAGATCCGCAGCCCCTACGACCAGCGCATCGTGAGCGAGGTGCGCTTCGGCGATCGGCGCGCGCTCGATACCGCCATTGCGGTTGCCGAGCTCTCCTATCCCCCCTTCCGCCGCGAGCCCGTCCACCGGCGGGCGGCCTGGCTGCGCGCCATGGCGGCCGGCATCCGCCGCCGCGGCGAAGAGCTGGCGCAGGCGATCTCGCTGGAGGCCGGCAAGCCCATCCGCCTCGCCCGGCTCGAGGTCGACGGCGCGGCGGAGACCTGCTTGCTGGCGGCCGAGGAAGCCGGCCGCATCGCCGGGGACCTGGCGCCGCTCGACGGAACGCCCGACGGCGAGGGCCGGACATGCCTCGTGCGCAGATTCCCCATCGGGCCCGTCGCCGCGATCACGACGTTCGACCAGCCGCTGCACCTGGCCGCCCGCCGCATGTCGGCCGCCGTCGCCGCGGGCAACACGATGGTCCTGAAGCCCGCCTCGCAGACGCCCACGGCGGCCATCCTGCTCGGGCTCATCGCGCTTGAGGCCGGCGTGCCCGAGGGCGTGCTCAGCGTCGTGCCCTGCGACGCGAGCGACGCGGCCCCACTGATCGAGGACGGGCGCCTGCGGATGCTCTGCTTCACGGGCAGCTCCGAGGTCGGCTGGCTGCTCAGAGCGCGCGCCGGCCGCAAGAAGGTCGCGCTGGAACTGGGCGGCAACGCGGCCGCGATCGTGGAGCCCGACGTGGACGTCGACGTTGCCGCGCGGCGCCTGGCCATGAGCGCCTTCGGCTTCGCGGGCCAGTCGAGCACGTCGGTGCAGCGCATCTATGTCCACGAGCGCGTGACGCGGCGGTTCCTCGATGAGCTGATCCAGACGGCCACGCTGCGGATTCCAGTGGGCGACCCGGCTCATGAGGATGTGCTCTGCGGGCCCGTCGTCGACACCGCCAGCGCCGGGCGCATCCAGGAGTGGATCGACCAGGCCATCTCGGCCGCGGCCGTGCCCCTGCTCGAAGCCAAGCGCGAGGGCAACGTGCTCACGCCGGCGGTGCTCACCCAGGTCAAGGAGGATCTGCCTCTCGCGGCCCGTGAGGCGTTCGGGCCGGTCGTGGTCGTGGAGACCTACCGCGGCATCAACCGGGCCATCGAGCTGGCCGGGCGAACATCCTACGGGCTCCAGACCGCGATCTACAGCAACGACATTCGCAAGGTCATGCTCGCCTTCCAGGAAATCGAGGCGGGTGTGCTCATCCACAACGACTACCCGTCCTACCGCGTCGAGGCGATGCCCTGCGGCGGCGTCAAGGCTTCGGGGATGGGACGCGGCGGGGCGCGCCAGGCGATCGAGGAGATGACGCAGGCGCGGGTGCTGGTGGTGGATGCGCGGATCTGAAACGGCGAGCATAAGCGAAGGTCTCCGCCTGGCCGGTATGGGGCGGACCGGTGCGGCGGCGGCCTGTCAGATGGCGAGCTCCCTCAGCGCCCCCGCCAGCTCCCGGTGGGCGAACTCGTACCCGCTCGCGAGCGCCCCTCTCGGCACCACACGCTGACTCGCCGTGAGCATCGCGCCCATCTCGCCGAAGACGACCCGCAGCGCGGCCGCGGGCACGGGCACGAGGGCCGGCCGACGCACGGCCCGCGCGAGCGCCCGCGTGAACTCCGCGTTGGTCACCGGCTCGGGCGCGGCGGCGTTGAACGCGCCGGCCAGATCGTCCCGCCGGAGCAGGCGCGCGATCAGACCGATCACATCCTGCCGGTGGATCCACGGCATCCACTGCCGGCCGCTCCCCAGCCGGCCGCCCAACCCGGCGCGGAAGAGCGGCACGAGGCGCCCGAGCAGACCACCGCCGGGGCCGAGGACGAGGCCCAGGCGCACGATGCACACGCGCACCCGCCCGCCTGCGCCGCCGGAGGCGCCCGGCTCGCGGGGGCTGCCGGCGGAGGCGCCCGCCTCGCCCGGGCTGCGGGCGGCGAGCGCGACCTGCTCCCAGTCGCGGCACAGCTCGGCGAGAAACCCGCTGCCGACGGGCGCGGACTCGTCCAGCTCGCGGTCCCCAGCATCGCCGTAATAGCCGGAGGCCGAGGCGCTGACCAACACCGCCGGCCTCGCGGGCGAGCGCCCCATCAAGTCGACCAGCTCGCTGGTGAAGTCCACCCGGCTCGCGCGCAGGATGCGCTTGCGCTCGGCTGTCCAGCGTCCTTCCGCGATCGGAGCGCCCGCCAGATTGACCACCGCATCGTAGGGTGTCGCTGTACAAGCGGCCCAGGCAGCGGCGAGCCCGCCATGCACCGTGATCCCGGATCCGAGGCGCCCCGCCGCGGCGAGCGGGTCGCGCGAGACCGCGCCGACCTCATGACCGGCGTCCGCGAGGTGGCGGCACAGCGGGCGCCCGATGAACCCGGTCGCACCGGTGATCAGGATGCGCATCCCGCGCCTCCGCTCGGGGTGATGCCGTGCTCCGCCAGCAGATCCAGCAGCAAGGCGGCCGTGCGCCCCGTGAGCTCCTCGCAGCGGGACCAGTCATCCTGTGGCCCGAAGGCGTCGAGCAAGGCCTGACAGCGCGTCGAGCCGTTGCGGGCGACGAAGCGGCTGCGCAGCTCGGTTGCGATCTGCTTGACGCGCTCGACGTCGGCGCCGGGCTCCATCCGGCCGATGAGGAGGCCGATCGCCATGACGCCGCCCGCGAGCGCGCCGCAGAGCTCCTCGTGCGTGCCGCCCACCCCGCCGCCAAAGGCCGTCGCGACGCGGGGAATGCACGCGTGGCGCTGCCCGAAGGCGTCCTCGATGATCGACCTGAGCACCGACTCCGCGCAGTTGAACCCCGATGCGAAGTGGGCGGAAGCCCTGCCGGCAATCTGCTCGTGTTCCATCGCGTTCTTCCCTCGGATCCCCGGCCTGCTGCCGGCGGGGCGCCACCCCCCGCTGGTCATCCCGTGCGCGGCAATCCCGTGCGCGGCAATCCCGTGCGCGGCAATCCCGTGCCCGGCATTCCCATGCTCGGCCATCCCGTGCGCGGCAATTCCGTGCCCGGCGGCCTTGTGCCTGGACTCGAGCCCACAGGATAGGCCCCCGCGCAAGGGGCGTCATCTGCTTGCGGCGTCACGCGTGGGGTCCCCCCCGTGGCGTCACCCGCATAGCATGCCACCGCGCCCCCCTGCGGCGGGGCCCGAAAAAAACCGCAAACCCGGGTTGCGCCCCGATGCCGTCCTGGGGCACTATCCCTGGGTCATTCCGGACCATGGACACACAAGGAGTAGTGTTGCTCCCGAAGAACGCAGGGCGCGGCGAAGGCCGTCGGAACAACATTCCCCCCCGTTGGATAGGGGTCTCGCTGGCCGGACTGACCACCTTCCTCCTTGCTGCCGGCTGCGCCGGCGGCAAGCCCGCGGCGCTGCCGATGATCCCGCCGACCGCCCGGCCGGCCATCCTGCCGGGCGCCACGCAGACCGGGCTGGCCCTGGCCAGCGCGTTCAGCCTGGAGAACGAGCTGCGCGGCAAGGTCAACTTCTGGCTCGGGACTCCCTACCGGCGCGGGGGCACGTCCCGCCGGGGCGTCGACTGCTCGGGGTTCGTGCAGCAGATCGTCCGCGATGTCTTCGCGATCGACTTGCCGCGCACGTCCGGCGAACAGGCGCGCTGCGGGGCGCCGGTCGAGCCGGCGGAGCTGCGGCCGGGCGACTTGCTCGTCTTCACGATCCGCGGGGTCAGGAATCACATGGCCGTCTACTTGGGCGACAACGAGTTCGCCCACGCTTCGCCCAGCCGTGGCATCACCATCGCCTCCCTGAGCGAGTCCTACTGGCGCCGGGCGTTCCGCGCCGCCCGGCGGCTCACGTCGGGCTGACCGACCGCGGGAATCCTCCGCGCGCCCGGCCGGGCTGCGCGGCCCCGGGGAACGTTCATCGCGGCCGCGTGCGCGCGCGAATCCAATCGCGAACGGTCCTGAGCGCCCGGGGATCGATCGTCTCCTCGATCTGCGCGTATTCCTCGGGCGCCCCCGTGGTCGCCTTCTGGAAGAGATGATTGAGCTGCGGAAACGTCGTTGCGGTCACATCCTCATTGCCCGCTTCCATGAGCGCCGTGCGGATCTCGGGCAGGTTCTGGGCCGGATCGACCTGCAGATCCAGCTCCCCTCCCAGCGCCAGGACCGGCATCGTCAGCTTCAGCAGCACCGGGCGCGGATCGAAGGCGACGAAGGAGGCATAGGGCCGGCTGGCCAGGACGCGCATCTGTTGGGCGACTTGCGCCTCGATCTCGCTGTCCGGTGGCACCTTGCCGTCGGGACTGGCCATCGCCTCGGCTCGCAGGACCCGCCGCACCTCCGCGTGCAGTTTGGCGCTGTCGGCCCCCGCGGCCACGAGCTTCATGATCTTCTTCTGGGCCTCGGTCTGGCGCTGCACCTCGCTCGGCCCCGCGCCGCCGGCCGCGCTGAGCCGCTCCACCTGCCGGACGATCACCTCGGCGCCCCGGACGCCGGGGGCCGCCAGCAGCACCACGAACGCCACGCCGGGCTGCCGGGCAGCGGCCAGGCACGCCACGGCCCCGCCCAGGCTGTGACCGAGCAGGCCGATGCGCGTCGAGTCGATCGCCGCGTGCCGCCGCAGGAAGGCGATGCAGCTCAGGGCGTCGGCGGCCAGATCGGCGAGCGTGGTCTCATCAGGGTCGCCGCCCGAGCCTCCGATCCCCCGATCGTCCACTCTCAACACGGCGATGCCCGCGCGCGTCAGGTCATCGGCGATCACGAGGAACGGCTTGTGATAGAAGATCTCCTCGTTGCGGTCCTGGGTCCCGCTCCCCGAGAGGAGCAGGACCGCGGGGAAGGGACCTTCCCCCGCCGGGATCGTCAGGGTGCCCGCCAGGTTCACCTCGCCGCTGGCGACGGAGACTTCCTCCTCGGCGTAGGGAAAGGGCGGCTTGGGCTCCTGGGGACGCTTCGGCAGCTCCAGCGCTTCGCGGCGCAGGGTGAGGGGCAGGGCGTGACCGGACTGAGAGAAGGTGCCCTCGATGCGCCCCGCCACCAGCTCGCCCTCGTAGCGGGGCTCGCCGGGCACGCCGCCCAGCGTGAATCTGAGCTTCGCGCCGTCGACCTCCACGCTCGACAGGCGCAGCCCTCTGGCGCCCTGCATCGGACTGTCGAGCGCGCCGGACCATCGGCCGTTCGCGAAATCGAGATGAACGACCAGCGGAATCTCCGCCCCGGGCACGGTCAGCTTTCCGCTCCACTCACCGACGAAATCGCTTGGCTCCTGGGCGGCGGCCGTAACCGCCGATGCAAGGAGCGCGATGACAGCCAACCCCGCGATGAAACGTGCCCGCGCGACCGCGCGCACCGCACGCGCATTCGCCCGCTGTCCCTGCGCATTCGCCCGCTGTCCCTGCGCATCCGCGCGCTGCCCCCGCGCATTCGCCCGCTCGATCCTTCGCCGCCGGCCGCCGAGCCTGGGCCGTGATTTCGCCGTATTCATCGGATTCACCCCCGTGCCGCCCTGGGCATTTCCTCCGCGCCGCGGCGCATCAGCTCGGGGATCGTGAGCTGGTAGGGACACCGCTCGACGCACACCCCGCACGCCACGCAGTCCTCATACGACTTCTCCATCCCTTGCAGGCGCTCGACGGCCCAGTCGCGCAGCTCGTAGCGCTCCCAGTAGCCCTGGAGCAGGAGCAGCATGGGAATCTGCAGGCCGTTCGGACAGGGCATGCAATAGCCGCAGCGCCGGCAGAAGCGATTGCCCCACAGCTCCCGATCGGCCTCGAGCTGGCGCAGCTCTTCCTTGTCGGGCGCGCGCAGATCCATCCCCACGGCGGCGTTCGCGTCGACCTGCGCCAGGCTGTCCATGCCGGGGATGACGACGTCCATCCCCGCGGCCAGCTCGAAGCGCAGCGCCGCGGGCACGTTGCGCAGGGCGCCGCCGGCGGCGGGCTTCATGGTGATCAGCCCCAGTCCGGCGGCCTTGGCGGCCGGGATCACGTCGTCGCGCCACTCGGTCTCGATCGGGTTGAAGGGGTGCTGCACCGTGTCGAAGGCGCCGGTTTCGATCGCCTTCAGCAGCGTCGCGCGGCTGTGGCCCGTGATGCCGATGAAGCGGATCTTGCCCTGTGACCGGGCGCGTCGGAGGGCCTCGTACGCGCCGCCGGGCCCCAGCACGCGCTCGAGCTGCTTCTCCGAGCCGACCGCGTGGAGCTGGTAGAGGTCTATGCAGTCCGTGCGCAGGTTGCGCAGGCTCGTCTCGAGCTCGGTCGCCATGCCCTCGGCGTCGCGCACGAGGGACTTGCTGGCGAGCCAGAACTCCCCGCGCCGGCCGCCCAGGGCGCGGCCGATCTTCTCCTCGCTATCGGTATAGCCCCGGGCGGTATCGAAGAAGTTGATCCCGCGATCGAGGGCGCGCTGGAGCACTCGCTCAGCCTCGGCGAAATCCACGCCTTGAATGGGGATGCCGCCGAAGCCGATGACCGAGACCTGCAAGCCTGTTCTGCCAAGGGTTCGTGTTTGCATGGGTAGGAGGATACCCCACCGGTCTGCGGAACGCCACCGGGAGCCTCCCGCCAGGCGCCGCCTCCGCCGCGTGCTGCCGACCTCTGGATCCCGATCGGCCATGGGAGTGCTATACTGGGAGTCGTGATTCATGTGCTTCGCAGGGGATGATGGGCTCTCGTAGTGACAGGGAGGTGATCCTATGCGACGCGCTCTGACGATCATCGCAACACTCGTGGTCTTCTCCACCCTCGCCCACGGCGATCCGCATATCCTGGCCAGCGGGGCGTTGATCACGCACTCGATGAGCTATGGGCGTTACCCACCGCAATGCTACACCTACTATCAGTACAATCCGATCTCGAGCTGCAACGAACAGAACGCCACCATGTCTTGGGGTAGGCACGCGTGGTTCGTCATCGCAGCGTTCGACGAGGAGAAGCAGTGGTGCGGCGTCGAGTTCGGGTTCAACGATTTCAACCCCGAGCCCTTCGACTTCTGGGGGGCGGACCCGTGCTTCCCGGTGGGCGGACTGGAGATTCCATCCGCAAACTGGCCGGGCCCGCTCCAGGGCACAGCCTTCGTGACGACCGGCACGCCGTGGACGGGCAACTTCGTGCCGGTCTACTGCTTCTACGGGTATGCCTACGACTACTACGGATCCACGATCCTGCAGCTCACGCCCAATCCGGCGAGCGGTTTCGGCGGCTTCGCCAACTGCACGACGCCGCCGGAGTTGTACGAGGCCGCCCTGGGTGGGATGGGGGTCAACTGCCCGGGCGTGGAGGTGTGCTGGGGCTGGCAGGAGTTCGTCTGCTGCGTGGGCACCGAATGCGTGCTGGTGCACGGCCAGGAGGAGTGCACGGCCCTGGGCGGCATCTTCCACGCCGAGTGGGATAGCTGCGGGCCCCCGAATCCGTGCGACGTGACGCCGGCCATCCGGTCGAGCTGGGGACGCGTCAAGGCGCTGTACCGTTGATCCCGCGCTCGTGGATTTGGCGAGCTCGCCCAACGGATCCGAGGTCGTCAGGCTTCCCGCGCACGCCGCGCGCCCTGAGCGCGGTGGAGGATGCTGCCCGCAGTGGCAAGCACTGACCGGCGAAACACGCCATCGCTATGGCTCCTGGGCGCGCTCCTGCTGGCCGCTGCCACTGCGCGGTTGTTTGCCCTGGGCCATGAGGGCCTCTGGTGCGACGAGGCCTACACGGCCTTTACGGTGCGCCTGCCGGTGGGCGAGATGATCGCCAGGCTCCTGCGCACCGACGATGCTCCTCCGCTCTTCTATCTACTCGTGAAGCTGAGCGCCTGGATCGCCGGCGATTCGGAGGCCGCCCTGCGAGCCGTGTCGGCGTTGGCAGGCATCGCCGTGGTGGCGCTCCTGCTGTGGCGGGCCTATCGGCGCGGCACTCGGGAAGAGGCCTGGAGCGCGCTCTTCGTGGCCGTCGCCGCCTTCGGCATCTTTCACGCTCGGCAGGCGCGCTCGTACGGGCTCTTGATCCTGCTGGCCATGGCATTCGTGCTGAGCGCCAGGGATCTTCTGCTCGGACGGCGGCGCACGGGGCCCTGTCTGGCGATCTGCGGCACGCTGCTGTGGCTGACCCACCATGCGGCGGTCGCGCTCGTCCTGTCCAGCTTGCCCCTGTGGTGGCTGGGCGCGCGCGAACGACCGCGCCTGCGCGCGTGGGTGCTCTGGCACGCCGCGCCGCTCGCGCTCTGGGCCGGCTACTGGATCGTCGCGCGGGCGCAGCTCGAGATCCACGCGGCGCTCAATCCCTGGACCACGGAGTACTGGCAGGCGCACCCCCTCGCGCTCGCGCCGCTTTTCTCGCTGGGCGCGTTCATCCCCGGGGGCTTGCCTCCGACCCAGCTCAGCACGGGCTTCGCCTTGCTGGGGCGCCTCTCGCCCCACTGGAGCGTCCTGTCGATGTCGCTGGCGTCCGTGTGCGTCCTGGCCGCCGCTCGGCGCGCCCGGCGCCGGCCGGCCGGCGCGCAGCCGGCTGCAGGCCGCGCGGTCGCGCTGGAGGCCTCGTTCGCGCTGGAGGCCTCGTTCGCGCTGCTGCCGCTCCTGGCCCTGCTCGCGGCGTCGCTCATCGCCAACCCGGTCTACGTCCTCACGCGAACCGACGTCATCGCCTTCCCCGCCTTTGCGCTCCTGATGGGGCGCGGGCTGGCCGCGTTGCCCCGCCGCGCGGCGGCCGGCATCGCGCTCTTCTGGCTCGCGCTCTCCCTGGTCGCGCTGGCGCCCACCTATGGCCTGGGCGACCCGGCCCTGGCGAAGGGCAACGACCGCCGCGTGGCGCGCGCGCTGGCCGCTGGCGACCTGGCCCGCGACGATTGGGTCGTTCACACGTACATGACCGCCCCGTCCATCGAGTACTACCTGGGTCGCATGGGCGCCGATCACCACCCGGCCTGGTTCCCCCGGATAGCCGGCCGCAACATCGCATCGGCCTGGCCCGCGCTCCCCGATTCGCTCGAAGCCTATCTCGGTGAGGCGCTGGAGCTGCGCCGCGCGATGGAGCTCGCCCTGCCCGAGGACGGCGCTGTCTGGATCTTCAGCCCGGTCGAGACGCGCACTGCCGAGGCCATCCAGCGGGGGGACGGGCCGCAGGCGCTGACGGTCGAGCAGCTCGGCTACCCGGTCACCGCGCTCGTCTACACCCTCGTGGGCACGCGGCCCCTCGAGCCGGTGGCCATCTACACCCAGGATTGGGTATCGGGACTGCAAGCCCTGCTGCGGATCCCGCGCGGGAGCTGGCTGCCGCTCGAGGAGCTGCCGCGAATCGAGGGCGGCGCCCCAGACGCCTCGCAGTAGTGGCCCAACGCCCTTCTGGCGATTGCCACCGGGCTCCGCGCCCCGGAACAATGCCCCGTGCCGCCGACCGTAGTTGACGCTATATTTCACGAGGTCGAATTCACCCCCCTGAGACAGGCGCCATCCATGGAGCCCATGGGAGGGAGACGCACGTCGAGAAGGATCGCAGCGGGGCTCGTCCTGGCGGCTCTGGCGGCACCTGTCGCGGGAGCGCGCATCACTGCATCCGCCGGCGCCGAGCCCGCGCCGCAGATCTATGCCGTGCGCCCCCCCGATCTCTTCTACCACACCGCCGGGGCCCTGCGGCTCATGGTCACCAACATGGGGATTCTCGGGAACCCGCAGCTCGGGGTAGACAGCTACGGCGCGGGCTGGCAAGGCCGGGAGTACCTGCGCACGGCCGAGCTCTGGGTCGGCGCCGTGGCGGGCGACAACCTCGAGCACGTGTCCACGGGCCTCGAGTTCCGACCCAGCCTCGACCCGCGGGATACGATCTACCTGACCCACGAGGGCGCCCCGGGCGGCAACCGGATCGGTTTCGCGAACGATTGCGGGGACGACGACCGCGATGGGCGCCGCGACGAGGACTTTCTCAACGGCAAGGACGACGACCTCGATGGGCGCATCGACGAGGACTTCGAGGCAATCGGCCAGGAGATGTTCAGCTGCGAGTACTGGGATGACAGCGAGGCATCCCTGGATGCGATGCCCGACCACCGGCCCCTGCACTTGAAGGTCCGCCAGCGCACGTTCGCCTGGTCCGAGGAGCGCTATGACTCCTGCATCGGGATCGACCTGGAGATCGTCAATGAGGGTTTCGAGGCCCTGCGCGATGTCTACGTGGGCTGGCTCGTCGACGCCGATGTGGGACGCAGCGATGCGCTGGGCTACTGGCGCGACGACCTGGGCCTGGCGGCCCGCGTGGACACGACCTTCCTGGACGAAGCGATCACCTACCGGTGCGAGGACCGCTGGCATCAGTGGCACGACTGCCGGCCGCGGTCGCTCGGTTTCGATGTGGCCTGCATTCGCGACGCCAAGGGCGCCGAGGGCGGCCAGTACGGCGATGACGAGGAAGGCGAGGCCGATGGCTGGCTCGGCTTCATCCTGCTGGACCACACCACCGACGAGAAGGGCGAGCGGGCGCCGGCCGGCGTGCGGCTCTGCACCCGCCGGTTCATGACGCAGCGCTGGAGCTACGAGCTCCTGGATCTCACCCGCTACCAGTGGCTGGCTTCCCACCAGCTTCTGCCCGACACGACGGCCTTGCCTTCGGACTACGCGCTGCTGGCGGTCATCGGACCGTTCCCGGAGCTGCTGCCCGGCGAGGTGATCAACTCGCAGTGGATGCTGGTCGTCGGGCCCGGGTGGTCGGGGCTGCGGGAAGAGGCCTTCTTCGCCATGCGCGTCTATGAGGGCGAGTGGCGCGACACCGATCTCGACCCGGAAACGGGCAGCGAGGGGCGCGAGCGGTGCCTGCAGGTGGAGGCCGACGGCCTGCCGATCGTCTGGCGCGATCCGTGCGTGCAACTGGGGGACATCAAGAAGGTCAGGGTCACTGACTGCTCGAACCCCGACAACTGGGTCGATGATGACTGCAATTGCTGTACGCCCGTGCAAGAGCCGCGACTCAACGAATGGGGCCGCGACACCATCGTGAAATGGGTCGGCCGCGTGGGCCCGCCTCCGCCGAGCACGAGCACGCTCGATCCTCAGCGGCAGATTCAGTTGGTCGGCGATCGCAGGGTGATCGTCGAGTGGGACAACGCGCCGGAGCTCGTCTACATCCCGTCGGATAGCGGCGCGGTCTTCTCCGGCTACCGGATCTGGCGCGTCGAGGGATGGACGCGCCCGTTCGGCTCCCCGGGTCCCGACGCGACTCAGTGGGAACGCATCGCCGACCTGGCGATCGATCCGGTGGGCACTCAGCTCCGACTGCAGGAGTACACCAATCCCGTGGCCCGCGTCCTGGAGTACGTGCCGTCGGCGGTCGATCCCGACGTACGGCTGCCGCTCTATGAGGTTGGACGATACTTCTATGAGGACGTCTCGGGGCTCAAGAACGGCATGCTCTACTTCTACGACGTCACCAGTTACGCGACCTGGATTGATGATCACGGCCGCCGGCGTGAGATCGGCCAGCCGCCGGCGGCGCTGGAGGGCGAGGCCGTGCGACCGCGCTGCGAGGCGATCGCCGGCTCGGGCTGGAAGGACCAGGTGGCCGTCGTCCCCAACCCCTATCGCGGGGGGGCCGAATGGGACCTCCATCCCAACGCGGCCGATCCCCTGGGAACGCACATCAGCTTCATCGGCCTCCCGGATCGGGAATGCGACATACGCATCTACACGCTCGCCGGCGACCTGGTGCAGACCCTGCGCCATACGCCTGTCAACGGACGAGGCGAGGCTTCGTGGGACCTGATCTCGCGCAATCACCAGCAGATCGTCAGCGGGATCTATCTCTATGCGGTGACGTGCGGTGGGGAGACCGTCGTCGGCCGGTTCACGGTCGTGCTCTGATCCGCCGTGAAACCCTCCGCGGGCACAACGGCGTAGGTCGACGCGAGCGTTCTCACCCCCCTGAGAGCCTCTACCCCCGAGAGGCCGCGAGTCGCCATGAACGAGCGCATGCACAGCAACGGCTCGAGCGCCGCGTCCGCGCGGGCGGACCAGGCGGCCCCCTTCCGGCTGGGCGAATGGGCCGTCCACCCGGCGCTGAATCGCGTCGCCCTGGGAGACACCTGGGTCCAGGTCGAGCCGCGCGTGATGCACGTTCTGGCGTGCCTGGCCAGCCGGCCCGGGGAGGTCTTCTCGCGCGAGAGACTGCTGGCGATCGTCTGGAACGACCTGGTGGTCTGCGAGGAGGCGCTCACGCGGACGATCTCGGAGCTGCGCCGCATCTTCCACGACGATCCGCGCACGCCGCGGTTCATCGAGACCATCCGCAAGGGCGGGTATCGCCTGATCGCCCCCGTCTCCCCGCTGATCGAGCCGGCGCCACCGGCGCGCGGCAACCTGCCGCCGGTCGAGCCGGGGCAGTCGCGGCCCGCGGGCAGCGGTGCCCCGCTCGCCGCTCGCGAGCTCATCCCGGACGCATCGGCCCCGGCCCGCGATGTCCGACGCCGGCCGCCCGCGCGCCTGAGGATGGTTGTCTACGCGGTCATGGTCGTGCTGACCGTAGCGGCGGGAACCCTCGCCGCCCAGCGGCTGCGCTCTCGGACCGCGGGGCCGAGCACGCTGGACGGCGTGCCCTTCACGACCTATCCGGGAGCCGAACGATTCCCGGCGCTGTCGCCCGACGGCACGCAGGTAGCCTTCGCCTGGAACGGCGGCCAGGACGGCCGGTTTTCGATCTACGTCAAGCAGAGCAACACCGAATCGCCGCTGCGCCTCACGAACGGCGCCACAGATGACAGCCATCCGGCCTGGTCCCCGGACGGCAGCGCCATTGCCTTCATCCGCCGCGACACCCAGGGCTACGGCATCTACACCGTGCCGTCGATCGGCGGCGTGCCGCGGCGGTTGATCCCGCTCGCCGCGGAGCCGCGCGGCCTGGACTGGTCGCCGGACGGCGCCTGGGTCGCCGTCGGGGACGCGCCCGCGGCGGGGCGGGCCGCGGGGATCACGCTGCTCGCACTGGAGTCTCTGGAAACTCGCCGAATCACCGACCCGCCGGCGCACTTCGGCGGCGATGGGCTGCCGGCCTTCTCACCCGACGGACGGTCGCTCGCCTTCTCGCGCGTCGACGCCGCCGGCATGAGTCGCTTGTACATCGTCGCGACCGGCGGGGGCGAGCCGAGGCCCTTGACGCCCGCGCAGGAGGCGATCAGCGGTGTCGACTGGACGGCGGACGGCCGCGCGATCATCTTCGCGGCGACGTCGAACGGCAGCTGCACACTGGCGCGTCTGGCCCTCCGGTCCGGCACCCTCACGCGCTTGATCACCAGGGGCGCGGAGGCGCGGTGCCCGTCGCTCTCGGCAGCGAGCGGCCGGCTGGTCTACGAGGAGGCGTCGCAGCGCGCGGACGTCTACCGGGTCGAGCTCGATGCGGCGCGCCGCCCCGGCCCGCCGCGGCCGCTGATCGCATCGACGCGGGCGGACGCGGACGCGCACTTCTCGCCGGACGGGTCCCGGCTGGCTTTCCTGTCCGATCGCGCCGGCTCGCGCGAGGTGTGGATCTGTGACGCCGGCGGCGGCAATGCGCGCCAGCTCACCCGCCTGGGCGGACCGTGCATGAGCACGCCGTGCTGGTCGCCGGATGGCCGGCGGCTGGCCTTCTCCGCCGCCGACTCCGGCGGATGCTTCATGATCCACGTGGTCGAGGCCGAGGGAGGGCAGCCCCATCGCCTTCCCGGCGCCGGCGGCCATGAGATCGCCTCGCTCTGGTCGCGCGACGGGCAGTGGATCTACTTCGACGCGGAGCGCGCGGGCGGCTGGGACATCCGGCGCGTGCGCCCGGACGGCCGCGACGCGGCGACCGTCGTGGCCGGGGGGCGCCGCGTCATGGCGCAATCGCCCGACGGCGAGCTGATTTACCACCTCGCCCCTGGCGACGGCGGCATTCAGTGCTCGACGCCCGGTGGCGAGCCGCGCGGGACCCTCGTGGACGGCGCGTCGGCGCAGCCGTGGCGAGCCATTGCGCTCGGCCCCGGCGGCGCCTACTTCACGCGGCCGAGCGGCGCCGGTTGTCTGCTCGGGTTCTGTGATTTCCAAACCGGACGAATGGACTCGCTCCTGCAGTTGCCCCCGCTCTGTGGCGCGCACCTCTCGCTCTCGCCGGATGGCCGGACGCTCATCTACGACCAGATCGATCAGGTGGCCGGCGACCTGATGCTGGTCGAGGGCCTTCGCTGAGCAGGGATGCCCCGCGGCGCGACGATGCGGCGCTCGCCGGCCGGGCATGCCCGCGGCGCGAGCGCCGCGCGGGATTCAGGGCTTGCGATCGGGCAGCAGCCCCAGCTCCGCCAGAGCCGCGCGCGCGAGCGCGTGGCGCCGGCTCATGACCTGCTCGAAGGTCGGGCTGTCAAAGTTGAGCGCGTAGAAGTAGACCTCCGCATCACGCTCCACGTAGCCCACGAGCCACCCGACGAAGCTTCCATCCGGCTGGCGGCCCGTCCCGCTCTTCCCGCTCAGCCGATAGCCCTCCCCCTCCTCGAGCACGATCAGGCGCTTGACGAGGTCGGTGGCGGCCGGGGAGGCGCCGAGTTGACCGCGATAGAACCGCTCGAGGAAGCGGATCTGCTCGTCAGCCGAGATGGTCAGGGAGTTGGCCAGCCAGAACCGGTCGACCCCGCCCGAGATGTCCCGATTGCCGTAATCGTAGCGCTCGAGATAGCGCGGATAGGCATCGTCTCCGATGCGCCGCGCGATCTCCTGGTAGAACCAGACGACCGAGTGGCGCATGGCCGAGGCGAGGCCCTGGTCCGCGTCCCAGCCCTCCGGCCATCCGGGCTGCCGCGGGTCACGCCGGGGGTCCCAGGCCAGGCGGAACTCTTCGCCCGTGATCACGCCGGTCTCAAGACCGATGAGCGTGTTGGGGATCTTGAACGTCGAGCAGGGCGAGAAGCGCCGGGCGCAGCGCTCCGGATCATGGCGCACGTGGCGATGGCGCTGAGGATCATAGAGGGCGAATGCGATCCAGGCGCTGTCGGGCACGGCGCCGGGTTGTCCGGAAGCAGTGTCGGGCGCCCCCCCGAGGGTGGCGGAAACCGTATCAGGCGCCTCGCCGAGCCGGTCGGGGGCCGCGGCGGGAGCCGCGCCGGGAGCCGCGCCGGGGGCCGCGGCGGGAGCCGCGCCGGGAGCCGCGCCGGGAGCCGCGCCGATGTCGGCGAAGGCCGCCGCGAGCCGGTCGTGGAGCGCCCCCTGCCCCGAGATGATCCAGTCGCGCGTGCCGTCGCCGTAAGCGCGGTAGAAGTCGTTGCCCAGGACGAACAGACACTGGTCGCGCAACTCGGGCTGCGCAAAGGTGACATTGAGCGGGATGACGCGCCCGCCGAAGGTGGGCTCGATCCAGTCGTGGCGCGTGTGGCCCACGATCACGCGCGACGCGTCGTAGCGAGCCAGCACCTCGCTCAGCTCAGCCGCCGTGATCCGCTGGTACCGCTTCGCATGGACGAAGTAGCCCCGGTACCAGAGGGGCCCCAGGGACCCGAACAGCAGCTCGGCCGCTTCGTCTGCGGGGCAAGCCCCCTTCTCCAGGCAGCGGCGAACGATGGCGTTGAGGTCGTCGATGGTCTGGCCCGATCGCGCCACCTCGGGCGACAGCCCGCCGTGCACGCAGAGCAGATCGCCCAGACGGATGACCGCCGGCCACGCGCGCACCCATCGCCCCAGCTCGGTGCGCGGACCGAAGAGCTCTTCGTAGGCGATTCCCAGCGCATCGCACAGGTAGAGCTGCGCGCAGGCCACGTAGCGCCGGTCACCGTTCAGGGCCCTGTGCTCGTGGTTGCCCAGCAGGCAGTGGACCCGGCCGCCGGCCGGCGCGGCCTGCTGTTCGAGCTTGCGGATCAGCCACAGGCAGTCCGTCACGCCGGCGCCGCGGTCGAAGACGTCGCCGCAGAAGACGAGGTGTCCGCGGCCGAACGCCCAGTCGCCCCGCTCGTCGATGATGCCGCAGCTGCGCAAGAGCGCGACCGCACTGCCGTACTCGCCGTGCAGGTCGCCCACAAAGCAGATCGACTCGGGCCGGGCCTGCACTGCCTCGGGCACCGGGAGCGAGGCGCCGATCAGGAACCTGCGCTCGTCCCCGGCGAATCCCCGCAGCTCGAAGGGAACCCGCCCGGCGTCCGCCGACTCGGCGGCCCGCCCGGGATCCACGGCGAGCGTCTGCTCGATGATCTCATCGGCGCCGCGCTGCGAATCGCGGACGAGGTAGATCAGCCGCACGCGGCGATCGTCGTCCCAGAAGACGTGCGGTCCGTCGCGCAGGCTGGCAATGCTGTCGGCGGGCGGGATGCGGCCGAAGCAGCCCGGGTCGCGGGCCTGGGTGGTCCCACGTTCCTGAGCGCCGGCAGTCGGCCAGCCGGCGCAGATGACCAGCGTCAGCGCGGACGTCCAGGCCGCGCGCCTGCTTGATGCGATCATGGCTCCTCCGGCGGCGCGGGCTGAGGTTGGAGCCGCACCGTGCCGGAGAGCTTAGCGAAGGCTCCCACTGGGCGCAGGAGAAAAGATGGCGCCCCGCCTGGTAGCCAAGCGGGGCGCCTCAGATCCCAGCCGCGTGGACCTCCGACGCGCGGCCCGGGCTACTGAGAGACTACTCGAAGAACGCCTTGATCTGACCCCACGTGGTGGGATCGGCCGGGCTGGGAGGACCCGCCAGCAGCAGGCACTCCACCAAGCGACTGAACCCCGCGTTCGTGTAGGGACAGATCGCGGCCGGATTCGGATGGCCGAACTCCACCAGGCAGGCCCCGTGACCGTAGTCGGCGATGAACACGCAGGGCAGGCCGGTCACCGGACCTTGCCCGACGATGTGCCACTCGGCGCCCATTTGCAGCACGGTGTCGCCTGCAAACGGCAGGTCCGCGCCGGTGATGCCCTGGGCAATGCAGTGCGTTGGATCGACGATCACCGTGGGACAGTCGGCGCCGTTGTACGCGTTGTTGACCATCAAGTCATAGGGCGCCCAGGTGATGTCGGCGTTGTTCCCGGGCATCTGATAGGGATTCGGCTGGCCGATCCACAGCTTGCCGCCGCCGTTGACGTAGGCGTGGTAGTCCTGCGCCAGCCCGTCCAGCGTGTAGTAGTAGGCGGGCGCGGCGTGCGACACCGGCAGAATCACGATGTCGTACTGGCTCAAGACGCTGAGGTTCGAGGTCGCGGGAATGATCGTCGAGCCGTAGCCAACGGCCGTCAGGCGGTCCTGGAAGTTCGAGATGCCGCCGCCGGCGTCGACGATGGCGACCGTGGCGTCGGCGTACGACCACGGGCTGGGCACGACGCTGTCGTCGAGCCCATCCTGGTTGACGTCCTCAGCCAGAGCAGGCGCGGCCTGCCAGCCGAGACACAGACAGACGAGTAACACGGGTGCGAACACGGATCTCATGGCGGGCTCCTCCCTCAGTGGCTTCCCGAGGCTGCCGAATGCACCGAGACGATGATCGGCGAGAACGGACGCGGTGGCCTGTTTGTCTCGAGGCTCTGTCTCGCCCGGACACAAGCACGATGAGCTGGTCGCTACTGGTATTCTGCCTCAGCACGGGGGGGGAATCAAGCGCTGCTCATGGCGCGCGCTCGGCGCTGCCTGCCGAGGAACCCTACGGCTCGACAAGGCGAACGGTCGTAAGCAATGAATCGTAACGGTCGGAACTGCCCGGCCCTCACCCCCGGAGGGAATGAGGGCCGGAATACAGAGACAGATGTCACCGCCCGCGGGACCCGGTTCGAACACCACGTGCACCGTTCTCACTCGGGACCCGCAGGCTCCTGGGCCTG
The DNA here is from genome assembly GCA_964603725.1 of uncultured bacterium. Classification (GTDB taxonomy): domain Bacteria; phylum Eisenbacteria; class RBG-16-71-46; order CAIMUX01; family WJJG01; genus CAZDKK01. Next base: position 129,247 of record CAZRWW010000001.1, read on the forward strand.
ACCGGAGAGGTCCCCGGCAGGCCCGCTCCGGAAACACTGGCGGCCGCGCCGTGTTCCCGAAAAACCACGCGCTCTTGCTCGGTCGCGCAGGCGAGGCAGTCCTACCGGTTGCATCTCGGCGCCCGCGGGGCCGGCTCACTCTCGCCACGATGGCAGATGCGCCCCTCAGGCGCCGAACTCGCTGGACGTGGGCCGCCCGTCCTGGGCAAGGCCCTCGCGCGCCAGGACGCCCGCCAGGCCGGGAAAGAGCGCCAGGCGCTCGGGCGTGACCACCGCCGGATCCAGGTGGCTGGGGCGGATGTGCAGGCCGAGCACTTCCTGGATGCCGCGGGGGGTGCTGATGATGTCGATCGGCAGGTCGGTGTTCTCACGCGCCCCGGGCTCCTCGCAGATCTGCATGTCGTGCACGATGACCGCGACCGGAGTCTCCTCACCGAGAAAGCGCCGGCTGCGACCCAGCGCGTAGACGATGTCGGCTTCGCCGGTCCCCTTGCCGACACGCGTGCCACGCGGGTCGACGCACACGGCGCCCACCACCATCAAGTCCACGGGGTCGGTCTGGCGGCCGTACAAGCAGCGCACGCCCGGAGGCGGATCGACGCGGGTGGCGTCGAAGGAGGTGGCCAACGCGATCGCTTGCTCGGGCTCCATCTGAGCAGGATCGATCTCCACGATCCAGCCCGTGGTCCGCGCGAGATCGGGAACGATCAGCGTCTTGCCATCGGCCACAACCGCCCGGCGCACGGGCGTCAGCACCGGTTCGCGCAACACGAGAACGCGCCGGGCCGCGCGCCAGGCCGTGTGAGCCTGCAGGTGTTCGACCGCCTGACCGGCCGCAGCGAAGGTCGGCGTCCGGCCGTGCGCGCCGGGAAAGCCGGCCACTCCGGCCCGCGTGAGCAGATCCCAGATGCGCCCGCGGATCTGGGCTTTGACGATCGAGCCTGGCATACCGTTCCTCCGCTCCGAGCATAGCGCCTGTGCAGGCGTGACGCCAGGGGTCGGAATCGCCTGGGCGCAGGCCTGCCGGGGTCGGAATCGCCTGGGCGCAGGCCTGCCGGGGTCGGAATCGCCGTAACGAACCGGCGGCGTCGGCTGTCTCGATACGCAGCGGGGCCTGCCGGTCGCTGGTCTGTCTCGGCGGCTGCCAGGAAGACCAGTCCGGCGGCACCTCCCCCGGCGACACCACAGCCCCCGCGGCCATATGCGACCTGGCATGCGCGTCCGTGAGTGCCCGCGCGGCGGTCCTGGTCTGGACGGCGCCCGGCGACGACGAGGCAGAGGGCCAGGCCGCGACCTATGACCTGCGTCGGGCCGCCGGGTCAGCCGCGGAGTTTCGGTGGGACGAGGCCGGCCAGATCGTCGCTCGGTCGAGCCCCCGGTCCGCCGGAATCCGGGAGAGCCTCACCGTCGCGGACCTCGACCCTGCCGTGCGCTAAACCTTTGCCGTGAAGACCGCGGACGAGGAGGGCAACTGGTCGGCGATCTCCAACCTCCTCGAGATCGAGACGAGCGACGTTCCCGGCGAATGCTCCATCACTCCCTCGGCGCTCGACTTCGGGTCGGTCGTCGCCGGCTCGTATGGCGATGCGACCTTCACAATCGCCAATCGCGGGGCCGTGGATCTGCGCGGCACGCTCGGCGGGGACGCCGGCGCCTTCAGCATCATCCAGGGCGGCGGGGACTACACGCTGGCCCCGGGCGAGTCGCTGGAGGTGGCCGTTCGCTACTCCCCGGCCGCGGCGGGCGCCCACAGCGGCGTGATCGAGACCGGCGACGACGCCTGCACCGACGTCGCCTGCACGGGTACCTCGGTCGCCCCGTCCTCCGCGGGCTGTACGCTCTTCTCGGTCAACGGCTCGCGGCAGACCTTGCTCGTCGACATGGACAAGACGGTCGTTCACGGCTGGTCGCACAGTCGCTCGGGAGGCTACTCCGCCTACCTGCTCGAGGACGGCAGCCTCCTGCGAACCGCCATGGGGGGCAGTTCCGCGATGAACGCCGGTGGAGCCCAGGGCGTGGTGGAGCGCGTGGGACCCACCGGCACGATGCTATGGGAGTACACATACAGCACCAACGCCCACCGCGCCCACCATGACATCGAGCCCATGCCCAACGGCAACGTGCTCATGATCGCCTGGGAGCGCAAGACCGCCGCCCAGGCCGCCCAGGCCGGCCGAGCCCGGGCGGCCGAGATCTGGCCCGACCACATCATCGAGGTTCAGCCTTCGGGTTCGAGTGGCGGCGCGATCGTCTGGGAATGGCACGCCTGGGACCACCTGATCCAGGACCGGGACCCCACGAAGGGCAACTACGGGGTCGTCGCCGATCACCCCGAGCTGCTCGATGTCAACATGGGCAGCGCCAGCGGCCGGGGCGGCGACATCCTCTACCGCTGGGGCTGCCCCGCCAACTACGATGCCCCGGGCACCCGCGTCTTCGATGTCGCCCACTGCGCCGTGTGGGTTCCCGACGGATGTCCCGGCGCCGGGAACATCCTCGTCTTCAACAATCGCGAGCACCAGGGCACCTCCGCCGTCATCGAGCTCGTGCCGCCCGCGGACGGCCTGGGCAACTACTACCGCGAGATCGGCGCCGCCTATGGTCCGGCCGTGCCGGCGTGGTCTTATACCGCGGCTGGCTTCTACTCGGCCCACCTGGGCGGCTGCCAGCGGCTCCCCGGCGGGAACACGCTGATCGTGGAGTCGGTCGCGGGCAACATCTTGGAGGTCGACGGCACCGGGGCAGTCCAGTGGAGCTATGCGCGCGGAGGGGAGATCGCCCGCGCGCTGCGATATGGCCGGGAGTACGCGGGGTTGGCGGTGCTGGGAGTGGGCGGGGGCGAGTGAGCCGGGGCGGTCTAGCGCAGCCGCAGGATCCGCCCCACGGCGTCGCCGGCAGGCGCGTTCAGCCGGAGCAGATAGACGCCCGCCGGCGCTTCCCGTCCCGCGGCGTCGCGGCCGTCCCAGATGAGACGATGCGTCCCGGCGGCAAGGCGCCCGTCGGCCAGCGTCCGCACGACGCGGCCGTCCACCGCCAGCACCCGCAGGACGCCCTCGGTCGCCCGCGGCAGGTCGAGCCGGATCGCGGTGGCGTCCGCGAACGGGTTGGGCGCGGAACGAAGACGGATGCGGCGAAGACGCGGCGGCGCGTCCACGCCTTGCAGGCCGCTCTCGATCGAGACGATCTCAACATCGTCGACCGCCCCTTCGATGTTGGAGGCGTGTAGGTAGTCCGACGCCACGAAGCGCAGCTGGACCTGGGCGGGCAGGTCGACGTACGCGCCGAGCTCGAACACCTGCGCGACCCAGGCCGCCACGCCGGCGTAGGTGTGCTCGAGCGAGACCCAGTTCGTGCCATCGCCGGTGATGTCCACCTGCCAGCAGTCTTCGCCCGCCCACTGGCCGGCGTCATTGGTGTACCAGCGGTAGTAGGTCAGCGTGGCCGCCTCGGCCGACCCGAGATCCACTACCGGCGAGAGCAGCGTCGTGCGGCCGCCATCGACGTCGTGGTCCCAGAAGCTGGCGCCCGCGGCGCATCCGGTGCAGTAGCAGAGCTCGCCCGGCGCGGGCGTATGGTCCTCGCCCGGATTGCCCTGGCGACCCATGGCGCCGTAGGTGGCCTCGGGACTCCCCCGCTCCCAAATGCCGCCCGTGGCGTCGTCGCCGGGCGCGCCACAGGTCCAGTCCGCCAGCGTCTCGACATCGTCGCTGAAGAAGGTCCGCAGGATGCGGAAACTGTGCACGCGCCCGGGCGCGCCGTCCGGGTCGACGTCGCCGAAACCGGTGATGTCCACGGCGGACAGCCAGTATTCGACGGTCGCGCCCAGCGGCCGTGGCGGAATCTGAGCCCGGTAGCTTTGCGTCTCGCCCGGGCGCAGCGGCGTCATCGGCACCTCGCTCCAGTCCGCGCCAACGCGGTAGTGCAGCCTCACGCGCTCGGGGTCGATGGAAAAGTGACGCGAGTGGACCTCGCACTGCACGTCATAGGGTTCGGTGGTGTTGTCGGTGTCGGGCAGCGGACAATGCCGGATCTCCACGGCGCCCGGGCCGCCGTAGAGGATCTCCTGGGCGAAGGCGCCGATGTTGCACGATCCGTAGCCGGCATAGAAGTACCCGCCCTCTCCCCAGCCCGGGCCCCAGCTGTTCTTGGCGATCCAGGCGCCGCGGCCGTCGCACAGGCCATCGTCCCACCCGACCAAGAGCACGATGTGGTTGACGGGCGCGGTCGGGCTGTTTTCGTAGCAGCCGCCCGTGTAGGAGTAGAATTCCTCCGTGACCGTGCAGGCGACGGTGATGGGGTGATCGAGGATCTTCTCCTTCAGTGTCGTGATATCGCTCCCCACCAGGCGGTGTCCATCCACGGTGTCCACGAACTCGCAGCTATCCTGCGTGCAGGGCTGGGAGTCGTCAGCCGTGTAGGGCATGCACGTTTCGGCCACCGCCCCGGGATCCATGAAGAGCTCGTAGGCCGCATCGGGCCAGCCGCCCCGGCAGTCGTAGCGGCGAATGTTGCAGACCAGCACCTGCTGCTCCGAGAGGTCGTGCTCGACGCCCGTTCGGATCTTGATCACGGATTCAAAGGCCGCCGTGGCCGCAAAGTCCCAGCAGCTCCCGCAGGCGCCCTGATTCTTGACCGGGGTGACACCGCCGTGCTCACGCCAGTCCCAGCGCGCGGGCAGCTCGCGCAGAGAAGGCCGCCGCACATGGGCGTCCGGGGGCAGCATCCCCGTCTCACCCGGCGGCAGGGGCAGCGGCGCCAGCGGCGGGCGGAGCTCGGGCGGCAACCTGTTGACCGAGGTGATCCCGGCCTCCCAGCCCAGGCTCCCGGCCTGGATCGCGGCGCGGGCGGCCGCGATCTCCTCGGCTGGATCATGGCGGAGCGCGCGGGGCAATTCCTCGCGGCCGTCGCCCGCCAGCGCGACGGCGACCCACAGCGGCAGCAGAACCATGGCAGCCAGAGCCAGTTCAGCCGGACGGCGTGACTCGCCGGGATTGCACCCCCGCATGCAGCACCTCCTGACAGATCTGGCGCGCTGGCGATGCCCCCCGGGGGGGGTGCGGGGGAATCATGGGGCCCGGGACAGCGGACCCTTGTACATAGGATAGCTCGTTCCGGGCCCACTGTCACGTCCGCGCTGGTGGACGCTGCGAGGCCGAACGACGGGCCGCCATGGGACCTCGCCCCGCGGACCGCCGCCACGACCCGCGGCGGGAGCCCGGCGCAATCTTCCCTAGCCCCCCAACATCGCCCCCATGAGCGGTCGAGCCCAGGAGTCCACGACGAAGGTCAGGCGGCCGATCAGCAGGGACACGCGACCCATGACCGTGTAGCCAAAGCTCGCGCCGAACGAGATCATCAAGAAATAGATGCCGATCCGCGCCGCCGGCTTGAGCGGTCCCTTGTGCGGGCTCGAGAAGAAGAAGTAGATCAAGACCGTGACGACGCCGACCACCACGACAAGATTGCCGAGCATCGGACCCACGCCGCCGGCGCTGCCGGGGAGCAGCGGGAGCATCGTCCCCCGCGCCTGGGGCAAGATCTCGCCGTGCAGGCGCTGGGTGAGATTGACGCCGATGTAGTAGCCGACGTAGATCGCCAGCGCCCAGTTGGACAGCCAGGCCACCTTGGGAATGTAGCGCAGGTATAGGATCAGACCCAGCGCCAGTGGGATGAGCAGGATGAAATGGCGCGAGAAATCCGTGAACAGCGGCCGGAAGAGATTCGGCTCGAGCGTGTTCAATCGCGCCAAGCCGATGTAGTAGCCGAACGACACGCCCGCGAAGATGCTCTCGGCCACGCGATAGACGACATTGTCCTTATACAGGAAGCTGAAGCAGGCCAGCGTCAGGAAGGCCGCAAACCACTCACCGATCCCGGGCAGTTGCAGTTCCACGGGGGAACCCTCCTATCGCATCCGTCGCGTGACGAGGTACATGGCGTTGCCGAACAGGATGAACAGGATGATGATCACATGGACGATCGACTGGACGTCCATGCCCATCGTCGCCGTCCGCGAGAGCGAGCTCAGGTCGGGATAGTGCTGGGCGACCAGCTCCTCGTACTCGGAGGCGCCCTTCATGCCGCCCATCACCCCGACCGCCTGGCCCGCCTCCATGTAGGCGTAGTACTTCGGCGCCGAGACGGCCGTCGAGCCCACCGCGACGTCGACGCCGAACTGCGCGTTGACCAGGTTGATCCACCACTCGCCCAGGACACTGGTGGCCAGCGAAACCAGGAACTCGACGTCGCTGTAGTTGCGGATGCCCTGCATGGCCGGAATCTCACCGATCGGCCGGCCGCCGGCGTCGGTGGGGAACACCGCGGCGATGTCCTGGCCCAGCAGCTTCATCGCCGCCTGGGCGCCGTCCTTGTAGCCGAGGTTGACGAAGTCGCTGCCGTCCCGGGCGTTCATCTCGGCGGCATACTGGCTGAACCGCGCGATGGCCATATCCACGCCCCCCAGCGGGAAGAGCGACAGGCCGAGGACGCGCACGCCCTTCTGGCGGCAGTGGCGCAGAATCGAGTTGGCCATCGGGTCGAGCTCGGGGCCGTCGGAGGGGCCGTAGTCGAAGGAGAGCATGATCGCATCGCCGGCCTGCAGACCTTCGATCTTGTCGAAGATCGACTTCACCGGCGGCGAGACGCGCGTCCCGAGCCCGATCGGAGAGAGGATCGGGACCAGGGCGCCCAGGAACACCAGCAGGAAGATGACCCGCCGGTCGACCAGCAGCAGCTTCTGCGCCCAGTGCATGGCTGACCTCTAGCTCTTGCCCAGGTAGGGCCGCTCGATCCCGACCATCACGCGGATCGACATCGATGCCGCGCCGAGCGCGGCGCCGATGATCACCCCGCGCTGGGCCGCGGTATTGGGGTACTTCATGATCCACTCGGCCACATCAGCGATCCCCGGGATGTGCAGGCTCGCGATGCCCGGCAGCAGGCGCTGGCCGAGCGGCACGCGTCCCACCATGATGATCAGCGCGCCCACGAGCAGCAGCGAAGCCTCGATGTTGCGCACGCGGAAGGCGCGGTAGGACGCGGAGGCCACATAGAAGGCGAGCAGCGAGAACATCGTCGCCTGCAGCGGGGAGTACATGTACTGAAAGAGCCACGTGAAGGGCTCGAGGCGCGTCGTGCCGTCGGCGAGCTCCCGGGTGCCCTGACCGCCGAACAGCCCGAAGGAAGCCATCAGCCCGAACGAGGCCAGGGTGATCAGGCCGTATATCCAGCCCCTGCTCCGCCGCCGGACCTTGTGGAGGTTGACTTGCACCAGGCTCACGAAGCCGAGGAGCAGCGCGAAGCTGGCGATGATCACCATCCACTCATCCAGCTCCTGATTGGTCTGGTTGAGCCACTCCGGCGGCAGGAGGAAGGCGATCACCGGGATGATGCCGGCCGTGATCGCGAGCAAGATCGGCACCTGTCTCTTCATCGATCCACCTTTCGAGTCCTCCGCGTCGTCCACCGCGCGCGGACCGCCGCCCGCCCGTCCCGGGGCCGGCGCCCCGCGAACTCCCGGCCCGCTTACAAGGCCGCGAACCAGTCGACGTAGCCGCGCACGCCCAACGAAGCCATGATCACTCCGACGATCACCGCGACCAGGATGGCCGCTTTCATCATGTCCTGCCCCTTGATCGAGCCCAGGATGAGGGGGTCGCGCGACAGATAGGCGCTGGCGGCAAAGAGCTCCTCGCCCAGCATCGTGTAGTCGCAGGCGGCCACGAAGAAGGGCAGCTGCGTCACCTGGGCGGTGCCCGCGATCTGGATGGCGTTGATGCTCTGGCCGGTCTCGGAGAGGAAGAGCGACTCGGCCGCGAACCAGCCCAGCAGGAAGTTGGCCGCCGGGCGGTCGCGCACCATGATGCCGCTCACCGCGCCGGCGTAGGCGAATTGGTCCTGGGTGATGTAGTGGACCATGTCTTCGCTGAAGCCCTCCGGCGCGCCTGCCTCCATGTAGGACTGCTTCACGATCTCGCGCGCGGCGGCCATGGTCAGCGGATCGGCGTTGGGCACCTCGAGCTGCGTGCCGTACTTGGCGGTCAACTTGGCGACGTAGCCGAGGATCCCCAGCGCCGCCAGCGTCTGGGGCTCGCTGATCGAGATGATGCCGGGAACGAAGAGGATCTTGCGCCCCATCTCCGTTGCGCGGCCCACGGCTTCATCAATGGCATCGAGGCCGGCGATGCGCCGGATATACAGCTCGATCCCGCGTCGCGCCGCCATGATGAAGCCGATGACGAAGCCGCCCATGAGCAGGATCGCCACCAGAGCGTTGAGGCGGTAGAGGCGGAAGGCGTTCGCGCGCGGCGCAACGGGGGCCGAGAGCTCGCTGGTGAAGTGGAAGTCCCCACCCGGTTCGATGACCGCCCGGTAGACGTACTCGCGGCCCCGATCCAGACCCGGATCGACGAACCGGCCGTCCGAGTACCTCGCGCTGCCCGCGCGCACGAAGGTCGTGTCGCCCGCGGCGCGGCGCTCGATGACCAGTTCGGGGTCCTTCTGGTCGGGGTAGTGGGCCAGGGCCGGGGCGTACTGCGTCATCATCATGGTCGCGCCGATCGGGCTCAGGTCCCAGCCCACCGTGAGCGAGCGGCCGTCGTCGGAGGGCGTGTCGGCGACGGAGAGCCCAAGGCGCATTTCGTCCCCTCCGGCCCGCGCCGCCGCGAGCAGGAGCCCCGCGCAGAGCAGGCCGGTCCACGTGCGGATCCGCATGTCGCTCCCCCGTGATTGGGCCCGGGAGCCGCCCCGGGCGGTCGGGCTACTTCAGCTTCTCCGGGTTCAAGCCCTGCAGGGCCGCCGGCACGAACTGCCCGTCCTTGCGAATGAGCTTGCCGTCGAACCAGATCTCGCCGCCGCCCATCTTGGGCGTCTGGATCGAGACCATGTCCCAGTGCAGCGAGGACTTGTTGCCGTTGTCCGTCTCCTTGTAGGCATTGCCCATCGCCATGTGGAAGGAGCCCGCGATCTTCTCGTCGAAGAGGATGTCCAGCATCGGCTTCTCGATGTGGGGATTGAAGCCCAGCGCGAATTCGCCCACCCGGCGCGCGCCCTCGTCGCGGTCGAGGACTTCGTTCAGCTTCTTGGTGTTGGCGCCCGATTCGGCCTTGACGATCTTGCCCTTTTCGAAGACGAGACTGATGTCACCGTAGACGACGCCGTCCTGGAGCGACCCGGCGTTGAAGCGTACGGTGCCGTTGACGCTGTCGATGACCGGAGCGGTGAAGAGCTCTCCGTCGGGAATGTTGAGCTTGCCGTCGCACTTGATGCCCTCGAGACCCTTGATCGAGAAGCTGAGATCCGTTCCCGGACCTTTGATCTGCACGCGGTCGGCGCGGTCCACGAGCTTCTTGAGCGGATTCATCGCGCGGGACATCTTGGCGTAGTCCATCGTGCAGACGTCGTAGTAGAAGTCCTCGAAGGGCCCCAGCGGCATGTGCGCGCTCTGCGCCATCGAGTTGTTGGGATAGCGCAGCACGACCCAGCGGGTGTCGGGCACGCGCACCTCGAGATGCACGGGCTTGCGGTAATGCTGCGCGTACCACATCGTCTTCTGCGAGGCCACATCCGACATCTCGGCGATGTTGGCCGCGGCGCGGATGCCGATGTAGCAATCCATGTCCTTCATCTGATAGAGCGCGTACTTGGCCTGGGCCTTGATCTGCTCCTCGTTGGCCGTCTGCAGCAGCGCCCGGGTCAGCGTGTCGTGGTTGAACGCGTGGAAGACATGGGCGCCCTTCTTGGTGGCGATGCGGACGATCTGCTCGACCAGCCCGAGCGGCTCGAAGCCGTTGACCTCGACCAGGAGCTTCTCGCCCTTCTTGACGGCACAGGAGTAGTTGACGAGCACGTCGGCCAGCTTCCCAATACGCGGATCCACTGCGACCCTCCTTCTCTGACGCCTCGACCCGCGTGGGCCTCGCCGGCCTGCTGAGGACCGGGCCGGGTCTGGGGCGCCGCGATCATGTGCCATGCCAGGTGCGCCACGTGCCCGCGGGGGTGGGCACGCAAAGGGGGCCCACCCTGGGGGGGCAGGCCCTCTGGCCGGATGAGGCAGTGTATCCCGGTGGGGAGGGATTTGACAAGGCGGTCCGCGGCGAGCTCGAAGGCTCCGGGTCTGGAACGCTCCGGGTCCCGCCACGGCCCGCGCGCCGGTCAGATGCGGTTGCCCGTCGCTGTCACGTCTCGTGAATCCGAGACCTCCAAAGTCATCTGGAACAGGCCTTTGGCTTGTGGCAGGATGGCCGCGCTTCGCCGGGAGAAGCCGCATGGATTCTATCCCGGTCGATCCGGAGGGCAAATGCGCACGCGTATCTTCTGGGGGGTCTTCATCGCCCTGATCGGGCTCCACGTGGCCCTGATGCTCATTCCGCGCGTCTTCCCGCTCATCGATCTGCCCTATCAGCTCTCCGCCGCCACCATCTACCGGTTTTATGACGCGCCCGGCAGTCCGTTTCCCGACTACTACTCCATCAAGGTCCTGCCCAATCCCAACGTGGCGCACTTTCTCTTCTGCGGCAGCGGCATCCTGCCGGGCGGCGTGGAGTCAGCCAACCGCATCTTTCTGATCCTGTGCGTGGTCCTGCTGCCGGTCGCGATCCTGCTTGTGCTGAGGCGCTGGGGCAGTGACCCGTGGCTCAGCCTCCCCGCCTTCTTGCTCGTCTACCACTACAGCTTTTCCTGGGGCTTCCCCGGCTACGCGCTGGCGGTGCCGTTCGTCCTCATCGGTGCCCTGCTCCTGGATGAACACCGCCGGCAGCCACGCGCTCGACTCTGGTGCTTGCTCGCCGCCTGGCCGCTGCTGCTCTACGGCATGCACTTGCTCGCGGCGCTGTTCTTCGCCTGGCTGCTCGCACTGCACGCTGCCTCCCTGCTGCGCCGCGCGCCGCGGCGCGCGCTCATCGATCTCGCCGCGGTTGCGCCGCTGGTCGTGCTGATCATCTACTGGCAAGCGCAGGGCGGACCAGGCAACGACGGGCCGGGCGTGCTGTCCGAGCTGCAGAGCTACTACACCAAGCACTATGGGAAGACCCTGCCGCGCCGCGCGGCCGTCTTCTTCTGGGACAACCACGCGGTGCTGCCAGGCGTGGCGGGCTACGCCGTCGCGACGCTCTTCTCCGGCGCCATCGCCGCGCTGGCCCTGGCCGGCTTCGCGCGGCGCCGGCGCGAAGGCGCCGCGCCCCGGCGGGCGCACGGGGAGCCGGCCGACATCTCCCTGCTGCTGCTGATCGCCGCGGCCAGCGCTTACGTGCTCGTGCCGTTCCAGATCCCCGGCACCGCCCATCTGTTCGAGCGCTTTGCGGTGCTGGTGATGCTGGCGCTGCTGCTGTGCGCGGCGCGCCGGCTGACGCTCAGCCCGCGACTGCGTCTGGCGGCGCTCGGGCTGTGTCTGATCCACTGGGGCTTGTGGGCCCATTACCACGTGGATTTCCGCCGCGAGACGAGGGACTTCGATCGCGGCATCCTGCCCGAGCCATCGCCCGACACGGTGCTCGGCGCCTTCGTCTTTGACGCCGGCTTTCGCGGCCGACCGATCTTCATTCACTTCCCGGACTACTTCACCGTGTGGAAGCAGGGCATCAGCGTGAGCAAGGTGGGCGACTACCGCTTCTACCCGATCCACCGGCGCGCCTCGCTCGAGAAGCTGCCGGTCTACGACGAGTGGATCGGCAAGTTCGGCGCCTTCAATGGCTCGATGAACGGCTACGACGGCGACTACGCCGGTCTCCCCTACCTGCTCACCCGGGGAACGCCTCCTCCGGAGTTGCGCCACGCGCTCGCGGGCTACGAGGTCGCGCGCCGGCAAGACGACTGGACGCTGCTGCGGCGCGCGCGCTGACCGCGAGGGCTGTCTCAGCGCGCGCCGCGATCGCCCGGCGCGGCTGAGTCCGGCGGCACGATGAAGCGCGCCACGAGCGCCTTCTCGAACTCCCACCGTCCATCGGGAATCAGCGCGGCGTCGCACGCATTGAGCAGGCGGAACTTGGGATCGCCCCAGAAGCTATCGATCTTGACGTACCAGATCCGTTTCCAGCCGGGCGCGACCTCCGCCAGCCAGTCGGGCAGGGCGTGCCTGGGCTCCTGCGCGCGCGGCTCCGGGCGGCGCACGACGGGCAGCTCGGCAGGCGCGTAGTACTTGAGCGGCTCGGGCACCCCGCAGGAGATGACCAGGTCGCCGGGCTGCTGCTGAGCGGTCAGCAGCGCGCCCACCCCGCGGCCGTCAGGGCGCCAGTAGCGCGGGTTCGTGAAGTAGTCGAAGTCGGCGCGGGCCGAGATGGCCAGGAGCAGCGCCAGCGCCGCGCCGCGCGCCCAGCGGGCCCGCCAGCTCGCGATCCCCAGTCCGAGCAGCATCAGAAACGGGCCGAACGAGGCCAGCGCATAGCGCGCGTTGGGCGCCTTGAGGTTGAACATCGAGAAGGCGGCCATGAGCGCCAGGGGCGCGACGAGCCAGATGGCGAAGATGAGCGCCGTGCGGCGCTCGCGCCGGAGCATCCACGCGCCGCGCGCCGCCGCCCCAAGGAAGAGCGCCATCGCGATGGAGAGATAGGGCAAGAGCGGCTTGAGCGCCTCCCAGCGATCCAGCTTGAGCTCGTGGATCGAGGGTCCGGAAGAGAACCCGAGCGAGAAGATGTAGAAGGCGAACGGCACGCTCTGGAGCCCGGGCGGGCTCTCGCCGCGCACGACCATTTCGCCCGGCAGGCTCGAGCGCTCCAGGGTCGGGGTGCCCATCTGGGTGGCGGCGCGGATAATCCAGGGTGAGACGAGCACCGCCGCCAGCAGGCCGAACGCGAAGAGACGCAGCAGCGGATAGCGATGCGCGCGGCCCAGCGTGAGCGCCAGCAGCCCGTAGATCGCCAGCAGGAAGAAGCCCGCCAGGTTGGTCAGGCAGCCGACCACGCTGATCGCCAAGGCGGCGAGGAAGGAGCCGCGAGTGCGCCGCTCGATCTCTCTCAGATAGAGCGGGACCGCGAGCAGGGTGACGTCGAACAGCATCGCGTAATTGCGCGTCTCCTGACTGTACCAGAGATGGAAGGGCGAGAAGACCAGCAGCGCCAGCGCGAACCGCGCCGCGCGCGCGCCGATGAGGGGCAACGCCGCGCGATAGAAGAGCGGAAAGGCCGCCACGCCGAAGATCACCGAGAGCACCCGGGTGGCGGCCTCGCCCTCGCCGAACAGCATCATCCAGAGTCTCAGGATCACCAGGTGCAGCGGGCCATGGATGTTCCAGACCGGGTAGGCCCACTCGCGCTCGGCGCCGCCCGTGGCGATGAGCACCGAGCGGATCTCGTCCACCCAGTAGCCCTGCTGGCCCAGCGCCAGCAGGCGCAGCACCGTCCCCGCGACCATGAGCAGGAGCACCGTCCGGTTCCAAGGGCGCGTATCACGGTCTACCGGGAGGCCTGTCACGGCCGAATCTGCGTGCCTCGCGCTGATCAAGACTCTCCTCCTCGCCGTCGACGGAGGAGTGTAGGCGGGCGGCCGGGGAGGTGTCAACGCGCCGGCATTTGCGCCGCACCGGGGTGTTCCGATATGGTCTCCACGGAGAGGATCGAGCGCAGGGTTGCTCATTCAGAGCGGCTGGATCGGCGCAGCCGGTTCGGCCTATCGGGTCCGGCGCGGCTGGATTGCGGCGGCCGGACCGCAGGCCGCGTCGGCCGAAGGGAAACCATGGCAGCTCCCGGCCCTGAACGGACGCGAACGTCTCAGCGACGCCGCCCCCCGGCGCGCGGCAAGGACACTCCGGTGACGGCCGGCGCGCGCGCGCAGCGGGCGATTCGCCGCGGCGCTCTGGCGATCGGCCTGTGCATCCTGGTTGTGTATGCCAACAGCCTCTCCGGCCCTTTCATCTTCGACGACATCCCGAACATCCTGGGCAACCACGCGATCCGCGCCCTGTGGCCGCCACAGCGCCTCTTCGATCCTCCGCCGGAGGCCGGCATCGCCAGCCGCCCCGTGGTGAGCCTGTCGCTCGCGCTCAACTACGCCATCAGCGGCTACCGGGTGTGGAGCTATCACGCCGTCAACCTGTTGATCCACATCCTGGCGGCGCTCACCCTGTTCGGTCTCGTGCGGCGCGCGCTCCATTCCCGGGCCCTGCGCGAGCAATACGCGGCCATCGCCACCCCGCTCGCTGTCGCCGTGGCCGGGCTCTGGGCGGTGCACCCGCTTCAGACGCAGGCCGTGACGTACGTCATTCAGCGCTGTGAATCGTTGATGGGGCTGTTCTTCCTGCTGACCCTCTACTGCGCCGTGCGCGGCTGGGAGGCGCCGCCGCGCCGGCGCTGGCACGCGTTCGCAGTGTTGGCCTGCCTGGCCGGAATGGCCACCAAGGAAGTGATGGTCGCGGCGCCCTTCATCGTGCTCTTGTACGACGTCGTGTTCAACCAACGCCCGCTGCGACGGGCCCTCGCCGCTTCTCGGTCTCTATACATCGGGCTGGCCGTGACGCTCATCCCCCTCGTGATTCTGACCGGCCTCACCGGCGGCCAAACCCTACACGCCGATCGGCTTCCGGTCACTCCCATCGAGTATGCGCGCACGCAGCCGCAGGTGATCCTGCACTACCTGAGGCTCGCCATCTGGCCGGCGCCGCTCGTGCTGGACTACGGCTGGCCGGTGGCGCCCTGGTCCCGGGCCTGGCCCGCCGGTCTCGCGATTCTGGCGCTGGTCGCGGCGACCGGATGGGCCCTGCGACGGCGTCCGCGGCTGGGGTTTCTGAGCGCCTGGTTCTTTGTCATTCTCGCGCCGACGTCGAGCGTCGTGCCCTTGCAGGATCTGGCCTTCGAGCACCGGATGTATCTACCGTTGGCCGGGGTCGTGGCGGCGGTGATCATGGGTGGAGCGGCTCTGCTGCGCCGAAAAACGATTACGGCAACCGCGCTGCTGGCGACAGCGCTGGTCACGGCCGCCGCCCTGGGCGCCGCCACCTTGGCGCGCAATCGTGACTATCGTAGCGAGGTCGCGATCTGGTCCGACACGGTGGCCAAGCGGCCCGCGAACGCCCGCGCGCAGCTCAGCCTGGGCGTGGCCTACGACCGCGCGGGATTGAAGACCGAGGCGGCTCGCCACACGGCCGAGGCCTTGCGCCTCAATCCCAACTCGGCCAAGGCCCAGACCAATCACGGCATTGGGCTGCTCGAGGCCGGTCGGACGCTGGAAGCCTGTGAGCACTTCCGGCGAGCCATCGAGCTGGAGCCGGGCTATGTCTCGGCCCACAGCAACCTCGGCATCGCCCTCTGCCAGCTCGGCCGGCTGGAGGAAGGCGTCCAGCGGCTCCGCGAGGCCCTGCGCCTGGACCCGCGCTGCGTCGAGGCGCACTACAACCTGGCGATCGCCCTGCGGGACCTGGGGCAGCTCGAGGAAGGCCGCCGCCACTATGAAGAGGCCCTGCGGCTCGACCCGCAGTACACGCTGATGAACGGAGCGCAATAGGCAGAGGGCGTCATGGCGCGCATCCTCTACGGAGTCCAGGGGGAAGGTCGCGGGCATAGCTCGCGCAGCCGCGTCATCATCGAGTACCTCATCGCGCGCGGTCACCAGGTCAAGATCCTGACCTCGCACAAGGGTTACGAGTACTTGAGCCGCCACTTCGAGGACGTGGTGCGGGTCATGGGCCTCGGCTTCGTCTTCGCCGGCGACCGCCTCGACCTACTCAAGACCTTGCAGAAGAATCTCCAGGACGGCTCGACCGAGGCCGGCCGCACCTTCAAGACCCTGATCAGGACCTTGCGCGAGTTCGAGCCGCAGGTGGCGATCACCGACTTCGAGCCGTTCGTGCCGTATGCCAAGACGCTCGCCGGTGTGCCGTTCCTGAGCATCGATCACCAGCACGTTCTCTCCCACTACCGGCTCGAGTTCCCCTACGCCTGGCGCCAAGACTTCCGGGGCGCCCGGGCCGTGGTCGATGCCATGTACCAGCTCGCCGACCATTACTACGTCACCAGCTTCTTCTTTCCGGAAGTCAAGCAACGCTACCGGAAGCGTTCGACGCTGATCGGCCCCATCCTGCGCACGGAGGTCCTGCAGCAGGCCCAGCAGAAGGCCGGGGATGATGGCCACATCGTCGTCTACGCGACGACCAGCGAGGCCAGGCTGGCGATCGGCCTGGCGCGTCGCACGAAGTGGCGCTTCCTCGCCTACGGATTCGACCGCCTGGGAGAAGACGGCAACATCGTCTACAGGCCCGCGAGCACGGCCGGCTTCCTGGGCGACGTGGCCTCGGCGCGCGCGATCATCACGAACGGCGGGTATACGCTGATGAGCGAGGCCCTCCACCTCGGCAAGCCCATCTACTCGATCCCGATCGCCAGCCAGTTCGAGCAGATGATCAACGGCTACTACCTGGAGAAGCTGGGTTACGGATTGTACGATCTGGCGCCAACCGCGGAGCGCCTGGCGATGTTCCTTGAGGGCCTCGACTACTTCCGGCGGAACATTGCACGCGATGCTGAACATTTCTGCAGCAACCGGACGTTTCTGCCGGAGCTGGAGGCCCGCATCGCCGCCGGGCGATGACCGGAAGGCGGTTGGCATGCGGGGTCAGGCCCCGATGCGAAGGCCGATGGAAGGAGGCGCGTGATGGCAAGCAGGAGTCACACTCTGCTCAAGGGCGTCCTGATCGTCCTGGGCCTCGTGGTGCTCGCGATCGTGGCGGCGATCCTCCTCGTGCCCAAGGATGCCCTGCGTGACATGGTGCTGGCCCGCATCGAGCGGGAGACCGGCCGCCCCGTGAGCGTGGGCAAGGCGAGCGTACGCCTGCTGCCGGCGGGCCTGACCCTGCGGGACCTCGAGATCGGCGAGCCGCGCGTGGGGCCGCGCAGTCGCGTGACCGTGCGCGGCATCACGCTCCAGGCCCGGCTCTGGCCGCTGCTGCAGCGACGACTCGAGGTGACGCGGGTCCTGATCGAGGCCCCCCTCGTCGAGGTGTTCATGGAGCGGCCCGGCGACGCCGCCGCTGCCGCGCGGATCGCCGGGGCCGGCGCGGCCGGGGGCACCGGCGCCGCACGACCGGGCGGCCCCCCGCCGATCGGCATCCAGGTGCGCGAGCTGCATATCCGGGATGGGCGCGTGCTGGTACGAGCTCCCGGCGGGGAGCCGTTCGTCGCGCTGGCCGGGTTGACGGAGCGCCTCGAGGCCGAGGTCACGGCCGGCGGGCTCGTGCGGCTCTCGGGCGAGACCGCCGTCGACACCGTGCGCGTGCATCTGCCGGCCGGCATGCTGGGCCGCGACATCCAGCTCAGGCTGCGCAAGACGTTGAGCTACGACACGACGCGCGACGTCCTCAGCATCACCGATGCGACGCTGGCGCTGGGCGATCTCCCCGTTGCGGTGACCGGTCAGGTCACAGGCCTGGCGACTCAGACGCCAGCCGCGGACCTGCGCCTGTCGGGCGGCCCGGCCGAGGTCGCGAGCATTCTCGGCTATCTGCCCGACGCGATGTTTCCCGCGATGGCGGGCCTGCGCTCCGGCGGCACGCTGTCGGTGGCGGGCTCGTTGCGCGGGCCGCTGGCGCCGCCGCCCGGCGCCGACCCGCTGTCGCCCGAGGCGCTGCCCGAGTTCGCCTTCGACCTGACGCTCGCGCGGGGCCGCGTCCAGCATCCGCAGCTTCCCGTCCCTATCGAAGACATCGCCCTCGAGGTGCGGGCGGATCGCGACACGATCGAGGTGGCCGAGTTCTCGGCGCGCAGCGGCTCGAGCCGCCTCCGCGCGCGGGCGACGGTGACCGAGTACCTCGTCATCCCGCAGGTCGTGCTCGGCCTCGATGCCGACGCGGACCTGGCGGATGTGAGCGCGCTGCAGGCGAACCAGGACTCGCTGCGCCTGAGCGGCCGCGCCACGGCGCAGCTCGTTGTCACGGGGCCGGCCCAACCCCCGGAGGCCCTCGTTCCCGCCGGCACCATCCGGCTGGCGAACGTGGGCGCGCAGGGGCTCCTCCTCCCCGTACCCGTCTCCGGAGCGGGCGGGACGATCACCCTGCGGGGCAAGGACCTGCTCCTGGACGATCTGACCGCGCAGGTGGGCCGCAGCGATGTGCGCGTGGACGGTCGGGTCTCGAACTACCGCGCGCTGGACCCGCGCGCGCCGGGCGGCCAGATCGCGCGAGTCGACGGGCAACTGCGCAGCCGCACGCTCGACCTGGACGAGTTCATCCCACCTCCGGGCCCGCGCCCGGCCGGGCGCGGGGCGGCCCAGCCGGCCGCGTCACCGGCGGCGTTGCTGGCGCTGGTCGAGGGCTCGCTGGGGATCCGGGTGGACGAGATCAAGGTCAATCGCGCCTCCATCCGCAACGCCCGTGGGACGATCGGCATCAACCGCGGGCTGTTCAACCTGGAGGGCGTGACCGCGGAAGGGTTCGGCGGCCGGCTCGCCGCCATGGGCAGCCTCGACTATCGTCAGCCCGAGAGACCGCATTTCGACATGCAAGTTCAGGTGCAGGAGGCCCAAGTATCCGAGTTGTACAACTACGCCGCCGATCTCAACCGCTTCGCGCGCCTCGGCGGATTCCTCACCGGCGCGATCAACGCCACCGCCAAGCTGTCCGGCAATCTCAACGACTCCCTCGGTCTCGATCTGGGCACTTTCAACTCCGCCGGCAGTCTGCAGATGCGCAGCGGCAGCATCGCGAACCATCCGCTGCAGACGTCGCTGGCGCAGTACTTGAGCGCGCCACAGCTCGGCCGGCTGGCGGTATCCGACTGGCTCCAGCCCTTCAGCATCCAAGATGGGCGCCTGGTGGTGGACGGCATGAGCCTCAAGGCAGGCCCGATCGAGGTCGGCGCGACGGGCTGGCAGGCGATTGACGGAACGGTGGGCATGTCGCTCGATCTGATCCTGCCTCAGGAGCTGGCGGCCGGCATCCGCTCGCAGGTGCCGGCGGAACTGGCGCCCGTCCTCTTCGGCGACCCCGGCGAGCGCATCGCCCTGCCGATCGAGGTGTCGGGCAGCTACCCCAAGCCCAAGATCGGCCTCAACGTCGAGAAGCTGCGCGGCGGGGCGCAGCGGCGCGTGGAGCAGCGCCTGGCCCAGGAACGCGAGCGACTGCAACAGGAGGCGCTCAGGCAGGCGAACCAGTTTCTCGAGGGATTGACCGAGACGCCGGCGGACACGAGCCGGAAGACGACGGAGCGCCCCGGGCAGCAAGTGGAGAAGGAAGTCAAGGACCTGCTGAAGGGGATCCTGAAGAAGAAGTAGGCTGCGGTTCGCCGGCCGCCGATCGGGGCGGTGTGACGGTGGCGGCGCAAGTGCCTGGCCGGCAGTCAGCTACTGGACGTTCTTCCGCCGACGGCCGCCGCGCGGGCCGGCCATTCTTTAACGGCCGGCCTCACGGTCCCGCGCCCCCGTGAGGTGGCCGGGATCCACCAGCTCGGAAGCCGCCGACCCTACTATCAACTCCCCCAGAACCCGATAGATAGGATGGGCGCGCAAGGCAGATGCCCGCGACCGCATTGAGGCAGGCCATCGCCGCGCAGTCGCGATCCTGATACCTCCAGGACTCGCACGCTCACCGCGCGGACCAACTCGGAGGCAGCCGTGCTGAACACACACACTATCAAGACTCGCATCATCATGCTCACCGTGGGGGCCATCGTGCTCAGTGCCGCCGTCACCGTGGGGATGATCGCTTTCCAGAATCAGAGGCTCAATCGCGATCTCACCACGGAACTCGACGGACTGACCCGGAGCGAGCTCGGCAAGATCGCCCAGAGCGTCTATCTCATGTGCCGCGCTCAGCAGGAGGCCGTCGAGACCAAGGTGCGGTCGGATCTGAATGTGGCGCGCCAGGTCATGCAAGATGCCGGCCACGTCGAGTTCTCGAGTGAGACTGCGACCTGGAGTGCCGTCAACCAGTTCACCAAGGCGGCCCAGACCGTCGACTTGCCCAAGATGACCGTCGGGGGGGCCTGGCTGGGTCAGAATACCAGCATGGGCACACGGTCACCGGTCGTCGACCAGGTCAAAGAGCTGGTCGGCGGCACTTGCACGATCTTCCAGCGTATGAACGACGCCGGAGACATGTTGCGCGTGTGCACCAACGTCGAGAAGACCGACAACACGCGCGCGATCGGAACCTACATTCCGGCCGTGAATCCTGACGGCACGCCCAATCCCGTGATCGCCGCCGCGCTCAAGGGTCAGGTGTACACGGGACGAGCCTTTGTGGTGAATGATTGGTACATTGCGGCCTATGAACCGATTCGCGACAAGTCCGGCCAGGTCGCCGGCCTGCTCTACGTCGGCGTCAAGCAGGAGAACGTCAAGAGCCTGCGCGCCGGCATCATGGACATGGTGGTCGGCAAGACCGGCTACGTCTACGTGCTGGGCGGCAAGGGCGACCAGCGTGGCCAGTACATAATCTCCAATGACGGCCAGCGTGACGGCGAGAATATCTGGGAATCCAAGGACGCCGACGGGCAACCCTTCATTCAGACGATGATCGAGCAGGCGCTCACCGCGGGATCGGGCGAGATCTCGTTCCAGCGCTATCCCTGGAAGAACGACGGTGAGGCTCAGGCGCGCATGAAGGTAGCCGCGCTCGCCTACTTCGAACCCTGGGATTGGGTCATCGGCGCCGGGGCCTACGAGGATGACTTCGCCGAAGTCCACAAGCGAGTGGCGGGGGCGATCCACGCCACGATTCTGGCCACGATTCTGACGTCACTGGTCATGGTGGTGCTCTTCGGTATCGTGGCCATGCTCATGGCCGGACGGCTCGTCCGGCCGATACGCTTCACGATCGACATGCTCAAGGACATCGCCGAGGGCGAAGGCGACCTGACCCGGCGTATTCATCTGAAGTCTCAGGACGAAATCGGCGAGCTCGGCCATTGGTTCAACACCTTCATCGGACGCATCGAGCAGATGGTCAGGGATCTGGCCGGCTACGGCAATACGATCCAGCAGGCCTCGGGACAAATGGCGTCCACCTCAACTGAGTTGGCGGGCCGCGCGGAGAAAATGACCGGGCAGGCCACGGGGGCGGCCGCCGCCACCGAGCAGCTCTCCGGCAACATCACTGGCATCGCCTCCTCGGCGGAGGAGATGTCGACATCGATCAACAGCATCGCCACGGCCATCGAAGAGATGAGCTCTTCGCTCAAGGAGGTCGCGTCCAGCTCCGCCAAGGCGGCCCAGGTCGCGGTCGATGCGGACGGCCAGTCGCGCGTGGCGAGCGAGACGATGGGACGGCTCGACACCTCGGCGATCGAAATCGGCAAGGTGCTCGACGCCATCAGCGACATCGCCGATCAAACCAATCTCCTGGCGCTCAACGCCACCATCGAGGCGGCCTCGGCCGGCGAGGCGGGCAAGGGCTTCGCCGTGGTCGCCAACGAGGTCAAGGAGCTGGCGCTGCAGAGCGCGCGCGCCACCGAGGAGATCGCCGAGCAGGTGCGCGAGATGCAGAGCAACACCAAGAACGCCGTGGGCGCCATTGCCAACGTCGTCAGGGTGATCAACGAGGTCAGCGAGATCCTGCGCACCATCGCCGGCGCCGTGGAGGAGCAGTCCTCGACTGTCAACGAGATCGCGCTCAACATCGATCAGACGGCCAAGGCTGCCCAGGAAGTGGCCGGCAATGTCCAGGGCGCCTCGATCGGCGCGCAGGAAATCGCCAACAACATCTCGGGCGTGCGCGTCGCCGCCAGCGAGAACGCCGAGGCCGCGGATCAGACCCAGCGCGGCTCCGCGGAACTGGCGGCGCTCGCGCGTCAACTGCACGAACTTGTATCGCGGTTCAAGTTCGGCGCCGGGGATCATTCGGAGCAGCGGGCGGCCTAGGAGGCCGCCCGCCCTGCCGGAGCACCCGCTTCCGGCGGGCGGCCCAGGGCGGCGCGGGGCACCGCCGGCGCCCGTGTCGCCCTGGGCCCTGCACGCTGCGTCTGTGTTTCACAGAACCAGCGATAGTACTCCCAGAACGAGACTGCCGATCAGCACGATGCCAAGGGCCACGCAGGCCA
>CAZRWW010000002.1:0-109846 GCA_964603725.1 uncultured bacterium
CCTCGAAGGTGAGATCGTCCACAGCCTTGACCGGTCCGAACTCACGGGAGAGGCCGCGCACGTCCAGCAGCGCGGGGCCCTGGCCGGACGCATGCGCGCGACCGGCGCTGCGGCCGGCATCGGTCGCCTCCGCCGCTGCCCCCGCCGCCCGGGCGGGGGCAGCGGACGCCTGCGAGGCGCCGGCAGACGACTGCGAGGCCCTCTCGTCGTGCAATTCCATCTCTCCTTCCGGACGTCCTCGGTCGGACCGATCCAGGAGTCTAGTGGGCGCGACCGGACGCGGCAAGGCGAACTCCGCGCGGCCGGCGCGGCGCGGATTGACTTGGCCCGCCGGCTGTGGAAAGATTCCGCGTTTCATCGTCCGCCATGCCCACGGTCCGTGAGCTCGGCGCGACGGCCCAAAGAGACGGAAGGAGCAGCGCGATGTCGGAGTACGGCGTCACTTCCCGCCAGCAAGACTTCTCGCAGTGGTACCTGGACATCGTCCAGAAGGCCGAGCTGGCCGACTATTCGCCGGTCAGGGGCTGCATGGTGATTCGTCCCAACGGCTACGCGATCTGGGAGAAGATCCAGCGCGCGCTCGACCGCATGATCCGCGAGACCGGCCACCGCAACGCCTACTTCCCGCTCTTCATCCCGGAGAGCTTCCTGAAGAAGGAAGCCGAGCACGTCGAGGGCTTCGCGCCCGAGTGCGCCGTGGTGACGCACGGCGGCGGGGCGCGGCTCGAGGAACCCCTGATGGTCCGCCCCACCTCCGAGACCATCATGTACCACATGTATGCCAAGTGGATTAAGAGCTACCGCGATCTGCCGCTGCTCCTGAACCAGTGGGCCAACGTCGTGCGCTGGGAGATGCGCACGCGCCTCTTCCTGCGCACCACCGAGTTTCTGTGGCAGGAAGGCCACACCGCCCACGCCACGGCCGAGGAGGCCGAGGAAGAGACGCGCAAGATGCTCGGTGTCTACCGCCAGTTCGCCGAGGAGCACATGGCGGTGCCGGTCTACATGGGCAAGAAGACCGATGCCGAGCGATTCAAGGGCGCGCTGCGCACCTACTGCATCGAGGCGCTGATGCAGGACGGCCGGGCCCTGCAGGCCGGCACGTCGCACAACCTCGGCCAGAACTTCGCGCGCGCCTTCGAGGTCAAGTACCAGGATCAGAACCAGGAGTGGCGCTACTGCTGGCAGACCTCGTGGGGCGTCTCGACCCGTTTGATCGGCGCGCTGATCATGGCCCACTCGGACGACAACGGCCTGGTGATTCCCCCGCGCCTGGCGCCGATCCAGGCGGTCATCGTGCCCATCTGGAAGACGGACGACGAGCGCCAGCGCGTGCTCGCGTACGTGGCCGAGATCAGCGCCGCGCTGTCCGGCCACTACGAACTGCACGTCGACGACCGCGAGAATTTCAAGCCCGGCTGGAAGTACGCCGAGTGGGAGCTGAAGGGCGTGCCCGTGCGCATCGAGGTGGGGCCGCGCGATCTCGAGAAGCGCGGCGCTATGCTGGTGCGCCGCGACAACCGGGAAAAGCGAGGCGTGCCCGTCGATGGGCTGCCGGCGGCGATCGATGAGACCCTCGCGGCTGTGCAGCACGACCTGTTCCAGCGCGCGCTGACGTTCCGTGCGGCCAACGAGAAGTACCTCGAGGACTACGAGGCGTTCCGCCGCCTCATCGAGGAGCAGCCCTGCTTCGTCTGGGCGCACTGGTGCGGCGGCCCCGAGTGCGAGGCGCGCGTCGCCGAGGAGACCAAGGCGACCATCCGGGTCGTCCCCTTCTCGCCCGAGGACGGCATCGAGACCCCGGGCGCCCCGCCCCCGGAAGCGGGGTCCTGCCTGGTCTGCGGTCAACCCTCGCCACGCCGGGTCCTGTGGGCCAAGTCCTACTAGCCGCCCAGAGCCCGGATACGGCCGACTCAGTGGCCTAATCCACATCGCCAATAGATTTTGGCAGTTTTGCTGAGGTCCGGGCGGCGGTCGTCGGGTATACTTAACCAGGTGAATGAGTAGATTTGCCGCCCGCCCGCGACGGCCGTGGGGCGCCGCGCCGCCCGGTCGCTGCCGGGCGGGGCTGTCCACGCGCTCCCACGAACGGAGAGACCATGCCGCTCACCCCCGGACCACTCCGCCAGCGCCGGGGGGGACCGCCCGGAGCCGCCGGAGGGCCTCTCCCGGCCCTGGTCATGCTCCGTCTCTGCCTCCGCCTGGGCCTCTTCCTCTGCCTGGGCCTGGGCCTGGGCCTGGGCCTGGGCCTGGGCGTGTGCGCGCCGGCGCGGGCGGATGGCGCCTCGGCCGGGTGGGTGGAGCTCGGCGGGCAGCCCACCGGGGTGCGCGTGATCTCCTCGGACGCCGAGCGCACTGTGCTGGAGGCGCACCTGGCGGGGTTCTCGGCCGAGCCCGTCCAAATCGACGGAACGACCTACTATCGCCTCACCCTGCCGGGGGAAGGCTCCGCCGACGATGCCGGCCGGCCGGCCCTGCCGCGGCTGCGGCGCAGCCTGGCCATCCCGGGCGACCGGGAGATGACCTTGCGCATCTTGGAAGCAGACTGGGTCGAGTTGCCCGAATTGCCGGTGGCGCCCGGTCGCGGCACATCCTGGCGCACCGACGACCCCGCTGGCGCGGCCTACACCTTCGATTCGGTCTACGTCCAGGAGGCCCCCTATCCGGCCGATCCGGCCCGCCTCGGGGAGCCCTACATCTTGCGGGACGTGCGCGGCGTGGTGGTCGAGCTGAACGTGCTGCAGGCCCTGCCGGCCGCGCGCGCCGTGCGGGCTTACACGCGCCTGCTCGTCGAGGTCGCCCCCGCCGGCCCGAGCACGCGCAACGTATCGCACCGCCTGCCCGGCTCGCGCCCGGTCGACCCGCAGTTCGCGCGTCTCTACCGCGATCACTTTCTCAACTTCAACCCGGCGCGCTACGCGCCCGTGA
Organism: uncultured bacterium; assembly: GCA_964603725.1. Taxonomy (GTDB): domain Bacteria; phylum Eisenbacteria; class RBG-16-71-46; order CAIMUX01; family WJJG01; genus CAZDKK01. The sequence goes on from CAZRWW010000002.1 coordinate 2,929, forward strand.
TCGAGGCGGGCGGCCTGCTCATCATCGCCTACGACGCGTTCCTCCCGGAGCTGGCGCCACTGGTCGAATGGAAGCTCCGCAAGGGCATCCCGACCCGCCTGGTGGGCCTGTCGGCGGTGGGCGCGACCCCCGAGGAGATCAAGGCCTACGTGGCGCAGGTCTACGAGGCCGAGGACCTCGCCTACTTGCTGCTCGTGGGCGACGCGGAGCAGATGCCGACGTTCATCATCTACACCGCCGGGTCGGACCCCTCCTATGCGCTCCTCGAGGGCGACGACAGTTACCCGGAGATCTTCGTGGGGCGCTTCTCGGCCGAGACGCCCGCGCACGTGGCGATTCAGGTCGCGCGCACGATCGCCTATGAGCGGGACCTGGGCCCCGGCGACACCTGGCTGTCGAACGCCTGCGGGGTCGCCTCGAACGAAGGCCCCGGCCAGTTCGGCGAGTACGATCACGAGCACATGGACCTGATCCGCCAGGATCTGCTGCACTACGGCTACGGGGTGGTTGACCAGGTCTACCAGCCCGACGGCACGACGGGCATGATCACGGCCGCTCTGGAGGCCGGTCGCGGTCTCGTCAACTACACCGGCCACGGCACGGCGTACGGATGGGGCGATCCGTGGTCGGGTTGGGAGGTCTTCACGATCGAGCACGTCGAGGCGCTCCACAACCAGGGGCGCTGGCCGTTCATCGACACGGTCGGGTGCCAGGCCGGGCGTTTCGTCGGGCAGACCTGTTTCGCCGAGGCCTGGCTGCGCGCTTCCCAGGGCGGCCAGCCGACCGGGGCCGTGGCGGCCTACATGTCCGCCTCGAACCAGTACTGGGTGCCGCCGATGCACGCGCAGGACGAGTTCGTCGATCTGCTCGTGGCCGACTCGATGCGCACGACGGGCGGCCTGTGGTTCAACGGCTCCTGCCGGATGATGGAGCTGAGCGGCGAGAATGGGGAGCTGATGTTCAAGCTCTGGATCCTGTTCGGCGATCCGTCGCTGGCGGTGCGCACCTGCGCCCCATTGCCCATGGCGGTGGACCACGGCGGCGCGCTGGGGCTGGAAGCGGCGAGCTACGCGGTGACGGTGCCGGGGTGCGCCGAAGCGCTGTGCGCGCTCTGGGCCGACGGCGTGCTCTACGGGAGCGCCTACACCGATGGCGGCGGCCACGCCGTGATCCCGATCGATCCATTGCCCGGCGAGGCCGACACGCTGGCGCTCACGGTGACGGCGGCCAATCGGGTCACCGCCTGCGAGCCGGTCGCCGTGGTCGCCCCTTCAGGCCCGCACCTGGTGGTGCGCGCCGCGCAGCTGATCGACACCGGCGGCGATGGGCAGGTGGACGCCGGTGAACGGATCTGGCTCGCCCTGCAGATCGAGAACATCGGCCAGCAAGCGGCCGAGGGCGTGACCGCGCACCTGGCGGCGGGCGACACGACCCTCACGGTGCTCGTGTCCGCGCTGCCGTTCCCGGCGATCCCCGCCGGGGGCAGCGTGTGGTCCGAGGGATTCGGCCAGATCGAGGTCTCCGCGCGGGTGGCGGACGGCCACCTGGCGCCGCTGGCCATCACCCTGGTGGCCTCGGGCCCTGCCGCCTGGGACGGCGCGCTCACGGTGCTGGCCCACGCGGCCGTGCCGCTCGTGGGCGATCTGATCATCGCCGATGCCGCCGGCGGCAACGCCGATGCACACGTCGCGCCCGGCGAGCAGGCTCATCTGGAGTTCAGCGTGCGCAACGCGGGCTCCGGCTACCTGCGCGATGCCACGGCCACGCTCACCTGCGCGCACCCGCTCGTGGCGGTGACCTCCGCGACCGCCGCACTGGATCTGCTCGTCCCGGGCGGCACGGCCGCGCTGGCGCCGCCCTTCGAGATCGCCGTCGACCCAGCCTACGAGCTGCCCTACGCCGATCTGCGCCTGGAGATCCGCGGGCCCGGCTCGGCGCGCCGCGATCTGGAGATCGCGCTGCCCGTGGGCGGGTTCTGGGAACCGGTCGAGGGCGACGTCAGCGCCTGGAGCCACGCGCCCGTCACGCTGCACTTCGCCGATCAGTGGCACGTCTCGACCGCAGAGAACCACACGCCGGGCGGACAGCGGGCCTGGAAGTGCGGCACGCCGGGGGGCACGTATCAGGGCCTGCTGGACGCCGGCCTCTACACGCCCTCGGTCGAGCTGTCGGGCTTCGGCGAGCTGCGATTCTGGATGCGCATGGATGCCGACGTGAGCCCCCTGCACGCGGGCAAGACCTTCGACGGCGGCCGCGTCGAGATCGCGCTGGCGGGCGGGCCGTACATGCCGCTGACCCCCCCGGGCGGATACCCGTACACGATCTTGCCCGCCGGCACCGGGCCGTTCCCCATGATGACGCCCGTCTTCTCCGGCGAGATGCCCTGGCAACAGGTCCGGATGGACCTGGCCGGGCTCAGCGGCCCGGCCGTCTTCCGCTTCCGGTTCGGCAGCGACGAGAGCGGCAGCGGCGAGGGCTGGATCATTGACGACGTCGAGATCACCGGCCTGGGATCGTTCGCCGGCGTCGACGCCGAACCGGCGGATCGCATCGCGCTGGCGCTCGGGCCCGACGGTCCCAACCCCGCCGGCGCGGAGCTTCGCCTGGCGTTCACACTGCCCGGCGATGGCCCGGTTCGGTTGGACCTCTTCGATGCCGCCGGCCGCCACGTGCAGACGCTCCTCGACGGGCAGCTGACGCGCGGCGTTCACACGGTTGGCTGGTGCGGCCGCGACGCGCGCGGCCATCCGATGCCCAGCGGCTTCTACTACGCCCGGCTGGCGACGGAGGCCGGCGGCCGGAGCCTCAAGATGCTGCGGCTGCGCTAGGGGCCGATGAATTCGCCGCGCCTGAGGCCGTTGACCGCGGCCCAGACCGCCGCCGGCACCGGATGCCAGACGTCGGGTCAGCGCGCGTGGGCCGCAACGGCACGCCGCAGGCCGGTCAGTCCCTCATCCATGCGCGACCCGTACCAGGCCGCCCACCGGCCGGGAACGCAGCAGACCGCCCCGCGCTGCAGGGCATCCAGCCCGGGGAATCGCCGCGCGTCGCCGGCGGTGAAGGGATAGGGCTCATCGGGCAGCAGCAGCAGCTCCGGCTCGCGCCGGCGAACCTCCGACAGCTCGACGACCGGGTAGGCCTGAGGCAGGTCGTGGAAGATGGATCGCGCCCCGGACCGCAGGAGCATGTCCGCGACGAAGGTCCCCTCCGAGACCGTGATCCAGGGATCGGGCCAGAGGGGATAGAACGTGCTCACGAGCCGTTCGGCCGCCCGCGGTCCATCTCGCCCACCAGCAGCCTCGATCCGGGCCGCGATCGATCGCGCGGCTTCCGCCGCGGCCAGCCGCTCGCCGAGCTCGCGGATCACTTCAAGTCCATCGGGGAGCGACCGGCAGGCGGCCACGTACACGTCGCACGACTGCGTAAGCAGCTCGAAGTCCGACCGGCAACACTCTTCCTCACCGAGAATTACAAGGTCGGGCTTGAGGGCGGCGATCGCGGCGTGATCTGGGGTCTTCGGACCTCCCACGCGCGCCGGCCGGCGCACTTGCGGCGCGGGATTGCAGTAGTCGCTCACCCCCACGAGGCAGTCGCCCATCCCGAGATCGCAGACCGTCTCGGTGAGACTCGGGACGAGGCACACCACCCGGCGGGGGTGCTTCATGCGGACGCCCTCCGGTGCCGCATCCGTAGCGCGGCGCGCGGATCAACGCTCCGGGGGGACTCTCAGCCGCCCGCTGGCCACATGGCCGATCTCATCGGCGATGCGGACGCCGACAACCGACGGGCGGCGCCCGTCGCTCAGATCCGGCACCGCGATTCGCAAGCTCTCCGACCGGCTGTCGAGGATGCCATCCTCGGGCATGGCCGGACGCCACCCTTCCCCGTTGACCGAGTACTCGATGGCCGCAATGCGACTCAGCCCATCCTGGGCGCGGCCGGTGACGACCACCCGCCCCTCCTCCCGGCCGATGGCCAGGTCGATCAGTTGCGGCGGGGTGTTGTCGATCTGGAAGGGCTCGCTCCAACGCTCCGCGCTGAGACCGCTGCCCGGCGCGTTGCCGTTGGCGTCGCTTGCGACGATCTTCAGTTCGTACCACCCTTCGGGCCAGGCGGCTGAGTCCCAGGTGTAGACGGTGTCCGTGAGATCTTCCTTGAGCGGCAGCGCTTCCTCCTCCCCCACGGCCCGCAGGTAGAGGTCGAACTCCAGGCCGTCCAGGTCGGGGTCGATCGCCTTCCAGGTCGCGCTGCGCAGGCTACGGGCCCACAGCCCGGTCCGGGATTGCGGTTCGCCGGTCCCGGCGGGCGCTCCCTCGAACGAGTATTCCACCTGCACGCCCCCGGGGAGACTCTGCCGCACACTGCCGGCGCGCTGGCCGCCGGCCGAGGCCTGGAACTCGGCCCACGCGGTCGCCACCGAGACCTCCGAGATCTCCGGCGCGCGGTTGGGACCAAGGTAGGGGATCCGCACAGCCCGCAGCGTGAGCAGCTCGTCCGCCGCGGACCGCAAAGCAACGCGCCACTGAAGAAACCGGCCCGGAGGGCTGGCGATCCGGCCGTTCTGCAAGGAGGCCCAGTCGGTCCACAGCTCGCCGGGCTCCGAGATCTGCCCGACGCGCGTTTCCATCGTCACGCTGCCCCCGCCGCGGGCGATCCAGTCGGGCGCGCCCCACGCGGCGACGAACCCGGCATCCAGGGACTCGGAGGTGTAGGTTCCCTCCCGTGCGGCGCGGTAGTCGAGCCGCACGACCGAACCGTTGTTGCCGGTGCCGGCGTATACGAGCTGCCCATCGGTGACCAGGGATAGGATCTGAGCATCCTCGCAGTCGAGCAGTCTTCTGACATCCCAGCGCGCATTCAGGGAGTAGAGGATGCCCTGGGAGCCGGTGCCCACGAGTATCTCGCCGTCCGGGGCAAGGGCCAGGCTCAGGATGTCTTCCTCGGTCGATTCCCACACCGGCCGCACGAGCCCGCTGGCGGCGCGCTCATAGAGCCGTGGGCCCGGGCTGGGGCGCCCGCCGCCGGCGCGCACCTCGATCGGCGGCAGCGACAGACCCGGGCCGGTATCGGCGGGCAGGGCCGGCCGCTTGCCATTGGCCGCGAACAGCAGGCGACCATCCTCGAGCGGCAGGATCGCGGCGACCTCTTCCTGCCCCGTGTCGAAGAGGATCTCGACCGCCCCGTTCTCGGGATCCATCGTGGCCAGCAGGCCGCGGCCGTCCGTGCCGCACAGGAGGCGATCCCGCCACCACAGCAGCGTGACCACGTGCGCGTCCGGGACGCGCCCCACCCGCTGGGCGTGCCCCTCGGGCGTGATACGGTAGACCTCGCCACTCTCGCCCGTGGCGGCGAAGAGCGCGCCCCTGGGCGAGACGAGCAAGTCCCACACCAGACCCTCGGGCAGGTCGACCACCGTGGTGGTGGCGCCGGTCGCATCGACCCGGGAGATCGTGGCGTTGGGGGCGCCCGAGACGAAGAGGGCGCCGCGCTCGCCGCGCGCCAGGGAGAAGAGCTCATACTCGAGCGTCTGGGTCACCTTCGCCGAGCTGCCGTCGCGGCGGATGCGGTAGAGCGCCCCCTCGCTGCCCGTGCTGGCGAAGACGCCGCCTTCCCCGTCGGAGACGAGGGCCCACACGAACGCCACCTCGTTGGAGAAGAGCACCTCCCGCCGCGGGCTGGGCGTCAGGCTGCCCTCGGGTCCGACCGCGACGCCCTCCAGCTTGCCCTTAAGCACGCTCTCGGCGTCGGTGACGCGGAACTCGCGAACGCGGGCCGCCTCCGCCGTGCCGATCAGCGCGCCGACGGCGCACGCCATCCCCAACCACGCACCGCAACGGACCCTGCTTGCCGTCACCATGTCTTGCCCTCTCCTCACCCTGATGGCCCGGACCACCCGCTCCTCCCCGGTCGCCGCCCCATCGTCAGGCCCTAGGGCGCCACGCGCACGCGCACGTAGGTGCCCCCGAGCACGACGCTGCCGGTCATCACGACGGTCTCGGACAGGATCGCGCCGCTCACGACCGTGGTTTCCCCGCCGGTCGAGCCCGTGCTGAGCGCGTGCCACTTCGAGCGCGGCAGCGAGGGCAGCTCGTGCCCCCGGTGAACGACGCCCCGCGAGGGACCGTAGAGCCGCACGATGAGGCTCTCCTCGGACGGGTAGGTCTCGATCAGCCGCACCAGATCGTCGAGGCTCCGGGGGCGATACTTGTCGGGGGCGCGATCCTGGTCCCACTCGTAGAACGCGGTCGGCGATCCGGCCAGCACCAGCAGATCCTGCGCGGCCACGCCCGCGGGGATTTCGAGATCCACGCGGCGCGCGCGCGTCGCCCCGCGGAACTCCCGCAGGCGGATCTCCAGCGGCAACGTCTCGCCGGGTCGCACTTCGAGCTTCAGGGCGCGAATGCCTTCGATCTGCTCGGCGCGGATGGTTGGTTCCAGCGCCAGCTTCAGTCGCACGGCCCGCACGGGCAGACTCGCAAAGGCGTTGTCGATCAGATAGGTCGCCGGAGCCAACGCCTCGCCGGCCGCCGTCAGGCCGGGATTGATCGTGCGGAAGATGTCCCGGCGCGCCAGCGTGCGACCATCTTCCAGCTCGATGGCGATCTCGGCACGCAGCGTGGCGAGGCCGAGCGCGAAGCGCTCGCTGGTGAGTGCCGATGCCGCGGCGCCCGCCATCAGCACGGGGGTGAGGAATTCGTGCTTCGCGATGCTGTAGTGGTGGCTCTCGGTCCCGCCCCCCTGACCGGCATCCTCGATCGTGATGTCCAAACTGACGCGCTCGGCCCGGCCGCCCAGCCGGGCGGCGACCCCGGTGCGCTTGTCCCCCACCAGCACGCCGATTTCCTCGGTCGGCGTGCCCACCTTGAACGAGACATCCAGCGTCGGAATGACCGCCGCGATCCGGGCCCGCGCGAACGGCAACCAGGTGGCGCCCGAGAACAGGAACGGATGGCCGAAGGCGTAGACGCGGTCGCCGTCGACCCACGTCACCGTCCCGATCGCCGCGGCCGTCATGTCGCCGCTGACCAGGGTGACGGCGGCGGCATCTCCCGGCGACAACCGGAGTGCAGGACCGGGCGCCTCGCTCCCCCCTGCCACCGGCGCGGAGGCGGGTCCCGGCCCCAGGCCCGCGATGCCCTTCATCCCGGGACCGCTGCCCTCCCCGGAGCCGCCGCCCGGCACGGGCGTCAGACCCGCCCGGCGCAGGACCGACTCCAACAAGCTCGCCGGGCCGCCGCCCGGCCCCTCGAGCGCGACCGGCAACCCGATCGGCACGAGGCCCGCCGCCGCACCGCCGCCGGGGGCCATGGCCGGCGGCCGGCGCAGAGCGAACTCGCCCTTCGCGCAGCGGTCCCGCCATTCGGGGAAGGCAGGCAGATCCGGCCTCAGCCCGCCGCCCGCCGCATGGGTGCCGGTCGCGCCTGGCGCGGGAGCGCCCGCGAAGTACGGCGTCAGGTCCTGAACCATCTCGCCAAAGGGCGTCACGCCCCCGATCGCCTCACGAGCGCCGCTGAAGGCGAAGGCCAGGGCCCCCACGAGCCGCCCATCGATGAACACCGGGCTGCCGCTCATCCCCTGGGCGATGCCCAGCTCGGCCAACCGGCCCTGCCCGCGAACCAGAACAACGTGGGAGCCAGGGCTATAGCCGGGATAGACGCCGACAACCTCCACCGGCAGGCTGTCGGGCCGCGTGCCCTGGAGCACCGTGACGGCCACGCCCTTCATTCCGGGCGTCAGCTGATCGATCGGAAACAAGGGGACATCGGCCGCCGCAGGTCGAAGCAGAGCGACCGAAGCAATCAGACCCAGGAGGGCGCGCGCGAAGCGGCGCGGCGGCGCTGCATGCATGGAAGTGTTCCTCTCTTGGCTCACCTTCAAGTTCATCGGCACCGGACCGGCCTTCCACGCGGCGATTGAAGATGACGGCAAGGATCTTCCCTGATCGGGTCGGCAATATGGACGCGGAGGCCGCCGCGGCCGAGCCCGCCCCGGTCGGCCCTCCGGCCGGCGATCCGGCTCGCTCCGCCGAGCGGCTAGAGGACGTAGACGCGAAACCCCACGTGGATCTGCGCGCCCGTCAGGTCGATGTTCAGATCGTCCCGCGACAGGGGCGCCAGCTGGTCGAGGTGGGGCCCATAGGTGTGGGGAGTCGGCTCCTCGGCGCGCGACGTGGCCTCCTCGTCCAGGAACCCGTGCAGAACGTAGCTGCTGTCACGGCGGAGCCGCACGAGGCTGGTCGTCTGGTCAGATGTGAACACGACCACATCGCTGTCTTCGATGGTCATATTCTGCCGGCTGCCCCAAGTGCCGTAGTCCACCTTGGCCCAGCGATAGCCCAGGTCGATCGACAGCGTGAGGCGATCCGACATCAGGTACTCCATGGCCACGCCGGCCAGGAAGCCGGTCCCATCGCCCTTGTAGTAGACCTCCTCCATCCGGCGCGTCTCTTGCGTCGTCTGGCCGACGCCGGCGCTGCGCCGGGAGGTGTGCGTGGCGGTGACCTTCTGCTCCGAGATGAAGAGCGGCCCGCCGCCCACGAAGATGCGGGTGTCCTCCTGGAAGCGCCACGGCAGGACATACAGCAGGCGCCCGTGGACCGCGGTCTGCTCGCCCTTGACTTCGATCAGCTCGTTGTAGTCCTGGCCGCCCGACGTCCCCGAGGAGACGCCGTAGCCCCCGCTCAGATAGAAATCCAGCGGGATGCCGAGGACCTCCCGCACTCCCACCAGGTCGAGGGGCACCGGCACCTTGAGGTCGGCCCAGAAGGTCCAGCCGTGCTTCAGCGGATCGAGCTCGTGCCAGTCCTTCTCCTCGAGCCAGTTGTTGCCCTGGGTCTCGATGCGATCGTTGACCTTGCCCAGCGCGTAGGTGGAAAAGCCGCCGCTGGCGCCGAGGCTGATCCGACCGATGGGATCATCTCCCCGCGATCCAGGCACGCACAACAGGATCGCGACCATCCACCAGGTCCACCGCAAGACCCTCATGAGAACCTCCGCCGACGGCTCCGGCGCCCAGAACCTCTGCACAACGCCGCAAGTCCAAATCATGCGGGAGGGTAGCACGCGTCCAAAAAGCGTGTCAACGCCGCTGGAATCCGGATTCGAGCGGTGTCGCCGCGGACCGGGACGCCTCCCAGCGCTCCGCGCGGGGTCGCCGAGTTGCGGCCCCCCCGACCCCCTGCTAGGGTAGTCCGGTTGCGGCCGCCCGGACACCCGCGGGCAGGCGGATCACGGCGGCGAGGACCGAGGAAGGGGGCGGCGGTGGCCGACAGCCTCATCACAGTGGCTCACCTGGTCACGCCCTATCTCTTCCAGACCGGCACGTGGATCCACACCCAGCTCCTGCACGCCCGCCGCACGCGTCCCGTCGTGCTCACCCGGCAGCTGGAGAACACGGAGCGCTTCCCGTTCCAGCCCGTGCACCTCGTGCCGGGGCCCCGGCGCCGCGTCGCGCGCCTAGTGGACGCGCTGCGACACCGCCTCGGCAGCCTGCCTCCCGACCGCTACCTGCCCATTCTGTCCCGTGAAGGCGCGCGACTGATCCATGCCCATCTCGGGTGGGAAGGGGCGCGCGCCGTGGATCTGGCGGCCGCGGCCGGCCTGCCGCTGGTCACGACCTTCTACGGCCGCGATGCTGGCCGGACCCCGCGCCAGTTCTGGTGGCGCGAGCGCTATCGGGCGCTCTTCACCCACGGCCAAGCGTTCGTGGTCGAGGGCCCCAATCTGGCGCGCACGCTGGAGGCCCTGGGCTGCCCGCCCGGGAGAGTCCATGTCGTTCACCTCGGGATCGATCTGGCCCGCATCAGGTTCGCGCCCCGCCGGCCCGATCCCGACGGCGGCATCGAGATCCTGGTCAGCTCGAGCCTGCGCCCCAAGAAGGGCGTGCCCTCCGCTGTGCGCGCCTTTGCCGCCGTCGCCCGACGTTTTCCCCATGTGCGCTTGCGCATCCTGGGCGACGGGCCCGAACGCCGCGCCGTCGAGGCGGCCGCGCGGCTGTCCGGACTCGGCGAGCGGGTCACGCTGGCAGGGTACGTTCCCTACGAGGAGCACCTGGCGGCCATGGCCCGCGCCCACCTGTTCCTGGCCGCCAGCCGCACCGCGCCCGACGGCGACACCGAGGGCGGGGCACCGGTTGCCCTCATCGAGGCCCAGGCCGCCGGTCTCCCGGTCATCTCGACGCGCCACGCGGACATCCCCGAGGTGGTCGCCGACGGAGAGAGCGGCCTGCTGGCGCCTGAATACGACGACGGCGCCCTGACGGCCAACCTCGAGTGGATGCTGACCCACGTCGAGCAGTGGGAAGCCATGGGCAGGGCCGGCAGAGCCCGCATGGAACGCGAGTTCAGCGCGCTGACCCAGGCCGAGCGGATCGAGGACGTCTACCGCTCGCTGCTGTGATCGCCGCCGTCCGCCGGTTCGCCGCAGGTCCGCCGGCCCGCCCCGCGGGGCGCGCGCGAGGACTGCCGAGCGCCGGGTCCCGGGCCGACCCCGCGGACCGCCCCACGAGCACGAGTGGATCAGAGCTCGTGAGGCATGACCACATGCTCGGCGACGAAGTACTTGTCCATCGGGTAGTTCAGGAAGTTGCTCACCCGCGAGGTGTAGATGCAGGCGAACTCCTGCACCTGCCAGGCGAAGTGCGTGGTTTCGCTCCCCGCTCGGAAGATGGGTCCCCAACGTGGATTGAAAGCGGCCTCGACCTCGGTCTTGATCCGATCCAGACGGCGGCGCAAGGCCTCGATCTCCTTCTCCATCGAGGCCAAATGCCCCGGGATCGCTCGCACGCCGCCGGCCAGGCGATGCTCGCGCAGGAAGCGGCCCGCGATCGCACCGGGCACCTGACCTTCGAGGGCCCGTTCCAGGAAGTCTCGGGTCGCCGACAGCCGGTCGATGCGCCGCTCGAGCACCGTGATCGCCTCGCGCTCCCCGCGCGTCGCGGCCAGGCTGTGCAGCTCGTCCTCCAGCCGCTGCATGATCATCGCGGTGCGCCAGCCGCAGATGCGCTTCGACTTCAGGATGTCGCCGTACGTGTGATCGCCGAAGAACAGGATCCTGTCGCCCGAAACGCGCAGGGCACGCTCGAGCGCCAGGAATGATCCTCCCTTGAAGAGCGCCGGGGCCGGCCGCTGGCGGGGCACCCCGAGACTGCTGGGGCTGAGTGCTTGCAGGGGACCTTGCCGTCCGAAGAAGCCCGGCTTGCCGGCCCGCATGACGACGAGGTCGAAGAAATCCGTCCAGTGCGAGCAGCCCTCGAGCTTGCCGCTCAGCAGGTGGTTCATGATCAGCGCCGTATACCCCGGCTCGGAGTTGGTCAGCAAGAACAGCCTCAGCCCGTGGCCGCGCATGCGATTGAGCGTCTGCGGCAAGAGCGGATCGATGTCGAGATAGGCCAGCGGGTCGCGGGCGATCACGTCCTTGATGCTCCCGTCGGCATGCGCCTCATCCACCGCCCGGCGCACCTCGTCATAGAGACGGCGGTAGTCGGGGCGCTGGCCGCGAGCCTCGCACAGGTCCACGATTTGCGCGTAGAGGCCGATCTCGGGCAGGGAGAACAGCGTGTCGACCGGCACGAAGGTGCCGCCCGGGCGGATGCGCCGCTCGCGGGCGTAGAGCTTCTTGCGCATCTCGGCCGGGATCTTGCGCGTGCCGTGGCAGGCCTGCACGACGTAGTGATGGCGGTCCATCTTGAGGATGTTGCCGCGCGCCTTGTCGACCAGCAGCCCCCGCACGACGAATCCGGGGTCGTACTTGAGCCGCAGCATCTCGCGCGGGTAACCCTGGGCGACCAGCTTCTCGGCCGACTTCTGGAAGGCGAGGCGCTCAAACGGCGCGGCCTTGTAGCAGGCCAGCGTGTGATCCATGTCGAAGCCGATCGCCTGGATGCTGGCCAGCCGCAGGTTGCGGTTGACGTAGATGCGCCGTATCGGGTCGATGTCGGCCGGATCGCGTCCGGTGAGTTGTCGGGACCGAACCATCGCCAGCTGCTCCCCGGGGCCCGCTGTCGCCGCGCGCGTGGGCGGTCACCGGGTGCTCCCGCGCGCCCACCGCCCGTGTTGGGCGCGGCCCCCGCCACTCACCCTCCGGCCCCGGTCGTGCCGGGATCGGGGGCGCTTCCCAGCGCCTCCCGGAGCAACCGGGCCGCATTGCGGCCGGCGACCGCCTCGATCTCGGCGGGCGCCAGGCCCCGGCGCTCCAATTCTTCGGCCAGTCGGGGCAGCGCCCGCACATCGGGAAGGTCCGCGGGCGTCGACTCGACCCCATCGAAATCGGAGCCCAAGGCCACGCAGGCCAGTCCCGCCACGCACGCCACGTGCACGATATGGTCGGCCACGTGGGCGCAGGTGGCGCCCGCGGGATCGGCCGTCAAGAAGGGCGGGCAGACGGTGATCCCCACCAGCCCTCCGGCTCGCGCCACGCGCCGGAGTTGCTCGTCGCTCAGGTTGCGCCGATGGTCGCGCAGCGCCCGGCAGGCGGTGTGGCTCACGAAGAACGACCCGCCGTCCGAGTCGAGCACGTCGTCCAGCGTCCGGGGCGAGGCGTGCGCCAGATCAAGGATGATCCCCAGCCGGCGGGCTGCCCGCACCAGCTCGCGGCCGAGGGGCGTCAGCCCGCCGTCGCCCGGCCCTTCCTGGGCGCACCCCGCGGCAAAGGGATTGGCGTCATTCCACGTCAGGCCCAGCACACGCAGGCCGAGCGCGTGCAGACCGGCCAGCAGCTCGACGCTCCCCAACAGCGGGTGCGCGCCCTCGAGGCCCATGATCATCCCGTGCGCCGCCCCGTCAAGGCAGCGATCGAGATCGGCCCGGTCGCGGACGACGCGCAGGCGCCCGCCCGAGCGCTCGGGGAGCCGCAGCCCGGCGCCCATCCGCAGCAGGAGCTCGGCTACGCCGCTGGCGCCCGTGTGCTCCGCCTCCACGTAGGTGGCCCAGACTGCCGCGCGCAGGCCCACGCGCCGCGCGCCCTCAACATCCACGTGCAATCGGGGGCTCTGGGCTTCACGGCCTGCCGTGGCCGCTCGCTCGATCGGGGCCAGGCGCCCGCCGGTCGCCCGGCGATCGAGCCCGGCCAGCGGATCGAGCCCGGCGGGTGGATCGAGCCCGGCCAGCGGATCGAGCCCGGCGAGCCGCATGCGCCAGAGCGTGTCGATATGCAGGTCGATCCAGTCCACCACACCCCCCTAAGGCTGGATGACGACGATCGGCCGCGGCACGAAGGTGAGCACGAAGATGATCATCAGCAGGATCCCGATCGCCATGCGCCGTCGATCGAGCGGCCGCGGATCGAGCGCCGGCGGATGACCGCGCTGCAGGAGCAGCAGCAGCAGCACCAGCATCAGCCACCAGCCGCGGTGAGCCAGCAACGTCCACAGAGCGAAGGCGGCCATGAAGACGTAGCCCACAAAGCGGGCGCGGCGGCCGATCAGGGCATACATGACGTGCCCGCCGTCGAGCTGTCCGACCGGCAGCAGGTTGAGCCCCGTCACGAAAAGCCCGGCCCATCCGGCTAGCCCGACCGGGTGCAGCAGGATCTCGGCGCCGGCGGGCAGCGGGCCGTGCGCGGCGCGCGTGAGCAGCCAGAAGAGAATCGAGTCGCCGAGCCGCATCCCGCCCTCCGGCGGGACCTCGGACACCGGCATCACCTGCGACAGCTTCAGGCCCAGGTACGCCACCGGAACGGCGACGACCAGCCCCGCCAAGGGGCCCGCCGATCCGATGTCGAGGATGCTGCGCAGCGAGCGCTGCGAAGGCGGCATCAGGATCAGCGCCCCCATCGTCCCGAACGGCGTGAGGGGCATCGGTATGAAGTAGGGCGGCGTGGCCGGAACGTTGTAGCGCAGGCACATCAGGAAGTGACCCATCTCGTGCAGAAGCAGGATCGCCATGATCGCGGCCGAATAGCCTGCCGCCTGGACGAGATCGCCCGACATGAGATACCCCGCGAGCAGCGTGCTGCCGACCGTGGCGGCGAAGAGGATCCCCGCCAGCCGCCAGCGCCGGCGGGGCGCGCGCGGCTGGCTCGGCCGCGGCGGCCAGCTCGACTGGGGCGGCGGCGGCGCAGGCGGCAGCCAGCTCGACTCGAGCGGCGGCGGCGCAGGTGGCGGCGCAGGAGGATCGTGGGGCCACTCGCGCATCAGGCTCTCCCGTCGCAGACGACTTCGGCGTCGTCAGAGATCGTCATCCTTCGCACCCTTGGAGTCCTCCGCAAGCAGCCCTCCCCGACGCACGACCGCCCCGCGTCAGGGCGGCCCGGATGTCGCCGGGGCCGCCGCCCGAGACCGCCCCGGCGCCGCCTGTGCGGACGCCCCAGCCTATCGGATGGTCCCGTGCCGGACAAGCCGGCGTCCGAAGGCGGCACACGGGACTTACGGCGGCCGCGGGGATGCGGTATCGTTGTCCGTTCGGGGTTCCCGGCGGTGCAGCGCGCGTCCAAAGCGGACGCGGGGCGACGCCCCGGTGGCAGGAGGGCGGAAGCGTGGCTCGCGTCCAGGACGTATTCGACATCCTCAGACAGGTGAAGTTCCCGGGGCTCGGCAAGGACATCGTCGAACTGGGCTACGTCAAGGAAGTCGGCCTCCAGGGCGAGCTGCGAGTGATCGTGCTGGACATCCTGACCGGAAACGCCGAGCTGGCCGCGCAGATCGAGTCCGAGGCGCGGCTGCAGCTCAATCGGGCGGGCTTCCCCTACGAGCTCAAAGTCACCGGCCCATCCCGGGCGCCGGCCGTCGAGCGGCCCGCCACGCAGGACCTCCTCCCCGGGGTCAGGTTCAAGCTGGCGGTCGCGAGCGGCAAGGGCGGCGTCGGCAAGTCGACGATCGCCGTCAACCTGGCGCTGGCCCTCCGCGAGGGGGGGCTGCGCGTGGGACTACTGGACGCCGACATCTACGGCCCCAGCTTGCCCACGATGCTCGGCGTCCCCGTGCAGCCGCCAGTGCGCACCGGCGAGAAGATCTCCACCGTATCGGCGCTGGGTCTGCGCGCCATGTCGCTCGGCTTCCTGGCGGCCGGCACGGCCCCCGTCATCTGGCGCGGCCCGCTTGCCGCGCGGGCGATCGAGCAGCTCCTGACGGACGTGGATTGGTCCGATGTCGACTGCCTGGTGCTGGACTTGCCGCCCGGCACGGGCGACATTCAGATCTCGCTCGCCCAGAAGGGGAATCTCTCGGGCGCCATCATCGTCACCACGCCGCAGGACGTTGCGCTGATCGACGCGATCAAGGGCGTCCGCATGTTCCAGAACGAGCACGTCGGCGTGCCCGTGCTGGGCATCGTCGAGAACATGAGCGGCTTCATCTGCCCGCACTGCGGCCAGGCCAGCGAGATCTTCCCGCGCGGTCAGCTCCACCACGAGGTCGCTCGCCTGGGGGTTCCCATCCTCGGCCGCGTGCCGATCGACCCGGCCGTGGCCGGCGGAGCGGACGAAGGCCAGCCCATCGTGCTGGCGGCCCCGGACTCCCCCGCCGCCCGGGCGCTGCGCGCGATTGCGCAGGCGATCGCCGCGCGGATGGCCGCGCCGGCCGATGCGTGAGGGAGCGCTCTCCATGCAGCCGGCGCTGCTCGAGGTCGACCCATTCGCCGCCGCGCCGCCGCTTTCCTGGCCGGATCTCTTCGGCAACGGCCGTCCGGTCGAGCTGGAGATCGGCTGCGGCAAGGGCATGTTCCTGCGCGAGGCGGCCCGCCGGTGGTCCGACCGCAACTTCCTCGGGGTCGAACGCGCCGGGAAGTACTACCGCCGCGCGGTCGAGCGCCTCGGCCGGTCGGGGTTGCCCAACGTGCGCCTCCTGCGCGCCGACGGCCTGGATGTCCTCGACCGGTGGGTGCCGGCCGCCTCGGTGAGCATCATCCACATCCTCTTTCCCGACCCGTGGCCCAAGACGCGCCATCACAAGCGGCGCATCTTCAGACCCGCGCTCATGACCCTCGCCCATCGGGCGCTGGGGCCAGGCGGGGAGTTGCGCGTCGCGACGGACCATGCTGAATACGCGGCGGCGATCCGCCGCCTGCTCGCCGAGCACGCGCAACTCTTCGCACCGCAGCCGTGGCCCACCGATGAGTCCGAGCAGCTGCCCACGAATTACGCCCTCAAGTGGCAGCGCCTCGGCCGGCCGCTCTGGTGGGGACGCTACACGGCGGTGGCGATCGGGCAAGCCCGGGAGCGCGGGTGAGCCCGTGGGCGGGCCGGGGCACCGGGCGGAGGCGGCCGGCCCCGTGGCGCAGGGCCGGGAGCGCGATTGAGCCCACCCCCCCGCGGTGCTAGAGTATTGGCCGTCTTGCCTCGGAACGCCGACAGTCGGAACGCTCTTAAAGGAGCCTCCAGGGCGGGCCGATCGATCTGACAGGCACGTTCGCGCCCCGGCACCGGCGCGCAAACCGCAGGGAAAGGAGCCGTGCACGGCGATGATGTGGCACCCGCAAGATGAGGATATCCTGCACCTTCCCGAGCCCCTCGTGGCGCAGGACGAGGAAGGTGATGATGACGACGAGGAAGAGGAAGAGGGGGAAGAAGCGCGCGGCGAGGATGACGAGAAGCTCTCCGAAAAGGTCTTGAAGACGCGCACGATCCTGGTGAGCGAGCCGATCAGCGACGAGCTGGCTCGCAAGGTCTATCAGCAGCTCCTCGTCCTCGAGGCCGAGTCGGTGGAGAAGCCGATCACCGTGCTCATCAACTCCCCGGGTGGCGAGGCCGATTCGGGCTTCGGCATCTACGACATGTTGCGCTTCGTCCAGGCCCCCGTGCGGACGATCGTGGCGGGGCTGTGCGCCAGCGCGGCCGTCATGGTCTTCCTGGCGGGCGAGAAGGGCTACCGCCTGTCGCTGCCCAACTCGCGCTTCCTGCTGCATCAGCCCTCTTCTCAGAGCTTTGGCCAGGCGGCCGATCTCAAGATCGCGTCCGAGGAGATCCTGAAGCTGCGCGGGCGCTACAATCGCATTGTGGCCGAGATCACCGGCAGGGACATCGACCAGGTCAACCGTGACGCCGATCGCGACTTCTGGCTGGGCGCCGGTGAGGCGGTCGAGTACGGTCTGGTCGATCGCGTGATCACCAAGCGCGCCGAGGTCGACCACCGCTGAGCCGCGAAGCCGGCTGATCGTCACCGCCGGTCCCGGGACGCCGCCCCCACGACACGCCGGGCTGGGCCCCGCCCCTCCGGAGGCGGGGCCTCGTGTTGCTCGGCTGCCCGCCGCCCTTGGCGCCCCTCCCCGCCCGTCGGGTCGCCCCGCCGCGTGCCGCTCGGATGAGCTAAAGCCCCGCCCTCCCCCTGACGATCGATGGAGTGCAGGCGCATGGTTGGAATCGGCCACAGGACGTGGCGCGGGCCAGCCAGCCGGGAACCGTCGCTGTAGAGGATCTTGGACAGCGGCCAGAAGCCGGAAGCCACACTGGGGAGGAAACCATGGAAGGCTGGCGCAGACTCACCCTCGCCCTCACGCTCACTCTGCTCGGCACGACCCTCGGCGCGGGTTGCGGCATCAGCACCGACGCGCCCACCGGCCAGGACTCGGGCAAGGGCCAGGGCGCCCTCAGCATCAAGAACCTGCGAGCGACCAACATCAAGGACACCGCCGCCACGGTCACCTGGTCGACCTCGGAGGCCACCGTCGGCACCCTCCGCTACGGGCGCGACGCGACGCTGGCCGTCGCGCAGACGGTCTCGCTGCCGATCGCGCGCGAGCAGCACGAGGTCACGCTGGACGAACTGCTGCCGGAAACCGCCTACTACTACCTGGTGGCCGCGCTGAGCACGCGCGGCGATACGACGTCCGCGCGGGGCACGCCCTTCAGCACGCTGCCCGATCAGGAGCTCAACGACCAGACCCCGCCGGTCATCTCGGACATCGAGGTCGTGGGCGTGACCTCGAGCTCCGCCGAGATCCACTGGAAGACCGACGACCGCACGCGCGGCCGCATCCACTACGATCTGACCCGGCCGTTCGGCCACGTCGCCGATGAGTTCCCGAACGAGCCCGACCGCCACGAGCGCCTGCACAGCCTGGTGCTCACCGACTTGCAGGATTCGACCACCTACCTCTTTGCGATCAACGCCACCAACAAGGCCGGTCTGAACACGGTCACCACGCAGGACTTGAGCTTCACCACCCTGGGCAAGCCGACGATCGCCATCTGCCCCGACGCCATTGCGGTGGCCCCGGGCGCCACGTTCGACCTCGGGTTGTGCATTCTCAACGCCAAGGACGTCCATGGCGTGGCGATCATCGTCGAGTATGACCCCCAGGAGCTGGAGATCCTGCCGAGCGGCGTGCAGGGCGGCTCGCGGGAGGGCCCGGACTGGAATCGCACGCAGGGGCACCTGTTCCAGCCGGTGCAGCAACTCGACCCGGGTCAGTTCGGGATCCAGGCCACCTGGAAGATCCAGTACAGCGGCAACACCGCCCTGGGCACCCTGGCCGACGGGAACATCCAGTTCTACACCATGCGCTGCCGGGTCCGGGCGTCGTCCGGGACGATCCCCATCAGCTTCTATGAGGGGATCATCCACGGCGACCCCGATCCCGAATTCCCGAGTCTCTACGACCACCACCGATTGGTCGTCTCCTTCCACTTGCGCCCGGGGGAGGTGGAGGTCGTGGGCGTGGGCCAGTAGCCGCAGGCCGCGCCGCCAGCCGGACGCGCGCCACCCGAGGCCGTTCCCCACGGGGACGGCCCCCGCTCACATTAATACCTGTAGCTGACGCAGCCCGCCCGGCCTCCTCCCAGCCGGCGCCGCCCCTCCGGGACTGCCCCATCCCCGCCATCGCTCCTAAAGATCCCTTGCGGTTCGGGGTCAAGAATGAAAACGACCAGTCCGATAGTGACGCATGGAAGCGACTGGTCGACCGAGGATCCGTCGAGACCCTCTTCGGCCTGTTAGGTTCAAGGATGGACGTCAGCGGCAGGTTCGCACACG
Organism: uncultured bacterium; assembly: GCA_964603725.1. Classification (GTDB taxonomy): domain Bacteria; phylum Eisenbacteria; class RBG-16-71-46; order CAIMUX01; family WJJG01; genus CAZDKK01. Next base: position 21,832 of record CAZRWW010000002.1, read on the forward strand.
GCATCCGGTCGCGGGCCGCGAGGAAAGCGAACCGGCGGCGGACAAGAAGCGGAGGGAGACGAAACAATGTCGAAGCACAGGGTCTTGATGCTGTGTGCTCTCCTGGCGGCGACCGCATTGTTGGTGCCGAGACCCGCCAGTGCCGCAGACAGCTACGAGGTGGTCGTCGAGTACGACGGCCCCTACTACCACGTCGTGAATTCGCCGACCATCGACCAGAAAGTCGAGGATCCGATCACGACCTACGGGTTCGAGACGCCCTATGGCGTGGCCGCTTTCCAGGCCGCCGACGGACGGATCGTCAACTTCGTCCTCGACAGCGGCAACAAGCGGATCATGGCGTTTGAAGTCAACATGGACATCAAGCGCTTCACCAGCGCCAGCGCCACGTACACTGCACCCGCGGGAGCCGCGTCGCAGTTCGATGCCGACGACATCTACCTGAACACCTACGCCGCGCCCGCGACCCTGAATGTGATCCCCTACTCGGAGATCCTCAAGGTCGACGGCACGACCTGGAGTCGCGTGGCCAACGCCACGGCCTATCCGGCCGGGACCAAGGTCTACTCGATCGACTACGATGCCGTCAACGGCCCCATCATCGATCTGCCGCCCTCGTCGCTGACGGCGGCAAGCACGTTCGAGATCACCTACGCCGCGTCGGACTACCAGGGCGGCGGCGCCTACGCCTTCGGCCTGGGCGACGTCGATATGGGCTACCGGCAGGCGAGCGCCACGGCCACCGACGTCGTGATCGACCAGACCACTCCGGTGGCCACCTCCTTCGAGGACCTGCGCTCGATCTTCCAGATCGGCGTGGAGAACTCGGTCACCGAGGATGAGCTGTGGGTCCTCGATGCTCAGGACAACAGCCTGGCTCAGGACGAATACCTGCAGGTCTTCATCGTCACCGTCGCCGGCGACTCGACGGCCTTGAAGGAGGCGTACGACGACGTGCTGACCAACCCGAGCGACATCTGGGTCGCCGAGGGCCCGACCGCGACCGATGCCAGCGCGGCCGGCGTCGCGAGCGCCGCCCATGTCGTCGGCGCCACGCTCGTGGACGAGAACCAGGTTACCGGCCACAGCTACCTGTTCGACATGGAAGACGACGTGGTCACGATCTCCGACCTGAGCACCGGCCGGGTCATCCTGGACGGCGTGGCCAAGGCGAACATCCCCAACAACGCCGAGAACATCTACCTGATCCCGGGCATCGTCTTTGAGTTCGACGAGACGGTCGCCGACAGCACCGACGCCATCGCGACCACCGTCCGCACCGTGCCCACCCGGTACGCCTTCGTGACCGACACGGGCAACGACCGGGTCAAGATCCTGGCCGTGCCCGAGATCGACGCCACGACCGGCGACGACCTGCCGGGCGACGCCTATACGGACATCGCCCATCCCAGCGGCGCGGCGGGTTACGGCGCCAATCCGGATGAGTACTACTATGTCACCACGCCGGCGACCGTGCCGGAGAACTGGACCTGCGGCACGATGACCCGTCCCCTGAAGGAGAACTCGGTCGTCGTGGTCGAGGACCCCGACGGGGCCGACCCGGTCACCTGGACGCGGGTCGCCGACCTGGGCGCCGCCAGCCCGACGGACAAGGTCTACAAGCTCGACTGGTACGAGGGCGTCATCATCTTCGGCGACGGCACGCACGGGGCGCTGCCTCCAGCCGCCACCGAGTTCAGCATCACCGCCACGACGACCCCCGATATCATGCGCTACGGCACGCCGGGCGGCGGCGCGGGCCAGTTCTCGGCCCCCAGCGCCACCTGCGCGCTGTGGAGCGCCGAGCTCGGCTGCTTCGTCGTGTACGTGGCGGACACCGGCAACAACCGGATCCAGAAGTTCCACTTCTATCCGGAGGATCCGGCCCTGGCGCTGGCGCCGCGGATGGTCTACGTGACCCAGTGGAACACCGCCTCGAACGCGAGCGACTACCTCGCCGGCCCGACCGACATCGCCGTGGCGGCGATCGGCGGCGCGACCGAGGAGTACTTCGTGGTCGTGGCCGACTACGGCAACAACCGGGTCGTCGTCTATGACGACACGTACTTCCTCAGCCCGCTGCCCCAGCGTGGCACGCCCACCTTCGAGACGATGATTGGCGATACCGGCAACACGTTGGGGCTCTTCACCAGCATCAGCGGCGTTTCGGTCTTCGAGAACGCCGGCAGCGAGATGGAGATCTTCATCTCCGACGACGCGCGCGGCACCGTCACCAAGTACGTGCTCGCGCCCACGCCGTCGATCACGCTGCTCTTCACGCTCGGCACGACCAGCGAGCTGCCGATGAGCTTCCCGCCTTCGGGCAGCTACACGTTCCGCTACACGACGACCAATGCGCCCGACAACAACACGGTCGACTTCTACTACGACACCGCGAGCACCTTCAGCGCGGTCACGGCCAAGCTGTGCTTCCCGGCCGGCACGCACACGAGCGACGACAGTCCCGCGACCTGGGCCTTCTCGAACTCGCCGGGCGGCACGCCGCCCGACGGGACCTACTACGTGTATGCCGTCCTGCGCAATGCGGCCGGCACGCAGGTGGCGATGGACCAGGCCACGGCGGTCGAGCTGCTGACGATCGACAGCAACCTCGTGCCCGCGGCGCGGGTGCGGGACGACTTCGACGGCGACGGCACGCTGCTCATCGCGCCCAACGAGGTGCGCACGGTCAATCTGCAGCTCAGTTATCCGGACAGCGTCGTGAGCGCGAGCTTCGTGGGCACCTTCCCCGCCAACCTGCTCGAGATCAAGGCCATCACCCCCGGTGACGGCTGGGAAGGCACGCAGTACACGAACCGCATCTTCAACGCCAGCTACAACAACGAAGCCGGCACCTTCTCGGTCCACACGGCTGTGACGGGCGTGCCCAATGGCCTGAGCGGCTCGAGCAACTACAACATGGCCTACGTGCTGGTCCAGGCCAAGGGCGCCCTCAACGGCACCACCCGGGCGCTGAGCGGCACCTTCGCCCTCAGCCCCACGTTGTCCGACATGACCGACTACAACGGCCAGACCGTCACCGCCTGGGCGGTTCGCAACATGGGCGTGGAGCTGGCCTACGTCGGCGACATCGCCACCTATGGCACCGGCACCGGCGGCACCGTCCCGGCCCAGGTTCCCGATCCGGACGGCTTCATGACCTTCGAGGACATGAACGCCTTCGTCATCGGCTGGAACGGCGGCGGCACCACGGTTCAGGACCCCATCTGCGACATGGGACCCGTCACGGGCACTGCGCCGGGCCTGCTGCCGGCGCGTGACCGCGAGCTGGACGTCGACGACCTGCTTGCCTTCACCGGCAACTGGTCGTGGTTCGCCGACAACGGTTACAACACGCCGGCCATGCTGGGCGGCGCGCCCGGGATCGCCTTCACGCCGTTGGGCGAGCCGGTCGAGGGCGTCACCCGCCTGGCGGTGGATGCCCGGATGAGCGAGCCCCTGCCTGGGTCGCTGGTCGAGGTCCAGGTGAATGTGACCAACGCCGAGATGCTCACGACGGCGATGGTCCGCGTCGCCTACGACCCGACCCAGCTCATGCTGGTGGACACCCAGAAGGGCGAGCTCCTGGAGCGTGACAACAGCACTGTGCTGTTCAACACGATTCAGAGCCAGGGCGTGATCGAGCTGTGCATGGGGCGTCTCAACCCGGCCAGCCCTGGAGTCAGTGGGAATGGCTGCCTGGCCACGCTCACCTTCCGGGTCGTCGAGCCGCCTGAGACGAGCCTCGAGTACGTGTTCGACCTGCGCGACTGGCGCAACGACGTGCTCACGCGCGGCTCGAGCGAGCTCACCCGGTACGCCGGCTCGCTCTCGAGCACGGCGCTCTTCCAGAACTACCCGAACCCGCTCAATCCGCAGACGTCGATCGTCTTCGCTCTGCCGACCCAGCAGAACGTCGAGTTGGCCGTCTACGATCTGAGCGGCCGTCTGGTCAAGACCCTGGTCAACGGCGCCGTGGATGCTGGGATCCACTCGATCGAGTGGAACGGCCTCGATGAGGCCGGCGCTCTCACGCCCAGCGGCGTGTACTTCTACAAGCTGCGGGCTGGCGAGTTCGAACAGAGCCGCAAGCTCGTGGTCACCCGGTAGACCGTCCACGCGTGGGCGGGGCGGGAGCACTCCGCCTCGCCCCGCCTGCGCGGTCGCTTCTGAGGAGCCGGGGCGCGACCTGGATGGGCCGCGTCCCGGCTTCTGCTTCCCGCTCGGACGCCCCGGGCGCCCTGGGCAGGTGAGCGGGCCTTCCTTTCCCAGCGCTGGTCAGGTCCTTCCCAGGCACGCCGCACCCGAGGCGCCACCCGCTCCCACGCCGCCGCCCGGGCTCCCGGGGCGCAACCTTCTGCTCGGTAAGGGCATAGCGTCCACCGCCCCATCCCCGCACGCCTGCCGCCGCGCCTCCGGACAGACCGGGCGCCCCGGCACGTCCCTTGCACAATCGGCCTCGGAGCGCTCCCCCTCGGGGGAAGCGGCGAACAAGGACGTTCACGGCCATCGCGGGGGTGAGTCCATGCGGGCTGCTCTGCGCAGCGCAATCCTGGCGGCCAGCCTCTTGGCGGTAGGCTTCCTGCCGGTCCTCGGACCGCCGGCAGGGGCGGTGCCCCGATCGGCGGATGACTACACGCGGGTGCCGGCCCCACCCGCCGGCGACATCCGATTGGTGTCATCCGTCTACGGGCCGGCGCTGCACCAGTTCTGGTTCGGACTGCGCCGCGTCGCGCGCAGCGACACGCTCGAGTCGTTCAGCAGCACCGAGTTCCATCTGCAGTATGGGCTGTCGCGCCGCACGTCGCTGGGCATCACGGCGCTGCATCTGACGCACGACATGGGCACGGGGCCCACGGGGCTCCCGGTCAACAAGCAGGGCGCGGGCGACACGCGGGTCTTCCTCAAGTGGGTCGCGCCCGCGGGGCGCGGCGGCAACCTCGCTCTCGGGCTGCGACCCAGCCTGCGCGTGCCGACCGGCTACGACCGCGAAGGCGACGGCCTGCTGCCCTTCACGTCCGGCACGATCGACTTCGAGCTCACGGGCTTGATGGCCTACGAGACGCCGCGGCTGGGGATCTACCTCAATCCGGGCGTCTCGTTGCCCGGTGGCAGGTGGCACAACGAAGTCCTGGGCGGCCTCGGCCTGGACCTGCGCGGCGGGCTGCCGCTCGGCCTGCTGGCCAAGGCCGAGTATCTGACGCGCTACGACGTCGTCGAGGATCGCTTCCGGCACGAGGCATTCGGGGCGGTCGGGCGCGAGCTCTTTCTCGGACTCGCCTTCGAGGTGGGCTACCGCAAGCAGCTTGTCCACGGAGAGGATCCGGGCGCCGAGTTCACCCTGGGCATCGGGCGGGGACGCCTCAGCGGGATTCCCCCTGCCACGCTGCGTCCTCCCGAGGTCCCCATCTCGGCCCGGATCGAGGTCTCCCCGGTCGCCGTCGCCCGTCCGGATCCCGAGGGGATCAGCACGGCGTTGAGAGAGACGCTGGTGCGCGAGCTCTCGCGCTGCGAGGGCGTGAGCGCCAGCCTCGAGGACCGCAAGGCGGACTACACCGCCTACCTGGAGGTGCTCAGCGCGGCCGAGGGGTCGGACCGCGGCCTCAGCATTCCAAAGGTCCTGGCCTCTCCGCAGATCGTGTACGAGGTCGCCGCTCAGGTCACCGTGGTGGATATGGCGGGCAAGAAGGTGATGGACCGCCAGCCCATCGGCCTGCGCGTCACGCGCGGCACCGGGATGCGCCTCTTTCCACCGACGGGCGACGAGGATCGATGGGTGCCACCGGCCCAGGCGCGCAGCGCGCTGCGCGCTGAGGCCGTCGCCAAGCTGGCGCGCCAGACGGCCGAGGAGCTGAGTCAGGCCGTCCGCCGGGATCAGGCCGCCAAGACGGCGGCTCCCGCGGATGATCGGCGGTCCGCGCTCGGACGCGGACGGGGGATACCGCGATGACTGCAAGCGGAGCCATACTATCGGGCCACTCGGGCAACGTGCGGGCCGCGTCCCGACCGCGGGAGCCAAAGTCGGCGCGTGCCAGATGGGGCGGCGGAGCCGGCCCCCGGCGGGCAGCACGGTTGCTGGGGGGGGGTCTGCTGATCGTCGTCCTGGTCGCCGGGATCGCCGCCCTGGCGGGTTGCCGCGCCACCAAGCCGGACAGCCCATCGACGGGCGCATTGACGATCGATCTGACGGTCGTCCCGCAGATTCTGCCGGCCGACACCACCAAGCGCGCCACCGTCTGGGTCACCGTGCTCCAGGGCGGGGAGCCGGTGCCCGACAGCACGCGGGTCTGGCTCGTGGCCACTTCCGGGACGATACCCGCGGAGGCCTTCACGACCGACGGTCTGGCCACCACGAGCTACCGGCCCGGGCTGTCGACGGGCATCGTCACCCTCATCGCGCAAGTCAGGGGCGTGCGCGACACGATGAACCTGACGGTCTTCTAAGGCCTTGGAGCGCGGATGCTCGCCGACATGGCGGGCTTCGCCGCATGGACGGAAAAAGGGTGGTTTCCCCCCTTCCTCCTCCCAGGGGAACGGCACGGGCCGCGACGGACATGAAACCGTCGCGGCCTGTCCGGATCGACCGTGAGCATCTGAAGACGGCGATGCCTTCGCGACGTGCCGGGAGACGGGCGGAGCGTTTCCGGGCGCGGCCCACCGGACGGGTCAGGCAGTCCATGGAACGCCTCCGGGGAGCGACCCAGAGGCCAGGCCAGAACCCACTGAATTTGAATGAGTTACAGGATCATCCCCGTGTGCGCACACGACCCGGTGCTCGGCATGCGGGCGGGCGCCCGGAACTCGCCGGGCTCGGCCGGAGGACGACGTTCCACGAGGCGGCGGGCCAGGCGCCGCGGAGCGGTGACGGGTGGCACGCCGCGGAGCGGTGACGGGCGGCATCTGGATCGACGCCGCCCGCCATCGTGGACTCATCTCTTGGAGCCGAAGGGGATCGAACCCTCGACCTCATGACTGCCAGTCATGCGCTCTCCCAACTGAGCTACGGCCCCCCAGATGGATCTGGATCATGCTATCGGTGCGGTCCACCAAGGGTCAAGGGGAAATCGGGCCGGGTACAATGCGCTTGATCGCCCGCGCGGCGATCCGCTAGTGTTTCCAAGCATGTCGTCGGCGCGGGAGTGGTGAAACAGGTAGACGCGCTGGACTCAAAATCCAGTGGGGGCGACCCCGTGTCGGTTCGAGTCCGACCTCCCGCAAGCCCATCCGGAGATCGCACTGGTGAAGCTCCAGAGCCCCCCCACCCGCTGGTCCCGCGATGTTCCGCTCGCCCAACTCAGCACCTGGCGGATCGGCGGACCGGCCCGCTTTCTCGCCGCACCCGAGGATGAAGAACTGCTTCGGGCGGACCTGGAAGCCGCCGCGCAGCTCCGCCTGCCGGTCCTGGCGCTCGGCGGCGGCAGCAACATGCTCTTCCCCGACGACGGCTACGACGGACTCGTCCTGCGCTTGCCCACGCGCCTGCCGGCGCGCTACCGCGAAGAGAGCGACCGCACGGCAACCCACCCGCGGCTCCTGCTGGCGGCAGGCATGTCGCTCACCGGCTCCGCCCACCGCTTGGCCTCGCTGGGCCTGCGCGGCCTGGAGTGGGCCGAGGGCATCCCGGGGACCATCGGCGGGGCGATCGTCAACAACGCGGGCGCCTTCGGCTCGAGCATCGCCGATACCATGGCCAGTGTGCGCGTCGTGCTGCCCGATGGAAGCGCCGAGCACTGGGAAGCCGCGCGGCTCCAGCTCCGCTATCGCGACTCGCTGCTCAAGGGCAGCGACCCCACGACGGCGTTCATCGTGGCGGCCGAGTTTCGCCTGACCCGCGATGATCCCGCCAAGCTGCTCCAGGTCATGCGCCGCATCCGCACGCGCCGTGAGGAGCGTCTGCCCAAGCAGCCGAGCTGCGGCTGCGTGTTCCGCAACCCGCCGGACGTGCCGGCCGGACGCCTGATCGATCAGCTGGGGCTGGGCGGGCTGCGCATCGGGGGCGCATGCGTCTCCACGCGCCATGCCAACTTCATCGTCAACGAGGGCGCCGCCCGCGCGCAGGATGTGCTGGAGCTCATCCGGCGCGTCCAGGCGGACGTGGTCGCCCGCGGCGGGCCCAGCCTCGAGCTCGAGATCCAGCTCGTGGGCTTCCGGCCCGTGGACGCCGGGGGCCAGGAGACGTCGCCCCCGGGCGCCGAGGACCGCGAGACGCCGGGCTAGCGCGCCGAGATAGTCACGGCGCCCCAGGCCCCGGCGATCTTCTCGGGCTCCTCGATCGGCAAGGCGCCCTCGGTCTCGCCGAAACCGATGCGGCCGTAGGCGAAGATCGGGTTGGTCAGCGGCACGCTGCTGGTGTCGGCCACCGCGCCCGCCATGTCGGATTTCCCCGCCGTGACCTCGAAGTGGGCGTCGGGCTGTGTGCGGGCGAGGAGAAACCAGGCAAAGGGCGCCAGGATGCCTTTGAACCCCGAGGACTCGGGCGTCCAGGCGAAGGCGATCTCGCTGCCGCTCTGGGCCCATTTGCCCATGGTCTCGCCATCCTGATAGATGAGCTGCGCGCAAGTGCCAGCGGTCACGACCTTCACGCCCTCGTACTGGATGCCGAACCCCACGCCGTGCACCGCGAAGCGGCAGGGATGATAGAGGTAGGCCCACACCATCACCGTGTCGGCGGTCCCGTCGTACTCGGTGACGAAGTCGCTCGTGTTGCTCACGGCGCGCACGCTGGCGCACGGATCCTCGGTCGGCTTGCCGCTGGGAAAGGAGACTGCACCTTCGCAGTGGAGCAAGAGCCGCACTCCCCCATTGCCTCCCAGGTTGAAGAGGGGTGCGGCCGGGGAATCGGCGGCGGCCGACCAGGACAGCGCCCCCAGGAGCGCCCCCATCACCGCCAGCCGCGCGCACCGTTCCTTGATCCTCGAGTGCATGATGTCCGCCCTCCTACTCGCGCCCCGGGATCACGCCCAGGTTGGTGTCGCCCGCCTGGCGCTCATCGAGCACGGCCACCTCGATCGCGTCGCTCAGCGAATCGGCCACGCAGCTGGGGTCGCGATAGACGAGCCGAGCGAGCCCGGGGCCGATGATGCGGTTGGCGAAGCACAACTCGATCCGCTCGGCGGATCGGCTCTCGATGCGAACCGGGTGGAACCGCCGGCCGGCCGCATCGACGAGCACCACCTCGGAGAGCCGGTCAAGATCGACGCCGTTGAGTCGGATGCTGCTCTGCAGGTAGCGCTGGTTGACGACCCCGGTCACCTGGCTGACCAGCGGCGGAAGCTCGATCGTCCAGCCCGGCCCGACGCTGATCCCGGGGCTCCCGAGCTGTTGGGGCGTCCCGTCCGCGAGGCGCGCGGTGACGCCGGAGGCCTCGAGACGGGCCGCCGTCAGGTGCTCGACCCCCAAGGCGATGCCGATGCGATAGCGCCAGCCGCCGCCGGGCCGCTCCTCGCGGATCGAGGCCAGGAAGCCCGGCTCGCTCAGCCACTCGTCCAGGGCGCGAAAGGTCCGCATGGCCATCTGCCCGCTCTTGGGCACCATCTGCCAGGCGGCCTCCGACTCCCCGGCCACGGCCCGCAGCCCCAGCACCGCGACCCAGGCATCCGGCTGCCGTGCCGCCCAGCGCAGCTGGAATCCCAGGGAGTCGATCGGCTGGGCGGTCTCGACGGTCAGATAGACGGCCGTCTCCGGGGCGTCGAGCCGCGCCAGGTTGGTGACCCGCTCGCTCGCGCTCCAGCTCAAAGAGGCAGTGCCCGTATCTTGCGCGCGGGCGTCCGAGACGAGCCCGGCCGCGCCCACCGCGATGACGAACGCGATCGGCGCGCCCCGACGCCTTGACTGGTGCGTTTCGCTCACCCTTCGCCTCCTACCTTCCGGCTTGCTCACCGCGCGGCGCCCCAGAATCGCTTCTCCACCCGCAGGACCTCCAAGTCCGCTTCGAGCAGGACGGCCGGGTTCTGCAGGTGGAAGCGCTCGAGCACCTCCGGGTGCACCTCTCCAAACCATATCGCCCGCCGCGGTTCCCCTGCCTCGCGGCCGGTCAGCCAGATCTCGGCTCCCCGGCCGGGCAGAAAGGGCGGCCCCCCACCGGCCCGCAGCTCGCCCGTGACGCCGAACTCGCGCAGGATGGCCTCGGCCAGCGCCTTGACGTCCTCGAAGCCCACTCGCGCAGCCACGACGCCGCAGGCCAGGCGGCGGTGGTCGGAGGCCAGCGTCTCGGCGACCGGATCGAGCAGGGTCACGTCGCCCACCTCGAAGATGCGCTGCGGGAGCGGGTGGGTGATGTTGTGCTCGAAGGTCGCCAGCAGACCGGGCAGCAGGCTCGTGCGCACCATCGTCTGCTCGCTGCTCACCGGGTGCGAGACCCGCACGACCTGCTCGCTGGCGGGCCGGCCCAGGGCCTCGTCGTGCGCGCGCGGACTCGTCAACACGAGCGTCATCACCTCGTTGAACCCCAGGCCGCAGAACAGCTCCCGCGCCTGATTCGAGACGAGCTCCTCGGGCCGCTCCGCGCCCACCGTGAAGGTCGGCACGAGGCTGGGCGCGATGCGGTGGTAGCCGTAGGCGATCGCCAGGTCCTCGATGAGATCGATCTCGTGCAGGATGTCGTTGCGATAGGGCGGGACGCCGACGCGCACCTCGTCGGGGCCGGCCGCCTCGGCGTCGTGACGCATGCGCCGCAGCAGCGTGACCGCATCGGCCGTGGAGACGGGTATGCCCAGCGTGCGCGCGGCGTGCGACGGGGCGATCCGCAGCTCCTGGAGCGCGAATTCGGGCGTGCGCCGCCTCGCCCCCGGCTCGGGACCCACGATCTCGACCGCCAGGGCTCGGGCCCCGGGGAGGTTCTCGAGCAGGCTGGTCACGATGATGTTGAGCGTGCGCTCGACGACCCGGCGGGCGAGACCGGTCACGTCGATGAAGAGCCGCCGCGAGGCGATCGTCACCTTGGTCGCCTCCGAGTTGATGATCGGCGGCATCGAGAGCACCGTACCGCGGCTGTCGCGCAGGATCGGGTAGCGCCGCAGATCGCGCAGCAAGTGCGCGTAGGCCGCGCCCTTGGGATGCTCCTCCAGGATCCGGCGCAGGGTGACCGCGTGCTCGGGTCCCGCGGCGGGCGCGCCCAGGGGCGTGAAGCGGTAGCGGTCCGGGTCCTCGGCGGTGTAGACCAGATCGGACGCGATCGTGTCCAGATCGTAGACGCCGATCGAGGCGTGCTTGCGATCGCGCCCGACCGCCCAGTGCAGGTTTTCCTGAAGCTTCATGACGACCTTCAGGGCATCGAGGTCGAGCTGGACGTTCTCGACGACGGCGGCGGCGATCTCGGGCCGATAGGCGTCGGGCGCGCGCACGATCCCGTCGACCGCGAGCCGCAGCGCGGGCGGGCCCAGCTCGTAGCGCGGCGCGCCGGTCTCGACGCCGAGGTACCCGCGCAGCACGCGCGCCAGGCCGCCCGGATCGAACATGTCGGGCCGCACGGCCAGCAGCTCCATGCGCACCACCTCGAGCGGCTCCATCGGCGTGTGATCCGCGCGCAGATCGCCCCCGCAGGCCTCGCAGGCCGGCGGGATCTCCTCGGTCGCGGTCATCTCGACGACGAAGCCGCAGCGGTTGCAGCGCACGCGCTCGAGCTGCGTGATCCCCTCGACGTCGCAGCCCAGATGGCCGAAGTGCTCGAGCAGCTCCGCGGGGCTGACCTCGGCCCGCAGCAGCGTGCGCAGGCGCTCCAGCGGGATGCCGATCACCGGCATAGCGGCACCTCCTTCAACCACTCGAGGTCGGCCAGATAGAGCGCGCGCATGTCGAGCACGTCGTAGCGCAGCATCGCCAGCCGCTCGAGCCCCAACCCCCAGGCCAGCACCGGCACGCTGCACCCCAGCGGCCGGGTCACCTCGGGCCGGAAGATGCCTGCGCCGCCCATCTCGAACCAGTCCTTCTTCTCCTCCAGCCAGATGAAGACCTCGACGCTCGGCTCCGTGTAGGGAAAGAACGCGGGCCGGAACTCGAAGCGCTCGAAGCCCATCTTGCGATAGAACGCCGCCAGCGTTCCCAACAGGTGCGCGAAGCTCGCCTGCTCGTCGATGATGATGCCGTCGACCTGGTGGAAGACCGGCAGGTGCTTGTAGTCGATCGCCTCGCGGCGGAAGACGCGCCCGACGCAGAAGACCTTGCGCGGGCCGCGCGGATCCTCCGCCAGGGCGCGCACCGTCGCGGCGGTCGTGTGCGTCCGCAAGACCGTCTCTTGCGCGCGCCGGGCGTCCCAGGCGTACTGCCAGCCGCAGGACCCGGTGTCGCCGCCGTCCTCGTGGGTGCGGGCGACGCGCCTGACCAGCGCCTCGTCGGGCGGCAGAGGCGCGCTCGGGGGACTGGCCAGGTAGAACGTGTCCTGCATCTCCCGCGCGGGGTGGTCCTGCGGCTGGAAGAGCGCATCGAAGTTCCAGAAGGCCGATTCGACCGTCGGCGACTTGATCTCCGCGAACCCCATCTCCAGAAACACCCGGCGCGTCTGCTCGATCACGCGCTGCATCGGGTGCCGCTTGCCCGCGTGCGCCGCCGCCACGCCCAGGTGCACGTCGTAGCTCTTGAAGGTCGCCTCGCGCCATTCGCCGGTGGCGATGAGGTCATAGGTGAGCTGCGCGATCTCGCCGGCCTCCGCGATCCCCCCGGCCACCGCGGCCGCGCCCTCCGCGGTCAGGCGCGCGAGGCGCCTGCGCCTGGAGCGGACCTCCATGAGCTCGCGCCGCCCCTTGAGCAGCTCCAGCGCCGCCGCCAGGGAAGCGCCGCCCTGCCCGGCGAGGTCGGGGCCGAGCTCGTCCTCGAAGGCCCGGCCGTCGGTGCGCTCCGCGAGGGCGGCCAGCAGCCGCTCATCCGGCCCGGGCGCCGCCAGCCCGGCCTGGGCCCGCTCGCCCACGCGGATCGCCCCGCCCTCCTTGGCGCCCCAGCCCTTGGCGGCCAGAAAGCGCAGCGAAGCCCCCACGTCCTTGGCCGCCAGGCCCGTCAGCGCCGGCAGCTCCTGCATCGTGAGCGGGCAGCCGGCCTGCGCCAGCGCTTCGAGCACGCGCCGCTCCGGGAGCCTCTCGGTGACGGCCGCCCGGCCGCCCTCCCTGAGCACCAACTCCTGTCGCGGGATCTCCTCGATCGCCACCAGCCCCCGCTCCGACAGAAGCTGGGCCCCGGCCGCCAGGAGCGCCTGATCGACACCCAGCTTCTCGGCCAGGACCGCGATCTCGATCGCCGCCTCCACCCCCGAGAGTCCCTTCAGGATGAGATACTGCTCCCGCGGGAATCTCTGCATGCTCACTCCTTCGCCTCGGTCTCCCCACCGCGCCCGCCGCGGAGCGCCTCAGCCCGCGCGCATCATCACGACCGCCGCGCAGAGCGCGGCCACCGCCGTCTCGACCCGCAGCCGGCGCGGTCCCAAGCTCACGCGCGTCGCGCCGCGCGTCTCCAGCAGGCGCTCTTCACCCTCGCTCCAGCCGCCCTCGGGGCCCACCAGGAGGAGCCGCTCCCCCGGCGGCCGCGCGAGCCAGGCGCGCGACGGCAGCGCCGCTCCGCGGGCGTCGGCCGCCAGCAGGTGCGCATCGGGCCACGCGGCCAACACCGCGCCCAGATCGGCGTGCGCCCGCACGGGGGGCGCGAGCGCCCGTCCGGACTGCTTCATCGCCGCGAGCGCCACGCGCTCCCAGCGCTCGATGCGGCCTTCGCCGCCGCGGGCCAGGGCTTTCAGCGAGCGATCGGCCCGATAGACCTCGAAGGCGGCCGCGCCGAGCTCGGTCGCCTTCTCGATCGCCCAATCCAGCCGCGCCGCGCTGCGCATGAGCGGCAGCGCCACGCGTCCGGCCAGGTTCGCCTCCGCGGGGCAGTCGCCGGGCGTCCCCACCCGCACGCGCAGGCGCCCCCCGCGCACGCCCAGCGCCACCGCCTCCGCTTCCCGCCCCGCGCCGTCGATCACGCGGAGCGCATCGCCCGCGCGCAGGCGCAGCACGCGCAGCGCGTGGCGCGATTCGGCCGCCGACAGGGTCGCCTCCGCACCGGGCGCGGGCCAGGGCGGCGCGAGGTGGAACACGCGGTGGCCCGCATCAGCCCCCGAAGGCATCGCGCACCTTCTCGAAGAACCCGCGTCCCGGCTTGGGCGGCTGCTGGCCCGGCAGATCGGCCAGCTCCTGCAAGAGCTGCTTCTCCCGGGCGGACAGCTTCTGCGGCGTCCAGACGCGCACCTCGACGTACAGGTCGCCGGTCTCGCGCCCGGTGCCCAAGCCCTGGTCGCGCAGCCGGAGGATCTTGCCCGTCTGAATCCCCGCCGGCAGTTTCAGCTCGACCGGTCCCGAGAGACTCGGGATCTGGATCTTCGCCCCCAGGGCCGCCTGGGTGAAGCTGACCGGCATGCGCAGCAGCAGGTCGTTGCCCCGGCGCTCGAAGTAGTCGTGCGGCTCCTCGACGATGCGCACCACGAGGTCGCCGGGCGATCCCGCGCGCCGGCCCACGTTGCCGCCGCCGCGCTTGACGAGGCGCTGCCCCTCGCTCACGCCCGCGGGCACCTTGATGATCATCTCCTCCTGCACTTGCCGGCGGCCCTCGCCGCGGCACTGCGGGCAGGGGTCCTCGATGATGGTGCCCTGCCCCCCGCAGCGCGTGCAGGTCACGCTCTGGACGACCTGTCCCCACAGCGAGCGCTGCACGACGCGGATCTCGCCGGTCCCGTCGCACTGCGTGCAGTCCGACCGGCGGCCGCTCGGACCCGCGCCGCTGCCGCGACAGGCCTCGCACGTCGCCAGCCGGGCGAGGCGCACCTTCTTCTCGACGCCGCGGGCGATCTCCTCGAGGCTCAGCTTCAAGCCGATCTGCAGATCCTCGCCCCGTCGCTCGCGGGCCATCCCGCGCCGCGACTGGAAGCCGCCGCCCATGAAGGCATCGAAGATGTCCTCGATGCCCCCGAAGCCGCGGCCGCTCATGAACTCGCGGAAGATCTCGAGCGGGTCGATGTTCTGCGCGCCGGCATAGCCGCCCTGCACCCCCTCGTGGCCGAAGCGGTCGTATTGCGCGCGCTTCTGGGCGTCGCTCAGAACCTGGTAGGCCTCGGAGACGTCCTTGAAGCGCTCCTCGGCCTGCTTGTCGCCGGGGTTCTTGTCGGGATGGTACTGGACCGCCAGCCGGTGATAGGCCTTCTTGATCTCCTCGGGCGAGGCGTTGCGATCGATGCCCAGCGTCTCGTAGTAGTCTTTCTCAGCCATCCGACCCTCGCGCGTGCCGCTAGTGGCCCCGGGCGGCGAAGACCGAGCGCACGGTCAGGAGCAGGATGCGCAGGTCGAACGCCAGCGACCAGTTCTCGACGTAGTAGAGGTCGTAACGCGTCCGCTCCTCGATCGGCACGTTGCCCCGCAGCCCGTTGACCTGAGCCCAGCCGGTGATCCCGCTCTTGACGCGGTGACGGCCGAAGTAGTCGGGCACCAGATCGCGGAAGCGTTCGACGAAGTAGGGCCGCTCCGGCCGCGGTCCCACCAGGCTCATCTCTCCCTTGAGCACATTGAGGAACTGCGGCAGCTCATCCAGGCTCCAGGTCCTCAGGAAGACCCCCAGGCGCGTGCGCCGGGGGTCGTCCTGGTCGGCCCACACGGGTCCGGTGCCACGTTCCGCATCGACGCGCATCGACCGGAACTTTATGATTTTGAACGTTTTACGGTCACGCCCCACCCGCTCCTGCATGTAGAAGATCGGCCCCGGCGAGTCGAGCCTGATCACCAGGGCGATGACCAGCAGCAGGGGGGTCAGCAGGATCAGGATGGGCACCGTGATCAGCAGATCGAGGGTGCGCTTCAGGACCCCGTTCCAGCCGGCCAGCGGGATCTCCCGGAGGCTCGCGATGGGAATGCCGTCGATCTCATCGAAGCGCGTCTCGCCGGCGATCAACCCGAGCAGGTCCGGCACGAACTCCACGTCCACCTCGTGGGGCCGGCACTGCCGCAGGATCTCGATCAGGGCCGCCTGCCCGGCGAGCGGCAGGGCCACGAAGACGCTGTCCACGCGCTGGGCTGCGAGCACCTCGCCCACCTGGTCGTAGCGCCCCAGGACGGGGGCCGGATCCTCGTCGCGCGGGGCCGTGTCCTCTCCCGGACCGGCCAGGATGCCCACGCCCTCGTGCGGCAGGCCGTCGTCGGCGGCCAGCGCGCGCGCCAGGCGGTAGCCCTGCGGCGTGCGGCCGATGAGCACGAAGCGCAGCGGCCGCCCGCGATTGAGCGCCGCCGAGAGGCGGAACCCGAGCGTGCGACCCGCGTGCAGCAGGGGGACCGCGATCATCCAGATGAGCGGGATGGCGATCCGCGAAAGCGTGACTTCGCGGTAGAAGAAGGTGATCCCGGCGGTGATCACCATCCCCAGCAGCGATGCGCGCAGGAGCCGTGAGACGGCGGCGCCGTTCCAGCGCAGCCGCCGCCGGTAGAGGCCAGCGGCGTGGAAGACGGCCACCCAGACGATCACCGTGGCCGCGGCGGCCACCACGTAGTGGAGCAGCGGCGGCACACCCTTGCTCAGGTCCCAGACGTGCCCGACCAGCGGAGAGCGGAAGCGCAGCCAGTAGCCCGCCAGGAAGGCGGCCAGCACCGCCAGCGCGTCGCTCGCGTGCCAGAGGAACTGGAGCAGGGTCTCCCGCTTGCGTCGCTCGACGTGTCCCATGGTCTAGTCCTGCACCGCGGCCAGCGCCGCCTCGATCTCCTCACCGATGCGCACCCGGAAGTTCTCGCGCGAGAACTGCTCGGCCCGCCGGCGAGCGAGCCGGGGATCGAGCTCCAGGCCGTCCAGCCGCTCCAGAGCGTCGGCCAGGCCGGTCACGCTCTGCTCCGCGTAGAAAAGGCCCGTTTCCCGATCGACGACCGTCTCCAGCGCGCCCCCCGCGCCAAAGGCCACCACGGGCGTCCCGCAGGCCATCGCCTCGAGCGGCACGATGCCGAAATCCTCCTCCCCCGGGAAGAGCAGGGCCCGCGCCCGGCGCAGCAGGTCGATCAGCGCCGGCTGATCGCACCAGCCGAGGAATGTAACACGTCCGCGGGCCAGACGCTCCAGCCGCCTGCGCTCGACGCCCGATCCGACGATCACCAGGCGGCGGCCTTTCTGCTGGCAGGCCGCGATCGCCAGGTCGAGCCGCTTGTAGGGCACCAGCGCCGAGATGACGAGGTAGAAGTCCTCCCGGGCCACGCGCGGATCGGGGGTGAAGGCCGTCGTGTCGACCCACGGGTGCACGACGCTCGCCTCGCGGCCGTAGTAGTGGGCGATGCGCCCGGCCACATTGCGCGAGTTGGCGATGAAGTGATCCACGCGGCCGGCGGTGACGACGTCCCACGTGCGCAGCCAGGTGGCCGCGTGCGGCAGCAGCCAGGACACCGGAAACCGGTAGCGCCCGCCGCCGAAGTAGTCCTCGAAGGCCTGCCAGACGTAGCGCATGGGCGTGTGGCAGTAGCAGACGTGCACCGTGCCCGGGTGAATCACCACGCCCTTGGCCACCGCGTGGCTGCTCGAGAGGACGAGGTCGTAGCCGCGCAGGTCGAAGCGCTCGATCGCGGCGGGAAACAGCGGCAGCCAGCGCTGGTAGCGCGTGCGCGCGCCGGGCACGCGCTGCAGAAACGACGTCACGATCGGGTGGCGCTCGATCGCCGGGCTCACCCGCCCCGGACGGTGGACCAGGGTGTAGATGGGGGCGTCGGGAAAGAGCTCGCCGAAGACCTCGAGGCACTTCTCGCCGCCCCGCATGCCGGTCAACCAATCGTGGACGAGCGCGACCCTCATGCCTCCCCCTCTTCGAGGGCCCGCACCAGCTCGACGAACACGGCGTTGGAGACGAAGTAGGCCTCGGGCGACAGCCGCAGCCGCTCGGCATCGACGAGCAGGAATCCGGTCCCCGCCAGGAACTGCGCCCGCTGCCGCAGCCGCGCCCGCTGCTCGGGCGTGGCCGCCGCGTCGAGGTCCACCCAGGCCACCCCATCGGCCAGCCGCAAGCCCAGGATGATCATCTCCTTGACGGCGTCGGAGGCTGCCAGCCGATAGCGCTCGCGGGTCGGGCGCCGCCCTTCGCCCAGGAGCTGCTGCTGATAGGTCGTCAGGTCGGCCCCGTTCTGCCAGCGCACCTGCCCGTCGAAGGAATGGGCGGCGGGGCCCAGGCCGTAGTACGGCTGCCGCTGCCAGGTGCCGAGGTTGTGCCGGCAGCGGAAGCCGGGCCGAGCAAAGTTCGAGATCTCGTAGTGCTCCAGGCCCGCGGCGTGCGCCGCGCGCAACAGGGCGCGGTACTGGTGGAGCACAACCTCTTCCAGGGGCGTCGCCATGTGGCCGCCGCGCAGCAGCCGATGCAGGATCGTGTCTTCCTCGGGCGTCAGCATGTAGCACGACAGGTGCGTGCTGCCGATGGCCAGGGCCGCATCCACGCTCTCGAGCCAGCTCTCGGTCGACTGCCCCGGCAGGCCGTAGATCAGATCGATGTTGAGGTTCGCGAAGCCTGCCTCGCGCAGGTCCGCGATCGCGCGTCGCGCGTCGGCCGCCCGTGCGACGCGGCCCAGCACCTCCAGCTCGTCATCGCGGAAGGACTGGACACCCACGCTCACGCGGTTGAACCCGCCGGCGCGCGCGCGCGCGGCCAGCTCGCGATCGGTGCTCTCGGGGTTGACCTCGAGCGAGATCTCGCACTCGTCCCGCCAGGCCGGGCCCGCCCGTAGCGTGTCGAGCAGACGCGCCAGTCGGTCGCCCCCCAGGATCGACGGCGTGCCACCGCCCACATAGATGCTGGTGATGCGCAGGTCGCCGTTCGCCAGGTCGGTTTCTTCGGCGCGCAGCAGCTCCCATTCGACCGCCAGCGCCGCCAGATAGTCGTCGTACGCCGTGTGGGAACCGATCACGCTATAGAAGGCGCAGTACCTGCACTTTGCGCAGCAGAAGGGCACGTGCACGTAGAGCGACGCCTCGCGGCCTCTTGCCGTGTCCGCCTGGCTCATGCCGTTTCCTCCCGGAGGCCGGAAGGGGATGATAGCCCCCGGCCGCGGGTCGCGAAAGCCCGCCCGACGCCCATGGGCCGGGCGGCTGGCCGCGCCCGACCGGCGCCGCTCAGCGGCGCGCCCCCTGGTCGTCGTCGGTCGCGCGCAAGAGGGCCAGAAACGCCTCCTGGGGCACGTGGACCGTGCCGATCTGCTTCATGCGCTTCTTGCCCTCTTTCTGCTTCTCGAGCAGCTTGCGCTTGCGGGTCACGTCGCCGCCGTAGCACTTGGCCAGCACGTCTTTGCGCAGCGGATTGACCGTCGAGCGCGCCACGATGCGCCCGCCCACGGCCGCCTGGATGGCGATCTTGAAGAGCTGGCGCGGAATCAGGTCCTGAAGCCGATCGACCAGTCGCCGCCCCCACTCGTAGGCCTTCTCGCTGTGCACGACCAGCGAGAGGGCATCGACCTTCTCGCCGTTCAGCAGGATCTCGAGCTTGACCATGTCGGACTCGACGTAGCCGTGGAATTCGTAGTCCATCGTCCCGTAGCCGCGCGTCACCGTCTTCAGACGGTCGAAGAAGCCGAAGAGGATCTCGCCCAGCGGCGCCAGGTACTCCAGCCGCATGCGCCGCTCATCGAAGTGCTGGATGTTCTGCTGCACGCCGCGGCGGTCGAGCACGAGGCGCATGACCTGTCCGATGCTGTCGGGCGGCACCATCAGGTGCAGGCGCACGAACGGCTCCTCGACCCGATCCCAGTCGCCCGTGTCGGGCATCATGCTCGGATTGTCAACCACCTCGTGCTCCGCGCTCCCCGTGCGCCAGACGCGGTAGCGCACGTTCGGCAGGGTCGCGATGATCGCCAGGTTGTACTCGCGCTGCAGCCGCTCCTGCACGATCTCCAGGTGCAATGGGCCCAGGAAGCCGCAGCGGAATCCGAAGCCGAGGGCGACGGAGGTCTCCGGCTCGTACGAGAGCGCGGCGTCGTTCAGGCGCAGCTTGGCCAGGGCATCCTTCAGGTCCTCGTAGTCATCCGCGGCCACGGGGAAGACGCCGCTGTAAACCATCGGCTTCATCTGCGCATAGCCGGCCAGCGGCGCGATGCCTTCGCCCGGCGCCAGCGTGATCGTGTCGCCGACCGGCGCGTCCCCCACATCCTTGATGCCGGCGATGACGTAGCCGACGTCGCCGGCCTCGAGCTGCTCGGTCGGCACGAGCTTCAGGCGGAAGACCCCCACCTCCTGCACCTCGTAGGTCTTGCCGGTGGCGATGAAGCGTACGCGGTCGCCCGGCCGAACGCGACCGTCCACGACCCGCACGTGACCGACGACGCCGCGGTAGGTGTCGAACTGCGAGTCGAAGATCAGCGCCCGCAGCGGCCGGTCGGAGCTCGCCGCGGGGGGCGGCACCTGCCGGACGATCGCTTCGAGCAGCTCGTCGACGCCCTGACCGGTGCGGGCGCTCACCGCCAACACCTCGTCCGGGGGGCCGCCCATCAGCCCGGCCACCTCGAGCCGCACGTCCTCGGGCCGCGCGAAGTCGACATCGATCTTGTTGAGCACCGGGATGATCTCGAGGTTGTTCTCGATGGCCATGTAGAGGTTCGAGACCGTCTGCGCCTCGACGCCCTGCGTCGCGTCGACCAGCAGCACCGCCCCCTCGCAGGCCGCGAGCGAACGGGAGACCTCGTAGCTGAAGTCGACGTGACCGGGGGTGTCGATCAGGTTGAGGCGGTAGTCCTGCCCGTCGCGCCCGCGGTAGTCGAGCGCGATCGCGTGCGCCTTGATCGTGATGCCCCGTTCGCGCTCGAGGTCCATGTCGTCCAGGACCTGCTCGCGCATCCGCCCGGAGGGGACGGCGTTCGTCCGTTCCAAGATGCGGTCGGCCAGCGTCGACTTGCCGTGGTCGATGTGGGCGATGATGCAGAAATTGCGGATGTGATTGCGATCGACGGCCATGGGTTCTCTCAGAAGCGCCGGCCGATGGCGAGGCGCAGCGTGCCGCCCGCGAACCCCGGCCCGGCCGCCGGCTTCAGCGCGGCCGCGGGGCCGGACTCCGTCTGCCCCCCGGGCTGCGGCTCGGGTTCATACTGGAGATTCACGTCGAAGTCCCTCAACTGGGCGTCCACGTAGGCGTCGCCCATCGCGAGGAGCACCGCCAGGCCCGTCCACCAGGTGAAGTCGCGCCGGTGCCTCTCGTGGCGTTCGACCTTGGACATGTAATAGTCGTGCTTCTCGTCTGCGCCCGGGGGCAGCGCGGCCGCCCGGTCGCGGTAGTAGTCGATCCGGCCCTGCTCGAAGTGGAGGCGCTCGAAGAAGGCCGCCTCGATGCCGATGACCACGAGCGCCTTGAGCCACTGCCCGTTCTTGGCCTGGCCCCAGCCGGGAATGAGCCCCGAGCGCAGCATCACCCAGCCCGCGGAGTCGAAGTGGCCCCGTGGCCCGGGCGCCTCGACGCTGTCGGCCGGCGACTCAACCGGCGCGGCCGGCGCGCCCCGAGCGGTCGAGAGCAGCGCCATGGCCGCCAGGGCCAGGGCCGCCGCGCATCTGGAACTCATCGCGGACCACTTGGCATGACGGCCCGGCGCAGCCCTTCGCGGGCGCCCAGGCGCGGAGCCGCCGCGCAGCTTGGCGGGAGCGTGTGGGAATCGAACCCACCCCTGACGCGCGAGGCGCCAGACACAGGCTTTGAAGGCCCGGGAGCCCACCAGGACCCATGCGCTCCCCTATCCTCGTGACCGGTAGCGCGCGGCCGGAAGGCCGGCCCCACGCACAGCGTCCACGCAGCATAGGGAACGATGCGGCGGGTGTCAACGCGAGCGGCGGGAGCCGGCCGGGACTCAGCTCTTCCAGAGAGCTTCGGGAAGTCTTCCGGGGTCCGCCGGCGCCGGCGGCCGCCGGAGATCACGGGCCGCTGCCGGACGATTCGAGCAGCCCGCGGGCGCGCAGGCGCACCTCGGGATGCGCCTGGGTGTCGTCGACGACCGAGCGCCACAGGTGCGCGGCGGCCTCGGTCTGACCGAGGGCGCGCAGCGACGCCGCGACGTTGCTGCGCAGCATCGGGTCGGCCTGGAGGAAGCGCTGCCAGCCGCCCGCCCCCGCGACCATCTTGCCGATGTCCGCGTGGCGCCCGGCGCGACCGAGGCGCCCGGACAGCTCCAGGAGCAGCGCGTCGTCGGCGCCCCCCGCGGCCGCCCGGATGGCCAGGTCCGACCCGCGCTCCCAGCGCCCGGCGGCCATGTGCAGCGAGGCGGTCAGCCCCTGCAGTGCCGGCGCCTCGGGGTTGCGCGCCAGAAGCTGCTCGAGCGCCTGGAGCGGGTCGCGCTGCGCGCGCGGGAACTCCGGGCTCAGGAAGAGCTGCAGGTTTTCGATGCGGTTGGGATTGGCCTCGATGGCCTGCATCAGAACGGCCGCCCCGCGAGCCCGCTCACCGCGAAACCACAGGAGCTGACCCAGGCAGGACAGCGCGGCCTCCGACTCGGGCGCCAGCCGATCGAGCTCGGCGACCGCCGACTCCGCTTCCGCGAGACGCTCCAGTGCCAGCAACGCCCGGCAGCGAGCCGCCAGGGCCGCGGCGCACCCCTGGCCGGCCATGCGCCCCTCGGGTGGGTCTCGCACCAGGACCGCGCTGGCGCGCTCGGCCGCCTGCAGCGCCAGCGACGGCTGCCCGCTGCGCAGGTGGAACTCCGAGCGCTCGAGGTAGAAGGGGAGCGTCTGCGGCCCCTGGTCCCACCCCTTGACGATCGCCTGCTCGTACTCGGCCCGCGGCAGGTACGCCTTCTCGGGGCGATCCAGATCGCCCAGGTAGATCTCGACCAGTTCGCCCAGCGCCGCCAGGCGATCGAGGGCCAGCCCGTGCCCCGGCTCGCGCTCGAGGGCCGCGCGGCAGGCGCTCTTGGCTGCCTCGGCATCACCTCGCAGCTCGAGCAAGCCCGCCTGCAAGACCAGCAGGTCGGCGCCCTCGCCGGCCAGCTCACGCGCGCGCTCGTAGGCGCGCCCGGCCTCCTCGAGCCGCCCCAGGTTTTGCAGACACAGCCCGCGCAGCATGTGCGCGCGGCCGTCGGTCGCGTCCAGATCGAGCACTTGGCCCAGCAGCTCTTCGGCCGCGAACCAGGACTTGGCCCGCAGCGCTTCCTCCACCCGGGCGGCCAGCGGGGCCTTGCGGGCAAAGAGCGCGAGCTGGGGCGCCAGCCGATGGCGGCCATGCTCGCGCGCGAAGCGCTCGGCGTGCGCCGCCAACTCCGCGTGGCCGAGGCGCTCCACACCTCCGCCGCGCCGCCACGCGCGCCAGACCTCGCGCGGCACCGGGATGCGCTCGGGCAGCCCGTGCTTGCGCCGATCGGCCTCGTCGGACGGGTAGAGCCGCCACCGCCCCGCTACCTCGAAGCCCCACAGCCGATCGCACAGCGTCGCCCACCAGCCCACAGCCATGCCCCTCCCCTCACTCGGCCAGCGCGACGGCCTCGATCTCGACGCGCGCGCCCTTGGGCAGGGCGGCCACCGCGAAGGCGCTGCGCGCCGGATAGGGCGGCGCGAAGACGCTCTGGTAGATATCGTTCATCCGCGCGAACTCGTCCATCGTCTGCAGAAACACCGTGACCTTGACCACGCGGTCGAGCCCCGAGCCGCCCGCCTCGAGCACGGCTTTCAGGTTGGCGAGCGCCTGCCGGCACTCACCCTCGATGCCGCCCGGCGCGAGCTGGCCGGTCTTGGGATCCAGGCCGAGCTGGCCGGCTGTGAACACCATGGCGCGCGCCCCGACAACTCGGTTGCCCTGGCTGTAGGGTCCGATCGCCGCCGGCGCCTGGTCGGTTTGGATTGCTGTGCGCATCGTTCCTCCCTGTTCGGTTTCCGTCCGAATGCCCCGCGGATCTCGCACGCCTCGCCCGCGGATCCTCCGCACGCCTCGCCCGCGGATCCTCCGCACGCCTCGCCCGCGGATCTCGCACGCCTCGCCCCCGGATGACCCCCGGGCTCCGATCGATCTAGGCGGCGCCACCCAATGCGCTCGCCCGGGCCACGACCTCCGCGACGAGGCCCTCCGCCTCGCCTTCCCCGGAAGCCTCGGCGATGGCCCGCAGGACCGGCTCCGTGCCCGAGGGACGCACGTGCAGCCAGGAAGATCCGATCGTCCAGCGCAGGCCGTCCTGCTCGTTGGCCGGCGGACCGAAGTGCGCGCGCAGCGCCGCCATCAGCGGCTCTCGCTGCTCCGGCGCGAGCTCGATCTTGCGCTTGACCATCGCGCGCGGGGCGAATCCGGCCGCGGCTCGCCCCACGGCCCCACCCGCGCCGCCCCGCGTCTCCAGCTCCATCAACAGCGCGGCCGCCACGCCCGCGTCGCGCCCCAGATGCACGCGCGGGTCGATGACGCCGCCGTTGCCCTCGCCGCCCAGCACGGCGCCCGCGGCGCGCATGCCGCCCACCACGTGCGCTTCCCCCACCGGGAAGCGCAAGACCGGGACCGCGTACCGCGCGGCGACCTCCTCGATGCGGCTCGAGGTGCTCAGGTTCGTCGCGAGCGGCCCGCGCGCGCCCGGCGCGAGGCGTTCGAGACGCTCGAGGGCGCAGAGCGGCAGCGTCCACTCCTCGCCCAAGATCCGTTCGGGCGTCACGAGCGCGCAGCGGTCGGAGTCCGGGTCGAGCGCGAAGCCCAGGGCCGCGCCCGACGCTTGCACGAGGGCGAGCAGGGGCCCCAGGCGCTCCGCGCGCGGCTCCGGGTGCGGCGGCAGTTGCCCGTCGGGCTCGCGATCGATCCACACCGCCCGCGCCGCGAGCGCTTCCAGCAGCGGCGCGAGCAGCACGCTCCCTGCGCCGCGCACCGCGTCGACCGCCACCGTGAGTCGCGCGGCGCGGATCGCGGCGGCATCCACGGCCCCCACGATCAGCTCGACGTGGCGCCGCACGGCCGCCTCGCCCTCCGCCGTGCTCGCCCGGCGGCCGACGTCCGTGCTCGCGGCGCCGTCCGGAGGCATCTGGGCGCCGGCGGCGCGGAAGGCGGCCAGCAGCGCTGCCATCGGTTCGGGCCCCAGGAACGTCCCGTCGGGGCCGACGAACTTGAGCGCGTTCCACTCGATCGGGTTGTGGCTGGCCGTGATGATGATGCCGCCCAGGGCCTCGCCGTGCTCGACCGCCACCTGGACGGTGGGCGTGGTGACGATGCCCAGGTCGGACACCCGACAACCGCCCGCGAGCAATCCGGCCGCCGCCGCCCGAGCCAGCGCCGGACCGGACGGCCGCGGATCGCGTCCGAGCAGAATCGGCCCGCGGCCGGCGACCGTCGTGAAGGCCCGAGCCAGGCGGTAGGCAACGGCCTCGTCCAGTCCGTCGCCCACGATGCCGCGGGCCCCCGAGACGCTGAGCACCAGGGTTGGCATGGCGACACGGCCCTCCGTTCTCGGGAGCACCTTAGCATCCGGGGCCCGGCGCGCGCCAGGAGTCGGCGCTGTCCGTGTGGCCGGCGCGCTCGGGGAAAAAACGCAGGCGGCGGCGCCCACGGGGAGCGTCGCCGCCTGCGATGAGCCGATGCTCGGATTCGAACCGAGGACCTGCGCATTACGAATGCGCTGCTCTACCAGCTGAGCTACATCGGCAGGAACCCTCCGACCGGTGCCGGAGGGTTCGGAGCCATCCCTGTGCAGCCCCCCAGAGTTGAACTGGGGACCCCGTGATTTTCAGTCACGTGCTCTACCAACTGAGCTAGGGCTGCTCAAAGACGCCTGAAACTAAACTCTTACGCAATCGAGGGCCCGGCGGTCAACGGGGATTTTGCGCCGTGGCCGCGCGCCGCTCGAGCACCTGCGCGAGGCAGCGGGCCAACTTGCTGCAATCCGTTGACTTGACCACGTAGGCATCGGCGCACCAGGCGGAGAAGTCGCCCTTGTAGCCCACGTAGGCCGAGTGGATGACCACCGGCAGGTCCGGGAGAATCTCCAGCACCCGCCGCATGACCGTGAGCCCGTCGGTGTCCTCGAGCTGGATGTCGACCACGAGCACCTCCGGCGGCGGTTGCCGCTGGCACCGCGCCACCGCCGCGGCCCCGGTCGCCACGCACTCGACGTCGTAGCCGGCGTCTCGGAGCACCGCGCGGTACAGCTCGCGCAGCGCGGCGTCGTCGTCGACCAGGAGCACTCGCGGTCCGGAGCCGGACGCCGACCGGCCGGATGGCCGGCGGTTCGTCTGCGCGTATGTCATGCCGCCTCCTCATTGCGCCCGGGGCGCCGCCGGTCGCGGCCCGCCCGCCGGTCCTGCGAGCGCCGCCGTTCCTGGTTCGCCCGGATGGGCAGGCTGATGGTGAAGATCCCGCCCCACTCGCCCTCGGTGCGCACGCTGATCTCCCCGCCGTGCTCCTTGATGACCTGGTGAGCGATGGCCAGACCCAGACCGGCGCCGGCCGGGCCCGCCGTGGCGAAGGGCACGAAGAGCTGATCGAGGATCTCACCCGGCACCTGCTGTCCCGTGTGGGCGATCTCGAGCAGCACGCGATCACCTTCCCGCAGCGTCTCGATGCGAATCGTGTCGCCGTCGGTCACCGCCTCGAGCGAGCTGCGCAGGATGTTGAGCACGATGTGTTTCATCCGATCGCCGTCCAGAAGCAGCGCCGGCATCTGGTCCGCGTAGGTCTCCTCGATGAATATCCCCCGCCCGTTGAGCTCACCGCGGATCAGGGTCACCGCCTCGTGCACGACCTGCGTCACCGATTGCATCCCCAGCCTGAGCTTCCCGGGCTTGCTCACCTGCGCTTGTTGGGCCAGCAGCTCCTCGAGCCGCGCCGATTCGCGGCAGATGATGCTCAGGTCCTCCCGACCGGGATCGCCGCGCTGCAGCCGGCGCTCCGCCCGCCGCGCATAGCTCGAGATCGCAGCCACCGGGCTGCGCAGCTCCTCGATGAGCTTGCCGCTCAGCTCGCCCAGCGACGCCAGCCGCTCGGCCTCCACCAGCGCCCGCTGCGCCTCGCGCAGGCCGCGCTCGGCGTCGCGCCAGGTCTCCTGCAGCCGGGTCGCCTTGATCGCCAGGGCGGCCAGGCCCGCGACCACCCGCAGGAGGTCCTCGTCCGCCTGCGAGAATGGCTCGCGTTGGCCGTCGGCATTGGGCGTCCGCTCCAGCACGGCCAACACACCGACGATCTCGCCGAAGGCCGCGAGCGGGACGGCCACGGCCGGCAGCGCGGCGGGCAGTTCGCCGAGCCCGAGCTCCGGCACCTCGCGCAGATCTGGGTAGAGCAGCGACCCGCCCTGCCGGGCGCAGGCCTGGGCCACTTCGTGGAAGCGGGGCAAGGCCGCGTCGAGCGCGCCCCCGGTCTGGGACGAGGCGACATACTGGGCGGCCAGCGTCAGCTCGCGGGAGGACTCGTCGTAGGTCCAGGCCAGGGCCCGCGCGCCCCGCGCGATGCGCGCGGCGGTCTGCGCCGCCGTGAGGAGCGCATCGGCCAGATTCGTGCCCCCCAGCAAGCTGCCCACGCCGGACTGCAGGGCCTCACCGGCGCGCTCCTGCCGCGCGTGGCGGGCGGCCACGAGGCGGCGCTCGAGCGCCAGACCCAGGTGCCCGGCGAGGAACTCGGCTGCGGACAGGTCGTTGGCCGCGGCGCGCCCGTCGCGCGGCCAGCCCAGGGCCAGCACGCCGACCGCCCGGTCCTGGCCGCGCAGCGGCAGCAAGACAACGCCCGCCGGCTGGCCCGGCGCGGACTTCAGGAAGTCGCGCAGCACGGGCTCCTCCTCGCTGGGGACCTCGACGGGCGACTTCGCCCGCAGGGCCTTGACCAGCGGGTACTCGGCGCCCACATCGAGAGCGATTCGCAGGGCGCGGAAGGCTTCGCGCCGCGCGGTGACCTGCTCGGATGCGCCCGGCGCGGGGTCCAGCCACCGGCCGCGCAGCTCGCCGCGCTCCTCATCGAGCTCGAAGAGCATGGCCGTGGCGAAGCCCAGACGAGCGCCGTCGGTCAGAGCCAACAGGGCGCTGTGAGCCACCGTCTCGACGTCGCCGGCCAGGTGAATCGCGAGGGCCAGCTTCTGCAGGGACAATTCCCTGTCCTCCGGACCATCGGCTCTGCTATGCTTCTCGCCCGCCGGCGGCGCGGGTTGCGGGTTGCCGTGCCGGGTCGGTTCGCCTGGGTGTGGACTCATGCGTCGGATCCTCTCCCCGGGTGGATCGGCCCCCCCGCGTGGCCGCGCGCCGGACGCGGTCACGGCGCAGCGAGAAGGAGGGCGATGAGACATGGGACTGCTCGGTCGAAGTTCCGGTGACAGCCAGGAAGCCAAGGGCGCTGCGCCCCAGATGGCGCGTCCCGCGACGCAGGTCCAGGTGCAGCTCGGTGAGCAGGAGGCCGAGGGCATCTATTCGAACCTGGTTCTGGTCAGCCACTCCGCCTCCGAGTTCATCCTCGACTTCGCGCGGATGCTCCCCGGCATTCCGAAGGCCAAGGTCTACTCGCGCATCATCATGACCCCGCAGAACGCCATGTCGCTGCGCGAGGTCCTCCAGCGCAACCTCCAGGCCTATGAGGAAAAGCACGGCAAGATACCGGCTTCCGTCCTCTCGGAACCCTCTAGGGAAATCGGCTTCAAGTAACGGCTTCTTGAGTTGAGAGGTACCCCATGCATCTGTCGCAGCGCGCTCAGACGGCCCCGCCCTCACCCATCCGCAAGCTGGTGCCGCTGGCTGATGAGGCGAAACGGCGCGGAGTTCGCGTGTTTCACCTGAACATCGGCCAGCCCGACATCGCCACGCCCAAGCCCATGTGGGAGGCGATCTCACAGGCCGGCATCGAGGTGCTCGACTACAGCCCCTCGGGAGGCATCCCGGCCTTCCGCCAAGCCCTGATCACCTACTACCGCCGGTGGGGCCATGAGGTCGCCCCCGAGCACCTGCTCGTGACGACCGCCGGCAGCGAGGGCATCCTCTTCGCGCTGGCCACCGTCTGCGACCCGGGCGACGAGGTGATCATCCCCGAGCCCTTCTACGCCAACTACAACGGCTACGCCACCCTGCTCGGCGTCCGTGTCGTCCCGATAACATGCCACTCTGACAATGGTTATGCCTTGCCATCTCGAGCACAGCTCGAAGCCAAGATCAGTCCCCGGACCCGCGCCTTCATCCTCTGCAACCCCAGCAATCCCACGGGCCGGGTCTACACGCCCGCCGAGATGGAGATGCTGGTGGGGCTGGTGCGCGAACGCGACCTCGTGCTCATCGGCGACGAGGTCTATCGCGAGTTCTGTTACGCCCAGGAGCATCCCATCTCCGTGTTGAGCTTCCCGGAGATCGCCGATCGGGCGGTCATGGTCGACAGCATCTCGAAGCGCTTCAGCGCGTGCGGCGCCCGCGTCGGCTGCATGGTCTCGCGCAACGCGCAGATCATTGCCAGCGCCATGAAGTTCGCCCAGGCGCGGCTCTCGCCGCCCACCCTGGGACAGATCATGGGCGCGGCCGCCTACGGCATGCCACCTTCCTACTTCGACGAGGTGCTCGTCGAATACCGCCGCCGGCGCGATGTGCTGATGGAGGAACTGGCCCGCATCCCGGGCGTCGTGTGCCAGGTGCCGCAGGGCGCGTTCTACGCCATGCCCAAGCTGCCGGTCGAGGACGCCGAAGACTTCGTGCGCTGGCTGCTGACCGACTTCAGCCTCGAGGGCGAGACGACGATGATGGCGCCGGGCAACGGCTTCTACGCCACGCCGGGCGCGGGCCGCAGCGAGGTGCGCATCGCCTACGTGCTCAAGGAAGAGCACCTGCGACGGGCCATGCGGATCGTCGCCGAGGGCCTGCACGCCTATCGCCGGGTCCGGGCGGCGGCGCGCGCGTAAGGCCCCGGCAGCGCCGCGAGGAAGGCCCGCACCACCCTGCGCGGCAAGAGGTCGGCGCGCGTGGCGACGCCGCTGCGGCGCCAGCAGCGGAAGTCGGGGGCCCGCAGCATCGCCAGCTTGCCCTGGCCGCACTCGCGCGCGATCTGGGAGCGCGAGAGCGGCGCAATGCCCAGCCCCAGCGCCACCAGTTCCTTGATCGCCTCGGGCGAGCTCACCTCCATCGCGACCCGCGGCTCGAGTCCGTGCACGCGAAAGACGGCCGTCACCTCCTGGCGGGTCACCGAGTCGCCCTGATGGTGGATCATCGGCTCGGCGGCCAGCTGAGCCAGCGTGACGCGCCGTCGCGCCAGCGGGTGCTCGGGGGCGGCCACGAAGCGCATCGGCTCGCGATCGACCTCGCGCACGACCAGCTCGGCCTGTTCGATGGGCAGCGTGATGAGGGCCAGGTCGAGGTCGCCGGCTGCCACCCGCCCGGCCAGAGCCCGCGAACCCTCGACCTGCACGGCGGTGCGGATTCCGGGGTAGCGTTCCCGAAACCGAACCAGGACGCGCGGCAAGAACGTGATCGCCATCACGTCGGTGGCGCCGATGCGCAGGCTGCCCCGCTCGAGGGCGCCGGCGGCCCGCAGCTCGGCCACCAGGTCCTCCGCCGCCCGCAGGATGCCCTGGGCGCGGGCGTAGAGCATCTCGCCGGCCGGGGTGGGCCGCACGCCCCGCGCCTGGCGCACCAGCAGACGATCACCGGCCTCGCGCTCCAGGCGCTGGATCTGCAGGCTGACGGCCGGCTGCGAGCGCGCCACCGCGCGCGCGGCGGCCGTCAGGCTGCCGAGCTGCACCGATAGGACGAAGGTCCTCAGGGCATCGAGCTCCACCGCGCCTCCCACGCCGCCGCCCCGCCGCCGGACGCGCCGCCGAACGCGATCGCGTCGCCCGGGGATTGTGGCCGGGCGATACTAGACATAATTCTAAAATATCTCAGAGATAAAATATATAAACTTCATCAATCTCTGGGCAAGCCCTATCCTGCGGCCAGTCGGCTGGACGGATGCCCGTCCAGCCCGTGTCATCCACAGCGGCGCGAGCCGCTGCTCGCCGCACGAGGAGGATCCTTATGGGCAAGTCTGTCGATATCGCACCGGCCAAGGGGAAACTGGGCGTGCTGACGCCGGGCATGGGAGCGGTGGCCACAACCTTCATGGCCGGCGTCATCGCGGTCCGCCGGGGGCTGGCGGAGCCGGTCGGATCGCTCACCCAGATGGGCACCATCCGTCTGGGGCGGCGCGATCAGAATCGCTCCCCCCGCATCAGCGACTTCGTCCCGCTGGCAGGGATGGACGACCTGGTCTTCGGCGGCTGGGACATCTTCCCGGACAGCGCCTACGAGGCGGCCGTCAAGGCGGGCGTCCTTGAGCGCACGCTGCTCGATCAGATCCGCCCCGAGCTGGACGCGATCCGCCCGATGGCGGCCGTCTTCGACCAGCGCTTCGTCAAGAAGCTCGACGGCCCCAACGTCAAGCGCGAGGGCACGCTCATGGACAAGGCCGAGGCGCTCAAGGCGGACATCCGGGCGTTTCGGCAGCAGAGCGGCGCCGACCGCGTCGTGATGATCTGGTGCGCCAGCACCGAGATCTTCATGAAGGAAGCGCCTGTGCACCAGTCGTTGAAGGCCTTCGAGGAGGGGCTGCGCCGCAATGACCCCGCCATCGCTCCGAGCATGGTCTATGCCTACGCGGCGATCTCGCAGGGCATTCCCTACGCCAACGGCGCGCCCAACCTCTCGGCCGACATCCCCGCGCTCGAGGAGCTGGCCAAGGAGATGGGCTCGCCCATCGGCGGCAAGGACTTCAAGACCGGGCAGACCCTGATGAAGACGATCCTGGCCCCGGGATTCAAGTCGCGCCTGCTGGGCGTCAGCGGCTGGTTTTCGACGAACATCCTGGGCAACCGCGACGGCGAGGTCCTGGACGACCCCGAGTCCTTCAAGACCAAGGAGGAGAGCAAGCTCGGCGTCCTCGACTCGATCCTCCAGCCGCACCTCTACCCGACGCTCTACAAGGACCTCTACCACAAGGTGCGCATCAACTACTATCCGCCGCGCGGCGACAACAAGGAGGGCTGGGACAACATCGACATCTTCGGCTGGCTCGGCTACCCGATGCAGATCAAGGTCGACTTCCTGTGCCGCGATTCGATCCTGGCGGCGCCGATCGTGCTCGACCTGGCCCTCTTCCTGGACATGGCCAAGCGCGCCGGGATGCGCGGCATCCAGGAGTGGCTGTCGTTCTACTTCAAGAGCCCCATTCACGCCCGGACGATCTATCCGGAGCACGATCTGTTCATCCAGCTCATGAAGCTGAAGAACACGCTGCGCCACCTCAAGGGCGAGGACCTGATCACGCACCTGGGGTTGGAGTACTACGACTAGTCCTGCGGGCCCGCGGCGCGGCGGACGCCGTTGGCGAGCACGCCGACGCCCTCGAGATGCACCTCCATCCGATCGCCGTCCTGCAGGAAGGCGGGCGGATCGCGGAACACGCCCACGCCGGCCGGCGTGCCGGTCGCGATGAGATCGCCCGGCATGAGCGTCATCTGGCGCGAGATGTAGGCCACGACGGCGGCCGGCGGCACGGTCATCTCTGAGGTGCGCGCGTCCTGGCGCACCTCGCCGTTCACCAGCATCCGCAGCGCCAGATCGCCGGGGTCGCCGAGCTCATCGAGCGTCACCGCCCACGGTCCGCAGGGCCCGAAGGTGTCGAAGCCCTTGCCCCGCAGCCAGAGCTTGTCGCCGAACTGCGCGTCGCGTCCGCTCACGTCGTTGAAGGCGGTCACCGCGGCGACGCAGTCCAGCGCCTGCTGTTCGTTTACCTCCCTGGCGCGGCGTCCGATCACGAGGGCCATCTCCGCCTCGTAGTCGGGCCGCGTCTCCTGAGCGGGAACGACCACGATCGCCTCGTGACCGATCAGGCTCGAAGGGGCCTTGGCGAAGAGCAGCGGCTGATCGCTGGACCGACGCTGCTGCTCGGCCGCGTGGCTCTCGTAATTGCGCCCCAGGGCGATCACCTTGCTGGGATCGGGAACGGGCGGGGCCAGGCGCAGCCGCGCGAGCGGCATGACGTGGCGCGCGCCGAAGCTGCCCGCGGCGAGCAGGCGGCGCAGCTCGGGCACAAGGCCCTCGGCCAGCAGGCCCCGCCAAGAGCGCGGCCAGTGGGGCCACTGGCCCGCCAGGTCGAGCACCTCCGCTGAGTCGACCAGCACGCCCGGCCGCGTCGCGCCCGGCGCCCCGAAGCTGAGCCATCGCATGGCAGGATCCCCTCCCCGCCCCCGGTCGCCGGCTCGGCCGAACCGCGCGTCAACGGGCTCACGCCGGCGGGCGCGTCTTCCACCGCCGGTGCATCCAGAGCCACTGCTCGGGATGCTCGCGCACCAGCCGCTCCAGGGTCTCGTTGTAGCGGCGCAGCAAGCGCAGGACCTCCTCGTCCTCCGGACGCGACCGATCGGGCTCGAGCGGACCCTCGAGATCGCACCGGAAGGTCCCGGGGCCAGTCCGCCGGCAGAACCCCATCACAATCGGCGCCCCGGTGCGATAGGCGAACCGCATCGGGGCCGCGTGGCAAGCCGCGGGACGCCCCAGAAACTCCACGAACACCCCCGTGCGGCCCGCATCCTGATCGGCCACGAGCGCCACGCCCTCCCCATCGCGCAGCGCCCGCAGCACGTCGCGCGCCGCCGCCGCCATGGGGATCACGCCCATGCCCAATCGCTCGCGCAGCTCGCGCAGGTAGCGGTCGACGAGGACGTTCCGCTGGTCCCCGGCCACGGCGTGCAGGCGCGGCCCGATCCGGCTCACGCGCGCGCCGAGCAGCTCCCAGTTGCCGTAGTGGCCGGTCAGATAGAGAACGCCGCGCCCCGGGGCGGCGGCGGCGGCGACGCAGGCCGCGTTGCCGAGCGTGACGCGCGTCTCCACCTCCTGCGGCGGGCGGCGGGCGCACAGCCCCAGCTCCAGGAACGTCATGGCCGCATTGCGGTAGCAGGCCCGCCCGATGCGCACGAGCTCGCGCGGCGAGCGCTCGAGGCCGAAGGCCCGCTGCAGGTTCTCCAGCGTGACCGCCCGGCGCAGGCGCACGACGTCGAAGGCCAGCTCGCCCAGCCGGCGCCCGATCCAGAGGGCCAGACCGAACGGCAGGAAGCGCAGCAGCGCCAGGCTTGTGCGCAGCAAGGCATACTCCACGCGGTGCTTCAGGCGCGGGCGCTCGGCGACCCGCGCGTGTCCGTGCCTGGCCATCGCTCAACCGCCTCGCACGCGGTAGCGGCCCCGGCCGTCGCGCTCCAGGCGCCCTCCCAGCTCCAGGGCGATCAGGGCGGCCATGAGATCCGCCGCCGCGACCATGGGCAGGGCGTTGGCGAGCTCGGGAGCGGTCAACGCGCGCCCCGGGCGCAGTCGCGCCAGGATCAGCCGGCCGGGGGCCTCGGCCGGGGAGCCGCCCCGGACGGGGCCCGAGCTCTCCGAACGCGCATCGCCGCTGCGGAGACCGCCCATGCCGCGGGTGCATGCCGTGCCCGCCTGCCCGTCGCGGGGAGCGCCGGTCCTCCCCGGGACCAGCTTGCCGATCGCCTCGAGCACCGCCAGCACGTCCCGGACGCCGAGCACCGGCGGCGCGCCGGCCTGGATGAGCCGGTTGGGGCCCGGACTGCCGGGCAGCACCGGATCGCGCGGCACGGCCATCACCTCGCGCCCCTGGTCCAGCGCGAAGCAGACCGTGTGGATCGTCCCGCTGGCGGGCCCCGCTTCGACCAGCACGACTACGTCCGCCAGGCCGCTGATCAGACGATTGCGCCGGGGAAACCGCCAGGGCAGGGCCGGCGTCGCGGCTGGCCACTCGGTCACCAAGGCGGCCTCGGCGGCGATGCGCGCGGCCAGCCGGTCGTGCTCGGGGGGATAGCAGACATCCACGCCGCAGGCCAGAACGCCCACGGTCGGCCCGCCGGCTAGCAGGGCGCCGCCGTGCGCGGCGCCGTCGATGCCGCGGGCCAGACCGCTCACCACGAGGACGCCCGCATCGGCCAGGGCGTAGGCCAGCGTGCGGGTGAAATCGACCCCGGTGCCGCTGGCGCGCCGTGATCCGACCAGGGCTGCGGCAGGAAGATCCCAGAGGCGCCCGGCAAGTGATCCGGGCGGCAGGGCCGAACGAATCCAGAGCCCCTCGGGCTCATCGGGGAGCCCGCGCAGGCGGGTCGGGTAATCGGGATCGGATCGCGGCACCCAGCGGCTCGCCGCTGCGGCCGGCGCCGCGCGCTCGGCCACGGCCACCGCGCCCGAACTCACGGCTGGACGCCGCCCCGCAGATAGCGCACCAGATTCTCGGGCGGTTCGGGCAGGGGCTCGGTCGCGTCCAGCCGGCTCCAGTCGATGCCCCAATCGCGATCGGAGACGGCCTCGGCCAGGCGCTTCTCATCGCTCTCGTCCAGGCTGCCCTCGGGCCCCATGAAGTCGCTGGCCTCGAGCAACCGGCGCAGGCGAGCCTCGCTGCCCGGATCGATGCGCACGAGACGCGCCAGGAAGTCCCCTCGAAACGTCACGCCCCGTCCGTGGAGGATCTTGGCCACCGCGAGGGCGCGATTGCTGCGGCAGTAGCCGATCAAGGCCCGCGCGGCGGTCTCGGCAATCGTGCGGTTGCTGTCAGCCACCATGTCGACCAACAGGCACAGAGAGCGCGGCGCCGCCACCTTGCCGAGCACCCGCAGCGCGGCCGCGCGCGTGTACCACAGGCCAGCCCTCAGCAGGCCCTCGACCGCGGGCGCGGCTTCGACCCCGAAGGAGGCCAGCGCGTCGCCCGCCCGTTCGCGCAGATACCAGGACTCATCCTGCAGGAGCTCGATGAGCTTCGGGATGGCCTCCCCCGACGGACGACCGCGCATCCGGTCAATGTAGACCCGCGCCTCTTCCATCTGGCCCCCGACCGCGCCACGACCTTGCCAGTCGGACCGCCGTGGAGCATCCCTTCGTTCGGTCACGCCTCACCCTCCTCGCTGTGCCCTTGCCAAGTACGCGCCCCGCTGCGCCGCGGCACGACCCACCGATGCGGCCAAGGAACGTCCCGGTCCGCGCCCTCCGCGGTCTCTCTGGCCGCGACCCGCTGGGGCGCCCGGGTTCTGTCGGGCCTGCCGGCCGCCTCGCCGCCGGTCACACGCACCTCGCCGGTCCGTTCCTCGCCGCCGGCCTCGCCGGTCCGCTCCTCGCCGTCGGCCTCGCCGCGCGCCTCCTGCGCCTCGGTTGCCCGGACCACGCGCTCGTGCAGATGTCGCAGCAGCAGCTCCAGCCCCTCCCCGGTGTGGCTCGAGATCAGCACGGGCGGACCGGCATCCAGGCGCGGCAAGGCGCGGCGTTCCTGCGCTCCCAGCATATCCGCCTTCGTGTAGCAGACCAGGAACTCGCGCTGGCCGAGCTCGCGGCTCCAGCTCTGCAGCTCGCGCCGCAGGATGGCGAGCGTCCCGGCCGGATCAGGGTCGACCGACTCGATGAGCAGGAGCAAGAAGCGGGTCCGCTCGATGTGTCGCAGGAACCGCTGCCCGAGCCCCTTGCCCTGGGCTGCGCCTTCGATCAGCCCCGGCAGATCCGCGAACACCAGCGTCGCGTACTCGCCCACCGGGACGATCCCGAGAATAGGCGCGAGCGTCGTAAATGGGTAGTCGGCAATCTTGGGCCGCGCGTTCGACAACCGCGCGAGCAGCGTGGACTTGCCGGCGTTGGGCAAGCCGATGAGACCCACGTCGGCCAGCAACCTCAGCGTCAGCTCCAGCCGGCGTTGCTCGCCCGGCCGGCCTGACTCCGCAAAGCGCGGTGTGCGGCGATCGGCTCGCTTGAAGTGCACATTGCCCCGGCCGCCCTTGCCCCCGCGCGCCAGCGCGATCGTCTCGCCGGCGACAACCGCGTCGGCGATCAGCTCCCCGGTGCCGGCGTCCCGAACAACCGTCCCGGGGGGGACCTCCACGGTCACCGTCGCGCCGCGGGCGCCGAACATCTGCTTGCCCATCCCGGCCTGCCCTTGCCCAGCGGCATAGCGGGGGGTGTGCCGCAGATGGCTCAGCGTGCGCAGGTGGGGGTTGACGCGCAAGATGACGTCGCCGCCGTCGCCGCCGTCGCCCCCATCCGGGCCCCCGCGCGGCACGTACTTCTCGCGCCGGAACGAAACGCAGCCGTGGCCGCCGCTCCCGGCCACGACCTCGATCGCGCATTCGTCGACGAACATTCGTATCTCTCGGCCGCGCCCCGTCCCGCCGGGCGCCGGCGGCTAGTGCCCGTCATCCTGGCGGGCGGCCTTCTTCGGGCTCCCGCCCTTCGTCCCGCCTGAACTCGTGCCCCGCGCCTGGCCGCCGCCCTCCTGGGCCGATCCCGCCGCGCCGGTTCCTTCCGCCTTGGCGTCCTGCCCGCGGTCCGCACGAGCCTTCTGCTCCTTCTGCTCTTTCTGCTCTTTGCGCTTGTAGTCCGTGATGTAGAACCCCGAACCCTTGAAGATGAATCCTCCGCCGGGCATGAGCACGCGGCGCACCTTGCCCCGGCAGGAGGGACACCGCTGCCGCGGTGGATCGTTGATGCCCTGCAGCAACTCGAAGTGCTCTCCACAGCGCAGACACTCATAGACGTAAGTCGGCATGCCAGCCTGCTCTCCGTGTCTAGCAACCCTCGTACCGCGCCGAGGCGAAGTCAGGCCTTCCCCCCGGCGTACCTGCGGGCCAGCGCCTGGGCGACATTCGCCGTCACGAAGGGGCTCGTGTCGCCGCCGCATCTGGCCACCTCTTTGACCAACGTGGAGTTGAGGTAGATCAGCTCCTCGCCCGGCATCAGAAACACCGTCTCGAGCTCGGGCCACAGGCGCTTGTTCATCAGGGCCATCTGGAACTCGTATTCGAAGTCGGAGATGACCCGCAGGCCGCGCAACACGAGCCTGACCCCGTGCGCGCGGGCGAACTCGACCAGCAAGCCCTGGAACGACTGGACCTCGACGCGCCCGCGAGCTTTCGCCGGCAGGGCATCCTGGAAGAGCCGCACGCGCTCGGCCGCCGAGAAGAGCGTTTGCTTGGGGTGTCCCTCGGCCACCGCCACGATCAGCCGATCGCACAGCTCCAGCCCCCTGGCCAGAATGTCGAGGTGGCCGCGGGTGACAGGGTCGAAGGTTCCCGGAAACAGCCCCAGATGGACCTTGGGTGTCTCGCCGCTGTGCATCACGCCTCCCGCTCCTCGATAACCATGCGCGTGTCGCCCGAGCGTCGCTCGGGCCAGCGTCGCCAGCCCGACGGCGTGACCCAGTCGGCGTCACGCGTCGCGCATTCGATCACCCGCACGGCGCCCGGCCCCCACACGATCGCCGGCGTCCGCTCGAGTTGGGCCGCCACCCGCGCCGCCAGCCCGCCGTAGGGCGGATCCGCGAGCAGCAGCGTGACACCCACGGCTGCTGGCTCGGCGCCCGACAGAAACTCGAAGACGTCGGCGGCCACGACCGCCGACGCATCTTGCGCCCCGAGGGCTCGAATGTTGCCCCGCAAGACCGCGAGCGCCACCGGGGCCGCTTCCACGAACAGCGCGCGGCGGGCGCCGCGGCTGAGGGCCTCGAGACCCAGGCTGCCGATGCCCGCGAAGAGGTCGACGACGACGGCATCCTCGACCCGGCCAGCGAGCCGCGAGAAGAGCGCCTCGCGCACGCGGCCCTGGGTCGGCCGATGATCCCTCCCGGGCGGGGCCGCCAGCACGCGACCGCGCCACCTACCGCCCACGATTCTCATCGCCGGCGCCGCTCCCCGGCGCCTCGTCCCCCGCCGGTCGGGCCGGCGCTGCTGCCGCGGCCGCCGGTGCGGCCGGCGCCTGCGCGGCTGCCGGCGGGGCCGGCGCGTGCGCGGCTGCCGCCGGCAGCTCCGCCCGCTCGACGCCCGCCGCGGAGGCGGGAGACTCCGTCCGTCCCGGGCTGCGCCGGTCGGGCCCGGGGGTCTTGAGCATCTCCAGGTCCACCTCCCGTTGGACGTCGCGCATCGCTTTGCGGAAATCGGCCATCCCCTTGCCCAGCGCCCGCGCCACCTCCGGGACCCGCTTGCCGCCGAACAGCAGCAGGACGACGACCAGGATCAAGAGAAGCTCCTGGGTGCCGATCCCGAACATCTCGTCTTCCCCCGTGGCGGCGGTTCCTGAGACAACGCACCGGACTCTAGCAGATCCGCGAGCGACAGCAAACGCCGGGCCCCTGGCCGTCCCGTCAGAGCGGGGCGCACGGCCGGCCGGGGCGCCTTGCAGGCCGCGCGTGCAATCTGCACGGCCGGCGACCACGGATGGGACCCCGCCGCGCTCCGAGCGGGTCGGCCGGCGCTGGGCACAACGTCTAATTCACTACCGAGTAAAGACTTCACCGACCGGCCTCCCACGGCCGCCGGCGGGCACCCCGAAGGAATGGGATCTGCACGTCTAATCCCCGGCGCACTACACCTGCCCGGCGGCCACCCGGTCGCGCCGGGCCGACCCTGCCCTTGAATTCGCGGCAACGCCCGGGGAGGAATCGATGCGCACCGCCAGGACTCGCCGACCGCTGCGGCTCCGCGCCTCGGACGGCTTCACGCTGACCGAGATGATGGTCGCCCTCGTGATCATGGCCGTGGGCATCCTCGCGGTCGGCCGCATGTTCATCTTCTCGAAGGATCACGCCGCCTACGGGCGCCAGGAGACCATGGCGGTCGCCCTGGCCGAGGAGATCCGCGAGAAGATCATGAGCGACAACTTCGACGACCTCATCACCATCTTCGACGGCGTGGACACCGACAACCCCGGCAGCCTGACGACGCCCTGCCAGACCTGGGCCCAGCACTTGCAAGCCAACCTGGGCGGCGTCGGCGGCCGCGGCCGCATCCAGGTGCTCGATGAGACCGAGGACCCCGAGATCGTCGCGGGCATGGTGACCGTGGTGATCACGATCGCCTGGGAAGAGGCCGGACAGACCGAGGCCGTCGACATGCGGTTCTCCATCTCCAAGATGGGGCTCTAACGACAGGCGCTCCTGAGCGCGGGAGGAACTATGCGCGCGCACGCTGGGAATCCGAGAAAGCACAGCGGACCTAGTCGGGCCCGGCCGCGGCCCTGCGGCCACCGCCGGCGCGAGCTAGGTCCCCGGAGGCAAGAGCGCGGCTCGGCGCTGCTGATGGCGCTCCTGATTCTCGGCTCGCTCTCGATGATCGGCACCTCGCTCGTGCTCACGTCGGTCGCGGAGCGCCGGACCTCGGGTTACTACCGCGACAGCCTGCGCGCGCTGGCGGCCGCCGAGACGGGCGTGGCCTTCGGAAAGCGCACGATCCAGGACATGAGCCTCTCCATGACCGACAGCGACGGCGATGGGTACGCGGACTTCGCCCTGTCCGACACGCTTTCGTGGGGCGGCGAGTACGACGTCATCGGCGAGGCCACCGATATCACCGGCCTGGGCATTGCCGCCTTCCGCTCCAACGGCTTCACGCTGGTCGCGGAGGGCCGTTATCAAGGCGCGGCGCGCCGGGTGCGCGCCGAGATCGTGCACGACAGCTTCCTGAAGTACGCCCGCTTCGTGGCCGCCGCCGGCACCTCCTACGACTGCGGCGCGGTGCTCACGGGCGAGGTCTACTGCGGCGGCGACCTGGGCGTGCCCAGCGGCTGCGGCGCCACCTCGGTGCAGTTCCTCGAGTTCGTCGCGACGGTCGGCACGATCCCCAACGCGAACTATGCGATCTTCTACCGCGGCTACGTCACCGGCACGACCCAGATCGACCTGGGCAACTCCTGCGACTTCGCGCTGATGCGCAACAAGGCCAAGGGCCTGGCGGTGGCCTGTGACTGCGAGGGCACGGGCTCGGTCGGGATCTACATCAACCCCGGCGGCGGATTCAACCCGCTCGGCACCGGCACGAACCCCGTCAACCTGGGCCTGTTCGACTACTGCAACACGACCCTGGCCCCGGGCGACACGGTCATCACCTACAACGGCGTGGCGGTCCCCAACACCGTGACCGCCCAGGCCATGCGCCGCAGCGAATTCAACGGCGTCATCTTCTTCGAGGGCGACGGCAAAGCCTTCGGCACCCTCGACGGGCGCAGCGGCCGCAACCTCTCGCTCTTCGCCACCGACGATATGTTTGTGACCGGCAACATCATCACCGGCCACACGGGATTCGACCCCGGCACGGGTCTCCCCAACGGCGGCGGCGACCCGGTCAACGTCGGGCTGATCGCCTACGATTACGTCTACATCGACCGCTACACGCCGCGCGTCTTGCAGATCGACGCGGCCCTGATGTCGACGAGATCGAACTGGCGTTGCGACGGCGGCACGATCGCCAACCACCCCTCGTCGGCCCCCGGCCCCCTGGATCTGGACATGGACGGGATCGTCGGCGAGACGCCCTACAACAACGACCCCACCCCGGGAAGCGGCTGGGATGAGCTCAACATCACCGCCAACACCTGGGTGCTCAACATCAACGGTCCGATGATCACCTACAACGGCGGTAGCGCCTGGCCGTGGAACGACGCCACCGTGCTGGCGGCGGCCAGCGGCCCGACGCGCCGCTACAACTACGATATGGACATCACCGAGTACCCGCCGCCGTGCTTCCCGGTGCCGCTCAACCTGTGGAAGGACGTGAGCTGGACGGAGATCTTCGAGACCGACGGCGCGTTGGCCAGTTATCTGCCGAACTAGCGCGCAGGGAGGAACGGCCGCCATGTTGACATCGCTCGGGCAGCTTGGACAGCGACGCTCGGCGCGGAACGCACCCGCCCCCGCCCTCCGCGGGGCCGGCGGATTCTCGCTGATGGAGCTGATGGTGGTCCTGACCGTCATCGGGATCGTTCTCGGCGTGGCGGTGCCCAACTTCGTGCGCATCAGCCGACGCGACACGGTCGAGGCCACCGCCTACGATCTGCAGCGCCAGATCTCCCTGGCGCGCCAGAAGGCGGTCTCGCGCCGCGCGCACTACCGCGTCTCCATCAACGCCGAGGCCCGCACCTTCCAGGTCGACCGCCGCGACAACGGCAGTTGGGTGCCGGACCCGGCGGAAACGTTCAGCTGGTGCGACCGCGTCGAGGCCCTGGTGACCATCGGGAGCAGCAGCGGCAACACCGACATCGAGTTCGAGCCGCAGGGCACGGTGGTCGCGTTGGACGCCCCGGCGGTCATCCGCTTCGTCAACGCCCAGGGCGACACCGCGACCGTCAGCCTGGTTCGCACGGGCCGCCTGCGAATATCGACCTCCTCATCTTGAGCATCTTGAGCGGTCGGAGGCGCTCCGTTTCGGCACGGGGGTGCAGCATGAACAAGCGCACGGACAGAGTGATCGACGCCGTGACCGCGGGCGGCTCTGCCGCCCGGAGGTCCTGGGGAAGGGAGCGCACCATGAGCTTCCCGCAGCGAAGCGCTCGTGGCCAGGCAGGCTTCACCATGGTGGAGATGCTGGTGACGGTGCTGATCCTGGGCATCATCTCGATCGGTCTCTTCCAGACGCTGGTGACCAGCCGCGATTCCTATGAGCAGCAGAAGGTCACCGTCGAGATGCAACAGAATGGCCGGGCGGCCCTGGAGGCCCTGGCCGACGACTTCCGGCACGTGAGCTACGGGAAGGACCCCACCCAGCCTTCGATCGTCTTCGCCGATCACGATACGATCACGTTCGTGGCCGACATCCTGCCCGACATCCCGGGCGCGGAGATCATCTCCTATTCGCTCAGCGCGGACGGCGATCTGGAGACGCCCAACCCGCACGACACCATCCTGCTCAAGACCGTGACCGACTCCGCGGGCGTGCTCATCTACGTCGAGCCCCAGTCGTACGGCATCAAACAGGGCGGCCTCGACATCCGGTACTTCAACGGCGCGGGCGTCGAGATGACGACCATGCCGGTGCCCTCCCCGGAGCTGGTCGGGGAAGCGCTCATCTCGGTGACGACCATGGAGCCGCGCCAGCACAAGCGCTTGCACACCTATCTCGAGCAGACCCTCAGCACGACGGTCTACCCCCGCAATCTGCCGCTCACGCCGGCCCGCAGCCGGCCGTCGATGCCGGGGATGGGCTCGATGACCTCGCCCAACTGCGAGAGCGTCACCCTGAACTGGACGACGCCGACGACCAATACCGAC
Organism: uncultured bacterium; assembly: GCA_964603725.1. GTDB lineage: Bacteria > Eisenbacteria > RBG-16-71-46 > CAIMUX01 > WJJG01 > CAZDKK01. Next base: position 64,712 of record CAZRWW010000002.1, read on the forward strand.
GGCAGCCCCCTGACCCTGGACGAGATCAGCCATTTCACGATCTGGTTCGGCCTGAATCCCAGCGAGATGACGATGTATTCGCGCACGGCCCGCACGGTCAACCAGTGGACCGTCTCCGGCCTGACCGGCAACAAGACCTACTACTTTGCGGTCACCTGCACGAGTCGCAGCGGCGTCGAGAGCTATCGGCCGATCGTGAGCTACACCCTTTCCTCCGGTCTGATCCCCCGGACGCCGACCGGCATCACCTGGTTCCCCAACCCGTCGGGCGCCGGGTGGCGCATTGAGTGGAACTCGGTGACGCAGTTCACCTCGGGAACCGGGATCACCACCCCGGTGGACTACACCGTCTATCGGAGCACGACCTCGGGCTTCACGCCGACGCCGGCCGAGGTGTTCGTGACGCAAGAGGCCCAGACCTGGGCGATCGACTCGACCATGAGCTCCTGCACGCCCTACTACTTCGTCGTCAGCGCGACCGCTTGCGGCAACGAGGGCGCGCCAACCAGCGAGTTCTCGATCGCCAGTCCGATGCCGCCGGCCTGCCCGCCGCTCGTCGCGGCCGAGCTGACCGCCACTTCCGGCGAGATCCGCGTGACCTGGACGCTACCCACGCAGCGCACCGACGGGTCAACGCTCTCATCCGCGGACGTCTCGGGAAGCAGGGTCTACTACGACACTGCGCCCTATACGTACACGACCTGGGTCGACGTCTCCGGCACGACCACGGAGGCGGTCATCTCCGGACTGACCACCTGCACGACGTACTACGTCAACGTCCGCTGCTACGACCAGTGCCCGCAGCCGGGCGACCTGTGCATGGCGCGGGAGTTCGCGATCGACACCTCGGTGCCTTGCGATCCCGGCCCCCCCGCCGACGTGCCCTTCGCGCGCGCCGCCGGCCTGGACCAGCGCATCGACTTCACCTGGCCCGCCAACACGGCCGACTGCGACATCGACGGCTACTACCTCTACTACGGCACTACCTCGGGCTCTTATGGCGGCACGGGCGCGCTGCAGGGCAACTCGCCGATCTTCTTCGACGCGCCGGCCATCACCGGCTTCGACGACTCCTGCCGCGTGTCGCTGACGGGTCTGCAGACCTGCCGCCACTACTACGCGGCCGTGGTCGCGGTCGACGGCTGCACGCCGCCCAACACCAGCACGCTCTCAGCCGAGGTCGCCGCCCAGACCGAGTGCATGGCCTGTCAGGCCGACGCCGGCTGCGTCGTCTACACGACCGAGAGCAGCGCCGCGCCCGATGTGCGCCTGGAGATCTACTCGTCCGTCGCGGGCGAGACGATCGCGGGACTGACGCCCCAGTGGAGCGGCCCGGGCCTGATCACCCAGGTTCTGGCCGGCCGGCCGCTGGTCTGCATCTGGCACTGCGACGGCTCGGCGGGCGGCGACGGCGCCGTGGGGCCGCAAGCTTCGGGCGCGCCGCTCAACCTGGACGACTTCACCGTGCCCAGCAGCGCCTGCGAAGCCGACGGCCTGCCGATGCGCCTGATCTACGATACCGCCATGCAAGGCCAGTCCTTGACGCTCGACTTCCTGGGCTCGGGCGGCGGCTGGTGCAGCGCCGATCCGCGCACCGTGCGCGAGGGGATCACCTACGACGATTTCGACGACGGCAGCACGACCGGCTGGACCTTCACCAACGGCACCTGGAGCGCCGCCACCGGCGAGCTCTACCAGAGCGCGACCACCACGGCGTACGGGCTGTACGGCGGCACCTACGGTTCCCTGGTGATCGAGGCCAAGATCAAGATCCTGAGTGGCGCCACGACGAACATCCTCTTCCGCGCGAACATGGGCGGCGGCACCTATTACCAGTTCGGCCTGGTGGAATCGAGCGACGTCGTCCGTTTCGGGCGCTACGTGAGCGGGTCCTACACGACCACGCAGCAGACCAACGTCACGCTGACGCCGGATACCTGGCACATGCTGCGGGTCGAGGTGAACGGCACCACTGCCCGGGGTTTCTTCGATTGCCAGCAGGTGCTGCAGGTGACCGATGCCCAGATGCTGGCGACGGGCCGGATCGGCGTCCGGACCTACAGCTCCAAGGCCTACTTCGACGACTTGCGGGTCTACACCTGGACGCCGAGCTAGTCGGCGCGCTCCCCCCGTGTCAGCGCGCACGTGAAGGGCGGCCGGCTCCGCGAGGGAACCGGCCGCCCTGGTTTTTTCCGGTCCCGCCAGGCCGCGGCCCGCGGGGCACCCGGCGGCTGGCGCTAGCGCTGCTGCACCTCCGCCGCCCGCACGAGCCGCGGGGTCACGAAGATGAGCAGCTCCCGCTTCTCCTGCCGCTGGTCGCTGTACTTGAAGAACTGACCCAGCACCGGCACGTCCTTCAGCAGCGGCACGCCCTGCTCGAGCTTGCCCTCCAGCGTGCGGATCAGCCCGCCGATCACCGCCGTCTCGCCCTCGCGAACCATCACGCGCGCATCCGCCTGGGTGGTCGTGAAGACGACGCCGCCCTGGACCGTGGACTGCGAAGACAGGTCGCTCACCTCGGGGTGGAGATCCAGCGTGATCTGGTCCTCCGAGTTCACGTAGGGCGTCACCTGGAGCGTGATGCCGACTTTCTTCAGCTCGGTGATCGCATTGCCGGCCTCATCCATGGTGATGAGCGGCACCTCCTTGCCGACGAGGATGCGGGCCTCGCGGTTGTTGACGGTCGTGATGCGCGGCGTCGAGATGATGTCGGCCTTGTTCTCGTTGGCCAGCGCCTCGATGCGCGCGTGCACCTCGCCGAAGGAGCGCAGGACGCCGATGTCGGCCGTCGCGCCCGGATCGAGCACGTTGGGAGACGCGACCTCGAAGCTGCCGGACGCGTTGGCGGAGACGGAGTGGAGGTTGTCCACGCCCCAGGTGATGCCGAGCTTGCGCGCCTCGGTGAAGTCGACGTCCACGATCTCGGCGGTGATCTCGACCTGCATCGTCTGGGAATCCAGGGTGCGCAGCGTCTGCTCGAGCAGGTCCAGCCGCGGCTCGATGTCGGTCAGGATCAGCGCGTTGGTGCGCGGATCGACCTCCACCTGGCCGCGGTTCCCGCGCATCGTCGCGATCAGGTCCTTGAGCTCGCCGGCCTGGGCATAGCGCAGCGTGACGATGCGCGTCGCCAGCGGCATGTACTCCTCCTGCTTGCGCGCGGCGGACTCTCGCGCCACCGCCTCGTCCTGGGCCACGCGCTCGGTCGCCACGCGGATGACCATCCCGTGGTCGATCGCCACCAGGCCCATGGCGCGGCAGACGGTCCTCAGCATGTCGGGCCACGGCAGATCCACGGCGCGCAGAGAGATGCGTCCCGCCACGTCCTTGTCGGCGACGATGTTGACGCCGGCGAACTCGGCGATCGAGCGCAGCACGGTGTGGATGTCGGCCCCCTGGACATCCAGGGACATCGGCGCAGGCTGCCGAGACCCTCCCGTGGCCAGCGGAAAATCGGCGTCGGCGTCCCCCAGGAGCGGCGCGCTGTCGTGCGGCACGAAATCCTGGGTCCAGTCCCGATGGGCGCGGGTGGCGGCCGCCGGCCGGTACTGGTCGATTAGGCTCTGGAAGCGATCGCGCAACCTGCCCGCAACCGGCGCATCCTGATCTGGCTCCGTCGTCCCGACCGGGACCGTCTCCGTCGTCCCGACCGCGACCGGCGCGGTCGGGCCGGCCGGCTCGGCGAAGGCCACGCGCTCCGGCTGCGTCGGCGGATCCGGCTCGGCCACCGTCGTCTCGACGGTCACGCCGACGTCGGTGGGATCGGCCGCGGTTGCCACGCGATCCACCGGCGGGGTCGCCACCTCATCCCGAGCGGCCAGCTCTGACGGCAGGAAGGTGACAGTCGGCCATTCGAACGTCGCGTTCGCGGCGCCTTCTGCCGGCAAGTCGGCGGCGGTCGGCGGCGCCGCGGGCTCGGCGGTAGCAGGGCTCGGCTCGCCGGACGCTGCGGGCGCGAAGGCCGTCGTGGGCTCGACAGCCGCCGTCGTGGGCTCGACAGCCGCCGTCGTGGGCTCGACAGCCGCCGTCGTGGGCTCGACAGCGCTCTCGGGCGCCGGCTGGCTCGCGGGCTGGGGCGCGCCCAGCACCAGCGCTCCACCCCAGACCTCCATGCATCCGGCTTCGCCACCGCCCGTGGGCAGTGCGGCAAACGCCCGGCTGGACACCGGAGCCATCGCGCCGAGCTGGATCAGCTCGCCGAGATTGGTGGGCTCCAGCCGTGGCGACGGCGCCCAGTCCGTCTCGACGCCCAGGGGCACCATGATCGGCGCCAGCCCCGGCTCGGCGGGCGTCGCGTCCGCCCGCGCCGGCGCCTCCAACGGCGGGGCGTCGCCCCTCGGCGTGGCGGCGGGCTCGATCTGAGACGCGGCGGAAACCGACGTCGGAGCCCCGGTCGGTGACGGCGCGCTGCCCGCGGCCTCCCCTCGGAGAATCGTCTCGTCGGCCGGCGGCTGAACCGCCGGGCAAGCCTCCGGCAGCGCGACCCAGACGGTGATCGCCCGACCCCGGTCGTCGACGCGATAGGTGGCCGGCGCGCTGGTCTCGACGACGTAGCGCACGATCGGCTCGGTCGCGCTCGGCTTCCACAACGAGTAGCGCACGGCTCGCAGCCCCGGAACGGCGCTCGGCGCCTGCGCGGCCAGCGGGGCGCCCACGCCGAACAGGTCGACCACCACCCGCGCGGGGTTCTCCAGCCGAAACACCTTGTAGTTGAGGTCGGCATTCGCCTCGAGACTGAGCGCGATGCCTTCCTCGCCGTGCTCGACGCTCGCCGCCTGCAGTCGGGCGATCGCCGGCGCGGGGCTCGCATCGGCTCCCTCGGCCCGCGCCGCCCCCACTGTCAGACCCGCGGCCAGCACCAGACAGCCCGTGAGCCACCACAGCCCGCTTCTAGCGTTCATCTTTTCCCTCCAAGCCGGAGCGCACCGGCAGGGTGACGATCCGGGTGATCCCGTAGAGCGTGTGACTGAGCCGCAGTCCATCCGGGAGCACCGCCATCACCCGCCCGTCCTGCACCGGGTCCCCAGCCCTCAGCACCAGACTTCTTCCGCCCCGGGTCTCGATGAGAGCGAAGCGGTCCGATTCACTCCAGAGCACGCCGACGACGATGATGTCGCCGATCGCCACCGGGCCCTCGTAGGACGGCTCGCGTGTCCCCACCAGGGAGGCGAACGGGTCGCGCGTGCCGGCGCTCTGGTAGACGTACGGCTCGGGCCAAAGCAGCTCGTCCAGCACCTCGCCCACGTCCATCATCAGCGAGTCGCCCGGCGCCAGCGCGCCTTCGCCGTCCGACGCGGGCGGATCGACGCCGGCATCCGACGACGACGAGCTCGGCGGCTCGGCCGCCGGCTCCGCCGGCGGGGGCGTCTCCGAACTCGCCTCGGCCGCAGCGGTCGCGGCGGTCGCCTCGGCCGATTCGGTCGCCTCGGCCGGCTCGGTCGCCTCGGCCGCAGCGGTCGCGGCGGCTGGTTCGGTCGCGGCGGTCGCCTCGGCCGGCTCGGTCGCCTCGGCCGGCTCGGTCGCCTCGCTCTCGACCGACCCCGGCGGGGCCTCGGGCGGCGCCTGGGGCTCCGCGGGGTCGGTGGCCCGCGCGTCAGCCCAGCCGGAGGCTGCCAGGAACACCAGCGCCGTCAAGATCAGCGTCTTCATTCCTCGCTACCCCCTCTCTCGGCCACCTGGCCGGCCTCGGCCGCCTCGTTGGGCGCGGCCGTGCGTCCCCTGACCTTCTCAGCGATGCGCTGGCCGCTGCGGATGATTCCTCCGGCGGTGATCGCTTGCCCTTGCGGGGCCGCGGCGCCTTGGCCGCCCAGCGTGTAGGCGACAGCGGTGAACTGCGCCTTGGCCGTGCTCGGCGTGGCGTCCTGCTGGCGGGTCTGTTCGATCACCAAGTCCCGCACGTTCACAATGCGCGTCATCGCGGCCAGCTCGTTGAGGAACGTGGCGATCTCGTGGTACCCCCCCTCGACCTGGACCGCGATCGGGTTCTCGGTGTAGAACTGCGCCGCCACCGGCGGCTTGGGCTCGAACAACAGGAAGTCGACGCCGCAGGTCAGTCCGCGGAAGGAGATCTCCTGCAGCAGGCTGCCGATCTGGTTCTCCGTCGGCAGGAGCTGGTTCGCCTCCTCCCACTTGGCCCGCAAGGTCTCGTACTCGGCCTCCAGGTGCGGCAAGTGCTTCGCCGACTGCCGCGCGCGGTTGACCTCCAGGCTCAGCTTCTCGTAGCGATCCTTCAGGCCGGCCAGCTCCTTCGCCTGCACCTTGTAGGTGAACGGCAGCAGCGAGGTCCCGAAGTAGGCATAGAGCAGCCCGGCCACACAGATGCCGATCAGGAAGTACCTCGGTACCCGCGGATCGTTGAGGTCCATGCTGTTCGCTCCCGTCCTTGGGCGACTGCGCCGCCTTTAGGGCTCGATCCGTCCCGTGAGCGTGAAGGCCACGACCTTGTCCTCGCCCATGACCTTGCGCTCCGCCTTGGTCAGTCCGATGTCAGCGTACAGGTCAGTCGTCTCCAGCCGGGCCATCAGGTCGGCGATGACCAGATTGGAGAACGTCATGCCTTCCAGCGTCAGCCCCGCGGGGCCGCTCTGGGTAAGCTTGGTCATCCACAGGTGACCCGGCAGCTGCAACGCCAGCTCATCGAGGACCTGCACCGGCAGCGTGCGCGCGCGGTTGAGCTCGCCCACCAGATTCAGGCGCAGGTTCAGTTCCTCGCGGGCCACCATGAGCTGGTTGATCTTCTCGATCTGCGGCTTCAGCCGCTGGCTTTCCTGCTCCGCCACCTGGATGTCGCCGCGCAGGCCCTGGATCTTGGCGGCCTGCAGAAAGCCAAGCAGCAGGATCGGGACGACGGTCGCCACGATGATGCCCAGGGGCAGCAGGAACTGCTTGCGCGGAGCGGTGACCAGTTGCCGTTCCTCGGAACGCTCTTCCTTGGGCAGAAGGTTGACGCTGATCACCTCATGCCCCCTTTCTCAATGCCAGGCCGACACCCACCGCCAGCTGCGGCCCGACCGACTCCGGGTCGGCCCCCGCGAAGAGGCTCGCATCGAAGCGCAGTCGGCGCAGCGGATTGACGATCTCGACCGGAGCGGGCTGGATGCCCTTGAGCGTGTCGAGCAGGCCGGCGATCCGGGCGCCGCCGCCCGACAGGAAGATCCGGTCGACCCGCTCGGCCTCCCCGGCCGTCTTCAGGTAATTGACCGACTTGTCCAGGCTGTGCACCAGGTCCTTGCCGAAGCTCTCGACCAGCGGTTGCAGGTCGAGCTTGCCCGTGCCCGCCTCGAGCTCCGCCACGGCGTCCTCGCGACTGACCTGGAAGCGCTTCTGCGCGGCCCGGATGATGTTGTTGGCGCCGAGATAGACATCCTGCGTGTAGAGCGGAATGCCGTCGCGGACGATGTTGACGTTCGTGATCTCCGCGCCGATGTCGAGCAGGCCGGCGACTTCCTCGGGCTGCAGATCGTGAGCGATCTCGACGACGTTCTGCACCGCGAAGGAATTCACGTCCACCGCCTCGGGCGCCAGCCCAGCTTCGCGGATGATGTCGGCCAGGTTGAGCACCAGGTCTCGCTTGGCCGCCACGAGCAGCACCTGCATCTGCTTCGGGCCCATGTCGACGCCGAGGATCTCGAAGTCGAGCGACACGTCGTTGATGTCGTAGGGCACGTGCTGCTCGGCCTCCCAGTAGATCGCCTCGGAGGCGTCCTCCGCGGGCAGCCGTTCCATCACGATCTTCTTGACGATGACGCCGCGTCCGTGGATGCCGGCGATCACGCGCCGGCGTTTGATGCCGCGCGACTCCACCAGGTTCTGAATTGCCTCGACCACCATCTGCCGGTCCATGATCTCGCCGTCGACGATCGTCTCCGGGTCCAGCGGCGCGACGCCGTAGTTGACCAGCTGGACTTCGTTGCCTGCGCGCTCGATCTCGACGACCTTGACGGAGCTGGCGCCGATGTCGAGACCAACCGTGGTTCGCTTGTGTTTGCCAAACACGGGGCTCGCCTCCTCGCGGGCGACGTCGGACGCCGCACGCTTGCTGGGGTTCTACGTTCCCTATCGACTCGCGGCCTGGCGAACCTAAGCCAGGGGGGGTCATTAATTCCGCGCTCGCGGGAGGCGCCCGCGCGGGGCGTCAGCGGCCCGGGAAGAGCGCCAGATAGCGCTGCCAGAGGTGCGAGCCCAGGAAGAGCACCAGCCAGGCCGCTGGCGCGAGGAAAGTCCCGAAAGGCAAGGCAGTCAGGCGATTACCGCGCCCGCTCAGGATGAGTCCGAGCCCCACCAGCGTGCCGGCCAGCGATCCGATCAGCACCGTGCTCAGCGCTCCGGACCACCCGAGGAAGGCCCCCACCATCGCCATGAGCTTCACGTCGCCAAGCCCCAAGCCCTCGCGCCCCGTGGCGCGCTGGTAGCCCCAGGCGACCAGCAGCAGGCCGCCCCCGCCCGCGAGCACTCCGAGCAGCGCATCGCGCACGGGCACCGGTCCCACGATCGACCAGAGGAGCCCCACGACCGCCCCGGGCAGGGTGATCGCATCCGGGATGATGCGATGATCGAGGTCGATGAAGACGATGGCCAGCAGCGCCAGGACCAAGATCGTGCGCGCGAGCCCGTCGAGGGGCGAAGCGGCCGTCGCCACCGCCGCCAGCGTGAGCCCGGCGCCCAGGGCCTCCACCGCCGGATAGCGCCAGGGGATGCGCGCGGCGCAGCCGCGGCAGCGGCCGCGCAGCAGCAGGTAGCTCACCAGGGGGATGTTCTCCGTCGCGCGAATCGGTCGCCCGCAGATCGGGCAGCGCGAACGCGGCCGCACGAGCGACAGGCCCAGCGGCAGCCGGTGGATGACGACGTTGATGAAGCTTCCGAGGCAAGCCCCGAGCATGGCCAGGGCGGCCCAGCCCGCCGGTGTGCGCACGAGCCAGTCGAAGTAGGCCTCCATCACGACGTCTCCAGGCGGGCCGCCCGCTCGCGGGCCATGCGCCGAATCTCGTCATTGCGCGACTCGCGCGCGATCAGACTCCAGAGCTGGCGCGCCGTCGCCGCGTCGCCCGCGCGCTCGTGGGCGGCGGCGGCAAAGCGGCGCGCGTACTCGGGAGCCCCGGGGATCCGGGACACCGCCAGGAAGGTGGCGGCCGCTTCGGCATGGGACTTCTTGATCACGTATTGGAAAAACCCCAGCTCGAATCGCAGCCGCCAGGAGTGCGGATTGCGCTCCGCGCCCCGGCGCAGCAGCCGCTCGGCCTGATCGGCGAAGCCGCCGTCGGCCAGCACGAGCGAGCCGAAGAAGTAGGCGTTCTCGAAGCGCGGGTCCGCGTCGGTGATGGTCGCGAACAGGTGCGGCGCCAGCGGGTAGCGCCGGTCGCCCCGGCGGTGCTGGCCGTAGTACTGGATGGCGGTGAGCCAGGCGAGATCGGCGGCCAGCTGGACGTGCCCCAGCGATGCCTCGCGCAGAAAGCGGCCCGAGGGGAACAGGTCGAGCTCGCCGGCGTTGGGCAGCGCGGGCCGGCAGGCGGCGAAGCGCGCCCCCAGGGGCAGCGCGGCTCCGAGGAGCACGCCGGCGCCCATCACCAGCGCCAGCCCTGCAAACCAGTTTCTCATCCGGCCAGCCTCCGGCCGCCCCCGCGGTCTACGAGAACTCCCGGGCCCGAAACACGGCCAGGGCGAGCAGCAGGGCCCCCGCGGCGTAGGCCCCGGCATAGGCCACGGCCCACGCAAGCTGCCCGCCGGATGCCGCCGCGCCGTGGACCGCCTCCAGGGTATAGCTGTAGAGGTCGAAACGCGGCAACAGGTAGAACACCGCTTGGATGATCCGACCAGCCGAGGGATCGGGCAACATCGCCGTCAGATCGATCAGGCTCGTCGCCAGATGCCCCACGACATACAGGCCGACCAGGAAGAAGGTCGCCAGCACCGGGCTGGTGAAGGCCATCAGCAGCATGGCCAGCGCGGCCAGCACGAAGAGCTCGAGAAACGCGTACAGGCCGGCCACCGCCAGCGAGGCGTCGACGGGATAGCCCGAGAGCGTCATCACCGCGGCCAGCGTCAGGGTCATCCCCGCGATCGTCACGGCCAGGACCCCCACCAGACCGAGGAACTTCCCGACCAGAAACTCGACCCGCCGGATGGGCTTGGCCAGGATGAGGAGGATCGTCTTGCGATCGATCTCCTTGTGCACCATGCGCGTTCCCAGCACGGCGATCAGCAGAAACCCGCAGACGGCGATGAGCCCCAACCCGACGTCGAGCGTCACGCGCCGCCCCTCGCCCAGGGCGAGCGGATTGAGCAGGCGGGCGAGCGCCAGCATGACGGCGCCGAAGAGGCCCAGCAGCAGGAAGGCCTTCTCCCGCAACGCATCGATCAGGGTGTGCCGGGCCAGCGAGAGCAGCGCTGACATTGGAGAACCTCCTAGGAAACGCGTCGCTCGCGGGCCGCCTCGCCCCCGTTCACGATCTCTTGCCCCGCTCGCCCCGCCGAGGTCCGCGGATCGGTCGCCCGGCCGAAGAAGGCCTCCAGCCCCTGCCGCCGCGGCGCCAGCGAGGCGATGCGCACCCCGCCCGCGACCAACTCGCCGAGCAGCCGCTGGAGGCGGTCCGCATCGTCGCCGCCGATCCACCAGAGCGATCGCCCCGTGGCGGCCGCCCACTCGGACACGCAGACGCCCGGCAGATGGAGCGGCCGCGGGGAGATGACCTCGAGCTCGTGACCCTCCTCGCTGCGCGCCAGCAGCTCATCCAGGCTGCCGCAGGCGACGATGCGGCCCTCGTGCAGGAGGGCGACGCGATCGGCGAGCGTCTCGACGTCGGGCAGGATGTGCGAGTTGATGAGCACCGTCTTGCCCGCCGCGCGCAGGCCCCGCACGATCTCCTTGACCGCCAGACGCGCCCCGGGATCCAGCCCCCCCAGGGGTTCATCGAGCATCAAGAAGCGCGGGTCGCCCACCAGGGCCGCGGCCAGGGTGAGGCGCTGCTGCCAGCCGCGCGAGAGGCGGCGCACGCGCGCATCGAGCTGGTGCTCGAGCGAGCAGAGCTCGATCACGGTGCCCAGCCGCGTCGCCCGGCGGGCGGGCGGGATGCGCGACAGGCCGGCCATGAAATCGAGCGTCTCGCGGACCGTGAGGGACGGGTAAAGGTACGGCTGCTCCGGCTGATACCCGACCGCCGCCCGGGCCCGCACCGCGCCCAACGGCAGACCCAACAGCGTCCCGCCGCCGCGCGTGGGCCTCACCAGCCCCAACATGATCTTCATCAAGGTCGACTTGCCGGCGCCGTTGAGGCCCAGGAGCGCGATGATCTCACCGGCCCGGATGGTGAGGTCGACCCCCTGCAGCACGGGGATCTCCCGGCGCCGGAAACCGGTGTGGAAGGTCTTGTGGATGGAGCGCAGCTCGGCGATCGGCTCGCGCGCGGATACGCCGAGTGGTTCTGCGAGCGGTTGAGTCTGGCTTGCCATGGTTCGGTCGGGGCCGCGCTCCGGTCGCCCCCGCGCCCGCTGGCGCCTTTCGCCCTCGGGATGCATCGGGGCTCAGCGGGCCTCCCTGGCCCCCGGCGGCCGCCTTAAAGAGAATCGGCCGGGCCCGCCGCCTCTTGACCCCGCGGGCGCTGCCACGAGCGCCGGCGAGATCGCCAAGCCCCAGCGGAACCGGCCGGACCCACCCAGCCCGGTGTCTCGCGCTAGCCGTTGTTCAGTCTGATCACGATGCCGTTCCCGGCCGGCCCGGCCGTGGCCGAGGCCCCGTAGCCCTCGATCGTGTAGCATCCGGCCACGACCTGGTAGCCGATGTCGCCCCGGCTGTAGCCCAGGGCCGCAATCGTCACCGGGGCGCCGGTGAAGGGATTGTCGGGCAGAACGCTCTGGGGCCAGAGGGTCGGATCCACGATCTGGGCGACCGTCGGGTAGACGCCGTCGTGCGCGGCGTAGAAATCCTCGGCCGTCAGCTGCGTGGCGTGCGCATTGGCGCGCACGCCGCCCTCGCGCGCGCGATCCATCATCGAGACATAGTTCGGGAGAGCGATCGCCGCGAGAATCCCGATGATCACGACCACGATCATCAGCTCGATCAGCGTAAAACCGGCCGAGCCGCGCGGCATGGTGGGATCTCTCTGCGCTTTCATGGACACCTCCCGCCGGCCCGAGCCCCCCCGCGAGGCGTCAGGGTCAGCAGATGACTCGCAATGGCGCGGGGCTCCCCCCGGTCAGGAAGGAGCCCCGTGCGCCCATCTCAAGCTCTCCTCGGACTAGCCGTTCGTCAGGGTGATGACCACGCCGTTGCCCGCCGGACCGGACGTGGCGGTCTCACCGTACCCCTCGATCGTGTAGATGCCGGCCGCCAGCTGATAGCCCACGTTGCCCTGGCTGTAGCCGAGCGCCGCGATCGTCATGGCCGCGCCGGTGAAGGGGTTGTTCGGCAGCACGCCGCCCGTCCAGAGCGACACGTCCTGCACCTGGGCCAGCGTCGGATAAGTGCCGTTGTTGCGGACCGAGTAGTCCTCGGCCACGAGCTGCGTGGCGTGGCAGTTCGCCTTGACGCTGCCTTCCTTGGCCCGGTTCGTCATCGCGATGTAGTTCGGGATCGCAATGGCGGCCAGGATGCCGATGATGACGACCACGATCATCAACTCAATCAGCGTGAAACCCTTGTTGTTCCTGAGCATCGAACACCTCCTCTGATACCGCATCGGACACCACACGCGGCCGTTCGCAGCCGGCGCGTGTGGGGCTCGCCACCCTCCCGACCGGACAGCCGTTCTCGTTCGTTGATAAGGCGGCAACCCCCGTGCCACCCCACCCCCCCCAGGAGCCCCATTCTCGCAACCCCTTGCGAATCCACCGGATCCGCTCGGGGACTCATCCCCTACATCAGGCGCGCGGGCCGCTCGCCGGCCCCCGGCGCGTTGCACTCCGCCTGGCGTGCTCACAAAACGCGAACGCCCTCGGCGTTCTGCGAAAGCGGCCCGCGGGACGATGCACTCTGCATCGGCCGCCTCGGGGCCGCCTAGGCCGCCGCGTCCGCCGGCGGCTCGCCCTCCTCCGGCTGCGACCCCGCGGGATCCTGGCGGTCCGAGATCCCGTAGCTGAGCAGCTTGCGGTAGAGGGTCGAAGCGTTGATGCCCAGAATCTCGGACGCTCGCTTCTTCTGCCAGTTCGTGTAGGTGAGCACCTTCATGATGTACTCGCGCTCGAGCTCGGCCAGGCTCATGTTCGGTGTGTCGACCACCAGGCTGCCCCGCCGGCTCGGCCCTTTGAGCACCTTCTCGGGCAGGTCGGCGACGCCCAGCGCCTCGCTCTCGCTCAGAATGACCGCCCGCTCGATCACGTTCTCCAGCTCCCGGACGTTGCCGGGCCAGTCGTAGCGGGTGAGCGCCTCCATCGCCTCGCGGCTGAGCTTCTTGGGCCCGTCCGCGCCCGGAAACCGCGTCAGGAAGTGGTCGACCAGGAGCGCGATGTCGTCGGGCCGCTGGCGCAGCGACGGCAGGCGGAGCGGGATCACGTTCAGCCGGTAGAACAGGTCGTGGCGGAAGCGCCCCTCGGTCACCTCCCGCTCGAGGTCGCTGTTCGTCGCCGCGACCAGGCGCACGTCGATCTTGATCGGCTCGCTCGCGCCGATCGGGATGATCTCGCGCTCCTGCAGCGCCCGGAGCAGCTTGACCTGGGTGGCCGGCGCCATCTCCCCCACTTCATCGAGGAAGAAGGTGCCGCCCTCGCAGATCGTGAAGTATCCCGGTTGATCCTTCACCGCGCCGGTGAAGGAGCCCTTCTTGTGGCCGAAGAGCGTGCTCTCGAGCAGGTCTTTGTGCAGCGCCCCGCAGTTGACCGAGATGAACGGGCCCTTGGCCCGCTGGCTGCGGTAGTGGATCTCCCGGGCGATCAGCTCCTTGCCCGTCCCGCTCTCGCCGTAGACCAGCACGGTCGCGTCGGTGGCGGCCACCTTCTCGACCATCTTGTAGACCCGCAGCATCTCCTCGGAGCGCCCGATCAGGCGCCGGTCCTCGTGGCGCTTCTTGAGCTGGGTCTTCAGCGCGCGGTTCTCGGTGCGGACGATGCTCATCGCCAGGGCATTGCTGATGGCGAGCACGATCTCGTCGTTGTGCGCGCTCTTCTCCACGAGCTGGAAGGCCCCGCGCTGGATCGCTTCCGACGTGACGCGCTCGGAGCCGTACGCGGTCAAGATGACGACGGGAATGTCCGGGTGCTTGGCGCGCACGCTGTCGAGCACGCTCAGGCCGTCGACGCCCGGCATCTTCAGGTCGGTGACGACCAGGTCGAAGCTCTCGCGCTCGAGCCGGCTGATGCCGTTCGCGCCGTTCTCTTCGGTGGCGACCTCATAGCCCTCGCCAACGAGCAGCATGTCGAGGAATCGCCGCATGCTGTCTTCGTCGTCGATGACCAGAATGCGCCGTCGCGCCTGAGGTGTCGTCTCGTCGTTCGTCACGCTTGCCTCGCTCAATCGCTAGGCCGCATGTCCCGACCGCGCTTCGGGGAGCATCCTGCTCTCAGGCAACTCGATCACGACACAGCCGCCCGCCGGCCAGCTCGTATCGAATCCGATCCGGCCGCCGTGCTCTTCCACCCCGCGCTGGGCGATCGGCAGCCCGAGTCCGCTACCGCCCGGCTTCGTCGTGCGGAAGGGCAGGAAGGCCTCCCGGTGATCGACCCCGGACAGGCCGAGGCCACGGTCCACAATGCGGGTCCGGATCCAGCGCTGCCCGTCCCGCTCGAACGCCTCGAGCCGGGCCTCGACACGCCCTTCCGGATCCGCTTCAATGGCGTTCAAGATCACGTTGCGGAACACCTGGCGCAGCCACTCCCGATCGCCTCGCAGCCGGTGCCGCTCGCGGCCCCCGGCGACGACGCGGATGGGGCGGTCCTCGTGCGTGAGGCCCACCCGCAGGGCGCGCGCCTCGGTCTCTAGCAATTCTTCGAGATCGATCTCTTCCAACTTCAGGGTTTTGTCCCGGGCCAGGGTCAGGAACTGGCTGAGGAAAGCCTCTAAGGACGCGGCTTCGCGCGTGATGAGCTCCATCAGCGGGGCGGCCGTCGGCGGCACTTGCATGCGCCCGTGCAGCAGCTCGATCGACCCGGTGATGGGTTTCAGCGAGTTGCGGATCTCATGCGCCAGACCGGCGGAGAGCTCGCCCACCATCGCCAGCCGCTCGCGCCGGCGGGCGAGATCTTCGAGCCGCTTGTGTTCGGTCAGGTCGGAGATGAGGGCCACCCGGCCATGCGAGCGGCCGTCGCTGTCGGTCACCGGCGACAGCTTGACCCAGGCGGGAAAGCGCCGGCCGTTGGCGCCGGCCAGCCAGAGCTCGGCCTCCGCCGGGCCGACCTGCGCCAGGGTCCCCGCGAGCAGCGCCATCAGCTCCTGGTTTCTCTCGGCCACCGCAGGGGGGAAGGCCGGGTCCGCCCCTTCGAGACCGAGCAACCGGCGGGCTTCCGGATTGACCGTACGCACCGCGCCCGCCTTGTCCACGGCGACCAGGCCGCAGGTGAGCGCGGCGAAGATCCGATCGGTGCTCAAGCGCACCTCGGCCAGCTCGGTGCGCGTCTCGGCCGCCTCGCGCAGGCTGGCGGCTGTCTGCCGGCCCAGCAAGCCGGCGGCGGCGCCCATGGAGGTGAACAGCAGGGTGTGGAAGGCGATCAGCGACCAGAGGGCCCGCGGCAGCAGGCCCTCGCGCTCGTCCAGGAATCCGATCAGCGCATAGAGGAGCGAGGCGAAGAGACCCAGCAACAGCCCCGGCCGCCATTGAAACAGCATCCCGCCGCCCAGGACCGGCAGCGCCATCAACAGCAGCGTCGGGCTGTAGAGCGGCCCGGCGGCCCGCACGACCACCGCCGTGGCGATGCTGTCGCCGAAGAGCATCGCCAGCGCCGGCGCCCCGCCCACGCTCCGTCGGCCACGCGTGTGGACCGCCAGCGCCGCGGTCGTCAAGCTCAGCCAGCCCGCCAGCATCAAGCCGGAGATGGCCGTGGCGGGCTGTGCCAGCCAGGCGCCCTGCAGACCGATCAGGCCGGCCGCCAGCAGGCCCACCAACCAGCGGGCCAACAAAAACCGGCCGGGAGTCACCACCGGCCGGATCCCTGCGCTTGCGTTGCCCATCGCACTGCTGCCCCGCGGCCGCGCCGACTGCCGCCGATCCGCGCCCAACCTCGGGCGGCCCGACGCGCCCGCCCGCCCGAGCGCCGCTAGCCGGCCACGACGTTGATCAGCTTGAACATCGGCAGGTACATGGACACGACCATCCCGCCAACACCCACGCCCATGATCACGATCATGACCGGTTCGATGATTGAAGTCAGCGTGTCGACCGCCGTGTTGACCTCTTCGTCGTAGAAGTTGGCGATCTTCTCGAGCATCTTATCGAGGGCGCCGGTCTCCTCGCCGACCGAGATCATCTGGACGACCATCGGCGGAAAGACCGCCGAGGCCCGCAGGGGCGCGGCGATCGTCTCGCCCTCGCGAATGCTCGCCTTGGTCGCCTGGATGGCGTCCTCGATGATGGCGTTGCCCGAGGTCTTGGCCGTGATGTCCAGACCCGCCAGAATCGGCACGCCGCTCGAGATCATCGTCCCCAGCGTGCGAGTGAAGCGCGCGATCGACGCCTTGCGGATCAGATCGCCCAGCGCCGGAACGCGCAGCATCAGCCGATCGATGTGGTGTCGCCCGCGCTCCGTCCGGTAGTAGCGCCGCACCATCGTGACCGCGGCGATGATCAACCCGGCAATCAGCCACCAGGTGCTCTTCAGGAAGTTGCTCATGTCCACGACGATCTGGGTGGGCAGCGGCAGCTTCCCACCGAAGTCGGCGAAGACCTTGGCGAAGACCGGGATGATGCACAGCAGCATGAAGGCCATCGCGCCGCCGGCCACGCACAACACGACCGTCGGGTAGGTCATGGCGCTCTTGACCTTGCGCCGCAGCGCCTCGGCCTTCTCGATGTAGGTGGCCAACCGCTGGAGGATCTTGTCGAGGATACCGCCCGCTTCGCCGGCCTCGACCATGTTGACGAAGAGCGCGTCAAACGCCTGCGGCCGCTTGCCGAGCGCCTCGGCCAGCGTCGTGCCGGCCTCCACGTCGTGCATGACGTCGGCGATGATCGCGCGGAACCCGGGATCCTCCGTCTGCTTCGAGAGGATGTCGAGGCACTGCACCAGCGGCAGCCCGGCATCGATCATGGTCGAGAACTGGCGCGTGAAGATCGCCAGGTCGCGCTTCTTGACGCCGCGCTTCTTGCGGATAAAACTGAGCGAGATGTCGCGGGCCTTGGGCCGCACCTGCGTGGTGATGATCCGCTGGCGGCGCAGCTTGGCCAGGGCATCCTCGCGCGTCTCGGCATCGACTTCGCCGGACCGGACTTCGCCCGCCGCGGTGCGCCCTTTCCAAACGTAGACGCTCACGCCACTCTCCCCTGCATGTTGCTGGGCGAGCTACCCAGGGTCGGATAGCGCGGCCGGTAGGTTGGATCCGCCTTGCTGAGGATTTGCTCGAGCTCCTGGACGTTGGAGCTCCGCGACAGGCACTCCTCCAGGGTGATCCGCTTGTTCTGATAGGCCTGGAAGAGGGCCTGGTTCATCGTCTGCATGCCGTACTTCTGGCCGGCCTGCATGAGGCTGTAGATCTGGTGGGTCTTGCCCTCGCGGATGAGCGCGCTCATCGCGGGCGTGCAGACCAGCACCTCGGAGATGTTCACCCGCCCCTCACCGCCGCGCTTGACCACCAGCTGCTGGGTGACCACCCCGCGCAGGACGAAGGCGAGCTGGGAGAGCACCTGCTTGTGCTGGTTGGTGGGAAAGACGTCGACGATGCGGTTGATCGCCTCATAGGTCGAATTGGTGTGCAGGGTCGCGAAGACCAGGTGACCCGTCTCGGCGATCGTCAGCGCCGCCTGGATCGTCTCCAGGTCGCGCATCTCGCCGATCAGGATCACATCCGGGTCCTGCCGCAGCACATATTTCAGCGCCACGGCGAAGCCGTGCGTGTCGGAGCCCACCTCGCGCTGGTTGACGATCGCCTGCTTGTGCTGGTGCACGTACTCGATCGGGTCCTCGATCGTCATGATGTGCACGGGGCGCTCCTCGTTGATCTTGTCGATGAGCGCCGCGAGGGTCGTGGATTTGCCGCTGCCGGTCGGGCCGGTCACGAGGATCAGCCCGTTCGGATGGTCGGCGAACTCAGGGACCACCTTGGGCAGCCCGAGCTTCTCGAGCGGCATGATCCCGAAGGGAATCATGCGGATAGCCGCCGTGGTCACCCCGCGCTGGGAGAAGACGTTGCAGCGGAACCGGGCCAGGTTCTTGATGCCGAAGGAGAGATCGAGCTCGCGCTCGTTCTCGAAGCGCTTCTTCTGATCCTCGCGCAGGATCGAGTAGACCATCCGCTCGCAGTCCTCCGGCGTGAGCGGATCCTGCCCGCTCGAGACGAGCTTGCCGTCGATCCGGAACTGCGGGGGGATGCCGGCCGTCAGATGCAGATCGGACGCTCCCCGTTCGACCATCTCGGCCAGCAGATCGCGCAGCGAAATCATCCCGCTGCTCCTCCTTGGTGGCTCACCCGCGCGCGGTGGGCGGAGCGTCCGGCGCCCCGCTCGGCCGGGGGACGCTATTCATCGGCAGCTGTTTCCTTTAGAACTTCTTCGGCCGAAGTGATGCCCGCCTTGAGCTTCAGGCAGGCATCCATTCGCAGGCTGATCATGCCGTCCTTGATGGCCTGGCGCTTGATTTCCGGGGTCGCGGCCCCCTTGATGATCAGCTCCCGGACGGCCGCGGAGATGGGCATGACCTCGAAGAAGCCGGTCCGGCCCCTGTAGCCCGTCTTGTGACAGGCGTCACAGCCCACCGGCTCGAAGAAATGGCCGCCTTCAGCCCCGCCCACGGTGGCTATCTGCAGCCGTTCGATGAGGGCCGGGGTCAGCTCAATCGGACGCTTACACTCCTTGCAGAGGCGGCGCCCAAGTCGCTGGGCCATCACCAGGTTGGTTGATGACGCGACGAGGAAGGGCTCCAACCCCATGTCGATCATGCGGTTGATCGTGCTGGGCGCATCGTTGGTGTGCAGGGTCGAGAGCACCAGGTGACCGGTGAGCGCCGCCTTGATGGCGATCGAGCCGGTTTCGAGGTCGCGGATCTCGCCGACCATGATGATGTTGGGGTCCTGGCGCAGGAAGGACTTCAGGGCCGCGGCGAAGGTCAGCCCCACGTGCTCCTGGACGTGCACCTGGTTGATACCATCCAGGTTGTACTCCACCGGGTCCTCGGCGGTCATGATGTTGACCTCCGGGGTGTTGATGCGCGAGAGCGCCGAATAGAGGGTGGTCGTCTTGCCGCTACCGGTCGGGCCGGTCACCAGGACCATCCCGTAGGGCAGCGAGATCGCGTGCAGGAAGTGCTCGAGCGGCTTGGGCTGGAAGCCCGACTGGGTCAGATCCAGGGTCAGGTTCGACTTGTCGAGGATGCGCAGCACGACCTTCTCGCCGAAGATGCAGGGCAGCGTCGAGACGCGCAGGTCGATCGTCTTCTTGCCGATGCGGATCTTGATGCGACCGTCCTGCGGCAGGCGCCGCTCGGCGATGTCCAGCTCCGACATGATCTTCAGGCGCGAGATGATCGCCTGCCGCAGCCGCACCGGGGGGGCCATGCGCTCATACAGCGTGCCGTCGATGCGGAAACGCACGCGCATCACCTTCTCGTAGCACTCGATGTGGATGTCGCTGGCCCGCTCGTTGACCGCTTGCGCCATCATCGAATTCACGAACTTGACAACGGGCGCCTGGTCGGCGTCCTCGACCGCCGAGACGTCGTTCTCCGTGCCGGTCGCCTCGACGACTTCGAGATCCTCCTCCATCGACTTCATGACTTCGTCCATCGAGAGGACGGAGTCGTAGTACTTGTCGATGGCGCGCTTGATCTGCTCGTCGGTCGAGACGAAGGGCTCGACCTCGAGGTTGGTGATGAACTTGACGTCGTCGATGGCGAAGAAGTTGGCCGGGTTGGCCATGGCGACCATGAGCTGCTTGCCCATGCGCTTGAAGGGGATCAGGCTGAACTTGGTCGCCACCTCGGAGGGCACGAGGCGCACGACGTTCGGGTCGATCTCCTCGGCGTCGAGGCGGACGCTGGGCGTGCCGAAGTGCTCGCCCAGGAAGCGCAGGAGCTGGTTCTCTTCGACCGCGCCCATCTTGACGAGGTGGGTCGTCAGATCGCCGCCTTGCGAGCGCTCGATCTTCTGAGCCTTCTTGAGGTCCTCATCCTTGATGAGGCCGGCCTCGAGAAGCTTCAGACCCAGATCCGCCTTCACCGCGTGACCTCCCAGGCGTGGATTCTCGCCGGGGGCTCCCCCCTGGACGCTGGCTGCGGCGAGGGGGGGCTCCGGGGCAGCCCTTCGCGGACTGCCGTGGCCGAGCCCGCCCAGTCGCACGCCGGCAGCTGGGCATGCGGAAGCCTCGGAGGGTCCGGGTTCGCACATCGTGTGCCAGGGGCGGCGATCGATGCGAGGCCAGGCCAGAGCGCCCCAACCTCAATCCGCCCATGCGAATGGGCGCAGGCTCACTTGGGCCAGGGAGGGCGGTCGCGCGCGGGTGCGGTCGCGGGCGAGCGGTTTGCGCCCCGTCATTGCTTCCTGCAATCGCCCTTGACGCAGACGAGCTCGGCCAGCCTGGCAAAACGCTTCTCGCCCACCCCGCGGACGTCGCGTAGCTCGGCAATGCTTTGAAACCCCGAGCGTTCGCGCCGGAGGGCGAGAATGCGGCCGGCCAGGGCAGGGCCCACGCCGGGCAGCTCGAGCAGATCAAGGCTGTCGGCCGCATTCAGGTCCAGATAGCCTCTGTGGAAGGGATTGGGGCGCTCGACCGCGGTCGACAGGCGCCCGGCGGGCGTCTCCGGTTCGGCTTGAACCGAAGGCCCCCCGGCTGACGCGCGCGGGATCGCCGCCGGCGGCCCGACCGAGGTCCCCGAGGAATCCTCGCCCGGGGTCTCCGGGGAAGGGTCCCGCGACGTCCCGGGGGGCGTATCGCCAGGGCCCACGCGTTCGCCGCGGTCCGGGGGCAGCGCTCCGCCGCCGAGGACCTCGACCGCCGCGGGCCGGCTCCCCACGATGCCCGCCGGCAGCAGGCCGAGCCGCGCCAGCCCCCCCAGGGCGTACCCCGCCCCGAGCAGCACGATCAGGAGCGCCACCAGACGGCGCTCCGCCGGTGTGAAGAACACTCGCGCTTCCCCCCGGTGCGTCGTGAGCGCGGCTGGCGAGGCGACGCAGCCGTGCAACCATGCGCAGCGTCCGCACGGGGCGGTCGAACGCGCTGCCGAACGGGGCGGTCGAACGCGCTGCCGAACGGGGCGGTCGAACGCGCTGCCGCACGGGGCGGTCGAACGCGCTGCCGCACGGGGCGGTCGGCGGCATGCGATCGGTCCGGCCTCAGTCGACGAAGTGCCACTCCAGGCCGATGGTGCTGCTGCGGTAGGGCAGGGCACCCCAGTCTTCGTCGTGGGTCGCCGATTCGAAGAACTCGTCGGTGAGATTCCGGAAACGCACGAACAGATGGGCGCGCTCGAGGAAGGCGGCGTGGATCTCGGCATCGAGCTGAACACGCGCGGGCACCGCTCCGCGGGGCGTATCCCACTGGCCCTGGCCCTCCGCGATCACGCCGGCCTCGTAGGCCAGGTCGCCCTTGAAGGCTCGCCGCGCGATGAAGATCCCCCCCGACCCGTGGAACGGCGCGACCAGAATGGGCAACCGCTCGCCAGGAGGATCCAGCACCGTCGTGATGCTGCCCTCGACGCGCCAGCCCCACCCGATCGGCACGCGGCCCCGCAGTCGCGCGCCCGTGAGCGTCGCATCGCCCAGCGAATCCATCAGCTTCTCCCGGGTGCGCGCTTCCGGCAGCAGCGCGCCGGATTCGGCCGCGTCGAGGCCCAGAGCGTCGGCGATGTGGCGCACGAACACGGCAGCGCCGAGCCGCGCTCCGCTCGGCCGCCAGTCGGCCGCGAGCTCCGCATGCAGGAGGCGGCGGACCGGGTCGTCGGGTGCCGGGTCCTCGCCGAGCAGGTGCAGCCCCTCGCGCACCAGCGCATCGCCATCGGGCTCGAGCCGCGGGACGAACACGCTCGCTCGCCCGATCCAGGCCTCCGCGCTCACCTCCGCCGCCGGGCTCAGGCGTTGCGTCAGCACGAGGCGCGCCCGAGCGTGGCCGCCCGTCCACCAGGGGTCGGTCCACCCGACCGTGGCAACGACCGATCGCGGGCCGTCCTCCATCACCACCCCCATAGCCATCCCCGTGCCATTGGCGCTCCACGCGCTGTCGCCGGCGGCGCGGGCCGACCAGGACAACCTGACCCGCTCATAGGCCGCGGCGAGCAGCAATTGCGCCGGTCCCATCGGAAGGGCCGTGTGGGTGGTCACGCCGAGCGTGCGCGCCTCGCGGCGGGCCGAGTCGGTCGGACCCCACCACTCGAGTCGCTCGCCCCGACGCGCCAAGTCGATCTGGGCGATGCGCCCGCTCCCCCAGGGCACCTGCGCGCCCGCGCTGAATCGCGTGCTGCCCCAGTAGAGCTTGCGGCCGTCCGACATCGTGTAGCGGCCGGTGCGATCGGAGGCGGTCAGACGGGGGGCGGCCAGCGGGGAAGCGCGATCGACTTGCGCCAGGAGGTTCTGGAAACCGGCGCCGCGATAGCGCTGCAGACCGTTGGGGTAGAACTGCCGTCCCTCCGAGCTGGCGTGCGCATAGGAGGCGAGCGCGCGCCACCGGCCGGTCTGGCGGGCGAGGAGAACATCCTGGGTTCCCGACCGAGCCACGCCCTCGGTGAACCGCACCTGGCTGGGGACGTCCTCCCAGACCGGCTCCTGGGACGCGGTCCAGATCAGGCCGTCACCGGCGGCGCCGAGCGGATCGAGGAAAGGGTCAGGGGCCAGGCAGCGCACCTCCCCGAGGACCAGGGGGCTCAGCGACTGGCACTGCGCCTCGCCCAGCGCCGGCCCCATCGTCGTTGCGCCGTCGAGCCACAGCGAGAGCCGCTCGACTCCGGGCCCCAGGTCATAGGGCACATCCCAGGCGATGGGGCTCCCCGCTTCGTGCAGGCCGAGGTGAGTCCCGCGCTTCAGCGCTTCGGAGAAGAGGCCGGCGGTGGAGTGGAACAACGCCTCGCGCCCCGCGCCCGGCTCGCCGGCGGCCCGGCCGAGCTGGGCCAGCAGCCAATCGCGTCGCCACCACAGCACAGGACGCGCGCCGGCCGAGTCAGCGCTGGCGGCGACCGCGGCCGAATCGGGCAGCGCGTCCGCCGCGGCCGAGTCGGCCAGCGCGGCGACCGCGGCCGAGTCGGGCGCTGCGACGGGGGCGGGCGCGGGGCGACGCGGGGCTGGCCGGAACTGCGCGTGAGCGGGAGCGATCGCCCCGGGCCCCAGAATCCCCAGGGTCAGAGCCGCGGCGGTCAGGAGCGCTGGCCAGAGAACGCCAACCGAAGCGGGGGGTCGCGGGAAGTCGTCAGGCCGCGCCGCGCTCGAGCGCGTCGAGCTGGTCCACGGCGTCCTGGAAGTCTGGCCTGACGCGCAGGACCTCACGCATGCACTCCTTGGCCTCTTCGATCTCCCCCACGCGGGCGTGCTCGAGTCCCAGCAGGAAGGTGATGCCGGCGCTCTCCTGAGACTCGGTCTGGGGGATCTCGAGCGCCAGGCGGAACTCCTCGATCGCCTCGCGGTGGCGCTCGAGCCGCGCGAAGCACTTGCCGCGCAGCTCGCGCAGCCGCAGCTCCAATTCGCGCGGCAGCTCCTGGCAGGCCAGCGCAACATCGAACTCCTCGAGCGCCTCCTCGAGCAGGCCCATTTCCTGATGCGAGACGCCCAGGTCGTAGTGCGCCTGCGGGTCGTTGTCTCCGACCTGCTGGCGGACACCCTCGCGGAACTCGTCCAGGAGGGCCCCGATCTCCATCCAGTCCTGCTGGTCGCGCCGCACTTCCGCCGGCTCCTCGCGGACCGCCACGACGGTGTCCCGCGCCTCGAGCACGGCCTGCACCGGCCCGGGATGCTCCTCCGCCGACAGGTCGGCGCCGATCACACCCAGCTCCCGGAAGCGCGCCATGCGGCGGCGGGCGGTTTCGTTCTGCGGGTCGCGCCGCAGGACTTCGCGGAAGGCCCCCACCGCATCCTGGAGCTCTCCATCGCGGATGAGCAAGTCGCCCTTCAGGAGGAACCCGCGAACAATGCCCGCATTGTGTTGAAGGGCCCGGGAGATCTCAACGAGTTTCTCGACCGCCTCCATGCAGGGATCGTGCTGGATCCACTCCTCCACGCGCTTGAGCGCGATCGTCCACTGCTCGGCCGCCACGGCCTGCCGCGTGGCGGCGGCCGGATCCGCCAGGCGCCCGGCCGGCGCCGACTGGTCTTCGACTTCGATGCCCAGCTCGGCGGCCACCACCTCCAGCTCCCTGGCCGCATCCTCCGGAATCTCCAGAACCACTTCCTCGGCCCCGCTCGCCGACCCGTGCCCGGGGGTTCCGGGCCTCTCGCGCTCCGGCGCTCCCATCGCCGCGCGGGCCGCTTCGATCACCTGCACGGCCTCGCTGCGCGCGCGGGCGTCGTCGTCGCCCGCCGTCGCGGACTCGACCCGATCTGCATCCCCTTCACCCGGGGGCGCGCTGTCCGGCTCGTCCAGATCGATCTCCCCGAAGTTGGCTGGATTGCCGGGCACGCGCGCGGGGACCGATCTGGCCTCCGCGCGCCGGTCGAGGCCGGTCTCGGCCTGCGGCCCCCCGTCTCCGTGGGCCGCGAACTCCGGCTCCACCTCGAGCCGCACCTCGCCACCTGCCGCCGCCCGCGACCCCTCGAGATCCGCCGGGCCCAGACAGGGCGTGGTCGACTGGTCCGTCTCGAGCCCTTCCTCCTCGGCGCTCAGCGCGATCACGGCGTCGGTCTGCGGCGCGACCGGAAGGACCGCCGCGCCGCTTGGCGCCGGGGCTCCGTCGCCCTGATCCCGCTCCGCCGCGCCCGCACCCACGCCCACGCGCAAGGCCGCGCCCGGATCCATGTCGTCGGCCCGGGCCCGGAGGTCTGCCGCCAGCTTCTGGGCGCCCGCCGCGCGGGCCGTCTCGGAGGCGCGCACGAGGAGCTCGGCCGCTTCGTCCGGCCGGTCCAGATCCTCAAGGATGCCCGCCAGCTTGAGCGCCATGTCGGCGCTGCGCGGCGCAATCGCCGCCGCCGCCGCCAGGGTCTCGCGGAAATCCTCGCTGCTCCGCCGGTCGGCCGGCGTTCGCTCGAGAAAACACAGGTAGGCCGCCAGCCCGTCGCTGTAGAGCTCCTCGCCGACGTACAGGTCGCCCATCAGGCGATAGACCACGTCGTGATCGGGCTTCAGGCGGATGATCTTGCGGCACAGCGCCACGCCGTTGCGGTGGAAGCCGAGCTTGTTGTAGGCCCGGATGGCGGCCTCGTAGTGCGCGACCGCATCATCCCGATTGCCGATGCGCTCGTGCAGGTCGCCGACGTAGAGGTGGTCGTAGGGATCGACTTCCCCCGAGTTCAGAAGCGGCTCGTAGGCGGCCAGCGCCTTGACGATCTGGCCGGACTTGGCCAGCTTCTGCGCGTTGCGTCTGATGGAGATGTTCTTCTGCAATGCCAGCGACCCCCGCGCCCAGAGCCGGGTTTGCCAGGGCAAGGAACTTGCTTTCCCTACGCGGTATCGACCGGTCCGCCTGCGATCTCAACCGGGGGCGGCGGGAATCTTGCCGATCGCGGCGACGATCAAGGCTCGGCGCCGGGTTTCGGGCGCACGGGGGGTGCGGCGTGGTTGCGCAGCGCCACTTGGCCCGCCAGAACGAGGTCCCGCAGGTCGGAGTGGCCGACGTGGTAAGGCAGGCGGGCGTAGGAGGGCGCGTGCAAGATCTGGAGGTCGGCCCGGTAGCCCGGCGCCAGAGCGCCGCACTCGCCCGCCAAACCCAACGCCGCGGCGGCGTTGTAGGTGGCGGCCGTCACGGCCTCGGCGGGGGTCAAGCCCATCTCGCGGCAGGCCAGCGCGATGATCCAGGGCATCGACTCGGTCATCGAGCTGCCGGGATTGCAGTCGGTGGCCAGGGCCACGGGGACGCCGAGCTCGACCATCCGGCGGGCCGGGGCATAGGCGGCGGCGCGCAGCGAAAAGAGCGTGCCGGGCAGCAGCACCGCGACGACGCCGGCCTGGGCCATGCGGCGCAGCCCCTCCTCCGACACCTTGCCCAGGTGATCGGCCGAGACCGCTCCGACCTCCGCCGCCAGCTCGGCGCCGCCGGTGGCCTCGATCTCATCGGCGTGGAGCTTCGGCATCAGGCCCGCCCGGCGGGCGGCCAGCAGGATGCGCCGAGACTGGTCGACGGTGAAGACGCCCCGCTCGCAGAAGACGTCGCAGAAGCGCGCGATGCCCAGCGCCGCCGCCTCGGGGATCATCCGCTCGACGAGCAGATCGACATAGGCCTCCGGGTCCGCGGCGTGCTCGCGCGGAATCTCGTGCGCCCCCAGAAACGTCGCCACGATCCGCACGCGATGGCGGGCGGCCAGCTCGCCGATCAGGCGCAGGGCGCGCAGCTCCTGATCGGTCGCGAGACCATAGCCGGTCTTGATCTCCACGGTGCCCGTGCCGTAGGCCGCCATCTGGTCCAGACGGAGCAGCGAGCCGGCCAGAATCGCCGCGTCCTCCGCCGCGCGGAACATGCGCACGCTGGAGTGGATGCCGCCGCCGGCGGCCGCGATCTCCATGTACGTCTTGCCGCGCAGGCGCTCCTCGAACTCCCATTCGCGCGTGCCGGCGAAGAGCACGTGCGTGTGCGGGTCGACGAAGGCGGGCAGCACGACGCACTCCGCGGCATCGATCTCATCGCCGTGCGGCCGGAGGCGGCACTGCCCGCGCACCTGCTCGGTCGTGCCCACGGTCGCGATCCGGCCGCCGGCCACGGCCAGCGCGCCATCCTCGATCAGGCCCAGCGCCGACATCTGGGGCCCGCGCTTGGGCGCTCCGCCCGCGAGGGGCGCGAGGGTCAACAGCTGCCGCGCCCCCGTGATGATCAGATCCGCTTCGATCTTCACGCCTCACCCTCCTCGAACCAGGCCCGGGCGCGGCGCACGAGCTCCGCCGCTTCGCCGACGGCCGCCGGGGGCGAGGGCATGGCCGCGCAGATGACCGGCCCGTAGTTGGCCCGGACCATGCGCGGGTCGAGCACCACGCAGACGCCGCGGTCGCCGCGGCGGCGGATGAGCCGGCCCCCGCCCTGGCGCATGCGCAGCACGGCTTCGGGCAGAGCGTACTCGGTGAAGAACCCCGGACGGCCTTCCTCAAGCAGGCGCTCCGAAATCGCCTCGACACGCGGGTCGGTCGGCACGGTAAAGGGCAGCCGGGTGACGATCAGCACTTCCAGATCTCGGCCCGGGAAGTCCACGCCCTGCCAGAAGCTGGCGGTGCCGAGCAGCACCGCGCGCTCGGCGGCGCGGAAGCGCGCCATGAGCTGCGCCCGCGGGGTCTCGCGGCTCTGTCCCAGAATCACCAGACCGGCCAGCTCCGGACGCTGCGCGAGGTCATCCCAGACCGCCCGCAGCGAGCGGTGCGACGGGAACAGGACGAGAGTCTAGCGACTCACCGCCGCGAGCAGCTCCGCGATCGCGCCCGCCAGGAAGCTCTCGTAGCCCGGATCGCGCGGATCGACCGCGTACGTCGCCACCAGGGTCAAGAGCTGGCGGTCGAACTCGAACGGGCTGGCGAGCTGGAGATGCACGGCCTCGCCGCGGTCCAGGCCGACCTGACGCTCGAAGTAGCCGAAGTCGTCGCCCGCCGCCAGGGTGGCCGACGTGAACACCACGGCCGCGTGCTCGTCGAGCAGGTGCGCGCGCAGCGCCGGACCGGTTTCGAGCGGCAGCGAGGAAAGCTGCGGGCCACGCGCGGGCGAAGACTCGATCACGTAGACCTCGCGGCGATCATCGGGCGCCAGCAGGGCGGCCAGCGCCTGCTCCTCTTCGCGCAGCTCTTCCAGCGCCGCCTCGGCCGCCTCCAGCGTGTCGGCCAGATCCTCGCTGCGAACCCCCTCGTCCAGCTCGGCGAGAACGGCGGCGTGGAGGCGCCCGCCCAGCTCGACGGCGCGCCGCGCCGCCTGCACCAGAAGCTCCCCCTCGGGGGGCAAGAGGCCCTCGTCGCACGCGCGGCGGTCGTAGCGCCTGCGCTCACCCTCGCGGGGAAAGCCCTCGCGCCCGCGCAGCGCGGCGAAGTAGGCGCGGGCCTGTTCGAGCAAGGCCCGCGCCTCCTGCTCGAACTCGTTGATGCGACCCATCAGATTGCGGCGCGTCACCTGGGAGCGCACCGCCCGCGCCGCGCGCCTCAGCCGGTCGCTGGCGCCCGGCTCGCCCGCGCCCCCCAGCCGCAGCGCCCGCTCCTCGAACGACCGGGCCGAGACGGTGCGACTGAGCGGCTCGAGGGCCGCTTCGGGCAATTCGTGGGCCTCGTCGACGATCACCACCCGGTGCTCGGGCAGGATGCCCCCACCGCCGAAGACATCGGCCAGCAGCAGCGAGTGGTTCACGACCACGATCTCGGCCTCGCGCGCTTCGCGGCGGGCCTTCTTGTGAAAGCAGCCGGTTTCCGGACGGCACAGCCGGCTGCGACAGAAGCGCGCGTCGCCCCCGATCTCGGCCCACACCCGCGCGCCTCGCGGCCCCAGATCGGGCGCCTCGGAGAAGGCCCCGCTGTCGGTGCCCTGCACCCACGCTTCCAGCCGCTCGACCGCCCAGCGCCCGTCGGCGCCGGCGCCTTTCTCCTCGACGAAGAGGTTCCAGCGCCGCCGGCACAGGTAGTTGGCGCGCCCCTTCAAGGCGACAATGCGCAGATCCGGATGCACCAGGCGCCGCAGCCGGGGAGCTTCCTGGTTGAGGATCTGGTCCTGCAGGTGGCGGGTGTAGGAGCTGATGATGACCGGCTCGCGGTGTGCGCGCGCGTACAAGGCGGCGGGCACGAGGTAGGCCATGGTCTTGCCCACGCCGGTGGGCGCCTCGGAAATCAGCAGCCACTCGTGGAACAGCGCCTCGAGCACGCGCTGGCCCATCTCGAGCTGTTGCGGCCGGGCGTCGTATCGGTCGACGACCTTGGCCAGCAGGCCGCCGGCGCCCAGGATCTCCGTCAGGATCCGCTGCTCGCGCTGCACACGGCCCCCTGCCCGGCAGCCGGCGCTTCCGGGACCCAAGCAATGAGGTTGTCGCCCGGCAGGGACCGTAGCAAGCCGCCGGCCGGGTCACGCTGCCGCACGATGACAAGATGACATGCCAGGCTAGCGGAGGACGCCGGCGCCCGCAACCCCCGGACGGGGCCGATCCCGGACGGCTGCCCGGATGCCGCGGCCGGCTGCCCGGCCGGCTTCTCGGACGCCTGCCCGGACACCTGCCCGGACGGTCGCCGGGATGCCGCCACCCGCCCCCCGGCAGCTCCCGGGAGCGGCGCGCCGCCGGCGAACGTCCCGGAGCTGCCGCCCGGTTTTCGGATTGAATTCACCGCGCCCGTCAGGCTCCATTCTCCCGGTCCACGCTCCGGTCCCTCGCTTGGAGGCCGGGGTCGCTCGGGGGGGTGCTCAGAGGACAGGCATGACCGGGCCCAATTCGCCGGCAGCGCGCGTGGCGGCGCTGCGGCAGTCGATCCGCCATCACAACCGTCGCTACTACGTCGACGGCGAGCCACAGATCAGCGACCGCGAGTACGATGCCCTGGTGCGCGAGCTCGAGGCGCTCGAGCGCGCGCACCCCGAGCTGGACGATCCCGACAGCCCCACGCACCGCGTGGGCGGCGAGCCCCTGGAGGGCTTCGCCACGGTTCTGCACCGCGTGCCGATGCTGAGCCTGCAGAACACATACGACGAGGCGGAGGTGCGCGAGTTCGACGCCCGGGTGCGCCGACTGCTCGACCTCGCTCGTTCGCCCGCCTACGTGGTCGAGCTGAAGATCGACGGCATCGCCATCGCCCTGCACTACGAGAGGGGCCGCTTCGTGCGCGGCGTGACGCGCGGCGACGGCACGCGGGGCGACGACGTGACGGCCAACCTGCGCACCGTGCGTAGCCTGCCGCTGATCCTCGACCCCCCCGACGGTCCGGTCCCCGCCGCGTTGGAAGTGCGCGGGGAGGTCTACTTCCCGCGAGAGGCCTTTCGCCGCCTCAACGCCGAGCGGGAGCGCGGCGGCCAGAAGCTCTTCGCCAACCCGCGCAATGCCGCGGCCGGCACGCTCAAGCTGCTCGACCCGCGCCAGGTGGCCGAGCGCCCCCTGGCGCTCTTCGTCTACCAGATCGCCGGCGCCGTGCCCGCTCAGATCGCGACCCATTGGGAGGCGCTCGGCCACCTGCGCCGCCTCGGGCTGCCCGTGAACCCGCACGCGCGGCGCGTGAACGATATCGAGGAAGCGCTTGGCGTATTCCGTGAGTGGGAGCGCCGCCGTCTCGAGCTCGACTACGACACCGACGGCATGGTGCTCAAGCTGGACAGCCTAACCCGGCAACGCGACGTGGGGATGACCAGCAAGGCCCCCCGCTGGGGCATCGCCTACAAGTTCGAGACCGAGCGCGCCGTCACGCGCGTGGTCGACATCTCGCTCCAGGTGGGCCGGACCGGGGCCGTCACCCCGGTGGCCGAGCTCGAGCCGGTCGAGCTGCTCGGCACGGTCGTCAAGCGCGCGACGCTGCACAACGCGGACGAGATCGACCGCCTCGGGGTGCGGGTCGGCGACATGGTGGCGATCGAGAAGGGCGGCGAGATCATCCCCAAGGTCACGAGCGTGCTGGTCGAGATGCGGGACGGCTCGGAGCGCCCGTTCACCTTCCCCACCGCGTGTCCGGTCTGCCAGCAGCCCCTGGAACGCACCACCGGTGAGGTGGTCATTCGCTGCGTCAACGAGCACTGCCCCGCCTTGCTCAAGCGCCAGATCCTGCACTTCGCGGGGCGCGGCGCCATGGACATCACGGGGCTGGGCGATGTGCTGGTCGAGCAGCTGGTCGACCGCGCGCTCGTGCACGACGTGGCCGGCCTCTATGCGCTCACGGCCCCCGCGCTGGCCGATCTCGAGCGCATGGGCCCCAAGTCGGCCGCCAACCTCGTCGCCGCCATCGCCGAGGCCCGCACGCGGCCCCTCCACCGCCTCTTCTTCGCGCTCGGCATCCGCCATGTCGGTGCCCATGCGGCCCGCGTGCTCGCGGCGGCCTACCGCTCCGTCGATGCGCTGGCGGCCGCCCGCGAGGAAGACCTGGCGCAACTCCCCGACATCGGTCCGGTCGTGGCCGCGGCCATCACCCACTACTTTGCGCAGCCGGCCAGCCGCCGCCTGCTCGCCAGGCTGCAGGCCGGCGGCGTGGCGCTGGCCGCGCCGGCCGAGACGGCCGGCGGCCTGCAACCCGGCGGTCCGCCATCCGGCGGCCTACCATCAGGCGGTCTGCCATCGGGCGGTCTGCCATCGGGCGGGCCGCCGGGCGTTCCCGCGGCGAGCACCGTTCTCGCCGGTCGCACCTTCGTTCTGACCGGAACGCTGCCAGCGCTCTCGCGCGATGAGGCCCGCGCGCTCATCGAGCGCCATGGGGGACGGGTGACCGGCTCCGTCAGTCGCAAGACGAGCTTCGTGGTGGCCGGCGCCGACCCCGGCTCCAAGCTCGCGCGCGCCGCGGCGCTGGGCGTCCCGGTGCTGGACGAAGAAGGCCTTCGCCGCCTGGTTGGCGGCGAAGGCCCGGTGGCGAACTCGTCCGGCGCGCCCGTCCCCTAGCGCAGGGCGTTCTCGTTGATCTTCAGGTGATAACGCTTCTCGATCTCGCCCAGCGTCGCTGCCAAGCTGTCCTCGAGAATCCTGCGCTGCAGGTCGCGACGCACGAAGGGCGCCGCCGCCTCGAGGGTCAGTGTGTTGGGCAGCTGGCGGAAGTAGATCTGCAGGATGACCCACTCGTTGCCCAGCTCCTGCGGCTCGGTGGTGGTGGGCGAGCCGTCCGGCTGCGGGGCGAAGTTGCGCGCCACCTCAGTATACTGCGGGTAGGGTCCCGTGTCGGTCGGATCGAGCTTGGCCTCGAAGGTGACCCGCGCATCCGCCTTGATTGCGCCGCTGGCCGCCGACGTCCACGGCGTGCCGGCCCGCAGGCTCTCGTAGGTCTGCCAGGCCAGGTCGCGCAGATCGAGGGGGAAGCGCAGGAATCCGTAGCCGACGAGGTCCTGCGAGACGTACTCCTGCTCGTGCGCCCGCCAGTAGGACCCCACGTCCGCATCGCTGACCGCATCGCGGTATACGGCCAGGGTCTTGGCATGGTAGGCGTCCAGGAAGAGCTCGTCGCGCTTGTTGGCCTTGAGCCGCAGGATCTCGGGATCTTCCAGGGCCCCCCGCTTGGTCGCCTCCTCCATGAGCATCCAGCGCATGAAGCGCCGCTCGATCTGAGTGCGGATCTTGCTCTCGTCCCCGGTCGTCGGCCAGTAGTCCAGATCCACCTTCCAGAGACTCTGCACGAAGTCCCCGATGGTCATCACGCCGCCCGACCAGCGCACGAGGGGCAGGGCTCGCTCGGCCGGCGAAAAGCGGTGCAGGGGCGGCTTCAAGAGCTGGAAGTCCGGCTGAACGCCCTGCTCCGGAAGCTTGCCGAGCGAGTCGTGCATGGCCGTGAAGTGCAGCAGGAGCGGGCCGATGTTCTCGTCGACGATCTCCATGGCGTAGTCGCGCTTCATGCCCTCGATCAGCTCCTGCATCTTCCTGGAGCGGTAGCCCATGTCCGCGAGCTTCTCGGCGTCGGCCCGCGCCTCGGAGGCCTCCCGCGTGCGGATGCCGCCGAGCTGCAGGACGTGCCATCCCCAGCGCGTCGTCTCCACCGGGCCGCCGATCTGGCCCTCGGTCGAGAGGTCGTCATAGAGCATCGCCCCGATTTCGGGCGCGAGCTGAGGCCGGCTGACCCAGCCGACGTCCGCGTAGAGCGCCTCCCCGGTGTCCATGTGCTGGGCGGCATACTCGTTGGCGATCGTGGCGAAATCGGCGCCCGGTTGACTGACCTTGCCGTAGATCTCCTGAGCCAGTTCCTGCTTGCGGCAGAGCACATGGCGCAGGTAGCGCTCCTGGGTCATCTCATTGGCGAGCGAATCAACATAGGCCGCGGGTATCTCGACTGCCGCTCTGACCTTGGGCCAGAAGACGGACTGCACCGTCTTCTCGAGCCAGCGATCGAAGCCTATTGTCTCGCGCAGGGGCAGCTCGCCGTTCATCATGTCCTGCGCGTTGCGGACGAGTAGCTCCTTCTTCGCCATGAGCTCGGCGAAGGCCTTGCGGTCGCTGAAGTTGGCCTGGCGCCACTGGTCTTCGCCCTTGAGTCGATCGTAGGAGGCCACGAGTTGCGACAGGGTCACTGTCCGTCCGTCCAGGGAGACCACCACGGGGTCCTTCTCCTTGCGGCCGCAGCCGGAGGCCAGCAGCGCCCAGAGAAGTGCCAAGCCCGCCAGGGCCCCCAAGACCATCCGTCCTGCTTTGACCATGGATCCCCACCCTTTCAGATTCCGGCAAACCGGCCGACCGGACCCGCCTGGTGGCCCGCGGCCGCTTTGGCCCACGTTCCAGTGAATCCCGGCTGTGAGGCAGCCGAAGCGCTGAGTTTAACCTGCCGGGCCCCCCCCAGGCAACCGCACCCTGCCCGCGGCCCTAGAACCGGCTGATCAGCCCGAAGTGGATCCGGCCCTTCCACACCGGCTCTCCGCCCGGCACGGCGTAGTCGAGGCGCAAGTCGCCCGCCCGCGCCGGGGCCTGGAGCCCCAGGCCCGCGGCCCAGCGGAACACGTCGCCGGCCCCGGCTCCGAAGACGCCGGCCGGGCCCGGGCGCCACTCGCGCAACCATCCCACGTCGAGCAGCACGTAGAGGCGCGTGCCGGCCGGGGAAGCCGCCGGGCCCAGCTCCGCTCGCTGCACCAGACAGCGGGTCGCCCGATATGCGGTCTCGAAGTAGCCGCGCAGGGAAGACGCGCCCCCCACCGAGAGCGCATCGCCGCGCAGCACGCTGTCGGCCCCCGCCACCAATCCCGCCTGCTCCTCGATCAACAGCATCAGGCCCCGCCCGGAAACCCACCCTCGCACACGGGCCTCGGCGTGGTGCAGCCTCTCGCCAGCATCGCGCGTGCCGGCCAGATCGAGCTCCAGCTCCCACCCGCGCGTCGCGCGGCCGGCGAAGGCATCGTGGCGGCCGACCCCGAACCGGGCCGTCTGGCGCCGGCGGTCCTCCTCGGTCGCGCCTCCCAGGACCAGGCGCCGCCAGCTCCATCCGGCCCGCACGGTCCAACCCACGCCGGCCGGCATCCCGAGCTGAAGCCCCCAGCTCGTCTCGGCGTAGAGCGTGTCCTCGAGCACGTGAGTCAGCTCCAGGTCGGCGGACAGGGGCAATCGCCACACGTAGGGCTCGCGCCAGGCCAGCTCGAAGCGGCTCTCACGCTCGCGCTGCGCCCGCCACAAGACGCGCGTGCGGCGGCCCGTGCCGAAGAGGTTGCCCAGCTCGAGGTTCACGAATCCCGACACATTGCCGCTCTGGCCGCTGTAGCCGACCAGTCCCGCGAAGCTGCTCACCCGGCGTTCGCGCAACCGGTAGAGGAGATCGACCCGCAGGCTGTCCGCCCGCGGGTCGACTCCGGGAGGCCGCACCAGCAGCGGCCCCTCGACGTCATCGAACAGGCCGGAGCCGAGCAGCGCGGCGCGGGCCGCCGTCCACCGGCTGTGGCGATACGCTTCTTCGCCCCGCCAAGCCAGGAGCCGCAGCAAGTAGCCCCGCCGCGTGACACGATTGCCCTCGAAGCGCAGGCCGCTGAGGCGCACGTGCGGCCCGGGGTGCGCTGTGAGCGACACGCCGAGCAGCGCGCCATCCACGCGGGCGCTCGGCTGCACGCGCCCCAGGGGATGGCCGGCCTCGGCCCACCGCGCCAGGACGTCCTCCACCTCGGCGGCCACCTCCTCCCCCGGCGACGTCTTGACCGGCCAGGGAAGCTCCTCGTCCGGGGGCACTCTCGGGCGCGCGGGCGCATCGGCCGGTGCGCCCCGGCCCGCCGCGGCCGCGCCATCGGGGGTCCCGGGACCGGCCGCTCTCTCGGGGCCAGCCGCGGTCCCGGGGCCCGTCGCTCTCTCGAGGCCGGCCGCGGTGTCGGGGCCGGCAGTCGGGCGGCACTGCGGGCAGGACCACACGACGCGGTACCCTTCGAGGGGTGGTCCCGGGTCGAGCGTCCAGCCGGCTGCCTCGCCGGGGCACAGCCGCGCCGCGAAGAAACCCCGCCGCGCCAGCTCCTCCAGCCGCGCCGGTGCGACATCTGTCCGCCCCACCTGAGCCGCCGCCCAGGCCCGCCGGTCGGCCAGCGAGGCGACCCCCGCGGCGGTGTCGGCGACGCGCGTCTCGGGTCCCGGGCGCGGGCCGCGCGAGCACCCGCCGAAAGCCAGGAGCGCCGCGACCAGCCCGCCGCGCGCGAGAAGCGCCGCGACCAGCCCGCCGCGCGCGAGAAGCGCCCGCGGGCCGACGGCCGCGCCCGCGACGCCGGCGAATGTTCGTCCGCCCGTCATGCCGTCCTGCCTGCTCATCCCAACCGATGTCCGCCGCGCAAACCCGCCGCGCCGCCGCGCCGGCGCGCGGCCGCTCCGCTTGAAGAGTCCCTAGAAGAACGCCCGCGCTTCCATCGTCCCCGTCACCACGGTCTGTCGCCCCTCGCGGCGATCGACGCGCAGCGACAGGCTCGTCACGACGATGTTCCACGGCCGCACGGAGCCGTTGACCCCCAACCGCCAACCCGGTCGCTCCATGACAAAGCCCGCGGCCGGCAAGTCGTCGCCCCGCCCCCAGAGCCTCTCGATGCTCAGCTCGGCGCGGCCCCGGCCGGTGAAGTCGGCGACAGACCCCACCCAGCTCTTGAGCTCCTCGCGCCGCTGATCGCCGGGTCGAAAGTCGTCGCGGGCCACCCGGCTCCCGAGTCGGGCCGACAGGAAGTCGACGAATCGCCAGGTGACCTCGAGCTCGGCCCGCCGGCGCCGGCGCTGATCCTCGCCCGGGCCGGCGCCGGTTGTCTCCTGGAGCGTCGCCAGCGCCTCGCGCTCACGCCCGAGCTCGACGGTGAGCTGGAGCCTGGTTCGTGCGCTCCAGCGCATCTCGAGCTCCTGGACCGACGTGCTGCGCCGGCGAGTGAAACCGCTCGCGCTGCGCTGCGTGGCGCGACCCTGCTCGATGCGCAGCCGCGGCGCCGGCGCTCGCGGCGCCCCCTGCCACGCCAGCTCACCCCACCAGGTGCCGTTGTGGTCCGTGGCCGGCGCATCGCCCGTGACGATCCCCTCCGGCCCGGCCAGCAGGGCCTTGACGCTCGCGGGCGTTCGCAGCCGGGTCCGGCCGTAGAGCGACACGTCGAGCCCCGCCAGCGCCGCGCTGTCGCCCGCCAGGGCCGCGACCGGCCGGCCGCTCAAGCGCACGGCGGTGTCCAGACGGCTCTCGAGACGACTCGAGTCGCCCTCGGCATAGAAGACCTCGTGGTCGCCGACGCCGACGTAACGGCCGGTGCTGTCATAGTGACCGCCGCCTGGGCCGGTGTAGACGAGCCGCTCACCGAGCAACCGCGCCTCTTCGGTGGTGAGATTGCCACGCCACTCGCCGACGAACAGCCGCGTGCCGACCTTGTGCGAGGCGGTCCAGTCGGCCAGATCGGAACGGTTGCGCAGGTGGCCGGTCGCGTCCCAGGCGCTCGTGCGCGCCACCAGAAGATGCCCCAGACTGCGCTCCCCCGCCACCTCGGCCTCCGCCTGGTCGAGCCGCACGCGTCCCTGGGACCGCCGGCCCTGCGCTGCCCGCTCGTAGTCGCGGCGCAACCGGGAGACCAAGTTCACCCGGCCCCAGGGCACGAGCTGACCCGATCCCAGCCGCAGCGTGTAGGCCTCGTAGGCGCGCCCCGTCGTCGCCTCCGCGGCACCGCGCCGCAGATCCTCGGACTCCAACGTGCCCTCCGCCTCCAGGCCCCCGAACCAGCCCAGACGTCCCTCCCAGCGCTCCTCCCGGCCCGCCTCGCCGCGCAGGCGCGAGCGGCCCAGCCAGGCCTCGCCCAGCGCCCGCAGCCGGCCGGAGCGCTCGGCGCGCAGGTGCCACCGGCGGCCGCTGAACCCGCGCGGCGAGTCCAGCCCCTCCCACTCGGCCAACAGGTTCGCCCCATACCCGGGACGCAGGCTCAGGCCGGCCGCGCCGCGCTGGTCGCGGCCATCGAGCAGGCCGGCCGGGACGTTCCAGCGCCGGTTGTAGAAGGGCGGATCGAGAGTCTCGGGCGCGTTGAAGCGCTGGCCGACGCCGCGGAAGCGCCCGTGCAGCGTGATCCGGCTGCCGGCTCTCCCCAGCAGGTCCCCCAGCCTCCAGATCCCATTCGCGCTCAGCGCGCCGCCGCCGTTGTCGTCGTCGTCGCGGCGCGACAGCACGTTGCGATCCAGCCAGGAGGCGGCCGCCTCGGCGCTCAGCGACAGGCCCCCGCCCACGCGCCCGCCGCCCTTCACCCCGACGACATCGAGCTGGCCGGGCAGGTAGAGCTTGCGCCCCGGCAGGAAATCAGCCTTGCGGCGGCCCGCGTAGACGTAGATCGTGTCGCCCGCTGCCAGAGTGGAATCGCGGTAGTCGCCCTCGTCGCGCCCCACGTTCACGAAGGTGACCTCGTACGATCCGCGGTACGCACCGGCGGCATCGCGGCCCAAATAGACGAAGATCGGCGCCTCGAGCGTGTCGGCTTCCACGAGCTCATAGGGACCTCGCCCGGCCCCGACCCGATTCACGCCGCCCTCCATCCCCGCGGTGACCGAGTCGCCCGCCGCTCTCAGGATCGCCCGCTCCGCGCCG
The DNA here is from genome assembly GCA_964603725.1 of uncultured bacterium. GTDB lineage: Bacteria > Eisenbacteria > RBG-16-71-46 > CAIMUX01 > WJJG01 > CAZDKK01. The sequence continues at coordinate 102,502 of CAZRWW010000002.1, forward strand.
GTCAGGGCGAGCGTCGGCGAGCTGTTGGGATCGTCGTGCTCGTGGACCCAGGCGAGCGCGATGTGGGCGGCGCTGTCCCCGGCGGCGGAATCGAGCGCGTAGTAGCCGCGGTCGAAGACGCCCTGGCGCACCTGATACTCCACCCGCACCTCGCTGCGCGAGGTGATGGGATTGCGCGCCGTGAAGTAGATCTGACCGGTCGAGTAGTCGACCGTGTAGTCGCTGTCGGCGCCGCGCTCGAGCCGCCGGCCGTCCAGCCACACGCGCTCGCTGCCGGCGATCATCAGGGCCTCTTCGCCGGGCCGGCTCGCGATCAGCCGATAGGGGCCCTGCCGCCCGTCCTGCCCGAAGAACTCCGTGGTCGCGTAGCGTCCCGTGCCGCGTCCCAACGCGCCCGTCGCCGCCGCGCCGCGCTGCGGCCCCGCGCGCGCGCGCAGCCCCTGCAGCTCGCGCCGGTGGGCCAGCAGCGGGATCGCGCTCTGCTGCACCGTGAGATCGCCCAGATCGAGCGCGCCCCAGGGGGAAGTGATCGAGATCAGCACCTTGTCCAGGTCGGCCAGCTCCGCGGTCGTGCCCTCCGGTTGCAGGGGCAGGTTGCGGTCGGTGAGCACCGCGCTCACCTCGACGCGCTCGGCGAGCTGACCGCGAATGGTGAGGTCGAGCGACTGGGTGAGATTCACGTCCGTGCGGTTGCCGAATTCGATCGACACGGTCTTGCTGCCGCCCACCTCGAGCTGCGCCCCGGCGGGCAGGACGCGCCGCGCCCGCGCCTCGGACTCCGCGGGCTCGCCCGCCGGCGACGCGGGCGTCTCCCCGGCCGCCCCGGCGATCACGCGCCCCGGTCCGCGCCATTCGCTGGCCAGACTCACCGGCACGAAGCGATAGCGGGCGATGAGCGGGGGTTCGATCGGCGGTTCCGGACCGATCCAGACGAGCCGGCCTCTGACCGCGTCCAGCAGATAGTCCTTGCCCGGCCGGAAGACGACGCTGTCCTGGCTGATCGTGAAGTGCTCGCGGTCGATGAACCGGTGCGCCAGCTCGAGCGTGTCGCCGGGCGCGGGCTGGGTGAGCGCCACCTGCGCCTCGCCGACGCGCAGGCAGTCGGTCGCGCCCCACGCCGGGCCCGCGACCAGCCATAGCGCCAGCGCCGCGCCGACGCGCGGCCACGAACCCCTAGGGTCGGCTCCCCGGTCCACGCGCTGCGGCCCTCTCGCGGTACTCCAGGGTGAACACGCGGATGCGTGCCTGGCCGGGATCGGCGACGAGCAACCGGTGCTGCCCGTCCACCGCCAGGTCGGCCACCTGCCAGGCGCGCTCCGCGGGGGCGGGGAGCCACCACGGCGGCGCGCCGCCGGACGGCAGCACGCGCACCTTGCCGGGCCGCCCCCCGACGAAGGCGTTGCCCCAAGCGTCGACCGCCAGAGCCGCCGGCTCGAAGGCCTCTTCTCCAGCCTCTCCAGCGGCCACGACCGGGCGACGCTCGATCAGCCGGCCGCTCGGCTCCAGCACCCACACCGCGGCGGGCCGGCCCCCCAGCAAGAAGAGCCGGCCGCGGCCGTCGACGTCGAGCGCGCGCGCCTCGGCCGGCGGCCAGTCGCCCCAGGTCTCCAGCGACGCCACGAACCGGCCGTCGGGCCCGAAGCGGAGAATCGTGCCACGCACGGCATCCAGGACGAACAACTCCCCGGCGCGATCGAGCGCGAAGTCGGCCGCCCGGCTGATCGCAGCCCCGGCTCGATCGGCCTCGCGGCCGACGTCGAACCGGGCCTCCCATCGCCCGCCCAGGTCGAACCGGTCGACGGTGCGCTGCTCGGAGTCGAGCGTGAAGATCTTCAGCCCCGACCGGGCGAAAACGCGCTCGGCGAAACCGACGCCGGCGTCGCCCCCGCCGCCGTCCCCCGCCAGCCCCAGCCACTCGCCGGCGCGATTGAGCAGGAAGAGCCGGTGGCGCCGGCGTTCGAGGCCCGCCACGACGCCCCCGGGATGGACATCGACTGCGATCGGCACCAGGCCGCCCCGCTGCGCCAGCGACCAGTCGGCCGCCCACGCGGCGCTCACCGGAACGGGCGCCGAGGCGAGCTCGACGGCCAACGGGCCGGTCGGTTCTTGGGCCGCGCCGCCGCAGACGATCAGGAGGGCGCCGGTCGCCGCAGCCCAGGCGCGCGTCGGCGCGGGCGCCGTCCAGGCGCGCCGAGGCCCGCTGGAAGGGGCGGGCGATGGGCGTGCAACCACCATGGCTCACTCATCGAGGGGCCAGGTCAGTCCTACGTAGCTCGTGCCGTCCGGGCCCGGCCGCACATAGAGGGCCCGCCCGGAAGCGCCTTTGCGGGCCAGGCGTCCGGCGTCGACGGCGCTCAGCAGGTGGTTGAGCAGGATCACGCCGATCGTCTGATCGGCATGCTGGAAGGAGCTGCGGCTGGCCTTGCGCATCTCCACGAACGTGTCGCGGTGCGCCCTGGAATCCCACTGCCAGGCTTCCTCGGCGCTCGGCCGGCGCGCGGCCACGTAGGCCTCGCGCTGCTCGATGTCGTTGCCGAAGCGGGCGCGCGCGTCGCGGGCCAGGTCATCCTCGTAGTCCGCGGCGTTCAGATAGCGACCGAGGTTCCGGTAGTAGCCGTCCGACTTGTCACGCGCGTCCTGCACGGCGGCGAACCGCTCGGCGTAGTCGACGTACCGATCCTGGCGCACCTCGCCCTGGACGCGGAAGCCGATCCACGTGGCAATCAGCGCGGCCTCGGCCGCGAGGAACGCCGTCGCCCGCCCGCGGTGTCCGGTGAGGTGCTGACCCCAGCCCGGCACGAGCAGCGATGCGCCGATCGTCTTGGCGGCCGACGGGCGGCGGGGTGCCTCCCCGCGCGCAGCGGGCTGCGACGCCGCGGTCCCCGTTCCGGTTCCTGCGCCGGCGGCGAGCCACGGCGCGCTCACTCCGGCCGGCAGACTCGGCGAGGTCAGAAGACCGTCCTCCCCGCCTGCCTGCGCGCCGGCGCGTCCGCGCGCGTACCCGTCGCGGTAGAGGTCGGGCGTCGCGCCCGCGCCGCTCAGGGCGCAGGCGCCCAGGCACGCGGCCGCCAGGATCAGCCCGCGGGACAGCCGCCCGCATCGCCTCGTCTTGGTCGCGCTCATGCCGCCAACCTTTCTCAATCCCACCGCGCCGCGAAGGTGAGTTGCGGATGCGGCTGGAGCGGCCAGCCGGTCATGCGCACGCCCACGTCGGCCACTCCCGCCAGGCGGACCCGACGCGCCTGCAGGAACGCATCGACGGCCGCCACCACGTGGTTCAGGAAGATGAGCCGGCCGGTGAGGCGCTTGGCGTCCATCAGGTCCTCGCGATCGTCGTGCAGGCCCAGATAGAGATCGCGGCTGAGACCGCTCCTCCAGCCACAGGCGTAGGCCTCGCGCGTGAGGTAGTCGTAGAAGCGACTGCCGCCCTGCTCCTGCGCCACGCGGATCAAGCTGTCGGTCGCCGCCGACCAGAGCCCGCAGTCGCACTCGTGGACCGCGCAGCTGTCCGCGTTCGGAGCGATCCGGTGATAGCGCTCGTAGTCCCAGTACCGTCCCCCGAAGGACTTGATGTCGTCGTACTTCTCCGACTCCTGATGCCGGAAGGAGAACCAGGCCATCCAGCCCGTGAGCTCGACCGCGGCGAAGGCGATTCCCTTGATGACCGACCCGTTGCGGAGCTGGCCGCTGCCGGGCAAGACCGCCGACATCAGCGCCGGCACGAGCGCCTGCCGGCTCGACACGCTGGCCGGTCGCGCCTGAGGCGTCCCCCCGGGCGTCTCGCCCGCGGCGGCCAGCATTGAGCTGACCCCGCCGATCGAGAGGCCCGCGCCTGGGGCGGTCCCGCTCAGGAAGCGGGAGTCGCCCGGGAAGCCGGGTTGGGCGAGAAGGGTGGACTCGCCGAAGAGCGCGGGGACCGGCGCATCAGGGTCAGGTTGCGACAACCTTGCCGCAAGGGCCGGCGCGTCCCCTTGCGACGACTCCACGGCCAGGGCCGGCGCCGCCGCGGCCAGCGCGATGAGCGCGCAGCATGAGCATCGTCGCGCCCATCCCAGCAGCCGAACGACCACGTTGAGTTTCGGCATCATAGCCATGGCTCCGTCAGCGCCCTCGGCCTCGCCCATCAGCGGACGATCGCGAGCTTGCGCATGACCGCGAGGGCCTCGCCATCCGCCCGGGCAACGATCTTGGCCACATAGAGGCCGGGAGCGACGCCGCTCAGGTCCAGCGGCAGCACATCGCCCTGCTCGCCGGCCTCGGGCCGGTACTGCTTCTCCCACACCCGCTGCCCGCTGGTGTCGTAGAGCTGGACCGCCAGGCTGCCCGGCCGACCCATCTTGACGCGCAGCAGGCCCTCGGCCCCCAGGACCGGATTGGGGGTGAAGACCAGGGTGCTGGTGTCCAGCAACCCGCCCACCACGGCCGGCGCGGGCAAGCGGCTGGATGCGTAGAATCCCGTGTGGCCGCAGTCGGTCTGCGGGCCCCACCCTTCGCCCGGGAGCGGGTCGCGGCCGCCGTACTCGGTCTCGAGCACGGTGACAAAGCCGTCGAGGTCCCCCGCGACGATTTGCAGACCCCCGTCCGGCCCCAGAGGGGCGAAAAGTGGCCCGCCCGTGACGGCGTAGCCGGCCGCCCGCGGCCACCCCGGGATCGGATTGCCGCGCGCGTCGAACGCGTGGAGCGCGCCGTGCCCGTCGGCCTGCACGATCTCGGGCACCCCGTCCCCGGCCGGCGCCGGATGAAGATCGATGAGCACCGGCCCCGAGCGCACCGCCTTGGGCCGCGGCGTGTCCGGATGCCAGACCGAACGGGGCCAGCGCGCTTCGGGGCGGCCCTGCAGGTCATAGACGTGGACGTTCCCGCCGGCGTCGGCGCAGACGACCTCCAGGCGGCCGTCGCCGTCCGGATCGCCGATCGCGGGCGGACCCGCCGGCGGCAAGCCCAGGCTGACCGGCCAGCCCGGGCGGACCGTGCCGTCGGGGTCCCAAACACACAGCGCGCCGCCGCCCGCGCAGGCCAGGACGAGTCCGGGCTCGCCGGCGCTGCCGGCAATCATCCGCAGCGCGGTGATGCCGCCGTCGCCCATCGTGCCGATCCGCCGCGGCCAGCCCGCCAGGGTTGCGAATCCCGTCCACTCGCCGCCTCGCGCCAACCGCACCTCGCCCGCTTCGTTGCCCCAGGCGAGCACGTCGCCCCCGCCCGGGAGCAGCGGTCCGGCCGCCAGGGCCGTCACCGCGAAACCCGGCGTCGGCGTGCGCCAGACCAACGTCCGCTGGCCCTCGCCCCCCGGTTGCCCGCCGGAGGGACTCCACCACGGGTGCAGCCCTCGGACGCGTCCCTCGGAGTCGCCCACGACGATGACCGAATCGAGCACCATCGGCGCGGTCGTGAAGCGCACGCCGGAGGTGGCCGCCGCGGCGGTGCCCGGATAGTCCAGCACCAGCGATCCCCGTCGCGCGTCCCAACCGTAGACGTTGCGGTTCGTCGCGGCGCAGATGATCGCCAGGCTCGAGTCGCCACCCGCGGCGAAGTCGGGCCGCGCCGCGACACCCGGAAGCAGGACGCTGTCGAGCTGCGCCGCGCGGCTCAGACCGTCGGGGGTGAGGATCTGCAGGCGCGTTCCCGCCGCCACCAGGACTTCGAGCGCCCCGTCGCCGTCGGCGTCGAGCACCTCCACCGATTCGGGGCCCGGGACGCCGCCGGCGTAGATCGGCCAGCCTTCCCGGCGGTAGCCGACATCGATGGCCACGCGCATCGTCACGGCCGAGGAGTCCAGCACCGTCACGCTGATCCCGGTGAACGCGCCGTTGCCCGCGGCGCTGCTGGGATCGGTCGCGGGGCCGAAGTGAGCGTACGTCTCGCGCGACCAGTAGTCGAGCGCGCCGCCGGTCCATTCCACGCTGTAGATGTCGCCCAGATCCGGAATGCCGTCGGCTTCCTTCAGGCCGACCGCGTGCCGGTCGGCGAAGATGTTCACGCAGCCGTAGCAGTAGTTGAAGGCATCGGCCAGCGCGTGCGTGTCGACGTGCCAGATGAGCACCCCGCCCCCGGGCAGCAGGTAGTCCACCTCGTAGCGCCCGAGCGTGTCGGGCTCGGTGAAGCCCATCTCGGCCAGCATGTCCTCGGGCACGTTGCGCGGCCCCAGGATCACCCCGGTGGCGGAATCGGCTTCGAGGAACACCGTGCCGTCGCCGTTGAGGTCGTACTGCCGGTTCTCGAGGATGAACACATCGGGGCTGAGCAGATGCAGCGGTCCCCGCTCGCCCGGCTCCGCCTCAGGGTCGGGATAGCCGACCGGGACGAGCAGCAGATCGTTGTTGAGCTCGACCGCCGGCAGCTCGTAGGTGCCGTCGCGATCGAGCCAGCGCGCGTTCACGCCCGAGCGGAAGAAGAGCAGCTTCTGCCACGGGTCGAGGCTGGCCGGTATCGCTCCGCGGACGTAGACCGCCATCTCGCGGTAAGGGTCCCACACCTGTCCGTACAAGCTTTCGCCCGAGTCCATCAGGCTGAACATGCCTACCATCGGGTAGAAGTTGAGCACATTGTACAAGTCGAAGAAGCCGAGCTGATGGCCGTACTCGTGCGTGAGCACGCCGTTGAGCACGCCCAGGAAGCCATCCTGACTGACCGTCTCCGGCACGACCAGGATCAGGTCGATGAAGAACGTCGAGTCCTCGACCGCGATCTCGCTGCCGGTCGCCATCTGGATGTTGAAGCTGGGAATGTCGTAGGGCGAGTTGCGGTTGATGTCGCTCTGGAAGTCGCTCCCCGCGTGAAAGAGCAGGAAGCTGTCATAGCGGTGGAACTTGGGCGGACTGGCCGAGGTGTCGGCCGCGGCGAACGCATCGCGCACGAAGCGCTCGGCCAGCGCGAGGATCTCCGCGTCGCTGCCCATCGTCCAGGGCCCGTAGTCGGCCGTGTCGGCCAGGTGATAGGCGCTGTCCTCCTCGACCGGGTAGATGTCCCAGTCGAGCACGATCGCGCCCCCGGAGATCTGCCGGTAGTAGCGATCGACCGCCTCGAGGTGAGCGGAGAAGAATGACCGGTTGTGCGGCGGCGGATCGACCGCCACCCGGGCCGAGTCGGGGTGCCGGAGGTCGAAGCGGCCGTCGGGCGTCGTGCTCTGGCTGCCCGCGCTGTCCTTCAGAAAATCCACCCGCAGGCCTCCATCATCTTCATCCGCCACGCTTTCGCTCCCTTCACCATTTGCCCGTACCACGGCCGCTCGAACAGGCGCCGGGCGAAACCCTCCGCCAGGACGTACTCCCCGCGTTCCGACACGTCCAGCGCGCCCGCGCGCAGCACGGCCGCGAGCAGGCGGTCTAGCGCGCCTGGCACGACCGCC
>CAZRWW010000002.1:109856-148549 GCA_964603725.1 uncultured bacterium
CCGCAGCGCCAGGACGCGCACGGTGTCAGGCGCGGACCGCCCGAGCGCCGCGCGTCCGGCCGCCAGCGCGTCGAGGGCGCGCCGAGACGGCACGGCCAGGTCCAGGGGGTCGAGGCCGGGGTGCTGCGAGCGCAGCCGCCGCCACAGGATCCCATCGGGCTCGGCGGGCAGTGAGCGATCCCGCAGCACCGATGGAAACTCGCGCGGCTGGAAATCATCCGGGCGCCCGGCGGGCGTCCACACCAGGCCGCGCCCGGCGCCGGACGATGCGGGCGGCCGGTCAAAGCGCAGGGGGCGCGGGATCTCGTCGCCCCCCGCTCCGCCGGCGCCCGCGGGCACCCCGAGGATCATCAGCAGCGCGATGAGCAGGGCAGCCGGCGTGGTTCGAATCACTGGAAGAGCACCCCCAGGGACAGATAGTGCACGCGATCCAGATCGAGCGCCTGCGGCACGCTCGAGTAGTCGAACCGCAGCACCTTGCTGCCGCCCGACAGGGGCAGGTCGAGGCCGATGCCGTAGGTCATCGCCTCGATCTCGCCTTCGGGGTCGTTCACCCAACCCAAGCGGGCGTTGATGCGGTCCTTGATCGAGAACTCGGCGCCCATGTTGAGCAGCTCCTTCATCTCGCCCAATCCGAAGTTGGTCGTGACCTCGTAGCCCTCCTCCTTGTAGACGATGAGCGACTTGTTATAGTCGAAGACTGCGGTGGCCGTGATGGCCTCCGTGCGGTAGAGCTGCACCGCCATCCCAGCCTTGAGGTTGCGGGGCAGCGGGTCGCCCGCGTCGGCATCGATGTAGACCAGCTTCGAGCCGAGGTTCTGGATGTTGACGCCCAAGGCGTAGGGGAAGATGGACACGGTGCCCTGCAGCATGGCCCCGAGGTCCGCCGCCACGGCGCTGGCCTGCCCGTCCTTGCGCTCTCCCACGATCTCCATGGCCCAGCCGGGGGCGAGGTCGACCCACACGTACTTCAGCGAGAATCCGACATCCACGGCCTCGAGCACGTTGCCGGTCTCACCCCAGGCCACGTCGGGGTCGCCCATCAGCCGGGTGCCGAAGCCCAGCGTGGGCACCAGCTCGTAGCTGCTGAAGTACCCGAAGGACTCGCCCTCTTCGTTCACGGCCTCCGTCTGGCCGTAGGACAGGTACATCAGATCGAACCCGACGCCCCCCCACCCCTCGAGCGTCATCGCTCCGCCGAGGTTCAGGTAGTAGACGTCGTCCGCGAGGTCAGGCACCAGCTTGGCGATCGTCGAGGAGACCTCGCGCCCCTGGTTCTGTGCCAGCAGCGCCGGGTTCCACCAGATCGACAGGGCCCGCTGCGGCAAGGCCACGCCGGCCTGGCCCATGCCCGTTGCCCGCGCTCCGGGCTTGATCTTCAGAACCCCGGTGCCCCCGTGGGTCTGGGCCCCCACCGGAGCCGCCAGACCCGCCGCCAGCATCAGCGCCAGGGCAGTCGTCGTCATCCACGCCTTCATCGTCTTACCTCGCAACCGTAGGGTTCCGGGAGGCACGGTCGTCTCCCTCCGCCGCCAAGCGCCCAGAGCGCAGAACACCCCCCGGGCAACACGAGTTCCCCCCCCGCCCGCGCACCAGCGACAAGCCGCACTCGGCGGAAACACTTACAGCCCTGACGAGGCTAGCACACGGCGCCGGGCCGTCTCAAGGAGCCTCGCGGAACACGACCAGGCGCTCGACCCGCTCGTCGCGGCCCCCGCCCGGCTCCCGCGCCACCACCCGGTAGAAGTAGACGCCGTTGGCCAGCCGATCGCCGTCGTCGTCGCGGCCGTCCCAGGCGAGCCCGATGCGCCGCCCGCGCTCGCGGCTCAGGCCCGACTCCCCCAGGCGCCGCACCGCGCGGCCCGTGGCCGTGTAGATGGTGATCTCCACATCGGCGCTGCGCGCCAGCTCGACCAGGAAGTGCGTCTCGCGATCCACCGGGTTGGGCATGGCGTAGACGGTCTCCAGGAGGCGCCCGCCGGCGCCGGCACTGAGCTGGAAGGCCAGCTCGGCGCGCTGGCGGTTCATGACGTTGTCCGAAGCCTCCAGCACCAGGCGCAGGGGCTGCCCGTTGGGCAGCCCGGCGGGCAGGGCATAGGTCAAGACGCCCGTGCGGAAGTCGGAGGCGAAGCGCAGCTGACTCGAAACGTCGGCGGCCGCCAGAAAGCGATCCTCTTCATCCAGGATCGCCACGGTCACCGCCCGCGAGGGCGTCAGCGCCGCGACGTACAGACCGCTCGAATCGCTCAGTGTGGCGGCGATGCGGCTGCCGGCCTGCGGCGGGGCGGCCGGATCCTCCCAGCTCAGATCGATGCGCGGCGGGGTGGTGTCGGTCAGCGGTCCCCCGGCCTCACCGATGACCAGCTCGTGGCTCGAACCGCAGGCGTCGAAGCCGTCGCCCTCGGTCTGGCTGGCGTAGGCGTAGATGCGCGCCGGACCGCGATCGCCGCTCAAGAGCGCGGTCGGCACGAAGAACTCGGTCGTAAAAGCCCCGCCCGACACGGGCAGCTCGGTGGAGAAGATCAGCGCGCCCGGCAGCCCATAGTCGATCGACACGGACGCCGGGCGGCGCTGCACGTCCGAATCGCGGATCTCGATCGCCACCTGCCCCGTGAATCCGGGCACCGGGTCGCCCAGACAATCGCGCACCTGTCCCTTGAGGACCGTCACCATCCCCCGCGCCAGCGTGTCGCTGACGACCTGGCCGCCCTGCTCGAGCGTCAAGGCGACCCCGAGCTTCGGCGTGGCCAGACGGGTGGCCGGGTCACCGAGCAGATTGTAGCGCCGGTCGTTGTACTCGGCGGTCTTGGCCGCCCACACGGCCGGGCCCAGGGCGATGGGCTTGAGCAGCGTGCCGTCGGGAAAGACCCGGCTGACGACGCGCCGGTTGAGCAGGCCATTGGAACCGGCTCCCGCGAGCCCGCTGGCGCTGAAGGCCCCCACCGCGCCGCCGTCGGCCATGCGCACCGCCGCCACGCCCAGCCCGTCGCCGCCGTGGGCGAATTTGCCCACGGCGCAGGACGCGGTCAGGAAGAAGAAGAGCTTCTCGCCGTTGGCCAGCGAACCGAGGCTTCTGGTCTCGAGCAGGCGCTCGTCGGCCAGCTGGACCTCACTGCCGTGGCCGGTGAAGTTGAACCACAGGACGCCGTCGTTGAGATCGGCCAGCAGGTCGCGCGCCGCCTCGGGCTTGCGATCGTAGATGCAGCGGCTGCCATACTCGATCATGTAGAGCTTGACGATGTCTGCGTCCCGGGGCACCAGATCGTCCGCCAGCTGCTCGGTCTGCTGCACGTGCAGCCACCCGAGTTGGTCGCTGTTGTAGGACTGGCAGATGTCGTCCGCCGCCAGAAGAACGCGCGAGCGCCAGGCCCCTTGAGGCGGGTTCTCGTCGTAGCGAATCAGCTTCCGGACGACACCCGTCGCCTCGCTCGCGCTCATCACCGGCAAGCGGCCAAGGGCCAGATCGAGCCACAAGTCCGTGGGGCCGTCGAGCATGCCGAACCAGTCATCGCCGAAGTGCTCGGGCCGCCACTGGGGGTCCGTGGTGTACGAGAAGTTGTAGTACAGGTACCCGGGCACGTGGTCCGTCGCCCCGAGGCCCAGGTAGCCGCGCGGGTCGTAGTGCGCGTTGCCGAGCAGCGTCAGGTGCGAGAAGGTCGGCCCGCTGGACTCGCCCTTCCAGTTCAGCCAGGCGTGACGCACGAAGTTGCGCAGCGCCACCGGGTCTCGCTGGCCGCCGCTGAACTCATCGAAGATCTGCTGGACGTCCACGAGCGCGACGCGGGCGGCCTGCGGCGCGTCGCCGGCCGGGCCGTAGAAGCGCCGGGCCCGGTAGGCGGCCAGCTCCTGGGCGGCCGCGGCGAACTGGCGCGGCGCGATGATCACGTAGTCCACCGCCTCGGTGCGCTCGCGCAGGAGCGGCGCGCCCACCGGCGACGCGCGCCACTCGGGCACCGACAGGCGCGCCGGCGCCGCCGCATCGGCGAGCTTCAGCATGACGATCCGCGCGGTCGCCCCCGCGGGCGTCAGGCTGAACTCGGCGGCATGGGCAGCGCCCTCCTGCACGTACCGGGGCACCAGCCGCACCGGCGCGCGCGCATCGCTGGCGTCGAGGAGCAGCCACCCCTCCGGCGTGGCCAGCTCGGTGATGCGCCACGCGCTCCCGACCGCTTCACCGGCCGTGACGAAGAACTCGAGCGAGTCCCCACGCATGATCAGATCGCGCTCGTACTCGCACTCGATCCACGCCAGGTACGACGCGTCCGTGATGGGCTTGCCCTGCGCGTCCACCCGCGCCGGGATCGATGCCCAGACTCGCATCTGGCTGGCGTTGGCCGTCACCTGCGCGTCGAGCAGCCCGCGCTCGTACCCGTCCCAGGCGAGCGTGCCGAGTGGAATGCGCGGCGGCGAGGACGTCAGCGGGCCGATCTGCGCTTCCACGAGCAGATTGTGATCGACGTACGAATCGCTGACCGCGTTGCGGCCCCAGGCCAGCAGCCGCACCGTGGCAGCCGTGCCGGGGACGAGATGAGGGAGCGTGAAGTCGACTTTCGACGGCACGCCGGTCAGATCCACCCACAGGAACCGCTCCCACGGCAAGTCCGCCACGCGCGGGCGCGGATCGTAGACGCTGTTCTCCTCGAGGTGCAGGCGGGCGCGCGCGCTCGCGAGCAGGGTCGCGCCCGCCGCGGGCACCGCCGCGCGCTCTTCCATCCACGGCGGCTCGGTCGAGAACTCCCCATTCCAGGTCAGCCAGTAGGTGAAGCTGCTCGCATAGGGGTGGGCGTAGTAGCGGTCGCCGGCCAGCGTCGGCAGACCCAGATCGTCGCGCCATCCATCGGGGCCGTTGCCCAGGAAGTAGACCCGTGTGGCCTCATCCCACAGCCCGTCGCCGTCGTCGACCACCCACAGGGCGCAGGGTTGCAGCCAGTCGGGCAGCAGCTCGCCGAGCACGCCCTCGGGCAGCTCGCCCGCCGGGGCGCAGAACAGGCGCAGCCGCCCGAGGTCCACCAGCGCCGGCTCGAATCCCAGGCCCGCCAGATCGTCTCCGGTGATCACGTAGAAGCCGCGGCGCTCGATCTCGATGCGCACCCAGGTGGTCGCATTCCCCAGCCCGTCGCCGGCCTTCGCCGCGCCGCGCGCGGCCGTGGGCGCCCGGCGCCACTCGCCGGCGGAGGCGGGATTGACGACCAGCCGATCGAGCAGCGGCGCCCAGCCGTCGGCGCGATCGGGCGCGCGCGTGCGCAGACTTCCGGCCGGGTCCGCGGGGCCGCCCGGCGCCGCGGGCTGGGCCGGCGGCGTGAAAGTGATCGTGATTCGCAAGGCTCGCGGGGCCCGCAGCCACCCGCGCTCGTCTGGACAGACGGGATGCACCGCGAGGTCGAGCATCCGCTGAGTGGCGCCCCAGCCGGGCCGGCCGTAGCGCACGAAACCGTCCGGATCGGCCCGGCTGTACGGATCGGGGTCCCCCGTGGGTGCGTCGACGGCCACGAGCTCGGTGAGCGCGTGGCCAAGCGGCAGAGGATCGAACGCCTCGGCGCCAACCGCGATGTCCGCGTCGGGCGGCAGCGCGACGCGCAGGTTGAGGACCGGCACGACCCGATCGCCTGCGAGGCCCCAGCCGTCGAAGCCCGGCACCTCAATCCGCCCGGCGCCCCCCTCCGCGGCCACCCAGACCGGTTCGGGCACCTGCACGGCGAGAACGACGCCGCGCTCGCTGGATTCGATCAGGCTCCACGGCACGTCTCCGGCCGCCCGGGCCGGTTCGGCCGCGGCGGTGATGAGCAGCCCGGCCGCGACGTTGATCAGCAGCCCGGCCGCGACGCTGATCAGCAGCCCGGCCGCGACGTTGATCAGCCGCCCGGCCGCGATCGCGCCCGGCAGATTCGCCGCCCCGGCCCGGCTCGCCGCGGCGACTGCCTCAACCACCGCCGGATTCGCCTGCCGCATCGCCGCGCCGCGCGCGCAGGCGAGTCTAGCGGACACCGCGCAAGATGATCGTGGACGCTGCGAGCGCCTCGCGATGGCCATCAGCCTGAGCTGCCTCCCTTCGTCCCGGGCTCGGCATTCTCCATGGGCTGGGCCTCCTCAGCCAACATGATGGGAATGTCGTCCCGGACCGGATACACAAGCTTGCAGGCCGGGCAGATCAGCCGCTCCGGCTCCTGCTTGTGCTCCAGATCTCCCTTACAGGCCGGGCAGACCAGAATGTCCAACAATTCCCGAGATAGCACGAGATTCCCCCCCTGCGCGTCCGGAACCGGCCATGCCTCGCGCTTTCGGCTTGCCGGGCGAACGCCGCCGTTCCTACGATGGGTCCCCGCCGCCCTGCCGGGCGGCGAACGCCGCTGCCAGGCGCCTCGCGCCAGTCGACAGCGGCACGGTAGCAAAGGGGTCGGGGGGTGTCAATGCGAGCAAGCTCTAGCGCGGTCGCAGCTTGGGACGCCCAGGCCACTGCGCGGATCGATCCGTCCGCCGATCCCGAGCGCCTCGCGCCCGGCTGGCGCATCGCGACGGCCGTCGCCGCGGGGCTGGTCGCGCTCGGAGCTCCGACGTCGATCTTCGTCCTGCAGGCGGGCATCTTCACCTGCCTCGCGCTCGCGCTCGTTCATCCCCGCCTGGCCTTGCGGCCGCTCGCCCGCCACCCGCAGATCGGCGGCGCGCTGGCCTTCTACTTCCTGGTCCAGCTCTCTTCCATCGTCTACTCGCAGCATCCGCTGCGTTCCCTCATCTGCCTGCGAGGCGACTGGCCGGTGCTCTACTTGCCGATTCTCCTCGCGGCCCTCCAGGTGCGAGCCGCTCGCCGGGTCGCGTGGGTGGCGGTCTTGATCGCGGCCTCGGCCGCGGGGCTGATCGGGCTCGTCCAGCACCTGACCGGCGCCGACCCCCTGGGCAGGGCCGTGCTTGAAGCCGACGGCAGTGGGCGCTTCCACGCGATCGGCAGTTTGCGGGGTCATCTCACCTATGGCGGCGTGATGCTCACCGGCTTTGCGGCCGCCTTCGCGCTGCTGCTCACCGTCCCTGGGCGGCGCCGGCTGGTCTTGCTGCTCGTGACGGCCGCCTGCGGCATCGGCGTGGTCACCAGCTATGCCCGCTCAGCCCTGCTCGGAGCGCTCATGGGCGCGGTCGTGGCCACGGTAGCCGCGCTGGCGGCCGGGCGCGGCGGCCGCGGACACCGGCTGCGCGCCCTGCTACCCGCCGCCTTGATCGTGGCCGGCGGAGCGCTCCTGATCGCGCTCATGCCCGGCCTGCAAGCTCGCCTGGTGGGGCTGGGCGACTTCAGCAGCGACCCGCGCCCGCGGCTGTGGGGCACGGCCCTGCGGATCTTCTCCGACTTCCCCCTCTTGGGGGCGGGGCTGGGCGCTTTCAAGTCCCACTTCCCGCTGTACCGTCTGCCGGGCGATTACATGGCCACCGGCCACCCCCACAGCGACGTCCTCAACGTCCTCGCGCACTCCGGATTGGCCGGGCTGCTGGCCTGGCTCGCGCTCTGGTGGGCGGTGTTGCGCGCCGCCGCGAGCGCCGGGCGCGGCGTCCTGGCGGCCGGGCTGCTTGCCGCGTTTCTGGTGGGGGGCTTGGCCCAGTGCTACTTCACCGATGAGGAGCCGGCCGCGATGCTGTGGCTGTTGCTCGCGCTGGCCATCGGTGAGGGCGGCGGCGCCGCGGCGGCGAACGCCGCGAGTGTTCGTGGACGAGCGGGTCGCCGCGGCCGGCTCAACCGCCTCGAGCGGTCGGCCAAGCGCGCGCTCCTGCCCCTGGCGGCCCTGGCCTTCCTGCCGGGCGGCCGCCGCCGGCCGCCGGGGCCATCCGCGATCCTGCCCCAGGCGCGGCGCATCCTGCTCATCCGCCAGGACAACCGCCTGGGCAACCTGGTGCTGATCACGCCCTTCTTGCAGGCGCTGCGCGCGGCGGCGCCGGGCGCTCACATCGGGCTCCTGGCAGGCAGCCGCTTCGCGGCCGTGCTGGCCGGCGCGCCCTGGTTCGACGAGCTGCTGCTGATGCACAAGCAACGGCTCATACGGCGCCCGTGGACCTACCCCGCCCACCTGGCCGCCATCCGATCGGGACGCTGGGACATCGCCATCGACCTGAGCAATCCGGACACGCACTCGTTCTACAGCGCCTTCGTGCCGCTCGTCTCCGGGGCACCCTGGCGGGTGGGCTTCGATCACCCGCTCTCGCGACCGGCACTGAGCGGCGTGGTGCCGCCCCCGGAGCGCGAGTGCCACTACTCGCTGGCGCCGTTGCTGCTGCTCTCGGCCCTGGGCGCCGAGCCGGAGCGTCACCCCCTGCGCCTGTCGCCCGCCCTGCTCGAACGGGCCGGCGCGAGCGCGGCGGCCGCGCCCGGCAAGCCGAGCGGCCCGGTGGTCGTGCATCCGGGCGGACGCGGCGCCAAGCAGTGGCCGCCCGAGGCCTTCGCCGCGGTCGCGCGCCGCCTGACCGGGGAGGGCGGGGGCCCCGTGCGCGTGATCGGCAGCCAGGACGACCAGGCTCTGCTGGCGTATCTCGCGGGCGAGCTGCCCGGCGCCGAGGTGCGGACGATCGGGGATCTCGACGGCCTTGTCGCGGCGCTGGCCGGAGCGCGCCTCTACATCGGCTGCGACGCGGGGCCGCTGCACGTGGCCGCCGCGCTGCGGGTGCCGGCCCTGGCGCTGTTCCTGTCCTCGCACCCGCTGCGCTACGGGCCCCTGGGCGAGCGCGACCTCACGCTCGTCCTCGGTGACCGGAGCCGCGCCTGGCTCGCGGAAGCTGCCCGTACCAGAGACTCGCTCGCGGATGCCGACCTCACCGCAGACTCGCCCGCGGAAGCCGCCCGCACCGCAGACTCGCCCGTGCCGGCGGTGCCGGCGGAGGCGCCGGAGCGCGGACCGCGCCGGCTCACCCCGGCCCCGGAGCTGGCGCGGGCGCTCGCCGCGTGCCGGCCGAGGATTGTCGTCGCGCCCGACGGTCTCGGTCTCGCCGGCCAGATCGACCTGGTCTGCGCGCAAGCGGAGCAGATGACCCGGACCGAGCAGCGCGCGCCGACTGCGAGCGGGCCCGCGGTGCCCCATTCCCCGCTTGAGCCGCATCGCGCCAGCGCGGAGGATCATCGTGTCCCGTCCGGCCCGAGGTCGGGTGATGGGGCGGCCGTGGCTTCAGCTTCGCCGGACGGTCCCAGCGCAGAAGGTGGACGCGGGGCCGGGGAGAGGGATCGCACTTGAAACGCGGCTCGATCGCCAGAGCGCCGGGCGAAGGCCTGCGCGACGCGCTGAGGACGTGGCGACGCCTGATGGGCTTCCACCGCCCGCGCGCGCTGGTGTTCGCCGTGACCATCTTGTTCATGGCGCTCAGTGCCGCCTTCAACGGCCTGTCGCTCGCCACGATCGTGCCGTTCACCGAGGTCGTCCTGCGCGGGGGCGCCGGGCACGCGGCAGGCGGGGCCGCCACCGACCCGGCGGGCGGGGCGGCCGGCGAGAGAGAGGCCCCCGGCGCCGAGACCGGCGGCGCGGCCCCCGGCGCCGCGGCCGGGAGCGCGGCCGCTCAGCGCGAGCGCAAGCTCGATGACCTGCGGGGCCGCATCGAGGCGACCTTTCTGCGGGTCATCTCGGGCCGCGACCGAGTCGAGACCCTGGGGCGCTTCTGCCTCGTCCTCGTGTTGATCTTCCTGCTGAAGAACATCTGCTGGTACATCCAGAGCTTCCTGTCGGTCTACATCGAACAGACCGTCGTGCGCGACATCCGCGATCGCGTCTTCTCATCGTACCAGTCGCTCAGCCTGGACTACTTCCAGGGCACGCACTCGGGAGTGCTGGTCAGTCGCATCACGAACGACGCCGACCTGTCGCGCGGCGCCGTGGCCAACGGCCTGATGGAGCTCTTGCGCCACGTCCTTGCGCTGGCGACCTATATCACGCTGGTGTTGATCGCCAACGCGCAGCTCTTCCTCTGGTCGATCCTGATCCTCACGCCCAGCACGCTGCTCATCAACCAGATCGGCCAGGCGCTGCGGCGCATCTCGCGTGTGTCGCAAGAACGCATGGCGGCCATCACGTCGGTCGTGGGCGAGACGGTGCGCGGCATCCGCATCATCAAGGCCTTCAACGTCGAAGCTCACCAGGCCCAGCGCTTCATGCGCGAGACCGCCGGGTACTGCCGCACGCTGGTGCGCATGACGCGCATCGGCAGTCTGGGGATGCCGCTCACCGAGGTGCTGGCGGTGATCGTGACCGCCATGCTCATCTACATCGGAGGCCGGCGCATTATCCTCGAGCAGACCGCCCCGGGCTACTTCCTGCTCTTCCTGGTCGCCTTCCTGAGCATGATCCACCCGATCAAATCGATCCATCAGCTCAACGTTCACATCCAGCACGGGCTGGCGGCCGGGCGGCGCATCTTCGAGGTCATCGACACCGTGCCGACCGTGCGCGAGCCGGCCGCGCCCCGACCCGTCACGGGGTTCACCCGGGCGATCGAGCTGCGCGGCGTCGATTTCGCCTACGAGCCCAATCGCCCGGTGCTGCGCGGGATCGACCTCACGATCCCCCGCGGCCGCATGGCCGCGCTGGTGGGACCGAGCGGCAGCGGCAAGACCACGCTGGCCAGTCTCCTGCCGCGCTTCTATGACCCGATCGCCGGCCGCGTGACGCTCGACGGCGTCGATCTACGCGAGCTGTCGCTGAACGACCTGCGCGCCCAGATCGGCCTCGTCACGCAGGAGACGGTGCTCTTCCAGGACACCATCGCCGGCAACATCCGCCTCGGACGCCTGGACGCGAGCGACGAAGAGGTCATCGCGGCGGCCCGGGCGGCCAACGCGCACGACTTCATCCTGAGCCTGCCCGACGGCTACGAGACGCTCATCGGCGAGCGCGGCCTGCGCCTGTCGGGCGGGGAACGCCAGCGCATCACGATCGCGCGCGCGGTGCTCAAGAACCCGCCCATCCTGATCCTGGACGAAGCGACCTCGGCCCTCGACACGCAGTCGGAGCGGCTGGTGCAGGGGGCGATCCAGAACCTGCTGGTGGGACGCACGGCCGTGGTGATCGCGCACCGCCTATCGACGGTGCGTCGCGCGGATCAGATCGTGGTGATGGACGGCGGGCGCATCGTGGAGGCGGGCACGCACGAACAACTGCTGGCCAACGGCGGAGCCTACTACCGGCTCCACGAGCTGCAGTTCTCCGGGTGACGCGCCGAGCTGCCCGGAGCGCTCATCGAACCTCCCGGTCCACCAGCCCGCCCAGACCGCGGGCCCACCCAGCCTGGGAGCCCGCTCAGCCTGGGAGCCCGCTCAGCCCGCGGGCCCGCTCAGCCCGCGGGCCCGGTCACTCCTCCAGCACCGCGCCCAGCGCGAGGAAGCGATCCTGGCGCCGCCGCAGCAGCTCCTCGGGGGAATGGGCGCCCAGGGCCACCAGCGCCCCGCGGATCGTCTCGGCGATTGTGTCGGCCGTCGCGCGCACATTGCGGTGCGCCCCGCCGGGCGGCTCGGGCAGCACGGCGTCGATCACGCCCAGCTCGAGCAACTCGGGCGCGGTGAACTTCAGGGCGCGCGCCGCCTCCTCCGCCTTCTCGCGCGTCTTCCAGAGAATCGAGGCGCAGCCCTCCGGCGAGATCACCGAATAGAAGGAGTACTCGAGCAGATAAACTCTGTCGCCCACGGCGACGGCCAGGGCCCCGCCGCTGCCGCCCTCGCCGGTCACGAACACCACGATGGGCACCCGCAGCACCGACATCTCGCGGATCGCCACCGCGATGGCCTCGGCCTGGCCCCTCTCCTCGGCGCCGATGCCCGGATAGGCGCCGGGCGTATCGACAAGGGTGATGATCGGATTGCCCAGCTTCTCCGCCAGCCGCATGACGCGCAGCGCCTTGCGGTAGCCCTCCGGGTGGGGCATGCCGAAGTTGCGTCGCAAGTTCTCCTTGGTGTTGCGCCCCTTCTGGTGTCCGACCACCGCCACGGGACGGCCCTCGAAGCGCCCCAGGCCGGCCACGATGGCCGCGTCGTCGGCAAAGGCGCGATCGCCGTGCAGCTCCGTGAAGTCGGTGAAGATGTGCGGAATGTAGTCGAGGGTGTAGGGCCGGCGCGGATGGCGCGCGAGCTGCACGCGCTGCCACGGCGTGAGCCCCGCGAAGATGCGCTCGCGCAGCCGCGTGACCTTGCGCTCCAGGTCATGCAGCTCGGCGTCGACCGCCGCGCCCTGCGTGGCCCCCAGCGAGCGCAGATCCGCGATGCGCTGCTCGAGCTCGATCAGCGGCTGCTCGAATTCAAGCCATCCGCCCTGCATCACCACTCCTCACCGCTTCTTGGCGGGCGGCCGCGCGCCGCCGATGCGAAACTCGAAGTCGCGGCTGGCGACGTTGCCCGCGCGATCGGCGACCCGCGCTTCCCACCGGTGCGTGCCCGGCGCCAATCCGGGCGGGACGGCCGCGCTCAGGGTCCCCGCATCGATATCCCACTCGGCCAGCAGCATCCGGCCGTCCATGAAGATGTCGGCGTCCCGCGGATCGAAGCCGCTGCCCAGGTCCGTCAGCCCCACGCGCAGCCGCCCTGGCGAGTGCGCGAGCTGGGCGTCGGGCCGCGGGTCGCCCCACAGCAGCCTCGGGGGCGCGGCGTCCTCGAGCACTGCCCAGCGGCCGAGCGCGTTGACCGTGCCCCCTAGTGGCCCCGCGCTGTCCACCTGGCTCACCCACCGCCAGGAGTTGCTTTCGGTGAGCCGATAGACGCCGCAGCGTTCCCGCTGCACGCCCGGACGATCGATCAGGCTCTCGGCGTCGAAGACGATCTCGAGCGGCGCCCCCAGCGGCCACCACTCGGGCCCCAGACCCACGACCGGCGAAAGCAGGCGCAACCCGCCGTTCTCGTCGCCGCTGCCGCCGCGCTCGGCGCGCGCGGCCAGGTCTTCCCAGCGCGCGTCACCCGGCGCCCAGAGATCCGGCACCAGACACAGCGGACCCGGAAACGCGGCGCCAAGGGGCCGGACCGTCAAGGGACCGACGCGCGTCGCCGGCGACGCGCCCGTCGTGTCGGGGCCCTCCAGCGCCAGAAGGCCGGATGCGGGCAGCGTCAAGACGCGCCGCTCGGCCCCCGCGCGCAGCCGGGCCGTGCGCAGAGGGCCGCGCACCGGCATCGGTCCGGCGGACTCCAGCCAGTGGGCCCAGGCGCCGCCGGAGGTGAGTCCCCGCGGGATCAGGTCGATCAAGCGGCCCTGTTCATCTTCCAGCGCGATGCTCGGGAGGCCGGGCAGCGCAGCGGAACACCGCAGCTCGAGCAGGATCCCGCCCTCGGCCGCCTGCATCTGGACCGTGGCGTCCGCGAGGCCGCCGGGCGAGCCGGCGGTCAGGGGAGCGCCCACCCGCCGGCCGGCCGCATCGAGGATCTCGAGCTCCAGGGGCCCGGACGCCGGCACGTGCGCCGCGAACCAGCCCTCCCCAAGGGCGAGCCAGCGGGTCTCGCCGCCCGCGCGGGCGGCCTGATCCCGGTCGGGGGCGCCCGCCGGTCGCCACGCGAGTCGCAAGGGCAAGCGGCCGGCATCCGGCTGCTCGGCCAGGCGCAGCCCCGCGATCCAGCCACCGTGGACGTCGGGCTCGCAACGCCATTCGGCCGGCACGATCGGCGCAACCGCCTCGATCCGCCAACTCACGCTGTCGCGACGACCGGCCGCGTCCTGCGCCTCCACGCGCACCACATGCGGGCCCGGCGAGAGCAGCGCAGCGTCGATGCGGCCGTCGCCCAGGCCGGGATCTCCCTCTGCGGCGTCGGGCGGCGCACCGGCGGGCCATCTGTACAGCCGCAAGATCCACCGGCCGCTGCCCTGACAGGGGCGCCCATAGACCCGCCGCACGTCGTTGCCGCGCGCGAGATCGACGCGCGCGAAGGTGCGCGCGAAGACGAGCCGGTCGTCGAGCCACAGCCGCACGTGCAACGGCGCCAGGCGTGAAGTGTTCTGACCGGTGCGATCGAAGACCCCGACCTCCACGCCCACCGGCCCCCACACCGCGATCGGCTCCGTCACTGGCAGCAGGCGCTCACCCGCGATCCCCCCATCCACCCAGCCGCGCGCGGCCAGGGCGCGCAGGCGAATCGGCCCGAGCGAGGGCGCGACGTTGTCGTGGGCCTGGATGCCCAGCAGGAGGGGGTTGAGCTGCTCGTCGCCTTGGCGCAGCTCGAAGTGCAGGTGCGGGGGACCCGCGCCCGTGTCCCCCGAATAGGCCAGCACGTCGCCGCGCGCAAAGCGGAACTGCCCCGGCTCCGGGTAGAGCTCGATCTCGAATTCGCCCTGGGCCTCCTGCTCTCGGCGCACGTAGGCCTCGAGCGCCGGGGCGAAGCGATCCAGGTGTCCGTAGACCGCCTGCAAGCCCACGTCCGTGTCGAGGTACACCGCCCGCCCGTAGCCGGCCGCCTTGGCTCGCACGCGGACGACCGTGCCGCCCGCCACGGCGTACACCGGGCGGCCGACCTCGCCGCCCGTCGAGAAATCGACGCCCCCGTGCAGATGCCCGGTGCGCGGCTCGCCCAAGGTGCCGGTGAGCAGGAGCGGAGCGGCAAGGGGGGGAAACCAGGGATAGCCCGCGCCGGGAAGCGCCGGCGATTCAGCGGTGGGCGCGTCCGGCGAGGGCACCGGATCCGCGGCGGCCGCCGGGCCCGAAGCCAGCGCGATGAGCGCGGCCCCTGGGGGGTCCGCGGCCGGCGTGAGCAGGCCCAGCGCGGCCACCGTGGCCAGGGTCCGCACGCTCAGCGCGACCGCCGCACGCGGCGCGAGCAAGCTCCGCGCCGCCGTGGTCCGTGCCGCAATCCGCCCGCCGCGTCCCTCCATGGTCACAGCTTGCCCCGACCACGCCCGACCCGCAAGCACAAGGTGGCTCTGGGGGCTGGTGATCCCGCGCCAGCCCCCGGCTGCCCGGGCCCCCGCTCGCTTGACACCCCTGGCGGCCACTCCTATTCTCCGCGGGCCGATCGACGGCCCGCGCTCCATGCATCGCTTCGGCCGGTCTCGCCGATGGTCCTGGTGTTCCGGCCCGGCAAACGGCTCCGGCGCACGGCCACGGCCACGGGTCCGGAACGCGGTCTTGGCATAGGGCCCTGGCACATGGTCCTGGCACACGGTCCTGGCACGCGGTCTTGTCACAAGGCCCTGGCATAGGGCCCTGGCACATGGTCTTGCCACAGGCAGAGGAAGCATGAAGCCCATCTTCGAGACGGAAACCGAACGCCGGGGCGCTCGCGCGCGCCTGCGCGATCTCATCCGCGAACATTCGCTCTCATTCGGGACCTTCACCCTGGCCTCGGGCGGGACCAGCCACTTCTACCTCGACCTGCGCCGGACCACCACGCACCCTGAGGGCGCACACCTGGTGGCCACCCTCCTGCTCGACCGCTTCGCGGAGGACTGGCCCGACGGGATCGGCGGCCCCAGCATGGGCGCGGACCCGATCGTGGGGGCGCTCGCGGCGCTGAGCCATCAGTACGGCCGGCCTCTGCCGGGCTTCATGGTGCGCAGCGCCGTCAAGGACCACGGGACGCAGCGGCGCGTCGAGGGCCACCTGACAGCGGGCAACCGCGTGGTCCTCCTGGACGACGTCATGACCCGCGGCGGGTCGCTCATCCGCGCGGCCGAGGCGGTGCGCGAGTGCGGCGCCAGGGTGTCCAAGGTCTTCACCATCCTCGACCGGCTGTCCGGAGGAGGCGAAGCACTGGCCCGCGAGGGACTCGCCCACGAATCGCTCTTCGTCTTGAGCGACGTGCTCAAGCCCGAGGAACTGCAGGGCCCGGTCCGGGACGATGATCGGCCCCCTGCGCCGGCCCGGACCGACCCATGAAGGGCCTCGCTTGCCCGGCCTGCGGCGGGCAGCTCGAACGCCTCGCCTGTCCGATCTGCGGCGCCGAGCTGCCTCGCGCGCCTTACCCGCTGCTCACCGTCGACTGCATCGTTCGCGATGCGGGCGGCGGGGTGCTGCTAGTCCAGCGGCGCTTCCCGCCGCTCGGCTGGGCGCTCCCGGGGGGATTCGTGGAGCTGGGCGAAACCCTCGAGACGGCGGTGGCGCGGGAAGTCCTTGAAGAAACGGGCATGCGGGTCGAGGACCTCGAGCAGTTTCGAGCTTACTCCGACCCCGCCCGTGACGCCCGACACCACATCATCACGATGGTCTTCACGGGCCGGGCCGCCGGGGAACCGCTCGGGGCGGACGATGCCGCCGCGGCCGCGTTCTACCCACTCGATGCGCTGCCCGGGCCGTTGGCGGCCGATCACGGCGCCATCCTGGCCGACTTCCGCGCCGCCCTGGACCGCGCCGCCCTGGACCGCGGCGCCCCGAGCCGCCGCGACCCGAGCCGCGACAACCCGAGCAGCGGCGACCCGAGCAGCGACGACCGCTCGGTCTAGACGGGGTCGACCCGGGCGCTGCCGCCGGACCGATCGATGATCTCGCGCGCCAGCGACTCCCAGCGATCCTCCGGCACAGCCAGCACCAGCGTGGTATCGGCCCCAAAGGTCCGGCTCAGGATGGCGATCCCCTCGCGCGCCGCCGCGCGCTCGAGCCACGGCACATGGGCGAACGGCAGGCGGACCGTGAGCTGGCGAGTGCGCACGATCGGTTCCAGCGCGGCCGCCGCGAGCGCCTTGCCGGCCGCCTCCCCGTAAGCCCGCACCAGTCCCCCGGCACCCAGCTTGATGCCCCCGAAGTAGCGTATGACGACGACCAGGCCCGCGGCGATCTGCCGCCCTTCCAGGGCGGCCAGCACGGGACGGCCCGCGGTGCCGCCCGGCTCCCCGTCATCGTCGAAGCGGTGGCTGATCTGCCCGGTCTCGCCGTCCTGGCAGCGCCAGGCATACACGTGGTGGGTCGCCTTGGGGTGCTGGGCCCGCCAGCGGTCGACGTCGGCCGCGGCTGCCCCCGGGCTCGCGCACGGCAACGCCACGCCGATGAAGCGTGATTTGCGGACGAGGATCTCGGCCGTGCCCTCGCCCACCACCCGCAGGAGCTTCGCCGTGCCCATCGCGCAGCCGCCAAGCGCTGTTCGCCACTACCGCAGATCGAGGACGATCTTGTCGACCAGGACTTGCTCAAGCTTCCTCAGGGCATCCCGATAGGCCAGCAGCAGCGGCAGCGGTCCGGACACGGTGCCCTTGCCCTTGAAGGCGAACTCGTGCGAGGGAGCGTAGACCTCAACGCCCTTGCTTTGCGGGCAGACGTCTTCCTTCTCCTCGACGTCCGTTCGCGCGAGCTCCGGCCCGGCCTGAGCGAGCAGCGCGCGCAGCTTGGCCGCCGCCTTGCGCTCGAAGACGGCAAAGGTGTAGTCGAACCGCGCCGTGCGCACGGCGCGGTCGCGACGGACCGCCAAGCCGAGCGTCTTCTGCGCCGCCCGCGCCGCCTCGGTGATCACCGGCACGTGCCGATCGATCACCAGCACGTGCGTGAGGTCCTTGGTGAGCCTGATCTTCTCGAGCACCCGATGGCCGAGGCTGTCGCCGCGGACGTCGTAGTCCTCGGAGCACATGAAGGGCGTCGCCCAGCCCTTGCCCAGGCGCAGCCCCGTGAGAAAGGCCCTCACGACCGGCAGGGAACCTTCGAAAACCAGCTCGTGGTAGTCTGCCATCGCACACCTCCAAGCCTGCGCCGGCTTCTGTGCCGCCGGGCGACCGGATCCAATCCCGTCAGATCAGGAAGACCAGCGTGACGAGCACGAAGATCGGGATCAGGATCGGGATCGAGTACTTGATCATGTAGCCGAAGAAGCTGGGCATCCGCACGCCCACCTCTTCGGAGATCGAGCGCACCATGAAGTTGGGCGCATTGCCGATGTAGGTGTTCGCGCCCATGTAGACGGCGCCCAGGGCCACGGCCTTCAGGTAGATCTCGTACTGGGTGATCAGCTGCGCCACGCCCGCCCGCTCGGGCATGCCGGCGCAGAAGCGGCCGAGCTCCGAGTTGAAGAAGGTCAGGTAAGTGGGCGCGTTGTCGAGAAAGCTCGACAGGCCGCCCGTGACCCAGAAGTAGTGCCAGGGCTCCCGCACGCCGCGGATCAGCCCCGCCAGGGCCCCATGCTCGCCGGCCTTCAGGATCGCCAGGGCCGGGATGATGGTCATGAAGATGCCGGCGAACAGGAAGGCCACCTCCTTGATCGGGAACCAGGTGAACTCGTTGTCCTTGCGCGTCTGGGCCTTGGTCGTGAAATAGGCCAGCAGCGCCATCGAGATCAGGATCAGGTCGCGGACAATGTTCTGGATCTCCAGATGGACGCCGAACACATTGACCGCGCCGGCGCGCCACACGCCGCTCAGGATCACGCCGCCGAGCACTCCGGCCAGGTACAGGAAGTTGTGCGCGCCCTCCACCCGCAGCGGCTCGCTCGCTCCGGCGGCCGCGGCGGGCGCGTCCGGCGCGCCTGCGGACCGCTCGCGCCGGTACAGCAACGTGTCCCAGATGAAAAAGACCGCCAGCAGGATGCCCGCCGTGAAGGCCATCTCCGGGAAGAGCTTCAGCGTCCAGAAGAAAGGCACGCCGTGCAGGAAGCCCAGGAACAGCGGCGGGTCGCCCAGCGGCGTGAGCGATCCCCCGATGTTGGACACGAGGAAGATGAAGAAGACCACGATGTGCACCCGCGTCCGGCGCCCCGCATTGGCGCGCAGCAGCGGCCGGATGAGCAGCATCGAGGCGCCCGTCGTGCCGATCATCGAGGCGAGCAGCGTGCCGATGAACAGGATGGCCACGTTGACCTTCGGCGAGCCGACCGGCGTTCCGCGCAGCAGAATCCCCCCCGAGGCGGTGAACAGCGCCGCCAGCAGGATGATGAACGGAATGTAGTCGATCAGGTAGATGTGCAGGATCTCGTAGAACGCGTCGCCCTTGTGGGCGATCAGGAAGGGGATCGCGAAGACAAGCGCCCAGAAGGCGGAGATCTTGGGGAAGTGATGGTGCCAGAAGTGCGGCGCCAGGAGGGGGAAGAGCGCGATGCTGAGCAGGATGCCCACGAACGGGATAACCGTCCACAGCGGCAGGATCTGACCCAGATTCGGGTGGCCCCCGTGGCCGCCGTGCTCCCCGTGGCCCCCGTGGGCGGCCTCCGAATGGGCGCCGGCGCCTCCTTGCTCCCCGTGGCCCGCGGCGGGCTGCGCGCCTTGGTCCTCCTGGCCCGCGGCGGACGGTGGCGGGTCGTGTTCAGCCTGAGCGAGGAGCGCTCCCTGACCCGCTGCGTCCACCGTTGCGTCCGCCGCGGCCACCCCCGCCGCGCAGGCGCCCATCAGCGCGAGCGCCCCGGCGAGCATCAGAATCGGCACCGCCGGGCGAAGGAGCCAGCCCTTCCAATCGTGGGTCCGCGCGTTGCGCCCCTGCATCGAGACCTCCTCGCGAGCTTGCCCGCCAAGCGTCCCCGGCGCCGCCGGAGACCGCTCTCGATCCTCGGACTGAGGCATGAAAGCCGGGAACCGATTGACTCGCAAGCCTAAAAGGTGCTCAAGAATCGTCCGGCAACCGCCCCGAGCGCCCACCCCGACCCCACGGGACCGACCCCGCCGTCAGTGTTCCCCGATGACGCGCACCCGCCGAACGTCGAGGCCCCACGCGCCGTGGATGTTCCGCAGGTCGCCCTCCACCCGGACGTAGTGATCGACCGCCACACGCGGCATTCGACGCAGCTCCCCTTCGCCGCGCACGACGCACTCGAGCAGCCCGGTAGGATCATCGAGTGTGAAGAAGAAGAACGCCTGCCCGTCCTCGCCGCGGTGACGCCGGGTGGCGGAGACGATCCCGCACAGATCGACGCTGCGCGAGCGCCCCCGGAGCGCCGTCTCGAGCGCCGCCAGGATGGTCGCCCTGCGGCCCACTCCGTGGCCGGGCTCAGGCAGCAACTCCACCGGATGGGCGGTCAGGCTGATGCCCAGGAAACGCCGTTCGAGCCGGGCGCGGTGCGCCGGGGAGATCTCGCGCCACGGTCCTGGCGCCTCCGGCGCCGTCTCGGGCGGGGTCAGGGTCAACATCAACGCTGGTTCTCCCGGGCACCGCCGGGGCCCCGCGCTTCCCCGCCGCGCCCGGGGCCAGCCGCGCAGCAGCCGCTCCGCCTGCCAGACCAGCGCGCCGCGCGAGGCCCCGAAGGCGTCGTCGAATGCTCCGGCCAGGAGCAGCGCCTCGAGCTCGGCGCTGCTGGGACGCGCGCGCGCCACGAAGTCGCCCACGCTGCGGAACGCTCCGCGCTCCCGCTCGGCCAGGATGGCGCGCAGCGTCTCATCGCGCAGGCCGAAAACGCTCGCGAGGCCGCAGCGCAGCACACCGAGCGCCGCGGGCGCGCCCCGGTCTCGCGTGGGCCCGCCGCCGGCCGCCAGCTGGCCCCCGTCACACCCCACCTCGCGCCCCGCCGCCGGCGCCGGCGGTTCCCACCGCCAGCGCGCGTCGCCGCGCTGCACGCAGGGCGGCCGCGCGAGCAGCCCTCGGCGGCGCGCGTCGTCCACGTAGACCCGGGCCGGGTACATGCCCCGGTGGTTGTTGAGCAACGCCGCGAAGAACGGCCCGGGGAAGTTGGCCTTCAGGTACGCCGTCCGATAGGCGAGCACGCCGTAGCCGGCGGCGTGAGCCTTGCAGAAGGCGTAGGAGGCGAACCGCATGAGCACGCCCCAGGCGGCCTCGGCCGCCTCGAGCCGGCCGCCCCGCCGCGCGGCCGCGAGGAAGCCGTCGCGCAGCCGCGTCAGGTCGCCGTCCGGGGCGGTCTCGGCGCGCGCAACCCCCGCCCGACCGGCCGCCGGTTCTCCCGCCTTCGCCGCGGCGCGGCCGGCCTTGGCCACCGCCTGGCCGATCGCGCGGCGCAGCATGTCCGCCTCCGCCAGCGTGAGACCGCCGATCGCGGCCGCCACGCACATGACGTCCTCCTCGTACAGCGGCACTCCGCGCGTCTCGCGCAGCAGCCCCTCGAGGGCGGGGTGGATCGCGCGCGCCGCCTCCTCACCCCGCGCGCGGCGAATGAACGCCTGCTTCATCCCCGAGGAGGACGGCCCGGGGCGCACGAGCGACAACGCGTGAATCGCGCCTTTGAGATCCCCCACCCCGATCTGGCGCAGCAGACCGCGCATGGCCGGCGATTCGAGCTGGAGGCACCCGAGCGTCTCGCCGTTCGCGAGCAGCCGCGCGGTGGGACCGTCGTCGTGGCGGATGCGCTCCATGTCCGGCGGCGACGGCGGGCTCTCTCCCGCCCCGCCGGCGCATCCCGCCCCCGCGGCATGCGCCGCCCGGATGATGCGCAGCGTCTCGTCCTCCGTGCCGAGCGCGCGATTGCCCAGCAGGTCGATCTTGATCAGTCCGATCGCCTCGACGCCGTGCATCTCGAACTGCGTGACCGCGTCCCCGTTCGCGGCGCGCTCGACCGGAACGATGCGGCTGATTGGCCGGTCGGCGAGCACGATGCCACCCGGATGCAGGCCGAGGCCGCGCGGCAGGTCAGCCAGCAGCGCCGCCATGCGGGCGGCCCGCGCGATGCTCGCATCCGGATCCTCCTCGAGGCGCACGCGGGCGCGCGCCGCCCGCGTGATCGCCTCCTCGCCCAGTCCGAGCGCGCGCGCCGCCTCGCGGAACGCCCCGCGCTCGCGGAAGAAGTGATGCGTCCCGACGCGCGCGGCGCGCTCGCTCCCGAACGCCGCCAGCGCGTGGCGGATCACCTCGTCCCGCCGGTCCCAGGCGAGATCGATGTCGAGGTCCGGGTAGTCCCCGCGCAGCGGGTGGAGGAAGCGCTCGAAGTAGAGCCCGTAGCGCAACGGGTCCACGTTGGTGATGAAGAGCAGGTAGGCGACCAGCGAGGCGACGCCGCTGCCGCGCCCGATCGTGGGAATTCCCTGGGCCCGCGCCCAGTCGACGATGCGCGCGGTGGCCAGGAAGTAGTCCACGAACCCGAGCTGCTCGATCACCGCCAGCTCTTGCTCGAGCCGCTGGCGGGCCGGCGCCGAACCGCTCAGCCGGCGAGCGAGCAGGCCCTCCAGGCAGCGGCGCCGCAGCAACTCGCCGCCCTCCGGGCCCGCGATCCGGGGGAAGACGAAGGTGCGCGCCGCCAGGTCGCTGCGCCGCAGATGGCAGCGCTCGAGCAGCCGGCGCCCGGCGCGGTGCGCGCCCGGCTCGGTCTCGAGGCGCACCGCGATCTCACCCGGGCGCGGCATCACGCTGCCGCGCCCGCGCTGCTCGGCCACCGTGCCGCCGCGGCGAATCGCCTCGAGCAGCCTGAGCGTCTCGCGCTGGGATTCGTCGGCGAGCACCGCCTGCGGCAGCGCCACCACCTCGATGTCGAGCCGCGCGGCCTCGCGCTTCAGGCGCTCCCCGCGCGGGGAGGGCGGCCACGGCAGCAGCGCTGCCAGGGCGGCCGGATCCAGCTCACGACGCAGGCGTGCGAGCGCCTCCTCGTCGTCGCTCAGGAGCACGAGCCCGGCGGTCTCCGCAGCGACGATCGCCAGCGGATCCTGCGCGCTCCCGGCGGCGGTCGCGGCGGCGCCCGCGGATTCGCCCTCGGCCGCACCGAGCCAGCGCGAGATGATGTGACTCAGGTTGCGGTAGCCGCTCAGGTCCTCGCACAGGGCGAAGAGCCGCCCGCGACTCCCCGCGCCCGGCGAAGCGGCGCGCCCCAGCGGGCGGCGCACGGCGCCGGCGGGTCGCAGGGGCAGCTCGGCCCCGATGATCGGGCGCAGCCCCTCGCGCTCGGTCGCCTCCAGGAACCCGAGCACGCCGTAGAGCCCGGCCCGGTCGACGAGCGCCAGCGTCCCGTAACCGGCCGCCCGCGCCGCGGCCGCCCATTGGTCGGGCAAGACGACGCCGCGCAGGAAAGCGTAGGCACTGCGCACGAGCAGCGGCAGGCAATGCGCGTCCGGCGGGCGAAACCCTGCCGTCTTGGCTCCAGGCTGCGCCACGCCCGTCCCCGCCGCGGTCGCGCGGGCTTCGGTCGTGCCCGTCGCCATCGCGCCGGCTTCGGTCGCGCCCGTCGCCATCACGCGGGCTTCGGTCGCGCCCGCCGGGGCCATGACATCACCGCGTCAGGCAGGGCGTGCGCAGGACGAAACCGTGGCGATCGCCCGGTAACCGGTCGATCAGCTCGACCGACGGCCCGCGCACGATCGCGCGAAAGCCGAAACGACCGCGGATCGCATCGAGCGTGTGGTCGATGCGCTCCTGGCGCGCGTGCGGGAGGATTCCGGCACGCCCCCGAGAGCCCGCGGCACCCGCGAGAGCACCATCGTCCCGCCCGCCGAGCGCTCCGTCCCGCGCCTCGCTGGCACCCGCGCCGCCGGGGGCCCCACTCGCGTCTCCGGCACCCGCGCCGCCGGGGACCCCACTCGCGTCTCCGAAGAGCTGAAGCTGCGCCAGGGGCTCGAGGTGGAACCGCCCGAGCTCGAGGCCGACGTTGTGCACGCCCTTGCGCCGGTCGAGCAGGCGGACGAGCAGCCCGCGCGCCACGCCGAAGAGGCCCCCGGTGACGCATCCCGGCGCTTCGAGCGCGCTCGTCGCCGCGACGGCGCGGCCATCGGACCAGCGCAGGTGAACGCGCAGCCGGCGCGGCTCGACGCCGAGCGCCCGGGCGCGGGCCGCCGCGCGCTCGGTGAGGTAGTGCAGCATCGCCTCCAGGTCTCCGCGCCGCGTCACGGGCTCATCGAACGACGTCTCGCGCCGGATCGACGCGGGCAGCTCGCGCGGATGGATCGCGCGCGTGTCGCGCCCGCGGGCGCGCTCGGCGATGAGCAGGCCCCCCTCGCCGAAGAGGTCGCGCAGCTGCGCGGGCGAAAAGGCCCGCAGCTCGCCGATCGTCGTCAGACCCAGCTCGCGCAGCACCCCGGCCCGGTGCGGCCCAATGCCGGGCAACTCCTCGATCGGACGGCCGGCGACGAAGTCGGCCTCGCCGCCGGGCCTCAGCCAACTGAAACCGCCGGGCTTGCTCAGGCGCGTCACCATCCGCGCCACCATGCGGTTCGTGCCCAGACCCAGCGAGATGCTCAGGCCCGTCTCGCCCGCCACGCGCGCGCGCAGAGCCTCGGATGCGCGGATCAGGTGGCCGTGCAGGCACTCGGTGCCCGTGAGGTCGACGAGCGCGTCGTCGAGGAACGTCTCGACGTCGGGGCTCAAGGTCGCCGCCAGGCTGAAGATCTTCTCGGCAAAGGCCTGGTAGGTCGGCGCGTGCCCCGCCAGGACGACCGCGCCGGGACAGCGCCGGAGCGCCTCGCGGATGGGCGTGCCGGCGCGGATGCCGAAGGCGCGCGCCTCGTAGGATGCGCTCGCGACGACGCCGCTGCCGACGATGACCGGCCGCCCCCGCAGCTGCGGCGCCCGGAGCTGCTCGACCGACGCGAAGAAGGCGTCGATGTCCAGGTGCAGCACCGCCGGGTGCGGTCCCCACGGCGACCCCGCGCTCAGGCGGCGGGTGGGTTGCTGCGCCGCCGGCGACCCCGCGCTCAGGCGGTGCGCCGGTCGTTCCCCCGCGGGCGCCCTGCTCGAGCCGCTGTTCGGTGTCGCGCCGCGCGTCGCGGGACTCATCCCTCGTACATGATTGCTTCCGCCCGCCATGTCAGATCCCCCGTGTCGAAACGAAGCTGGTAGACGTCCCCGCTGTCGGCGGTGACGGAGAAGTAGCGTAGGCAGCGCTTGCCCTCGCGATCCATCCAGCGGCTGTTGACCGAGACGATCCGCAGCGCCTGCGACCCGCGCCGAAAGAGCAGCGGCGTGATCTCGCCGCCACGGAAATCGGCGCGCACCTTGATCGGCTCGTCCAGTCGCTCCCAGTGCATGGTTCGCTCACGATGTCACCCAGGCCCCCTGTCCGCGCCACCTGCCTCACCCGCATCCCCTGCCCGCGCCAGCGCGCTCCCGGCGCTCGCACCCGCTCCATCGGTCTCGCGATGCCGTGGTGCGTCCTCGTTCAGAACCGCCGCACGATGCCGGCGACCCGGCCCGCCAGGCGGAAGTGCGCATCGCCGGCCGCCACCCGGATCGGCGCGTAGCGCGGA
Source organism: uncultured bacterium (assembly GCA_964603725.1). Classification (GTDB taxonomy): domain Bacteria; phylum Eisenbacteria; class RBG-16-71-46; order CAIMUX01; family WJJG01; genus CAZDKK01. The sequence continues at coordinate 134,792 of CAZRWW010000002.1, forward strand.
TTGGCGGGCCGCAGCTCGACGCCCCCGCGCGTGCGATGGAAGCGCTTCACGGTCGCTTCCTGCTCCTCGCCGAGGTAGGCGACGACCAGATCGCCGTTCGCAACCGGCCGCTCGGGATCGACGATCGCGTAGTCGCCCGCCAGGATCCCCTCGCCCTCCATGCTGTCGCCGGTCACGCGCACGCTGAAGCGCCCCGCGGTCAGGCCCAGGAACTCGGCGTCGAGCTGCCCGTCGACGTGCTCGATCGCCGTGATCGGCGCGCCGGCCGCGACGCGTCCGACGATCGGGATGCCCAGATCGCGCCGAACCGCGGGCGGCACCACCCAGCGCCGGCCGCGACGCCGCAGCCAGCCCTTGGTCGCGAGCGCCTCGAGATGCTGGAAGATCGTCGCCGGCGACGAGACCCGCAGCCGCGCGGCGATCTCGCGCATCGAGGGGAAGCGTCCGTCCTCCGCGACGCACGCGAGGATTACGTCGAGGACCTCCCTTTGTCTTTGCGTCAGCGCGTCCATCGGACCTCCCGCCGCGGTTCCGGCGCGTCCATCGGACCTCCCGCCGCGGCTTCGACCTGCTGCCGGCCGCCGGTTGGCGGGTCGCGGAGACCTCGCGATGCCTGGACACTGGCGCAACGCTGCCGAGGCCTCCGCGCCCCACACCTCCTGCGAAACGAGGCTCAAGATACCAAACAAATGTTCGGTATGGCAAGCGAGAAAGGATGGAAACTCACAATTCCTTGCAGTGCAGGAAGATAGGACTCGTCCTTCACACGCCGCGCGCGACCCGAGTGCCGCGGGTTGAACCGGGTCTCCGAGCCCGTGCGGCAGTTGATCGCGATCGATGGCAGCGAGCGTTGGTATCCGCGCGGATGCGGTCTCTCAGTGCGTCCGACTTGCGCCCGGCCTCGGAACACACCGTGGAGACCTACCGCGCTCAGACTTCTCTCAGCATCAACAACCTGGATCCCGGCGACTATCTGCTGCACGTGCTGCGATCCCGGCGACTATCTGCTGCACGTGCTGCGGGCTCCCCCCATGAGCCAGGTCTGGCGGTCGCAATGGAACATCAACGGATCTCGATACTGGCACTTTCCGCAGCGCTGCGTCGCCGCTGATCTCGTCCCGGGCGACTGCGAGACCGGCGTCCGGCCCTGGCGCAGGGGAGAATCGCCGGGCAATCGTATCGCCAACGCCCTACCCGACCGACGCCCCCGCGTGATACGAGCTGCGCACGAGCGGCGCCGACTCGACGTGCGCGAAGCCCAGCTCGCGCGCGATCTCGCCCCAGCGCGCGAACTCCTCGGGCGTCCAGTAGCGCTTCACCGTCAGACACTCGCGCCGCGGCTGCAGGTACTGGCCGATCGTGACGCGCTCGCAACCCACCTGCCGCAGCTCGGCCAGGAGGTGGCGGATCTCGCCCGCGGACTCGCCGAGCCCGATCATGAAGCCCGATTTGGCGCTCAGGCCCGCGGCCGCCGCGCGCTGCAGGATCTCGAGCGACCAGCGGTAGTCGGCGCCGGGGCGCGCGACGGGATAGAGCCGCGGCACCGTCTCGATGTTGTGATTGAGCACCTCGGGGTGCTCCCGCAGCACCACGTCGAGCGCCTCCGGCGAGCGCGCGAGATCCGGGATCAGCACCTCGATCGTCGCCACCGGTGACGCCCCCGCGCCCGCGCCCTGCGCCGCGCCTCGCAACGCGCCCTGCGCCTCGCCTTGCGCCTCGCCCTGCGCTGCGCCGATGCGCCGATCCGCCGTCGACCGCCGCACCGCCCGTATCGTCGCGGCGAAGTGCGCGGCCCCCCCGTCGGCGAGATCGTCGCGCGTAACCGACGTCACGACCACATGTCGCAATCCCATGTGCGCCGCCGCCCGCGCCACGCGCCCGGGCTCATCGGGATCGGGCGGCCGCACCGCGCCCTTCTCGACCGCGCAGAAACGGCAGCCCCGCGTGCAGACCGCGCCCAAGATCATGAAGGTGGCGGTGCCCGCGTCCCAGCACTCCTGGCGATTGGGACAGCGCGCCTCCTCGCAGACGGTGCACAGCGAGCCCTCGCTCAGCGCCCGGCGGACGCCGGCGAAGCCCGCGCCGCTCGGCAGCGCGACGCGCAGCCAGCGCGGCCGCCGGGCGCCCCGCGCGGCGTGGCGCTCGAGCCGCTCGAGGAGCCCGGGGAGGTCGTCGTCCGACGTCGGGCCGGGCAGCGCGAGCGGGCGCAGCTCGATGCCGAAGATCTCGCCCGCGTGCGCGATCAAGCGCTCGGCAACCGCGTCCGGGTCCATCGCGGCCGGTCCGCCGGGCCTCGCCGGTCGCCCGCGCGGCGCGACGCCGGCCGCGCCCGCGCTGCCCGCGGGATCGCTGCCCTCAGCCCCGGGCTCACCGCCGTCCGCCGCGACCCCGCCGCCGCTCGCGCGCAGCGCCGCCATCGTCGTCACCTGCTCGCCCGCCAGGCCGCAGGGCACCATCCAGCGGAACCCCTCCAGGCAGCGGTCGTCCACGTTGAGGGCGATGCCGTGCAGGCTCACGCCGCGCGCGATGCGCACGCCGGCGGCCGCGACCTTGGCGGGCCTCCCGGGTGCCCCGGGCTGCCGAGCATCTCCGGGCCGGTTCCCGGGGATGCTCCAGACGCCGATCAGCCGGTCCCGCCGGAAGGCCTCGATCCCGAAGTCGCCCAGAGTGCGGATGACCGTCTCCTCGAGGCTGCGCACGAAGGAGCGCACGCCCAGATCGTGGGCGCGCAGGTCGGCGATCAGGTAGGCGGTGATCTGCCCCGGGCCGTGGTAGGTGATCTCGCCGCCGCGATCGATGCGCACGACCTCGGGGGCGCGCGCCGACGCCTGCACCGGCGCTGCGCCGGACTCCCCGGTTCCCGCCGCAGCAGCGTCAGGTTCGCGGCCATCTCCGGCGGGCAGCCCGGCGGCGCCTCTATCCACGCACGGCAGTCGCAGGAATCGCTCGTCGCCGTGCTTGCCGATCGTGATCACCGGATCGTGCTCAAGGACGATCAGCGTGTCGGGCAGAACGAGTCGTTGCCGGCGCTCCCAGATCTCGCGCTGCAGCGCCCAGGCGGAACGGTAGGCGCTCCGGCCGGTCAGTCGCAGGGCGACGCCGTCCCATCGCGAGCGCGACTCCGACATGAGCGCGTTCCCTCCACTCGGGCTCGGTCCTGCCTGCAGACCGCGGCGGGCCGGAAGCGCCGCCAGCCCTGGGCCACCTCCGCCGGGCCGTCCCGGAGGCGGTACGGCGGCCGTGCCTGGTCGCGCCTATGCGTGGATCCCGATCCCCAGCGCCGCGCCGAAGGCCTCGGGGATCGCCTCGGACAGGGTCGGGTGCGTGTGGATCGTGCGCAGGAGATCCGCCGCGCTCACCCGCGCGCGCCCCACCAGCGTCAGCTCGGCGATCAGCTCCGAGGCGTGCGGGCCGACGACGTGCGCGCCCAGGAGCCGATCGCTGCCCTCTTCGAGCAGCACCTTGACGAAGCCCGTCACCTCGCCCTCGGCTACCGCCTTGCCCAGGGCGCTGAAGGGGAAGCGCCCCACGCGGGCGCGCAGGCCGCGCCCCGCGAGCTCATGCTCGCGCAAGCCCACCGAGGCCACCTGCGGGTGGGTGAACACCGCGGCCGGCGTCCAGGTTGCGTCGTACTCGGGCCCCGCCAGGTCCGCCGCATGCTCGGCCGCGTGCACGCCCTGCGACGAGGCCGTGTGCGCGAGGAGCGGCGGTCCCACCAGATCGCCGATCGCGTAGAGCCCCGCGGCCCCGGTGCGCAGGTGCCCGTCGACCGCGAGGAAGCCGCGTTCGGGCTTGACGCCCAGCGTCTCGAGGCCGATCCCGTCGATCGCGCCCGTCACGCCGACCGCCACGAGGACGCGGTCGACCTCGACCTCGCGCACTTCGCCGCCCATGGCGCCGCCCGCCGCGATGCCCGCTGTACCGCCGGCCGCGCTGGCCGCGGTGCCGCCCGACTGGCCGCCCGCCGCGCTGCCCATCGCGCTGCCCATCGCGCCGCCCAACTCGCCGCCCGGCGCCGGCCGCACGCTGCAGCGCAAGCCCCCCTCGACCGGCGCGACCTGGCCCAGCACCGCCCCGGTCACGATCTTGACGCCGCGCTTGAGGAGCGCGCTGCGCAGCGCCGCGCTCACGTCCTCGTCCTCGGTCGGCAAGATGCGCGGCAGCATCTCGACCACCGTCACCTGCGCGCCAAAGGTGGCGAAGAGGTCCGCGAACTCGAGTCCGATCGCACCGGCCCCCACGATGAGCAACCGCCTGGGCACCTCGGGCAGCACAATGGCCTCGCGGCTCGTCATGATGCGCTCGCCGTCGCACGGGAGGCCCGGGAGCGACTTCGCGCGCCCGCCCGTCGCCAGAATCACGCTGGGTGCCGCGAGCACGCGCGCCACGCCTCCCGCGACCCCGGCGTCCGCGCGCCCCGCATCCCCGCGTCCCGGGCTCCCGCCCTCGGCGCTGGCGCGCTCGACGCTCGCACCCGCGCCCTCCGCACCGGCGCCACCCGCTCCGGCGCCGGGTTCCACCACAACGCGGATCCGCGCGCCCTCGCGCCCGTCCAGCCTCGCCGTGCCGCGCACGACCTCGATGCCCGCCTGCTCGAAGACCAGCTCGAGTCCCTTCGTCAAGCGCGTCACGGTCTGCCGCGACTGACGCACGATCGCGGCGTAGTCGAACGAGGCATCGTTCACCGTGATACCGTGCCGCTTCGCGCCCTTTAGGCCGCGCCAAAGCGCCGCGGCGTGCAGCATCGTCTTGGTCGGGATGCAGCCCCAGTTGAGGCACACCCCGCCGATCTCGGCGCGCTCGACGAGCACGGTGCGCAGGCCCGCGCGAGCGCCGCGGATGGCGGCCGTGTAGCCGCCCGGTCCGGCGCCGATGACGATCAGGTCGATCCCGCCGCCGCCCGCCGCGCCTCCCTGAGCGTTGTTCATCGCTGGTCTCCCTTCATCGGGGTCTGCCAGGACACTCGCCCGCCAGCAGGCGCCGCCCCCGTGCCCCACGGCCCAGCAGCGCGCGCGCGCGGCGCACGATCTCGCTCTCGGTTTTCTCCAGATCGAGCCGCTCGGCCCGCACGTCGATCCTTCCGCCGGCCATCTGCCCGTGGCCGCCGGCCTTGCCCAGGTGGCCGCAGACGCGCTGGATCTCGCGCGCCGCGTTGGCCCGTGGCGCCTGCGCGCGCAGCGATATGTAGATGCTGCCCCGATAGCGCCCCATGGTCATCGCCCAGTGTACCTCGTCGATGCGCAGGAGAAGGTCGGCCAGCTCGGCCACGACGTCCGGATAGGGCAACCTGCCCAGCCGCGTGATCGACAGCTCGCCGTGCAGGCGCGTCGCCCGAAACGCCCCCTGGAGCAGGGCCAGGTAGCTGCGCGGGATCGGCGCCTGCTCGATACGCCCGATCAGCCGGCTGTCGGTGCGCGGAAACAGCGTCAGGAACGCCTTGAGGTCGGGACCCGCGCCCTCGCGCTTGAGGTTCTGCGTCTCGGAGCGGATCGCATAGAAGAGCCCGGTCGCGTGTCGCCGCGTGAGCGGCAGGCCGGACGCGAGCAGGTACTCCGTGAGGATCGTGGCCGTGGCGCCGTAGTCGGTGCGCACGTCAGCCCACGGAACGTGACGCGTCGCGCGGCGCAGTCCGTGGTGATCGAAGACGACGTGCGGCACCCGGCCGCGGGGCAGCGAGTTGTTCCCGGCACCGGGCTGCGTGTCGATGAGCGCCACCGCATCGAACCGCTCCGGATCCAGCCCGCAGAGCCTCACCAGGGGGATGCGCAGGAGATTCACCATCGCCCGGTTCTCCGCCCGGCCGACGACGCCCTCGTAGGCCAGCGTCGCGCGCAGCCCCAACAGCCGGCGCGCGATGTGGGCCAGGACCCATCCCGCCGCGATGGCGTCGGGGTCTGGGTTGTCGTGGGTCAGGATGAGCAGGCGGCGCGCGCCGCGCAGCTCCTCCAGCAGTCGTTCCAGACGACGTTGCTCGCGCTCCATGGCCGCTCCAGTGCTGGTCCACGGCTCGGCTTCAGGCGCCGACCCGCGCCCAATGCGAACCCGGGAAGGTACCACATGGCCGCGGAAGGGAACAGGTGCTAGGCTGTGGCGCCAGTCTGCGGGACCGGGCCGCGAGGCTGGGCTGGGGGACCGGGCCGCGGGGCCGGGGCGCGAGGCCGGGCCGCGGCGGTCTTGGGCATGGTCTGCCCGTCTGACCACAGGGCCGACTCGCCCGCTGCGGTCCTCCGGCACCCGCAAACGTCTGGTGATCGGCATCATCCGACCGGATGGCGCCCGCATGGGCGCGAGGCGACGGGAGAGCGCACATGAATCCCCAGCGCGTGCTGCGCGTGGCCCTGGCGCAGATCAATACCACGGTGGGCGACCTGGCAGGCAACTTGAGCCTGACCACTGAGACCTACCAGCAGGCCGCCGGCGACGGGGCCGCGCTCGTCGTCTTCCCCGAGCTCACCTTGAACGGCTATCCGCCCGAGGACCTCCTCTTGAAGCGCTCCTTCCTCGACGACACGCGGGCGATGCTCGACCGCTTCGCGCGGCAGGTCGACCGCGGCCTCGTGCTGGTGGGCTTCACCGAGAGCAGCCCCGAGGGCATCTGGAACAGCGCGGCCCTCATCGGAGCCGGTCGCGTGCTCGACATCTATCGCAAGTGCGCCCTGCCCAATTATGGCGTCTTCGACGAACGGCGCTACTTCCGTCCATCGACGCGCTGCCCGGTGTATCTCATCGGGCCCTGGCGCCTGGCGGTCAACATCTGCGAAGACCTCTGGATCGACGACGGCGCGCCCCACGTGCAGGCCGTCCAGGGCCGCGCCAATCTCATGGTCAACCTGATGGCCTCGCCCTATCACGCGCGCAAGGGCGCCGCGCGCGAGGCCCTCGCCGTCTCGCGGGCCCGCGCCTACGGGGTGCCGCTCCTCTACAACAACCTCGTGGGCGGACAAGACGAGCTCGTCTTCGACGGCCAGAGCCTGGCCGTGGACGCGCAAGGCACGGTGATCGCACGCGCGCCGCAGTTCGAGCCGCACGTGCTCCTGGTGGATCTGCCAGGACCGGTGGGAAGCGATGGCGCCGCGAGCACCACGGGTGGAGCCGACGCCGCGGGCACCGCCGACTCCGCGAGCACCACGGGTGGAGCCGACTCCGCGGGCACCGCCGACTCCGCGGGCACCCCTGGCGCGGATACGATCGCGGCCGCGCTCCACCTCGAGCTCGTCGCTCTCGACCCCGACCTCCTCGCCTCCTCCCCCGCCGTCGCCCGCATCCGGCCCATGGATGCGCCCCGCTGCGCATCCTCGCTGGGCTCGGTCGCCCCGTCGCTCGGCGAGGATGAGGAGGTCTACCGGGCGCTGTGTCTGGGCTTGCGCGACTACGTGCGCAAGAACGGGTTCCGCGGCGTGGTGATCGGCCTCTCCGGGGGGATCGACTCGGCCCTGACCGCCGCGATCGCCGCCGACGCGCTCGGCCCCGACGCGGTCACGGGCATCTCGATGCCCTCGCCCTACAGCTCGCCCGAGACACGCGCCGGCGCGCGGGAGCTCGCCCACAATCTGGGCATCGGCTTTCACGAGATTCCCATCACCGGGATGTTCGCCGTTGTCACGCGCGACCTGTCCGCGCATCTGAGCGGTCACCCGCACGTTGCCACCGAGCCGACCGGGCCGCCGAGCGGTCACCCGCACATCGCCGCCGAGCGCCCCGCGCAGCCGAGCGTCCCCCCGCCCGACACAACCGAGGAGAACATCCAGGCGCGCCTGCGGGGGATGATCCTCATGGCCTGGTCGAACAGGCTCGGCCACATGGTGCTGGCCACGGGCAACAAGAGCGAGGTCGCCGTGGGGTACTGCACTCTGTACGGCGACATGGTGGGCGGCTTCTCGGTTCTGAAGGACGTGTTCAAGACGCACGTCTATCGGCTGGCGCGGTGGCGCAACGCTCGCGGCGCGGGGTCGCTGGCGTCGCCCGGGCCGCCCGGACCGCCGCCGATCCCGAGCGACACGCTGGCGCGCGCGCCGAGCGCGGAGCTCAAGCCCGATCAGAAGGACACCGACTCGCTGCCGCCCTACGAGGTCCTCGACCCGATCGTCAAGGCGCTCGTCGAGGACGACGCCAGCCCCCGCGATGTCGTGGCCGCCGGCTTCGACCGCGAGACGGTCGACCGCGTCTTCAAGCTCATCCAGGGCAACGAGTACAAGCGCCGCCAGGCTGCGCCCGGGGTCAAGATCACCCCGCGCGCGTTCGGCCGCGACCGGCGTTATCCGCTGACCAATCGCTACCGGCCGGTGGTGGACCGGGGGTGAATACATGACGCGTGCCGGCGACGATCCGCACGGCGCCGCCGGCCCGCGGCTCAGCCTCTCGGTCCAGCACTCCTGGAACCTCACGCCCACAGAGGCCATCGCCCTGCAGCGCGAGCTGGCGGGCCGCGTCATCGCGCGCGGCGATGCGCCGCGGACGCCGCTCCTCGTCGCCGGCTGCGATGCGGCCGGCTCGGGCCGCTGGTCGCGCCGCGACGAGGAAATCGTCGCCGGCGTGATCGTCCTGCGCTTCCCCGGCTGGGAAGAGTTCGAGCGCGTCTGGGTGCGACGGCCATCGCCCTTCCCCTACGTGCCCGGCCTGCTCAGCTTCCGCGAGGCGCCGCTCTACGCCGAGGCCCTCGGCCGGCTGCGCGTGCGGCCCGACCTCCTTCTGTGCGACGGCCAGGGCATCGCCCACCCGCGTGGCCTGGGACTCGCGGCGCACCTCGGGCTGCTCCTGGATCTGCCCGCGATCGGCGTCGCCAAGTCGCGCCTCGTCGGCGAGCACCGCGAGCCGGGCCCGAGACGCGGCGCATCGACGCGGCTCATGCACGAGGGACGGTGCGTGGGGCGCGTTCTGCGAACGCGCGATGGCGTCAAGCCGTTGTATGTCTCGCCGGGGCACCGCATCGGCATCGATGATGCGGCCGCCGTCGTGCTCGCGATGGCGACCGGCTACCGGCTGCCGGAACCCACCCGACGGGCCGACATCTGGGTGGGTCAGCTCAGGCGCGGCGAAGGTTGAGCCTGGGTACGGCTGCGCGGGTCTCAGCGCCCACCGCCTGGCGAGGGCAGAATGGACTGGTACACCGCCAGCGTCTTGCGGGCCATCGCCTCGTCGGTCAGCTCGGTCTCGTGGAGGGCGCGCGCCCGCCCGGCCATGGCCAGCATCATCTCGGGATGATCGAGAGCGTGTGCAATCGTGTCGGCCAGCGCATTGGCGTCGCCGGGCGGCACGAGCCAGCCCGTCTCACCGTGGCGCACCATCTCGGGAATGCCCCCGGCGCGCGATGCGATCACGGGCACGCCCGCCGAGAAGGCGTCGGCGATCGAGCTGCCCAGCCCCTCTGTCAGGCTCGGGTGCACGTAGATGTCCATCGCCGCCATCAGCAACTCGACGTCGTTGCGCTCGCCGAGGAATCGCGCGGTGCGCCCCAGGCCGCGCGATCTCGCCCGCTGCTCGAGGGGCCCGTGCAACGGCCCGTCGCCAACAACCAAGAGCTGGATCTCCCCGCTCCGGCCTGATGCCCGCAGGACTCCCAGCGCGTCGATCAGAACGGCGTGCCCCTTGTGCGCGATGAGCCCCCCCACGGTGCCCAGGACGACCGTTTCGGGTCCGATCCCCAGCTCCTCGCGCACGGCCGCGCGGACGCTCAGCGGCTGCGCGCCCCCACCGGCGGGCGCGCGCGGCTGCGCCGTATCGAGCGCGCCCTGCGCCCCCGCCACGCCGCGGGTGCCGCTGTGCACGACGGCGATGCGTTCCTCCGCAACGCCGCCCGCGCGCAAGATCTGCGCGATCCGCTCGCTCACGCAGATGAAGCATACGACGCGTTCGAACTTCCACCGCGCCAGGGGATTCTTTCCGAGTGGCACATCGACGCGCCGGTGGTAGACGAGCGCCGGAGGCGGTCCCGCGTTCCGGGGCCACAGGCGCAACGCGGCGGCCAGCATCGCGAGGCCGTGGGCCTCGTGCGCGGCGGCGATGTGCGGGCGCACCTTGCGCAGCAGGCCGAGCAGGCGCGTCACGGCGAACGGGTCGAGATCCGTCACCGGGTTGAGCGACTCCGGCAGCAGGTTCTCGACGCGCGCCTGGTGCCAGAGCGGCGTGCGCGGACGGCAGACGAGCGAGACGCCCGCGCCCGAGCGCGCCAGCCGGGCGCACAGGAGCAGGCACTGGCGTTGCCCGCCGCGCCATTGCCGCCCCAGATCGACGTGCAGCGTCAGCATCGCGCTCCCCAACGCCCAGCGTGCGGCGGTCCCGCCCGCACGGGATCACCCGGCCGGCAGAGAGCCCATCCGTGCACGCGGGTGAGGCCGACCGCCCGCGCAGCCCTGCCGCCCGCGCGGCGGCATCGTAGACTGCCCGGACTGGGCCGCCAAGCGTCTTGGCATGGGCGATTGCCCGCTTCCGGCGAAATCGGCGCCCGGGTGCGGCGAAGCACCCATCGCCCGACCGGCGGCAAGGATCGGCTGGCCGGCGGCAATAGCCGCCCGACCGGCGGCAAGGATCGGCTGGCCGGCGGCAATGGCCGACCGACGCTGCCGCCCGGGAAATGACGAACACGCCTTTCGGGACGCGCGCGCGTGGCGGCCGAAGCCCTCGTGCCCCGCCGGCCCGGATGCTATGCTGCTCTCGGTATGCGCAACGGCCCGTTCCTGAGGACACGAACCGGCATGAGACGCAAGTCGATCGACAGCCTCGATCCCGCGCGCCTGCGCCGCGACGTTCCGCGCGGGGCGCTGGAGATCGCCGACCGCCTGCAGAAGGAGGGCGGCGCCGCCTACCTCGTGGGCGGCTGCCTGCGCGACCTCGTCCTCGGCCGCCGGCCCAAGGACTGGGACATCGCCACCGACTTGGCGCCCGAGGAGGTCAAGAAGCTCTTCCGCCGCGTGCACGAGGTCGGCGCGGCCTTCGGCACGCTGATGGTCCCGCGGCGCGACGGCATCTACGAGGTCACGACCTTCCGCACCGAGGGCGCCTACAGCGACGGCCGTCATCCCGACGAGGTCGCCTTCACGCGCGAGGTCGAGCGCGACCTCGAGCGGCGCGACTTCACGATCAACGCTCTCGCCTGGGACCCGCGGGCCGACCACATCGTCGATCCCTTCGGCGGCCTCTACGACATCGAGCGCCGCATCATCCGCGCGGTCGGCGATCCGGCCGAGCGCTTCCGCGAAGATGCGCTGCGCCTCATGCGCGCGGTCCGCTTCGCGGCCCAGCTCGATTTCCGCATCGAGCGAGACACGTGGCAGGCCATTCGCGAGGAGGCCGAAGGGCTGCGCCGCATCTCGAACGAGCGCATTCGCGAGGAGCTGAACCGAGTCCTGCTCTCGCCCCGTCCCTCGCGGGGTCTGACGCTGATGCTCGATGCCGGGCTGCTGGCGATCGTGCTGCCCGAGCTCGAGGCCTGCCGCAACGTGCGTCAGAACCGCTTCCACTCCCACGACGTCCTCGTGCACAGTCTGAAGGCGGTCGACGCCGCGCCCGCGGACAGCCTCGTCGTGCGCCTGGCCGCGCTCTTCCACGACATCGCCAAGCCGCAGACGCGCGAGGAGCGCGACGGCGACTACACCTTCTACGCGCATCAGGTGCTGGGCGCCCGCATCGCCGGACGGATCATGCGCCGCCTGGCCTATTCGAACGAGGAGCGCGAACGGGTCGAGCACCTCGTCTATCACCACATGTTCTACTACGAGCCCGAGTGGACCGACAGCGCCGTGCGCCGCTTCGTCCGCACCGTCGGCCGTGAGAACATCCCCGATCTCATCGCCCTGCGCATGGCCGACATGGGCGGCAACGCCCGCAAGTCGGGCGACACCTCGCCGCTCGAGGCCCTCCTGGCGCGCATCGACGAGGTCATCGCCAAGGACACGGCCCTCAACGTCAAGGACCTGGCGATCGGCGGCCGCGAGTTGATGGACCTGGGGCTGCCCCAGAGCCCCGCCATCGGCCGTGTCCTGCGTGCCTTGCTCGAGCGCGTCCTGGACGACCCCGCCTTCAACGAGCGCGAGACGCTGCTGGCCGAGGCGCGGCGTATGATCGCGGCGGGTGAGCACCTGGGCGACGGTAGCGCCGGCGCGCCGAGCGGCATGGGCGGCGGCAGCGAGCCCACGGGCAGCCGCGCCGGCGCGCCGAGCGGCACAGGCGGCTCCGGCGGGCCCACCCCGAGCTCACAACTGTAGCGCAGCCGTCCGCGACCCCGAGCTCACAACCGCAACGCCAGCGCCCCCAGACCGCGCTCATGCCACAGGCGGTGGCACCGCGAGCAGAGCGTCACCAGATTCTCGGGCTTGTTGGACCCACCCGCCTCGCGCGCCACGATGTGATGCACTTCCAGGAAGCGCGTCTCGCCACACCCGGCGGCCCGACAGCGATGGCGATCGCGAGCCAGGACCGCGGCGCGCGCCGACGGCGCGACGGTAGCCTGATTCCGGGCCCCCGGACGGCTCACCACCGCATCGCACTCGATGGCCGCGAGGTCGACCCGGCTGATCGCCTTCTCGCCCCGCGCTGTCTGGACAGTGGCGCGCCCGCACTGCTCGCACTTGTAGATGATGATCTTGTAAGGACTCCCGACTTTGCCCCGGGGCAAAGTGCCGGAATCGACCTCGTCGCCGGGGCCCGTCAAGTCCGTTCTGGCCGCGTCGTCCGGATCGCCCGTGCCGGACGGAGCGGCGCATCCGCTCGATTCGCCCATCGCATCCGGATCGACACCGCCGTTGGGCTCGCCGACGACGCCTCGATCGACGCCGCCGTTCGACTCGCCCACGACGCCTCGATCGACGCCGCCGTTCGACTCGCCCACGACGCCCCGATCGACGCCGCCGTTCGTGCCGCGCCCCGCGTCCGGGTCCTGCCGGTCGCCCGCGGCCGCCGACGCCCGCCGCTGTCCACCATGCCGCGTCTCGCAGGCAGCGAGCAGCTCCTCGAGCGCCTCGAGCAGGATCTCCTCACGCGAGATCGCCGCGGGCAGGACCCGCGACTTGCGGATGTTCTCCATCAGCATGTCGTAGCGGGCCAGCTGGATCGGAGCGAGCCGGAAGACGACCGCCGCCGGCGCCTCATCCACCAGGGGCGCGGCGGTCGGCAGCGGGTGCTCCGCGGGCCGCACGCCCGCCGGCGCCTCGGCCCCTGTCGCTGAAGCGTCACCGTCACCGCCGGTCGCCGACTGGCCGACACTGAGACGTCTGGGTTCCGCTTCCGCCAGCGCCGAGCTCGATACCACCACCGCGAGCGTCCCCTGGCCGGGATTCGACTTGCGGTGGGCCGCCCTCTCCTTGCGGGCCCGCGCCACCATGCCCTCGAGCTCGCGACGGCCAGTCTGCTTCGCCGCCGCCAGCCACTGCGCCTCCGTGCTCGGGCCGGCGACCTTGACGACCTCCCGCGCCTTCGTCCAGCCGATCTCTCCGGCGGCGACGGCTTTCCGCAAGCGCGGCAAGCGCTCCAGGTCCTCGGCCAGACGCAGAAAGCGGCAGGTGCGGTTCATCGAGAAGCCAAGCGCTTCCGAGGCGTACTGGTGGATCGTCGAGTAGCCGAGATCCACGTACAGCTTGCGCCGCATGATCTGGGCGAAGCAGAGAACCGCGCTCTGCTCGGCCCGCTGCAGATCGTGCAGCGCGCGGCGCAGCGCCGCGTCCACCTGGCGGGCCGGCGCGTCGTCGGGGCAGGCTGCCGTGGCGGCGATGTCGGCGGCTCCGGCGCCGCCCGGCGCGCCCTCAGCTCCGGAGGCGTGAGTGCCGC
>CAZRWW010000003.1:0-91651 GCA_964603725.1 uncultured bacterium
CCATGATGAGCAAGGACGTTGCGCGAGCGTAGGCCGGCCGGCCCATGACTTGCCACCAGCGCCCAATGGCCCGGACGGCAAAGCTGGCCGTGTCGTGATCGATCCCCACGCTGACCCACCCCTCGTTGCGGCTCAGGTCGTAGACCCCGTAAGGGATAGCCTTGCCCAGTTCCGGAACCAGGAAGTCGTGCACCCGGACAGGTTCCGGATGACCCGCCCGAGCCCATTCCCGGCCGGGATTCTTGAAGTCGCCCACCAACTCCTTCTTCTTCGTGTCCACAGAGATCACCGGCTGACGCCGGCGTTGGTACTTGCGGACCTGGTCATGGATGTACCGGAACTGGCCATCCCGGTCCGGATGCTGCTTCCCCTCACGGGTCTTGCGGTTCGCCTGCAGGCTGTAGTTGTTCTCTCGCAGCAACTCCGCCACCAACCGGTGGCTCGCATCGTGTCCCATGGACCTGAGCTCAGCCGACAGGTGCCGCACGCTCTTGGAGGTCCACCGCAAGGGCGAATCCGGGTCGCCAGCCATGGCAGGCTCAACCAAGGCTTCCAGATCGCTCACCAGCGTGTGGTCCTTCTGCGTTGCGCGCTTCCGACCACCGCCCGTTCGCCGTGTACGTCCGGGATCAAGCGCATCCCCGGACTCCAGTTCTTGTATACCGCGGCTGATGGTCGACCGCGCAATCCCAGTAGCCCGTTCAACCAGTGCAATGCCGCCCCGGCCCAGCGCCATAGCCTCCGTCGCCGCCCACAGACGCCGCGAGCGTTCCGTCAATGCCGGCTCTAACGCCTTGTACTTCCGACGCAAAGTCCTGACATCCATGGCCCCATCGTACAGGGGGCCCATGGCCACTCAAGCAGTTATTTCATGCCGGGCCCTTAGTCGCTAGGCCCCCCCGTCTGCGGTTGTCCCCGCCCCACTATCCGGAGGAGCCATTTGATGGAATCCTTCATGATGCCTGCGACCTGTTGCCTCTCTGTACCGTGCACGAACAAGAGAACGAATGCGCAGGGGTAACCGATCCACAAAGCGATTCTGATCCCTGTAGCCAAGAACGAGTTTAGATCAGACAATTCCTGTCCCAACAGAAAGATCCCGATGCCCCCGAACAGCAGTCCCCCCAACCTGCCCCATTCAAACGGAATTCGGTAAAAGCGCCTCGCGAAGAGAAACAAAACGACAATGCGTATGATAAAGGATGCGAGAGTTGCGGCGACGGCGCCATACATTCCGAAGCGTGGGATCAACGTGAAGTTCAGTGCCAGGTTGACTCCACCTGACAACACGGTCGCTGCACTGATCATTCCCGTTCTTTTGTGCAGCCATAGTCCCGTGCTGACATGATCTTCAAGAGCGTAGATCACGTAGCATAGAACTATCAAGGGCAAGATCTCCGCGGCTCTTGCGTACTCCCCGGGCGCTATTGCTCCTATCAGATCCGCAGCGAACAGCGATATACCCAGGCCCAGGAAAGTCAGCAGTGCCATGAAAGCCGTAGCTACGCGCGCGTAGATTCTTGCTGCATCAGCTTCCTTCTCAATAGCAAATCTTCGGGCATTCCAAATCATCGAGAAGGGAACGTACATCAGACTGTGGATGCTGGTGCCCATCTTGTAACCGAGACTGTAGATCCCGGTATCCGCAAGGGAGAAGTACGCCTTGATGAAGTACCTGTCCGACGCGTGCGTAACTATACTTGCTAGGGATCCAGGAATGAGGGGAATCCCGAAACGCAGCTGCTTCTTGCAGGCCGTCCATGAGAACCTCAAGCCATTGCATCGCACGAAGTAAGGAATCAGGATGGCTGCCGCGGTCGCGTCAGCAATCAAGCCAGCGAGAATGACACCCCAAACACCACGTCTTAGAACTGCAACGAAGAAGATGTTCAATCCCACAGCGAATAGCAGTCTCGATGTCGAAATCACAAAGAACAGCAGCGACTTCTCCGTGACCTGAATGTATGCCGTGACGACACCGATGTAGAGCTGCGCCAGGAGGCTTAGGAGGGCCAGGCGGAGCAGAGTAGTGTCCCCGGTCCCGCCGAGGACGATGCTGGCACCGTGGGAGGCAAAGAGGATCATGACGAGAATTACGGATGTCCCGAGAACGAGGACGGTTATCATGGCAGTACTCAGGACTTCGGCCCGAGCAGCGGTGTCAGAAGCCTCATGGTAGAAGCGGAAGATAGACGAAGCCAACCTGAGTCCGACTATCACGCTCACGATTTCCAGAGAGAGGTAGACCAGTTGAAGAAATCCATAATCGGCTGGCGTGAGATAGTGAGTGTAGAGAGGAATCAGGAAGAAACCAATGAGCTTCCCGAGAGCGGTGCCGAGACCGTAGACTGCCCCGTGTTTCGCAAGGGTTCTAATCTGGTGTCCAAGGCCACCCCGAGTCATGTGCTCACCGCTCCGGCAGGTTGCGCGAAGACGCTCAAAAGATCAGGCTCATTCTGGCGGGAAAGCCGTACACACGCAAGGTGACATCGAGAGGAAAGGTGGGCAAGGTGTTTGAGACGGACAGAGCCTCGGACCTGCCTCACCTTCGGGACCCTGTAAATCCGCGCACGGGCACCGAAAGGGCCGTGCAACTGCAAGCAACCCGCCCTGGATCCTCCTGGCTCTCAGCCTACCTCGGCGCCGGAGGTCGAGAATCCCGCCGTGACGCTCTGGCGTGACCCGGCTCTTGGGCGACCAGCACGGCCTCCTGGAGAGGTCTTCTCAAGGGGTGTGTAAACGACCTCAGGCGGCAGCCTCCGTTCTCACCCACTCAGCTGGCCCTGAACCAGAAGAGCCCGGGAAGGAACCCACCTGAGGCCACTGGGGCGCTCCCCGGTTTGGTCGCCGCAGGAACCCGCCAGGAATTCCACCTGAAAACAAAAGGGATTGCCGCCGGCCACCCTGCCTCCTGGTATCATAGCTCAGGGCTGATAGTGGAACATCTCCTTTGCGTCTGGGGGCCAACGATAGAATCGGCCGGTCGCGGTAGGGACCCCGGTCACGCGGGACCCCTACCGCGACCCTTGGGCGAAGGTCTTGCGGCTGATGCCGAAGAACCGGCAGGACTTGCTGACATTGCCGGAGCCCTGAGTATGGCGCAGAAGCATGAGCTTGCGGTGGGTCTCCCTCTCGGCAGCTGTCACCGCCAACCCTCCCTGAAGACCCAGAGTAAAATGCCAGATCCGTCAGGCGAGGTTGTGGACTCCAGAGTCGGGCTTCGGGCTTGTGAGTTCCAGCGACACGGGATAGACTGCCAACTAGAGTAATGAACAACTTCATTACCGGATGACCAATGGGATATGAAGGAGTGCTGTTCACCCGCTGGGTTGGAACTCTGACGCAAGAGAATGCCCGGAGTCCTTCCCTGTGGTGTCGGCGGCAGTTCAGACCGCGGGAGATCCACAAGATTCTGTGAGTCTGCGAGGGCCAATGCGAAACCATCGCTCGAAGGAATACACTTCCGCCCACTAGGTGTGGCCATGTGACTCCCGCGTCTGTCCGGGCAAGCAATACGCCAGCTGGGTGGGAACTGAGACAGAACTCACTTCACAATACGCAGAGGACTCCGTGTAAGTCGGGTAGTCTACTGTGGTAATCGCTTGTGAAACACACAGTCTGAAGACAAGACGGCTTCAGATCCAATACACCAGGAATGGCACACTCTATGCTACTCAGGACCATTTCATCTTCAGCAGCGAGGATCAAGGCAGGACTTGGGTGCGAATAGGCAGGTTGCCCCCTCGATCGCCGTCGTGGGCCAGCGTTCTGAAGGATCATGCGGTGCGGTCTCCGATCATCCGGAGCATTAGGCAGTTGCCGGGCATCCACGATCTCGTTGTGCTCAATTCAGGCATTGTCTTGGTGTTTTACGACAAAATCTACCGGCTCTGCCCCCCCGATCAGGCGGCAGAGCCGGTGTTCGCCCTTAGCAAGCATGGCATGACTCCACCCCTAATCGGAGGAGTCTGCGTCACACCGTGGGATGACATCTACTGGGGAGAGTACAATTGCCGCCCTGGCAAGCACGCGATAGCCATTCTGAGAGGTTCCGACGGAGGAACCAACTGGGATGTCGCCCATGTGTTTCCTCCAGGCAAAGTCAGACACATCCACTCGCTGAGGTATGATCCTTACCGGCAGCAACTTCTCATATGCACCGGTGACGCGAACCACGAGGCCGGCATCTGGTCCTGGAACCCTCACTCCGGACAGCCCCACTGCATTGGCTGCGGTGATCAGGGGTGGCGGGCCGTCAGTGTCATTCCAACAAGCGACTTCCTCATCTGGGGAACCGATGCGGGTATGAACAACCCCGAAGGCCCCCGCAACTACATCTACACTTACGACATTGCGTCCGGGGCACGAAACAGAATCTGCGAGATCGACAACCCTGCGTACTTCTCAACCATTCTGGGCAACGGTATCTATGTACTCACTACGACATACGAAGGCCAATCGGGGAATCCGCGTTCTGCAGGAATCTGGGCGAGTGCCGATGGGTTTGATTGGCAACGGATTGCAGCCTTGGGATTCGGTAGGCGCAGGGGATCGTCCTCCAGGTTCGGGCTGATTCGAATCCCAGGCGGTGAGCCGATATCGAATGCGTTGCATTTCACACCTATTAACGCGAAGGGGCACTTCACAATCCAGTGCATCTCAGTGGACCACATAGCCCCTCAGCCGCCGAGAGTCGAAGAACCCAGCAACACCGAAAGGTCCGTTAATGGAAATCAGTGAAACACTAGGCGGGAAGCTCAGAGTGGCGATTGTCGGGTGCGGAAGGATAGCTGACCTCTGTCACTTGCCAGCGGTTCTTAGTTCCCCACATACGGAGCTCTCCGCGCTAGCAGACACGAGGATCGAGAATGCCACCGCGCTCCGCGAGAAATACGCACTGCGTTGCCGGGTTGTGGCTGACTATCGAGACCTTCATCACACAGTCGATGCGGCAATAATCGCTACCCCGAATGCAACCCATTATGAGATCGCGGAGTTCTTCCTCACTCGCGGCATCAGTGTTCTCGTAGAGAAGCCCCTCGTTCTGACCACGGATGAGGCGCGCAGGTTGATTGGAGTCGCCGAGCGCAAGGGATGTATTTGCGCAGTTGGGTATGTCACAAGATTGTTCCCCAGCACGGTCTTGATGAAGAAACTGCTGGACGAACGCTACTTCGGTGACGTCACATCCTTCAGCTACGAGTTCGGCTCTGCTGGTGGTTGGGCACCGGTCTCCGGGTACAATCTCGATAGAGCCCAGGCTGGTGGCGGAGTCCTTGTGGTCAGCGGGACCCACTTCCTTGATCGCATGATCTACTGGTTCGGAGTTCCCGAGATCATGCACTCCTCTAGTGACAGCCATGGCGGACCGGAAGCGAATTTCCGGGCGCAGCTTGCCTTCAAAGAGCATGAGCCTCGGATCACTGGAAGCTTCCATGTTTCAAAGACTTACAAGCTGCGGAATCAGTTCCATCTTCACGGCACGCGCTACGATGCCATCCTCCCGGAAGGACAGAGCGAGTGGCTCCTGCTCAAGGACAAGACCGTTGCCCTTCCGCTGGAGTCCCGTACATCCCTGCTGGGCCAGATGCCGCCTAACACTGCGTTTCACTATTTTACTGAGCAGGTAACCAGATTTGCCGAGTGCATCATGCAGGGGAAAGCATCTTACCTCGACGGTCCCGCAACCATTCAAGTGGTAAAGCTCGTCGAGGACCTCTATCGGCTGGCGCAGCCAATGCCAGAGGCGTGGCGCTGGCAACCACGACGCACAGGACGGCAGGCGCCAAAAACCTCCAAGCAGCCAAAGATCCTCATAACCGGCGCATCCGGCTTCGTGGGGGGAGCACTCTGCGAGCATCTCTACTTCGGTGGCGAGTATGAGTTCAGGGCCATGGTTCGGAATACGGGCCGCGCCGCACGAATCGCTAGAATGCCGCTCGAAATTGCCCAGGCTGACTTGCTTAATAAAACAGATCTGGCCCGCGCCGTCACCGGCTGCAACGCAATTGTGAATCTCGCACGCGGCGGCAAGCTAGCCGATACTTATGGCCTGGTGCGCTTGTTGGACGCTGCTCTTAGGGAGGGAATAGACCGCTTCGTACACGTAAGTAGCGTGGCCGTCTACGGAGATGACCCTCCACCCGAAAGCACAAGCGAGTCCTGGCCACCACGGCCGGGCGCAAACAAGTACGGCCAAGTGAAACTGAAGCAGGAGGAAATACTCCAAAGGTACGTTAAGAAGGGGATTGGGGTGATAATTCTGCGTCCGCCGAACATCTACGGGCCATGGTCGCAGTATACGACAGCGCTGGTGGAGAAGATCATTAGAGGGGAGATGGCCCTCATCGATAAGGGGGCGAATCCGTGTAATGTTGTGCATGTGTACAATCTAGTTCACGCGATTATGCTTGCTCTCAAATCTCAGCGCTGGGATGGAGATAAGTACTTTATCACAGATGATAGTGGGATAACGTGGAGGGAGTTCCTTGAGGCGCACCTCCGGATCATCGGACAGCCGATAGCTCTCCGCGAGGTGGAGCTAAGGGAAGAAGACATGCCGCAGGTCAAACGAGAGACACGGAAAATGACACCGGGGAGGATCGCGAGGTTCCTTGCTTCGGCGGAGGTTCGGGGACTCCTGACTGAGCACTTTGCTCTTTGTGAGAGAGTGAATACGTTTGTTGGCGACCGGGTTAGAGTGATGTCTCCCGAGAGGCAGAGGCGCATTGAGAGGATAGTCGCGAGGCCCGGGGGAGAGTGGGCCAGGGGAGACCTGCGCGTGGCGTTCGGGCCGCTGTTACTGCAGCAGAGGAGGCGGGTTGCGCACTCGTGCGAGAGGGCCAGGAGGGAGCTAGGATACAGGCCCGTGCTAAGCTTTTCTGAAGCCATGGAAAACACCGCAATGTGGCTGCGGATGGCAGGGCTGATCTAGCAGGGTGCCGAAAACCGCGCTTCAAGGGCTATGACAGGAAGGAGATATGGGGCGCACGCGTTCACGGTTGGCCTTGAAGCTGCCAACAGATGAGCCGCGCTTATCCGTGTGTGAGCTAAAGTCGAGTCAACAGAGGCGTGATTTCTGCCAGACTAGGGTCAGGACTAGGGGTATGCTATTGCCGGTGGCTCGCCAAAGACCTGTCGGAGTGATCATGTCATGCTTCATAACCATGCAGCGTACATTGTTCGAGGCCTCCCCCCTGAATACCCATCGGATTTCAATCCCTCCGACCACTATCCGGAGTACCGTTTCCTGCCCGTATCTACAAGGAATACGGTCTACCACGCCGTTCGGGAGCTACTCCTTGCAATGGGTCTCGATGTCTCTGCTTACAACACGCCACAATGGAATCCTCTAGGCGAGCTCATCCAACCGGGTATGACCGTCGTTATCAAACCCAATTTCGTAACCGATTTCAATCCTGCGGAAGCAGGTCTGAGGTGCCTCATTACACATGGATCAATTCTCCGGGCGCTAGTGGACTACTGCTTCATCGCACTAGAAGGGTCAGGGAGGATCGTTGTTTGCGACGCGCCTCTCCAGAGCGCTGACTACTCGACGATCGCGAGAGATGCACGGTTAGATGAACTCCAGACGTTCTATCGCAACCATGGGCGGTTCGAGATAGAGCATTTCGACCTACGCAAGATTCGATGCACCCGGGCAACTCCAACACTGAAACTCGAGCAGAACGGGGATCCCTCTGGCTATACGGTCATTGATCTAGGTGCAGATTCCTGTCATGCGGGCCGGTCTGTTGACTACGGGCGCTACAGGGTGACGGACTACGATCCCGACCTAATGCATCGCTGCCACAACCACCAGAAGCATGAATACCTCATTTCCAACACCGTGCTGTCTGCTGACGTCATCATCAACGTCCCTAAGCTTAAGACACATCGTAAGGCAGCACTCACCTGTGCCATGAAGAACATGATCGGCATCAACTGCCTAAAGGACTTCCTCCCGCATCATACGGCCGGAGCCATTGATGAGGGCGGGGATGAGTACCTCCATAGGAGCCGTTTGAAGCGGCTCTCCGTCCTTCTTGAGGAGGCGATCCACCGCAAGCGGGTTACCGCGCGGAGTGTCCTAGGAACTGTCTCCGTCCTTAGGAGCGCGATCTATCGCATTCTGCAATTGACGGCGCGGGACATGTTCTTTGAGGGGTCTTGGCACGGCAACGATACTATGTGGCGCACGGTTCTTGATCTCAATCGGATCCTCTCTTATGCAGACAAAGCTGGTCTTATGCACGACGATCCTCAACGCAGGTGCGTCAGCGTGGTCGATGCCGTTATTGCCGGCGAGGGGGAAGGCCCTCTGGAACCGACATCCAAAGCCTGCGGCGCGCTGATCGCTGGCTGGAACCCGGTTGTCGTAGACTTCGTTGCCGCCGGGCTCATGGGATTCGACTACCGAGCGATTCCACAACTCGCAGAGGCAGTGAACCTCAACCGATATCAACTGATGCAGGGACGGCTAGACGGGATCTCGATTGTCGAAAACGGTGCAGTGCTCAGTCATCGCGGTCTCGTATCCAACCACTTCGCTTTCCGGCCCCCGTCGGGCTGGAAGGGACATATTGAGCTTGGACAGGCCGATGGCTGTAGAGACGAACCTGCCGCACGTGTCTCGAGAGGTACCATCCAAGGCAAGTCGTCCTATTCGAAGGAGACTGGCAAATGGAGTCCACCGGATTGAACTTCCTGTTTGTGGGAAGCGCCGCATATTCCAATAGAGGCTGCGAGGCGATTGTCAGAGGGACAGTGGAGATTCTCTCCACGCGATTACCTGGCTCGCGGTACATCGTTAGCTCAGGCTTCGACGATTTTCCCACGGACGGCTTCGAGAAGGTTCGAGGCGTCGAGTACCGCCCGCCGGCGCCGCCTGGATGGACGCGCGCCGCGCGCGTCCTCAGTCCTCAGTGGTGGTTCTACCGTGTTCTCATGAGATCCCGACCGGCGCTCACATACAAGCATGTTCATTCGGTCGCGCTAAAGGCTATGCAGGAGTGCGATTGCGCCCTTCAAGTGGGCGGCGACAACTACACGCTTGACTATGGCGTCCCTGACTATCTGCTCCGACTCGACGATGTCTTGCTTGCCACTGGAAAACCTCTGATTCTCTGGGGCGCGAGCGTCGGGCCGTTTTCGAGGATGCCCTCAGTGGAACGCCGACTCGCAAAGCACTTGCGGAGATTGACACTCATCCTTGCCCGAGAATCTAAGACGATCGCCTACCTGGCGTCCATTGGTGTGCAACAGAATGTCCGGTGCGTGGCGGACCCCGCGTTCTGCATGACTGCAGTGAAGCCAAGGCTTGATGATCATCTCGCGGCGTTCCTTCTCCAACGCCCGGTAGGCCTCAACCTCAGTGCTTTTGCTGGCAAGTTCACGACCACGCACGACCCGCGCTCATGGCTGGAGAATGCGCGTGCCTGCGTAGATAGGCTCCTGGCGGCGGGACTTGGCCCTGTTCTCCTTGTGCCTCACGTCTTCAAGGAGAGCAACGATGATCATCGATTTCTCCTGCAAGTCATGGAGGGCCTTCCGCGACAACAAGCACAACTCGCGATACTGCCTCGGAATCTCAATGCTGCGGAGTTGAAGTGGGTGATTGGCCAGACCCGCCTTTTTGCTGGTGCACGAATGCATAGTACTATCGCTGCCCTATCCAGTTGTGTGCCTACGCTGTCCCTCGGATACAGTATGAAAGCCTCTGGGGTGAGCGAGGATATTTTCGGGCATCCGCGAT
This sequence comes from uncultured bacterium, assembly GCA_964603725.1. Classification (GTDB taxonomy): domain Bacteria; phylum Eisenbacteria; class RBG-16-71-46; order CAIMUX01; family WJJG01; genus CAZDKK01. The sequence continues at coordinate 9,755 of CAZRWW010000003.1, forward strand.
GGCTATTGTCGGTGGACGAACTGAATCCGGACAGCCTGTCCGATAGGATGGCGGAAATGGAACGCAACAGGATGGAGCTTGAGAAGCATCTGCGGCAGACAATTCCGGAAGTGCAAAGGAGGTCGCGATTGGCGGCGAGCTTTGTACTAGAGGCCTGCGCTAGGCAGTAAGCGATGTCGCTCATGGTCGGTGAGTGCAGACGGAAGATACCCAGCAAGGAGTAGAGAGCCAACCGATGACGCGGTTACTGATGGTCTGCTATCCGTTTCCTCCAAACGCAAGTGCTGGGGCGGTGCGGTCCGAGCGCGTCGCACGGCACCTGGCTACAAAGGGATGGGATGTTGAGGTTGTGACAATTCGCCAGCGCAGCGATCTTTACGGGGACACTGCGCTGCTCGATGGGCTCCCAAACAACGTTCGGGTCCACTTCACCCGAGGGTTTGACCCCTGGCTCTGGCTGAGAGGCAGGCAGGTCCGCCGTCAGCTCTGGAGGAGGGTCAAGGGAGTTCTCATGGAGGTGACCGCCTTCCCGGATCATACGCTGTACTGGAATGCCGTGGCTATCGCTAAGGGGCTGGAAATCCACCGGAAGCGGCCGGTAGACTTGCTCTACACAACGTCGCCACCTCATGCCACGCAGCTGTGCGGACTTGTCTTGCACGACTTAATTCGAAGACCCTGGGTCGCGGACTTCAGGGATCCGTGGACGCAGAACGCTTGTCGCCGGGCTGAGCACCCACTTCGGGTGGTCAGGCGCCTCGAGAGAGTCATGGAGACAAGCGTGCTCCGGCGCGCGGACATCGTGCTCGCAAATACCACGGCGAACAGGGACAATCTCCTGAAGGAGTTCCCCTTCCTCTCGCGGGAGAGGGTGCTGTATCTCCCAAACGGCTGGGAAGCATTCCCCGATCACATGGCACTTAGGGAGAATCTGCCGGAATTCACAATTGTTCATTCGGGGAATTTCTACCCGCAATTCAAGCCGTACGCACTGCTTCACGCCTTGGCGTTGTGGCGCAGCGAGAAAAAAGGCGAGGCGTCGAGGCCGCCGTTTCGTGGTCGCCTAAGGGTCGTGATACTAGGCACCAGGGACACGGAGACCGAGAAGCTAGTCAATGCGCTTGCGTTGACAGACATCGTTGAGATCAGACCATGGGTTGCATTGGAAGAGGCGCGCAGGATAATGACGCGTGCTGATCTTCTGTGGGCGACTCTGGGCACCGGTCCCGAATCCGGGAGCTTCATTCCCTCAAAGCTCTTCGAATACATAGCCGCCCGGCGTCCAATCATGGGCTTTTTCCCCGAAGGAGAGGCCGCGACACTGATTCGACGAACCAACACTGGCACGGTCTTTACTTGCGACGACCCGCTGCCAATCGTTCGCTTCCTGAGCGATTGCCTTCTGCGCCATGATCGCGGCCAGCCCTTGGACTATCGCCCTAGTGAGGCCGACCTCTCGTCCCTGAAGGTCGAAAGCCTCATATCCCATCTTGCCAGCATCATGGCAACGCTCGTCCGAGTTCACCATCGCTGAGGTAGCCCGACTGAGCAAGCGTCCGAGATCCCCTCCGACAGGTCGGGAGCCTGGCCATCACCTATAGCCAGCCAGGGAACTTCTAGGCATCGACTACATTAATGAACTTGTACTTCCCTGACGACGTCTTCTGCATGCACTCGAGACGCTCAAACGCCACCTTCTGCAACCCGAAGTCCGCGTCTAGCTGACTTCGTAAGAAATCCATTCTTGTAGCGGAGAGCCCATTGCACCGGATCACAAGTTCATTGGACTTCTTCTTGAAGACAATCTCAAATGCATCAACATCATCTGTGCCGTAGAATAGATGCGAGAAATACTCACCATGGATCATCTTGCCATTGTGGAGCAGTATCATCTCGGACTCTCTACCTCTTAGACCGAGGAGGCGTTCGGATTCGCGACCACACGGGCAGGGGGCCGCTTCGATACGATCAGCCCCGTCGCCGATAGCATACCGAATCAAAGGCATCGCGAAGTTGTTCAGATTTGTCACAAGAATCGCATTACTCACTATTTCGACATACTGATTCTCCATTACGACATGAAGGCCACTATGTGCGTTGCACTCGGTAGCGATCTGGCTGACCTCGCGAGAGCCATAAGAGTCGAAGACCCTGGAACGGAAGACGGCTTCCACAGTCTTTCTCATTTCGGGCCACAACATTTCGGCAGAAGAGATGACTGCACTTGGGTAGTGGATCTGTAACCGGTTGTCGTGTATAAAGCGGGCGAAGTAGTAAAGAGAAGAGGAGTACCCGCGGAGGATGGGTGGGCGTAGGATATTGTAGAAGAGAAGAAAGCGGTGGATCAAACGAGAGTCGAGGTCGAAAGTATTGAGAGCAAGTTGTCTCTCTCGGATTACGGTGCGCAGTACACGGAGGAGTGGCATGCCTTTTCCGATGTCTCGTTCAGCTCCCCAGAGGACCGCTTCTAGGTCACCGAACTTGCAGCCGACCATGTCTTTCCACGCGCGAAACATCGCAGCTTCGTGCCATTCCAGCTGATTGCGATCTTGGTAGAAGATCAAGGGTTCTCCGGTTGAGCCACCGGTGGAGTTCAGGAATAACTGTTCGGTATCGTGCTGATCCGAAATCAGGGCGTGGAAATTGGCCCGGATGGCGGCGCGCGTTAGAATTGGAATCGTCGCGATGTCCTTCGGGGTTACTGCTGAGGTGATATCAATCCCGTGTTTCTTGAACAGGGCTCGGTAGTAAGGGACGGTCCTACTCGCGAAGGAGAGGAGGTGAAGGAGTCGAGACCACTGATACTCCTTCAATTTGGCGTAGGGCCAGTACTGGGACTCGAGGAGGAACGCCAGCTTCCTCTCTACATTCGGTGAGAGCCTTCTAGAAAGGAGCATCAAGGACCTCTCCATATCATCCGGCGGCCCGTAGGAGCAACGGCACTGGGTCGCCGGGCGCCCAATCCCAAACTGATAGCCACGGAGAACCCACCGGCTCCTCTACGCAGCAAAGCTGGCTGCGGTCCCGCATGCGGGGATCATACCAGAACGCCGCCGAGGCTTGTGGGGCCCGGATTCCGCGCATGGCGCTGGTCAAGCTGGGTACTCCTGATGGGTACTTCTGCGAGTTCGTTTGCATGGCGAGCCCGTAAGCGGCCTTCGGGCAAGGACCGCATTCCTCTAACACCAATACCGTCAGAGAGTTCAGAAGCGTCTACTGGATCCATCCCCCGGGCAGTGCGAATCACCCTGGCAAGGGGCCCTGACGGCCATTCCACAATGGCTCCTCGGAGATAGGCAGTTGGAGTGCCAACAGCGATTGCACGATAGTCAGGGATGGGTTCTGCTCCGCTGCGGGCGGCTCAGGACTACTGGAATGCCGTGGGGAGATAGAGGCCATGGTTCGTTGCGCGGCAAAACGACTACTGGCTAGCAAGTCAGCGGTGAGACTTCTCGCTAGTCGACGCCCTTCCCCAGTCATCATCCTGATGTATCACGACATCCGCGGGGAAGGCGATTTCGCGTCATGGCTGCGGGTCAGTGAGCGGCACTTCACGACCCACCTGGAATGGCTCCAGGGCATCGGGCGATTCGTAACTCCCGACGAGGCCCTGCGGCCCGGATTCACGCGTTCTGAGCCTCCCCGGTTCCTCCTGACCTTCGACGACGGCTATGCCAACAACCTCAGGCTGGCCCTGCCGATCCTCGAGAGCTACCGCGTGCCGGCGCTCTTCTTCATCTCGACCCACGCCATGCAGAGCCAGGAGCCATTCTGGTTCGACACCGTTGTGACGGCGATCCAGGCCGCCGAGCTTCACCAGCTTGACTTCCGCGACTTCGGGCTAGGCCTATATCCCATTCGAAGTGGGAATGAGATGCGCCGGTGGGATGACATCAACCGCATCCTGCTCGATCTGAAAGCCCTTGGTGACGACGACCATGCCGTCGTGAAGGCGGTGCTGGACTCTCTGAAGGTGCGTTTCTCGGCGGTTCTGGACCGATGCCTGCCTCGGCACAGGCCATTGCGGCCCGACGAAGTGTCGCAGATGTCCCAGAGCCCCATCTGTCACATCGGATCCCACTCGAGCCACCACCGTATCCTCACGAGAGCAAGCGATGAGGACTTGCCCGCTGAACTCACAGACTCGCGCCGCATCCTGGAGGAACTCTGCAACAAGCCGGTCGTTGACCTGGCCTATCCCAATGGGGACTTCGACGACCGCGTGATCGCGGCGGCAACGCGTGCTGGCTATCACCGTGGTTACACCACACTCGCAGGGGCAGTCACTTCCCAAACCATCCCGATGGCGATTCCCAGAATAGGCGTGGATGGTGTTGGCCCCGATTGGCTGCTGCGTTATCGTCTCGGCCGCCAGTTTCTCTCGGCACGGATCAGGCCAAGGCAGCAGCTCGCCGGGAGCGGGGAATCCACGTAGCAAGCGGCGGGCATTCAGCACCCTCGGAGGGTTGGACAGTGGCAGATGCGCGGAGCGACATCGAGATCCGCCCGTTCAGGCCGCAGGATGAGGCCGCATTTCTGGATTTCTACGCGCATCACCAGGCCACCTGGGAGAGCTTCCGTAGGTACTGGGAGTGGCGAAGGGCCGGAGTACCGCATTCCGGAGGAGAGGAAGCCACGATCGCCCTCGACGGCGGGAAGGTCGTTGGAGCCGTGGGCATCGTGGAGGCCCCACTCACCTTTCAGGGCGCCAGAGTGAGAGCGTCCTGGCAGCAAGACTCGCTGGTCTCCTCTGCCATGAGAGGCCGGGGTGTTGGCAAGAAGCTTGTGCACGCAGCGTGGCAGGGCTGGGACCTTTCCATAGCCAAAGGGACCAGCGGTGCGATGTATGGTCTACGGAAGTCGGTTGGCTATGTGGATGTGCCGAACTCCGACTACCTGGTGCGCGTCCTTCGAGTCAGGAAGGAAGGACAGCCCATTCGCAAGACCCTGCAGGAAAGCCTGCTGCTTGCCTGGAAGAGCCTGCTGCCAATGCCGAAGCCAGATCCGACCATCCCCCTTGTCGAGATCGATGAATTCGACGAATCCTTCACCCAGCTCGCCGAAGCCTTGAGCCAGGAGCCCGTGTTTCGCCTCTACAAGAGCCGCGAGTATCTCAACTGGCGCTATACGCGGTGTCCCGATCGGCGCTACCAGATCTTACGCGCGGGCGGTGATCAGGCGCGCGGGGCGGTCGTGGTGAGGAGCGCTGGAGACCGACTGGACGAGGGATGGATCGTGGACCTGGTCGGGTGTTCCAGCGACAAGCATGCTGCCTATGCACTGATTCGCAAGGCAGTGGAGCATCTCACGCAACAGGATGTCTCGCGCATCTTCGTATTCGCGACCCACCGGACGGTGAGGGCGTGGCTGCGAAGGTTCGGCTTCCTGCCCACCGGCCGCAGCCCCAAATTCACCTACCGCATCGTCCGCGATCCGCTGCCGCCCCTGCCGCCAGAGTTCTCGTCGGCCCCATGGGACTTCTACCATGGGGACGGAGACGTGGAATTGTACATGTAGGCGAGGTATCGAGAGTGCCTCACAGGCCGGGTCTGGTCCAACTCACATACGTCGTCGATTTCCTCCGCACCCTCAACGCAGGAACCGAACGGCAGCTCGGGTATCTGCTCAGGCACATGCCCGACCACGGCTATGACCTGTCCGTGATCTCCCTGCAGGACAGCCCGTTCTTGAGCCACGAAGCTTCAGCCGTCTTTCCTCGAGTTCGGTTCCGCTCCCTGGGCGCGACGTCCGACATCACAGAATCGCTGGGCAAGTTCTGGCAGCTCGCTCGCATTCTCCGCGCGGAGAGACCGCAACTGGTGCACACGTTCTTTCCCGCATCCAATGGCGTGGGGGTGATGGTTGCGCGGCTGTCGGGTGTGAGAGCCATCGTCAGCTCCCGGCGCGACATGGGCTACCACCTCACGCGCAAGGATATCTTCAGCTTGAAGCTCGCCAACAGATTCGTCTCGTGCGTTGTGGCCAACTCAGAAGCGGTGCGCGACAAGGCCATGGCGATCGAAGGCCTGGCGCCCTCGAAGATGGCTGTGATCTACAACGGGATCTCGCATGACCAGTTCCCCGAGGGCGGGCTGTCGAGCCGAACGGACAGGCCGGTGATTGGCATCGTCGCCAATCTCAATCGAAGCGTGAAGCGGGTGGACCTCTTCATCCGCGGGGCGGCGCTGGTATACCAGCGCTTTCCCGGTGTTGCCTTCAGGGTGATCGGCGACGGTGACCTTCGCCCGGATCTGGAGAATCTTGCCTCGAACCTCGGCATCCACGACCAGATCGAGTTCCTCGGCCGGCGGGATGACATCAGGGAGGTTCTGGGTGAGCTATCCATCGGCGTCATCTGCTCCGATTCGGAGGGCTTCTCGAATTCCATCATGGAGTACATGCTCTCGGGTCTCCCGGTCGTGGCCACGGCAACGGGTGGCAACCCCGAGCTGATCCAGGATGGCGAGACGGGCCTGCTGGTCGAACCAGGCAATCCGGAGGCGCTTGCCCACGCGCTCGTTCGGCTGCTGGAGGATCAAGAGTTCGCCCTGAAGCTCGGCCATCAGGCCAGGGAGAGCATCCGCTCCCGCTTCTCGACGGAGCGGATGATCGCCGAGACGTGCTCGCTGTATTCTCGAATTGCGACCGGAACCGGTGAAGACCGCGGATCTGGACCTTGACGCAGGAATCTGCCCCGGGTGCGCTTGCCCGAGTGATTCTTGTCTGGCAGGGATCCCGTAGTTGCTTGTCAGGATAGATGTTCAGCAACCGCGTTCAGCCTCTGGATGAAAATGCGGGCAGATCCCAGCGCCGGGTGGTATCCCGGGGTGTGGGGCCATGTCGCGCAGCGCTTTCGGTGTTCGTGCAATCCGGGGTACAATCGGGTCTTGGAGGACTCGTGTCCGAAGCAAGTGGGAAAAAAGGGCAGCAATCGACCACGGGCCATCGGGGTCAAATGGAACCAGGGGGCGAGCGGGTTCATCAGGCATGGGACCTGGCGGCGATGCTCGCCTGGGTGTGTGATGGGCCGGCATCGCCCAACCGACCTGAGACCGAGAAGCAGCCGTGCAAGAGCCAGGGCGGTGTTGATAGTCTCAACGCAGGAATATGGCACTTCCCGCGCGCAATCCAGCGGGTCTACTGCATATGGGATCCTACATAGGAATGGCTTCCACATGTGCTATGTAACGAACACCTACAGTGAAATGTCCCGGCGCATTTCCTCTTTCCGTTCACGAGCACAGCAAGCACTTGACCAAGAAAGAATCATGCGCAGGATTTCAAAAGGCCAATTCGGAAAGCTCAGCCGTCGTCTCTCGACTGCATCGTCGCAGATCATCCTGCTGTATCATGGAATACAGGCCGACCATCCCCTCTGTGTCATGCCAGAGAGGTTCCTGCAGCAGATGGCCTATGTGAAGGACAACTTCGGCCCTGTACCCCTCGACAGGGTTCTTGATGGCCACTCATCAGCGCAGAGGTCTGTAGTCGCAATTACGTTTGATGATGCCTATTCGAATCTCCAGTGGACAGCCTTTCCGGTGCTTGCCAAACTCGGTCTCCCTGCGACGGTATACATTCCGGCTGGTTTCATTGGCAAGCAGAACGAGTGGGACAGCAATCGCCCCGAAGCGTTGCTGCCGATCCTCAACGTCGGTGAGCTGAGAGAGATGTGCTCGCTTGGGATCTCCGTCGGAAGCCACACCCACACCCACACGTGCTTGCGTGGGCTGGGAGTCGATGCTCTGCGGAGAGAGATCGTGGACTCCAAACGAGTGTTGGAAGACTTGTTGGATGTCCCGGTGGATTCATTCGCCTACCCATACGGCTCGAGAGCGGACTTCGATCAGAGCGCAGTCCGAATTGTCCGGGAAGCTGGATACAACTCCGCCGTGACTACCTGGTTTGGGCGGCACAACTCGCAGCAAGACAGGTACGTGCTCCGCAGGATCATTGTCTCGCCTAATGACACTCTCAGTGACTTCATCTTGAAGGTCTCGGGTGACTACGATTGGGTAGTCGCCAAAGAGGCGCTTGCACATCTCATACGCCGCCCCATAATGAAGATAATGAAGAGAGCTTAGGACCTATAGCCCCGAAAGGGTGTGGATCTTGCATACAAAATGACTGAATATCGCACAACGCCGACCCTGGGCGATGGAATGCGCGTCTTGCACTTGATAGACAGTGGTGGTATGTACGGCGCGGAGCACATGCTTCTCAACTTGCTTCCCGCCCTCCGAGCGATTGGAGTAGAAACCGCCTTGTCCTGTATGAGCCCGGTGGGCTCAGAAGGCGCGGAGGTCGGCAGGCGCGCACAGACCAGGGCAATCCCGGTGTTCCATGTAGACGAGCGGAGGAAAATCAGTGCACGCGGCATCATGGGCATCTATCGAGCCATCAAGCTCGCCCAGCCTCAGATACTGCACGTCCACGGGTACAAGGCGACGATCTCGACGGCTCTGGTCAATCTCTCCCTCCGCCATCCGATGGTGGTGACCTATCACGGGGAAGCAAAACACGCTGCAGACGTGAGTCAGTACGTCCGGCTCGAGACTTCCTTTCTCAGGCATGCCTCGCATGTTGTGGCCGTTTCGGAGCCGATCAGGCGAGAGCTTGTTGCGAGGAGGGTGAACAGCCGCAAGATTTCCGTGATCCCCAATGGAATCGCCGATCCACTTGCCAACGCGCCTGAGGGCAGCGGTGAAATGAGCCGAAGGACGAGGCCGTTTCCGCACATTGTGTGTGTCGGCCGACTTGCACCAGAGAAGAGGCTCGACGTAGCAATAGAGGTCACTGCCGCATTGCGACGGGAGCTTCCGGAGACGAATCTCTCGCTTGCCGGAGCTGGACCGGAGGAGGCGGCGCTCAGACAAAGAGTCAGTGACCTTGGGTTGGATAAAGCGGTTGAGTTTCTTGGGTATGTTGCCGACACGGGGACGGTCTATCGCGAAGCGGACTTCTTTCTGCTGAGTTCTGACACCGAAGGTTCCCCGATTTCCCTGATTGAGGCCATGGCGTTCGGCCTGCCCATAGTTGCCACATCGGTTGGATCAGTTCCAGAGATGGTCGCGAAAGGTCTCGAGGGGGCCATTGTCCCACCTGGGGACGTCCAAGAGCTGGTCCAGGCATTTCGTGCTTTGGCCGCTGACAAAGACACCAGGTCGAGGATGGGGCAACATGCCCGCAGGAGGTTCCTCAGCCAGCATAACGATTCCGCAATGGCGCAATCCTATGCGCGCATGTATAGAGAGGTTCTCGGGACTGGAAGTCGGCCTGGAGGGGCAGGTGGGTGAGATCTTTCTGAGGGAAGCACTGCCAGAAGATCGACAATCGAGTATCGACTTACTAGCAAGGACTTTTAGCTCCAGTTGCGAGAGCACCTTCCGATGGCGGTTTGAATCGCCAGGGCGCCCCGCACCCATCTTGGTCTGCGCGAAACACGAGGGTCATGTCGTGTCATTCAATTCTTGGATTCCTTGGGAATTCCAGTATCAGGGAGGGACCTACCTGGGGTACCAGTCGGGTGAATCAGCTACGGACATACACTACCGTCGCAGGGGTCTGTTTTCCCGAGTCCTGGAGTTCGGTTTCCGGGTGGCGAGAGACAGAGGTATTGACTTTCTCTTTGGTTTCCCTAGTCGCATGAGCTACGGCGCAATCTACGAACAAGGGTACCGCCAAGTTGGTACCTACTGCTTCAGAGTTAGATTGATAAACCCGATGCTTCCCAGATTGCAGGGTGGTCCTTCGCCCGAGCAGGGGGCGTCGGGGCCCAGAGTGCTCATGCAATCTGACCTGCTGACCCCCGTGGCCGGAACCGTTTACCGACAATGGCGATATGTTGACAACCCGAAGGCCTATGAGTTCATCAGCTACTCCGAGATGCGCAGCAAGGCCGACTTCGTTGTGCGCAGGAATAGACGCAGTCACGTCAACGAGCTCATCTTGCTTGACAGCCAATTCAGCTCCTATAGCGAGAGGTTTCTAGAGAGAGCCATAAGGCATCTGGACAGAGCCTATTCGAGAAAGGTCGCGTATGTGCGTACATTTGTAAGCGAATCCGCGGAGAGGGGCATCGCCATGAAGAAGTTCTTCCCGCTTCGATTCAAGTCCAAGTACCACATACTTGCCGTGAAACCCGTCAGCGAGAGACTCAGCTTGATGATTCTGCTCAACAGCAATCGGTGGGATGTCATGCCTCACCTCATCGACGACCTGTAGCCGGCAAGCGGATGAAGTGCTTTCACCGGCTCGCCGGACTACCTCCTGTAGACCGAAACATGAGCTGTGCTAGACTACTGCAAATTCAAACCCGGACCGGGAGCCTTACAAGGTGACAACAAACCTCGCGGCCGGCGGGCGTCTGCGACCCGTCCTTTCCATCTTCCTGCTCGCCGTCCCCCTCGCTGTTTACATCCCTGTCCTCATCGAGCTCGTCCGCGACTGGATCCGCGACCCCAACTACAACCACGGCTTCCTCATCCCGGTGGTCTCCGCCTACCTGCTCTGGACCAACCGGCAGAAGCTGCGCGCCCAGCCCAAAACCCCGTCGCTCCTGGGCCTCCTTGGCCTCCTCGCCGCCGCCGCCATGCTCATCCTCGGCACCGCCGGCGCCGAGGTCTTCACCCAGCGCATGAGCTTCCTGCTGATGCTCGCCTCCCTGGTCCTGTTCCTCTACGGCTGGGGGCACCTGCGCCTGGTGGGCTTCCCCATCGCCTTCATGTTCTTTGCCATCCCGCTGCCCTATGTCATCTACTACGGCCTGACCAGTCCTCTGCAGGCCCTGGCCGCGAAGCTCGCGGTGTTCGGCCTGAAAGGGGCGGGGATTCCCGCGGTGGTCCAGGGCAACATGATCCATCTGCCTCAGACCAGCCTGGAGGTGGCCGAGGCCTGCAGCGGCATCCGCTCGCTGTACGCCTTCCTGGCCGTCGGGGCGCTCGTGGCTCAGGCGACGCCGATTCCCCTGTGGGGGCGCCTCCTGATCTTCGCCCTCACGATTCCCTTGAGCGTGGCCGGCAACGCCGTGCGCGTCTGGGGATCGGGCCTGGGCGCCTATCTGATCGGCCCCGAAGCCACCACGGGAACCGTGCACGAGCTGTTCGGTATCGTGGTGTTCGTGGTTGCGCTCGGGATCTTCGTCCTGCTCAAGAAGGTGGTGGGCAAGCTATGGTCATCCGCTCCGTCATCGCCGTCCTGATCGTCGCGGCGGCGGGCGCCTACGCGGCCGTGCTCCGCCACGCGGATCCCGTCATGGCCGCCGTCCCGGAGCTCGCCGGGCTCGCCCGGCAGTTCGAGGGCTGGCGGAGCGAGGACTTCGAGGCCGACGAGCTGACGGCGCGCGTGCTGGCCGCTGATGCGACGCTGCATCGGCGTTTCTTTCGCCAGGACGGCACGGAGATCTGGCTCTTCCTTGCCTACTTCAAACAGCAGCAGGTCAATGCGCAGATTCACTCGCCGCGCAATTGCATCCCCGGCGGCGGCTGGAGGGTGGCTTCGGTCGAAAAGACGGCTGTCTTCGTGAACGGCAAGCCCCAACCCCTGACCCACATGCGCACCGCCCGCCAAGGCGCGTCCCAGGACGTCCTCTATTGGTTCAGCACCTACGGCACGGCGACCGCGGACGAGTACGCGCTGAAGTGGGAGCAGGTCAAGAACTCCATCCTGCGCCGCCCGTCGAACGCCGCCTTCGTGCGCTACAGCGCGGCCACGGCCGACTCCGCGGCGCTGCGCGAGCTCATGAGCCTGCTGGATCCATCGCTTCGGCAGGTCCTCGGGGAGGTCGGCCTGCAATGACCGAACCACCGTCCCTCGCCGCCTTCTCCGCCGACGTCGAGGACTACTTCCAGGTCGAGGCCCTGCGCCCCTTCTGCCCCCGGGAGAAGTGGGGCACCTTCGAGGACCGCACCGAGCGCAGCACCGAGCGCATCCTCGAAATCCTCGCGGCCCACGCCGCGAAGGGCACCTTCTTCATCCTCGGCTGGACCGCCCAGAAGCATCCGGGCCTGGTGCGCCGGATCGCATCTCAAGGGCACGAAATCGCCTCGCACGGCTTCGACCACGAGCTCATCTACAACCAGGATCCCGAGGCCTTCCGCCAGGACGTTCGCCGGGCCCGCGCGCTGCTCCAGGATTTGAGCGGTCAGGAGGTGATCGGCTACCGCGCGCCCTCCTACACGATCATGGCGCGCACGCAGTGGGCGCTGGCAATCCTCGCCGAGGAAGGCTACCGCTACGACTCCAGCATCTTCCCGATCGCCCGCCGACGCTACGGCATGCCGGGCGCGAATCGCTGGCCGCATCGGATTGAGATCGACGCGCAGCGCAGCATCGCGGAGTTTCCGCTGCCCACGATTCGCCTCGGCTCGATCAATCTCCCGGCGACGGGAGGGGCCTACCTGCGCTTGCTGCCCTTCTCGCTCCAGCAACGGTCGGTGAAGAGGCTGATCTCAGCCAGGCGGCCCTTCATCCTCACGGTCCATCCCTGGGAGCTCGACCCCGACCAGCCGCGCTTCCCGGTGGGCCTGCGGACCCGCTGGACCCACTATCACAACCTCGGCCGGGCAGCGAGCCGTCTGGGCCGGCTGTTGTCCCTGGGGGCCTACCGGCCTATCTCGCAAGTGCTAAACGAAATAGGACTTGTGTGACCCAACGCCAGTGACGATCCCTATTGCACTCCCTGCCGGCACGTGGACTCCACAGTGTTGCAAATCCACATCCCCCCACACAAGATACATTCGTAAACGAAACCGACACTTCTGTCGCCATCGCAACACAAGAAACGTTCTTTGCTAGCTTGACTCCCGGTAACGAGAGAGGATACCATCCCTCAAAGGTCTTGAAGGACTCGACCCAGAGCCTCCGCGTATATCGCGACGATGCACGTCCTTCAAGGCCCCGGAGAGTGGTGCCCGATCCGCTGCTGTGACATGGAAGCTCTGGGCGCGTGCCGCGGGCTCGGGTTACAAGACCGTTGTCGGGTTTCCTTACATGGACCCTGCCGGCTGGCCGGGAGGCAGTTCGAAAGCGGGGCGCATCTGTCCCGGAGGCCTCTTGCTCCGCAACTGTAGCGGGGATAGGTCTGCGCCCGCCTAGAAACCGCCCGAGCATGGGTCCACGGAGGCATCGACCATCGTGCAGAGATTTCTCCAGTCGCTGAGCGTGGTGGCGTGGGCGTGGCGGGGTGTGGCGGCGATGGCTCTGAGGCCCGCAATCTGGCTTCCCTTCCTTCTAGTCGGATGTGTACAGGCCGCCGCACTGCTGCTCGTCGTCTCTTTCCATCAGCCCGTGCTTGTCCCCATTGGCGTGCCCCTGGTCAAGCTGCTCGCGGGCGACCTGGCCACGCACTACCCGATCCTCTATTTCGCGCTGCCCACGATCTACTTCCGCATGAACCTGGCGATCAGCGTGCTCATCGCCTCGATCGCGGGCGGCGCGGCCACCCTGCTCTTCGCGCGCGCCTTCGGTCTTGCTGGTGAGCACGGAGCCTGGAGCCGCGCCTGGCGGCGCGCGCCGGCCTTGATCATCACCTCGCTCCTGGTCGTGGCCCTCTGGTTCGGGATCTCCGCGCTGGGGCAACTCGTCCCACAAGAGGTCCAACAGCGCAGCTTCGCCGCTCGCTGGGGCACGCGCGGGGGCACGCTCTTCCTCTCGGTCGTGGTCCAGTGCTTCCTCATCTACACCACCGCCTGGATCGTCCTCATGGGCCACAAGATCTGGCCCGCGATCCGCGACTCCGTGCGGGTGTCGGCCCGGACGCTGCTGCCCACCTTCCTCGCCGTGGCGGTGCCGACCCTGCTGCTCTTCCCCTTCTCCTACGCGGGTGGGCGCGCGGACTTCATCGCCAGCAAGTTCAAACCCGAGATGGTCGGTGGACTCCTCGCCGCGACCGTCGTGGCCGAGGTCATCGTCACGTTCCTGCTGGTGGGCACGGTGACACGCCTGTTCGTGTGGCGGATGGAGGGGTCGCGATGATGCGGGGCGCGGGCATGGGGATCATGATCGGGCGAGGCCTCCGGTGGGGCGCCGGGCTGGCGTTTCTGCTCCTCTTGGGCGCCTCGTGCAGCCGCGACCTCGACATCGGCCGCCGCTATCGGACCGAGCGCGAGCTGTTCCGGGCCGACTGGGAGTTCCGCAACCTCTCGATCCGCCCGCAGGACGTGAGCGAGGCGCAGTGGGCGGAGCTGGCGCGACGCTACGAGGGCATCGCCGAGCAGGTCATGCGCTCCCTGGGCCAGGGCGCGCGGACGGAGATGCGCGACGACGTGCAATCCCTGGCGGCGCGCGCGCTCTTCGCGTCGGCCCGCGTCCACGCGGCCGTGCGCGACTCGATCCGGGTGGAGCAGCTCTTCGAGCAGATGGCCCGGGACTTCGGCCACCTGCCCCAGGTGGCGGCCGAGGTGGCCCTCGCCCGGGCCAGCATCGCGGAGAGCAAGGGCGAGCTCCGTGAAGCGGCCGACTTCTACCAGTCGGTGGTCGAACGCGTTGCGCCCCAGCCGGGCGAAGCCGGCGCCGCCGGCATGGTGCTGGACCTGCCGCTGCGCATCGCGCGCCTGCGCGCCCAGGAGCCGGGCATCAGTCGGGACGAGGCCGAGACTCACCTGGGCCTCGCGCGCGCCTACTACGAGCGGCTCGTACGCGAGCACGAGGGCGACGTGACGCGGCTCGAGGCCCAGGACCGCCTGGCCCTCCTGTCGGCCGACCTGGGCGACTGGGACACCGCGCTCCGCTCGCTGCGCGACCTGGAGGCGCAGGTCCTCAAGATGGACAAGCCTCCGCGCCAGCCCTGCGAAATCCGCTTCGCGATCGCCGGCCTCGAGCGCCGGGCCGGCAGGAGCCCCGAGGAGGTGCGCCGGACGCTCGAGTCGGTGCTGGCCGATTATCCCGAGTGCGAGGTCGCGCCGCAGGTGCTCCTGGCGCTCTCGGACAACGCCAACCAGCGCAATCAGGTCGAGGAGGCCCTCGGCTACCTGGACCGGATCATCCGCGACTATCGCAACGACGAGGACGCCGCGCCCCAGGCCCTGCTCTTCCGGGGCCGCTTGCTCGCCAGCCGCGACCGCTGGCCCGAAGCGCTCGAGATCTACCGCACGCTGCCCGGGCAGCACCCCTTGAGCGAGCCCGCCCTGCTCGCCCCGCTCGAGATCGCGCAGCACTACCACCAGGCGGGCGACGAGCAGGCCACGACCGCGGCGCTCGAACAGGCGGAGCGCGGCTACCGCGACTTCATCGCCAGATACCCGCCCGGCCAGCACACCGTGTCCGCCCGGCAGCACCTGATTCAGGCGCTGCTCCTGCAGGAGAAGTACGAGCCGGCGATCGACGAGTACGTGAGCCTGGGCGACGACATGAAGGGCTCCCCCGAGGGGGCCTCGCTGATGCTCGCCGCCGCCCGGATCGCCCGCGACGCCCTGGCAGACCCATCGAAGGCCGCAGGTATTCTGGACCACGTGGCGGAGGTCTACTCCCGCGCCGACATCGGGCGCTGGGCCGCGGGCGAGGCCGCCCGCCTGCGCGGGACGGCGACGCAACCCTAGGGTGAGCCTGAAGCGACATGAACCTGCAGCACATCATCCTGGCCATCGCGATCGTCTCCACGGTTCTGCCCGTGGTCGCGGTCTTCCTGCGCGGCCGCTCGCGCCGGATGCTGATGCTTTCGACGCTCTGCATCGCCGCCGCCACGGCGGCCTTCTTCGCCATCACCATGAAGCTCCTGGTGCTGGCGCCGCAGTACGCGCCCAATGCCTGGGTCCATGCCCTGGTCGCGCTGCCGGTGGTCATGCTCCTGTCGGGCTATCTGCTCTCGCTCGCCTTCGGCCGCGAGCGGCCGGGCGAGTCGCTGCACGATGCCCGCCGGACGCTGGGTCTGCTGGTGGTCGCCGGCGCGGTATTCCTCGCCCTGCTGCGGCACCGCGCCTTCGTGACCGGCTACGAGTGGTTCGATGAGCGCGGGACGATTCACTTCGGCTACCTCGGCAAGGCTTACTGCGGGTATCTCCTGATCGGCATCGTCTTCATCGGCCACAACCTCGAGAAGACCTACCGGATCTCCTCGAGCGAGCAGCGCAGCCGCATCCGGCCCGCGATCCTGGGGCTCTTCGGCGTGCTCGCCTACTTCACGTTCATTCTGGCCACGGGGATGCTCTACTCGTCGATCGGCATGGGCCGGCTGATCGCCGCCGCCATGCCGATCGTCTGCGCGAGCATCCTGCTGGCGCACGGCTACCTGCGCGGAGCGATCAGCGACGCGGCCGCGCCCGTGTCGCGCAGTTTCGTCTACGCGTCGTTCACGGCCTTTGCGGCGGGCCTCTTCGTGCTCGCCATCGCGATCGCCGCGCAGATCGCGACGCTGACGCACTGGTCGCCCGATGAGATCCTGATCTTCGCCTTCGGCTTCCTCGCCGTGATGATCGTGATCCTGATGTTCGTCTCGAACCGGTTCCGGCGCTGGATTCGGCGGATCATCGACAACAACTTCTACACCAATCGCTACGATTACCGCGCGAAGTGGTCCGAGCTGACGACTGTCCTCGAGGATGCTGCAACCCAGGATATCGTCCTCATTCGGGTCTCGCGGTTTCTCTCGGAGGTCTTCTCGCGCGCTGAGGTGACGATCGCCTTGCGCGACGAGGCCACCCTCGAGATCCGGCCCGCGCGCGGGAAGGGTGCCGGCGATCCGCAGGCGGTGCTGGCGCCCGAGTCGCCCCTCTACCAGCGCCTGGTCCGCGAGCGCAAGACGCTGCTCCTGGACCGCAATCCGCACGACTTCACCTACGTCGGCATCTACGCCGAGAACCAGGCCTGGCTCGATGCCACCGCGAGCCGGATGATCGCGCCGCTCGCGCACGGCACCGATCTTCTGGGCACGATCGGCCTGCAGCGCAAGGCCGGCGAGGACCGCTTCACCTACGAAGACGGTAAGATGCTCGACAGCATCTGCGCGCAGGTGACCGCCACGCTGCACGGCATTCGCCTGTCCACGGAGCTGGCCGAGGCGCGCGAGACCGAGCTCGTCTCGCAGTGGAGCAGCATGATCCTGCACGACCTGAAGAACTACCTCACGCCGCTGCGCCTGGCCGCGACGAATCTGGCCGAATCCCCCGGCGACGCGGAGGTGGCCGCCACGTGCGCGACGAGCATCCAGCGAGTGACCGATCGCATGGAGAGCCTCGTGCGCACCCTGGCCGACCTGCGGGCCAGCACGCGGCTCCAGGCGGGGATCGTCTGCCCCAACGAGGTCATCCGCGAGACGCTTACCGGGCTGCAGGTCGCGGGCCGCGGCGGGCTCACGACCGAGCTCATCCTCGAGACGAAGCACGCGGTGAGCGCCGATCGGGGCCTCTTGCGCCGCGTGCTCGAGAACCTGGTCACCAACGCGATCGAAGCGATGAACGGGTCGGGCACGCTCACGGTCAAGACCCGGGACGAAGGCGCCGAGGATGCGCCCCGCGTGCACATCGCGGTCGGCGACACGGGCCCCGGGATCGGGGAGGCGTTTCTGCGCGAGAAGCTGTTCCGGCCGTTCGCGACGACCAAGAAGAACGGCCTCGGGCTCGGGCTTTGGCAGTGCCGCATGATCGTCCAGGCGCACGGCGGCGAGATCAGCGTCGAGAGCCGACCGGGCGAGGGCACGGTGTTTCACATCGCGCTCGACGGGGCGGTCGCGCGGCCGAGCGTCAACATGATCCCCGAACCTGAGACCCGCAAGACAGGCAGGGTGGTCGATGAAGTCGCCTCAGGATCATAACGGGCACCTGGCGAGGCTGCTCATCGTGGACGACGATCAGGAGATCGTCGACCAGCTTCGCCTCGCCCTGCGCAAGGAGTACGAGGTCCACACCGCCGGCGACGCGGCGGCGGCCGGAAAGGCCGTGCAGGCAGTGCAACCAGACCTGATGACCCTCGATCTCGCCCTCGACGGCGTCAATCCCGAGACGGGCTTCTCGGTGCTCGAGCAGGCCCTGCGGCTCGATCCCTTCATCAAGATCATCCTGATCACGGGCAACGACAACGAAGTGAACGCCCTGCGGGCGATCGAGCAGGGCGCGGCCGACTTCCTCGGCAAGCCGGTCGACATCGAGGACCTGCGCGTGCTCCTGCGCCGATGCGCCGAGCGGGTCCGGTTGGAGCGGAAGAGCGCCGAGCTGCTCAAGGACCTGGGGGAGGATCGCCGGCTGGGGGCGCTCGTCGGGCAGAGCCCCGCGATGCGCGCGGTCTACCAGAAGATCCAGAGAGTTGCGCCGGTCGACGTCGAGGTCCTGATCCTGGGAGCGAGCGGCACGGGCAAGGAGCTCGTGGCCCGGGAGATCCGGCGGCTGAGCGACCGGGCGACCAAGCCCTTCGTCAAGATCGACTGCACGGCCATCCCGGCCAACCTCATGGAGAGCGAGCTTTTCGGCCATGAGCGCGGCGCCTTCACCGATGCCAAGGAGTCCCGCCCGGGGCGGCTGCAGCTCGCCGACGGCGGCATCGTCTTCCTGGACGAGATCGGGGAACTTCCGCTTTCGCTCCAGGTGAAACTCCTGCGATTCCTGCAGGAGCACGAGATCGAGTCCGTCGGCGGACGCGAGGTCATCAAGCTCGACGTACGCGTGATCGCTGCGACCAGCCGGAATCTGGAAGACGAGATCAAGGCCGGGCACTTCCGGCAAGACCTTTACTACCGCCTCAAGGTGGTCAACATCAGCGTGCCGCTTCTGAGGGACCGCGAGGAGGACATTCCGCTCCTGGCGCAGTTCTTCCTGGATCACTACTGCAACGAATTCAAGCGCGGACGCATGACGTTCACCGCCAAGGCTCGACTGGCGCTGCAGCAGCAGGAGTGGGTCGGCAACGTGCGGGAGCTGGAGAACATGATCCGAGGCGCCGTCGCGCTGGCGAGCGGGCGCCTGCTGGATGCGTCCGACCTCAACCTGGGGAGCGCGGAGCCCGAGAAGCCGCTCTCGTTGCGCGACGCCCGGGAGCTTTCGGAGCGCGAGACGATCCGCCGGGCCCTGAGGCTGACGGGCGGCAATGTCTCGAAGGCGGCGGAGGTGCTGGGGATCGCCCGGCCCAGCCTGTACGAGCATCTGACCAAGCTGGGGATCGACCCGCACGAGTTCAAGTTCAGGTCTCCCAAGGCGGAGGATGCGGAGAGGGCATGAGACGAGGCTGGCTCGCTGAGGTGTCCGCCGCCCGCGCGCGCGCGATCTGCGCGGTGGGCCTGATCGCGCTGGCCTGCTCGGCAGCGCCCGCGTCCGCGCTCGCGCAGGGCGCCGCGGTCCTCGAAGCGGATCCGCCGGATGCGCACCTCTCCGTGCGCGGGGCGGTGTCGGTCACGGGCGCAGCACCGCTGCCGCTCGCGGATCTCCCGGTCGGAGAGTACGAGCTGGCCGCCGACGGCCCCGGCCTGCCCGCCGTGCGCGGCCGGTTCGCGCTTTCGCCCGCCGGCCTGTCGGCGCGCCCGTGGGTGGGTCCCGTGGCGCTCATCCTGCCCCCGGGAGTCATGCACCTGGAGCGCGGCGAGACGCGCGGCTGGGCCCTGGCCGGGGCGGGGATTGCCGGTGCTACGATGGCCGTCGTGAGCCAGGCCGCGATCAGGAACGCGGAAGATAAGGTCGATCGGACAGCGCTCAGCTATGCGTGGGCCATCTCCGAGGAGAACATCGCCGCGGCGCGCCGCTCGCTTCTGGCCGCCACGCAGGAGCGCGAGGACCAGAAGGAGATGCGCAGTCTCTGGCTGGGCTATCTGGGGGCGACCTGGCTGGGAGCGAGCCTGGAGGCCCTGCTCCTCACCCCGCGGCCGTCCTTCGATGCGTCCGAGTCGGGACACTACCTCGTCACGCTGCCGCGCGCCGGCGGCGCCCGGGCCGCCTTGCGCAGCGCCATCGTGCCGGGCGGGG
The DNA here is from genome assembly GCA_964603725.1 of uncultured bacterium. Taxonomy (GTDB): domain Bacteria; phylum Eisenbacteria; class RBG-16-71-46; order CAIMUX01; family WJJG01; genus CAZDKK01. Next base: position 29,635 of record CAZRWW010000003.1, read on the forward strand.
GCCAGCGCTACATGGGCCGCTCCCCGCGGGGCAACTTCTTCTTCACCGCCACGGCCGCCCTCGCCGCGGCCTCCATCGCCGCTCACGATGCGTTCCTGGAGGCCCGCCGGGACCAGGCGCAGGCCCAGCGCCGCTTCGACGACGTGGAGCGCGAGAGCGAGCTGGATGGGGCCCGCCGGGATCTCGAGCAGGCCGCCGAGCGGGTCGACGACAAGAACACCCTGCGCTGGGCCCTGGTGGGCGCGACCGCGGGGGTCTACGCCTGGAACGTCATCGATGCCTTCGGTCTGGGGCAGAGCGCCCGGATCCCGGGACTCACGTGGTCCGTGACGCCGGGCCCCGACGGTGTCCTGATGTGCGCAACGTGGAGCATGCCATGACGCGGCAGTCCCGAATCTGGAGAGGCGGTGTGCTGCTGGCCACCGCGGTTCTGCTGGCCGGGTGCAGCACGGACACGGAGGAGCCGTCGTTCCGCAACCCGTTCGATCCGGTGCTGGGCGAGGGGTTGCCCGTTCCCGATTCGGTGCGGGTCATGGTGGGGGACAACACCGTGCGCCTGGCATGGTCCCTCCCGGCGGGCGAGACAACGGATGAGTACGCGATCTTCCGCCGGCGGAGCGACGCGGACAGCGACGAGAAGGAGCGGCTGCTCGAGCGCGTCACCGCGCGCCAGTACACCGACACCCGCGTCAGGAACGGGAGCACCTACACCTACCGCATTGCCGCAGGCATCCGGGGGCAGTTCGGGCGCCGCACCGACGAGATCGACGCCACGCCCGGCTTGTTCGCCTTCACCCTCGCCGGCGGCGCCAACGCCACCCGCGAGCGCTCCGTCTCGGTCGACTTCCGCCTGTCCAGCGCCGAGGCGATCCAGCTCTCCGAGGACGCGAACAGCTTCACGGAGCCCTGGCAGTCGGCGGCCGGCTCGGTCAAGTGGACGCTCGCCCCCGGCGACGGCGAGAAGACCGTCTACGCGCGCTTCCGGCTCATCGACGGCGCCGAGACCCTACCGGTCTTCGATACGATCCGCCTCGACACGAACGCCGCGATTGAGGCGTTCACCTTCGACGGCGCCGCGGTGCGCCGGCCGGGCGAGACGATCCACTTCCGCCTGGTCGCGGGTGAGCCGCACGGCTCGGCCACGGTGAGCGTGGGGGATGTTTTCGATGCTGTGCCGCTCTTCGACGACGGCACCAACGGCGACGGCCAGGCGCACGACGGGACCTACGAGCGCACGCTCGCGATCCCCAGCGTCGCCGCGGTCAGCAACAAGGAGGTGCGCGGCGCCTTCACCGATGAGGCCGGCAACGCGGCCACGAGCGTGACCGCTCCGCGCCTGCTCACCATCCGGCGGGCCCCGGAGCCGGTCGACCTGATGGCGCCGATCGTGGCCGAGCCACCGGACGCCGCGGCTGTCGAGCTGCGCTGGAGCCCCTCGCAGGAGAGCGCCTTCTCGGCCTACCGGATCTTCCGCTCCGAGTCGGCGCCGGTGGATTCTGCCGCTCGGCTCATCGAGACCGTCACGAGCAAGACGACGCTAGAGCACGAGGACACGGACGTCATCGAGGGCCGCACCTACCACTATCGCGTCTACGTGCAGGACTCCTTCGGGCAGGAGACCGGCTCGAATGCGGTGCAGGCCCTGGTCGCCAACGTGCGGCCGCCGGCGGCGGTCAACGTGGAGACTCCCAGCACGTCCACGACGACGCGGATCGTCCTCAAGTGGAGCAAGTGCGAAGACCGCGACTTCGCCACCTATCGGGTTTACCGGAACACGACCGGCGCGGTCAGTGAGAACGACGCGCTCATCACCGAGATCACCAGCGCCGACCAGCTCACGTGGGACGACAGCGGCCTGCGGGAGGACACGACCTACTACTACCGCGTCTACGTCGCCGACACCGGCGGGCTGACGGCGCGGAGCAACGAGGTCGAGGGCAAGACCGAGAACACCGTGCCCGCCGCGGTCACCCTGCAGCAGCCGACGGCCATGAGCACGACGCGCATCGCGCTCGACTGGAGCGCGGCGACGGACTCTGACTTCCGTGATTACCAGGTCTATCGGAACACGACCGGTGCGGTCACGAACGGCGATTCGCTCGTCACCGCCATCACGGACATCCATCGCACCTACTACGACGATGCCGGGAGGCGCGAGAACACGCGCTACTACTACCGCGTGTACACGACCGATCAGAGCGGGCTCTTCGCCCGCAGCAACGAAGTCGAGGCCCGAACGAAGAACGATCCGCCGCCCGCGATAACCCTGAACGCGGCGACCGCCATCGACAGCACCTCGGCCACGCTCTCCTGGACACGGAGCAACATTCACGATTTTGCCTATTACCGGCTCTATCGTGATGAGATATCGGCAGTGACGACGTCGTCGACCCTGGTCACCGAGATGGACGACCCGGGCTTCACGTCGATGCGCGACGCAGGGTTGAAATCCGGCACTCGGTACTACTACCGTATCTTCGTCTTCGACGATGCGGAGGAGCCCGAGTCGACCGGTAGCAACACCATCACTCTTGTGACGCCCTGAGATTGTGGAGGGAAGGCATCATGACGGTAGCGACGGGAGTTGTGGAAAGGGACGTGGGTTCCACCGCGGAGGAATTGGCCAGGAGCTTCGACTTCTCGAGTTGGCGCGACCTGCCGCTGGCGGTCCCGCCGGCGATCGCGGGGCGCAGGGGCCCGCCGCAGCGCGTGGGCGTGCTCGAGCGCGGCGTGGCGCTCATCGGCATGATCATGCTCTCGCCGGTGATGGCCGCGGTCGCCCTGGCGATCAAGCTGGATTCGCCGGGCGGCCCGGTGATCTACCGCCAGGAGCGGGTCGGGCTGAACCGGCGCAACGGCGAGGCGGGCGGGAACGGCGGGCATGGCGCGGGCGGCAATGGCGGCAATGGCGGGAACGGCTCGAACGGCGGCAGCGGCGGCAGCGGCGGCAGCGGCGGCCCGGAGCGCCGGCGGGCGCCGGCCTATGGCCGGTCGTTCCTGCTGTGCAAGTTCCGCACGATGATCCCGGACGCGGAGAAGCACACCGGGCCGGTGTGGGCCGCCAAGCGCGACCCGCGCGTGACGCGCGTGGGGCGCGTGCTGCGCAAGCTGCGGCTGGATGAGATCCCGCAGCTCTACAATGTCCTGCGCGGCGACATGCGCCTGATCGGCCCGCGGCCGGAGCGGCCGCACTTCGTCGCCCAGCTCTGCGAGGCGATCCCGCAGTACGCCGAGCGGCTGAAGGTGCCGCCGGGCATCACCGGCCTGGCGCAGGTCGAGCGCGAGTATGATTCCAGCGTCGACGACGTGAAGAGGAAGATCATGTACGATCTCTTCTACGTCCGGCACTGGAGTCGCTTGCTGGATGCGAAGATCATGGTGAAGACGATCGATGTGGCGCTCAGGGGGAGTGGGGCGCGGTAGATGTTTGCGGCGTGGTAGGCGCTTGCGGCGCTGGGCCCTGCGGCCCGAGGCTCGGCGGGCGTCTGCAGGCGCAGCCCAAGGGGGAAGAATGGCCCTCGCTCGCGTTCTCCGGCTAGCACTGCTAGCAGCTTGGCTGGCCGCAGGTGCGTCGGGGTCTGCCCTGGCGCAGGGGGGGCCGGCAGGCTCACAGCCGGCGGAGTACCGCCTCGGCCCGGAGGACGCCATTCAGATCCAGGTTTGGGGGAGAGATGATCTCTCGGGGCCGGCCGTGTTGGATCCCTCCGGAAAGCTGCAGGCCCCCTTGATCGGACAGATCGACGCGGCCGAACGAACGCCGGCGGAGTTGAGCCGGCAACTCAGCGAGCGGTACCGGATTCTCGACCCCCGCATTATGGAAGCCTCGGTCACGGTGATCGAGTACAACAGCCGAAAGGTCACCGTGTTGGGAGAGGTCCGCAACCCCGGGCCGCTGACCTTTCCGCGCATCCCAGATCTGCTCGGAGTGATCTTGGCCGCCGGGGGCGTCACACCGCAAGCGGACCTGGCGCGCGTACAGGTCGTCCGCCACGAGGAGCAGGCGGGTGAGCCCCGCACGATCACCCTGGACCTCTCGCGCGGGCTTCAGGTGGCTCCGCTGGAGGAGCTTCCGGAAATCCGCCCCAAAGACACTGTTATCATCCCTTCCATGGTCGGTGAATTCGCTTCTGGGGATCGCTTCCAGGTTCTGGGCGCCGTCAATTCGCCGGGATCCTATCGCCTGCCCATGGCCGCCACGCTGGTCGAGGCGATCTCCGCCTCAGGGGGGGCGAGGCCCGAGGCCGATTTGAGCAAGGTGCGCTTGACACGCCCCACGCAGACGGGCGCCCTGACCTATGAGCTGGATCTGCAATCATACTTGTACACGGCCAGCCCCGGCGTCGATCTGGCGATCAGACCGGGGGACACGGTCACCGTCCCGAGCAAGAAGTCCACCCTGGCCACCATCTTCGACGGACTCGTGAGAGTCACGCCGGTCATCTCGGTGGCGCTCGGTCTGGGGTATGCGATCAGGTAGCAGGCGGGCAGACCGCCGGGGTGGAGCATGACGTCTTCCCTCGACAAGACCATCGACATCAAGCACTACATCCGCATGTTCTGGCGGCACAAGGGCCTCATCCTCCTGTGCACGGTGACCGCGTTGTGCGCCTGCTTCATCGCCCTGGCCTTCATGCCCAACGTGTACGAGTCGGATGTTGTCCTGACGATCCGCGATACTCAGCTATTGGCCAGGGACGTGGAGCGACTCACGGGAGGGATTCTCCCGTCTCCGACGGGGCGGGACATCGATGAGCAGCGCATGGCCGCTCTGGCGGGGCGCATCCGGAGTCGACCGTTTCTCGAGCGGGTCGTCAGAATGCTCAAGATGAACGAGGATCCCGTGATCCGAGAGATGGCCGAGAGACGGCGTCACGCCCATCCGGACGTGTCCGTCGATGAGATGGCCATCCGAATTCTTGTGCAAAACCTCCAGGGCAGGATTCGCTTCGGGATTCTGGGACCGGGCGTCTACAAAGTCACCGTGGGCGACTACAGCGCGCGGAATGCCCAACTGGTGGCCTGGTGGATTAGCGAGCTCTTCGTGGAAGTGTCCGACCAGGAGACGCTGGCGGACATCAGGAATGCACGGCAGCTCGGTCAGGATCTCGTGCGGACCTATACGGATCAACTGCGTCAGTCGGAGGAGGCCCTGGAGCGCTACAGGCAGGGGGCCATCGATAGAGATCTGGGCTACAGCTTGATCCAGAGCCAGAATGTGATCTTCGCCGAGACCTTGCGGCAACACATCCAGGAAGCAGCGTCCGATGCGCGGGTCTTGGCTTCGTCCTCACAGAAGCTTCTATCGGACCAAGGAATCTCAGCCGACGTAGATCGACTCCTGCGTGATCCGGAGATCAGTGATCTGGGAAGGGCTCTCGCGGCTTCGCTGTGGAACGAGGTTGTGGCTCGGCTTTCGACGACCGGCACGGGGGCGACCGACGACTGGCCACCTCAGGGCGCCTACAGCAGCCACCGGCGGGCCCTGCTCCAGCGTGCTGAAAGCGTCGCCGCGCGGGAATACGCGGAGGCCACCCAGGAGGTCATGGGCGTTCTGGCGCGGACAGTGTTCTCGCGAGTGGATGCCCAGGGGCAAGAATCGGCCGCGGCGGCTCTGGGGGCGGAGATCGCCAAGTTCAGGCGGCAGCTAGAGCTGGGTCCGCGCGGGGAAATGGAGCTGGCCAGCCTCCAGGCCGACGTTGACCAGAACCGCAGGCTCGTTCAGACGGCCGAGGAGCAGGTGGTGGGAACGGATGTGCGCGGTGCCATCGAGGGAGCCAAGCTCGGCGTGAAGATCAACATTCTGGATCCAGCCCGGGTGCCGCTGGCGCCGAGCCACCCGAACCGGAAGAAGCTGATCCTGGCATCGATTCTCATGGGAGGACTGCTGGGAGCGGGCATGGCATTCATCATGGAGACCATGGATCCCGTGCTCCGCACCGTGGAGGATTTCGGACGCATCGTCCCCGAGCCGGTTCTGGGAACCACCCCACTGCTGTCGCGGAGACTCATCGTCAAGCGCGGATGGCTGCGGCGATACTGGGTTCCCGCGACCCTCGTTACGGTCATGCTCCTCACCGGTGGTTTCTTTCTGATGCGCGGCCAGGTATTGTACAAACTAGCTGCGACCCAAGTGCCGATCCAAATGGTCAGTCCGGAGATGGTACCCGATGCGAACCGTTGACCGGCTCAATCAGGATTGGCTGCTGGCGACCGAGATCCACAAGTTGGAGGCGCGGCTGTGGCGGATGGCGCGGCAGGACGGCATCAGGGTGGTGCTGTTCACCAGCGCGAGTCGGGGCGAAGGCAAGAGCACGACGGTGGCCTACGTTTCGACGGCGCTCGCGCTCCATCCCGACCGGCGCGTTGTGGCCGTGGATCTGGACTTTCGCGAGCCGAGGCTCAACGAGCACTTCCGCCTCGACCGGGATTGCGGGCTTGGTGCCGTGCTGCGTGGCGAAAAGCCCCTTCAGGACGCCATCATCAAGACCGAGTTGCCCAGTCTGGATGTGCTTCTGCCCTGTCCGGAGGGTGAGGACCCCCACTTGTTGCTCAGAACCCAGCAGATCACCGGCATATTCGATGCGCTGCGCAAGAGCTACGACCTCGTGCTCGTCGACGTCCCGGCCCTCGTGCCGGTAGCCGATGCCTCGATTCTCATGCCGCTGGCCGACGGGGTGGTGCTGGTCGCCATGGCGGGTAAGAGCACCAAACCGTTGCTACGCAGGGCACGCGAGACCTGTCTGGGTATGGGGGCGAACATCCTCGGCCTGGTCGTGGGCAACCTCCAGGAGACGATGCCCGGGTACGCGGGCGATAGCTACTACTACGGCCACAAGAGGAGGGAGCGCCCGGAGCGTGGAAGCGGTGAACCACAGTCCCCGTGATCAGTGGGGGCCTGCGGTATCGATCGTTGCCTCCGGCGTCAATGCGACCAGGGGTGTCGTAACGCCCTGCGAGTCCCATCCGGTGGTAGATCTCGCAGCGCCGGGCGAGCGCGGGAGAGTCAAGGACCCGTGACCGGGTCGTGGTCATGCAATCTGTCAAGAGGACGCATTTGGATCATGCATCACCTCGGGGCCCTACTGACCCTGGCCGCAGTGCCCGCGCTTCTGATCATCGGCGCCATCATCGCGGATTACTGGTTCCTAGCGCTCGTCGCCCTGACGCATCGCCGCACCGCCTGGCGCTCCAAAGGCGTCCCCGCGACGTGCTTTGCAATTCTGGTTCCCGCGCACAACGAGGCAGGTAGCTTGCCCCGAACCTTGCGGTCGTGTTTCCAGCAGGACTATCCCAGGAACCTGTATTCGGTCCATGTCGTAGCAGACAACTGCTCAGATCCCACACAGCAGGTGGCAATCGACCATGGCGCGCAGTGTTATGTGCGGCATGACCAGACACGACGGGGAAAGGGACACGCGTTGGCGTTCGGGTTCGAACGCATCAGTCTGGAGAACTACGATGCTGTTGTTATACTTGACGCGGATTGCGAACTTGATCGGCATGCACTCGGTGTCTTCGATAGTGCGATTGTCGACGAGGTGAGAGTTTTGCAGGCAAATGATGTAGCCTCGAATCCCGATGAATCATCAACCAGTCTGGTGCTGGCGATTGGCAACTACATTGAGAATGAGCTGTTCTACAGGCCGCGGTCGGAGCTGGGCAGGGCAGTTCTCTTGCGTGGCACGGGAATGGTCCTCCACAAGGAGATATTGGCCGCTCACCCATGGCGGGCACACTCGGTCTCAGAGGACGTGGAATACTCGATCGCGCTTGCACGCGGGGGGGTGGCAGTACGTTTTGTGCACGATGCGGCCGTCCGCTCCCCATACCCAGCATCGGCGCGTCAACTTCAGGTGCAGAGAACAAGATGGGCCGGCGGGACCCTGGGATTCGCAAAGCGAGAGGCGCTAGGATTGCTCTGGGAAGGAGTACGCACGAGGGACATTGGTCTCGCCGATGTTGCCTGGACGCTGCTCGTTCTGAGCCGGCCCGTGTTGGTTCTGGGAATTGGCCTCAGTCTGTTGATGAGCATGTCGGGGGTCCTGCTGGCACCAAGTCCGTTGTCCTTTGCGACGTTCCATGTTTCTCTTGGGTTAGTAGTGCTCTTCGTTGCGTACTGCGGCTTGGGAGTGTTCGGTTTCGGACTTACCAATCGAAGGCTTCGCCTATTGCTGGGCTTACCGGTTGTGGCGTTGCGCCTGCTGGTGATTTCCGTCATGGGGCTTCTCGGAGGCCGGGGAGACTCCTGGGAGCGGACACCGAGATGAGCTTCTCTTGCTTTGGCTCCGGCATGGGAATTCCCTGGTCGTCCCTCTGGTCATCAGAAGAGATTCTCGGCGAGCGGAGGGGAGCCCACCCGGCGGGCACAAGAGGGGGAAACCGCGGATCATGAACAGGGAAGACGACAGCCGGCGTGATGCGCGAACCCCCGCCGTATCGGTGGTCGTTCCCGTGCTCGACGAGGCCCGAGACATTGGGCGGCTGTTGGGTGAGATCCTCGACCAAGTTCCACCGTCCGGCGGATTCGAGATCTTGGTGGCCGACGGGGGTTCGCGGGACGAGACGCGCCGCATCGTGACCTCGTTTGGTGAACAGCATCCCAATCTGCGGCTGCTCGACAACCCCGGCAGACTCAGCGGTGCAGGCCGCAATGTCGGGGCCATGGCAGCCAGGGGAAAGTACGTTCTCTTCCTGGACGGCCACTGCACCATTCCGCGAAGAGACTATCTGGTGCGGCTGGTCGAGTTGTTTGAGTCTACCGGAGCTGCCTGCCTTGCCCGGCCGCAGCCGCTCAACCGGATGACGACTGGCGGGTGGGCCGCGGTAATCTCCGCCGCGCGTCACTCCTGGCTTGGTCATGATCCGGCATCCTACATCTATGGCGGCGGTCCGGGGTTCGCGGATCCCCGTTCAGCCGGCGCCGCGTACGTGCGGTCCGTGATCGAGCGCCTGGGGGGCTACGACGAGCGCTTCGATGCTTGCGAGGACGTGGAGTTCAATCACCGCGTGGCAGCCGCCGGCTTGCCGTCATACCTTCACCCCGATCTGAGCATCCCCTACCGTCCCCGCTCCTCCCTGAGCAGCCTATTTCGCCAGATGCTCCGCTATGGACGTGGCCGGGCGAGGCTCATGGCCAAACACCCGACCGTCGTTCCGTGGCCGCTGGTCCTCGTGACAGCGTATCTGGCTCTGACGTTGCTAACGCTTCTCCTGGCTGGACCCAGGGTTGCGGGCCCCATGATCGGCGTTCCATTCGCATGCTGGGTCCTGCTGGTCGCGGCGGAAAGCCTGCGGCTGGCCCGCCCGACTTCCCGCACATGGGACATGATGGGCGCGTTCTTCGTGATCCACATCGGGCTGCTCTTCGGATTCTGGAGAGGAATTCCGGAGTTACGGAGGTTTCGTGAGCCGATGAGGCGTCTGGGGGACGGTCGGCCATGATCCTCACGCTGGCCTTCTGGGTGTGTGTCGTCTTGCTCGTCTATGTCTACGTGGGCTACCCGCTGCTCTGCTGGTGCCTGGGAAGCCTGCTGCGACGGGACCCGCGCGTTCGTGTCTTGGCCGATGACGACCTCCCACGCGTGTCGCTTGTTACCGTGGCTTTCAACGAGGCCAGGAGCATCGCTGCCACGCTCGAGAACAAGCTCTCCCAGGACTACCCAGGGGATCGGCTCGAGATCCTGGTCGTCTCCGACGGCTCCACCGATGAGACCGACTCGATCGTCGGGACATTCGCAGGCCGAGGAGTGCGCCTTGTTCGCCAAGAACCGCGGGCCGGGAAGACCAGTGGTCTGAACCTGATTATCCCGAAGACCAGCGGTGTCATCGTGGCTTTCTCGGACGCGAACAGCATGTGGGCACCGGACGCTCTGCGCCACCTGGTGGCGCCGTTCTCCGATCCACAGATTGGGTATGTCACCGGCCGGATGCTGTACCGCGCGCCGGACGGATCGCTCTCTGGTGAAGGCTGCTCAGCATACATGCGCTACGAGAACCAACTGCGAACGTGGGAAACGCGGCTGGGGTCGATCGTTGGTGTCGATGGGGGTATCGATGCCGTTCGGCGAGAGTTGTGCGAACCGATGCGCCCCGATCAACTCCCGGACTTCGTCCTACCGCTAGCTGTTAGGGAGAACGGCTATCGCGTGGTCTACGCACCTCGCGCGCGCCTCCACGAAGACGCCCTGGAGTCGGTGGAAGATGAATTCCGCATGCGGGTGCGCGTGGCCCTGCGGGCCTGGTGCGCACTGAAAGACAAGGCTGCCCTGCTCAATCCCTTCCGTTTCGGGTTGTTTGCCTTGCAGTTGGCATCGCACAAGCTGCTGCGCTACCTGGCACCCTTCTTCCAGGCCGGCGCTCTTGTCACTGCCTTGCTCCTGGTTGAGTCCGGCGGATTCTGGCGAGCCGTCGTGATCGCGCAAGCGATGTTCTATGGCCTTGCTGCCGCGGGCCACATCGGGCGGGATCACGTTCGTTCTCCGCTGCTGGCGTTTCCATACTACCTCACGCTGATCAACGTCGCGTCGTTAGTGGCGTTCGTATCCTTCCTGCGCGGTAGGAAACAGGTCGTGTGGAATCCGAGGACCTGAGGGCGGAGAACGTTTATGTGCGGGATCGTCGGAATCCTCGAGTTTGACGAGCGGGTCCTGGTGGAGCCCCGCACGATCACCCGCATGTGCGACACCATCCGCCATCGCGGCCCCGATGACGCCGGGCAGTACGCAGTCGGCAATGTTGGCCTGGGTATGCGTCGCCTTGCCATCATCGATGTCGCCGGCGGGCGCCAACCAATTGGGAATGAGGACGGCTCGGTATGGCTGATCTGCAACGGCGAGATCTACAACCACGCTGAAGTGCGCCAGAGCCTGGAGCGCGGTGGCCACGTGTTCCGCACTGCTACCGACGCCGAGGTGATCGTTCATCTATGGGAAGAGCATGGTCCAGGGTGCCTACAGGCGCTGCGGGGGATGTTCGCCTTTGCATTGTGGGACGCGAAGCAGCGCGAGTTGTTTCTCGCCCGAGATCGGCTGGGCATCAAGCCGTTGTTCTACCACTGCAATGGCTCCCGACTCGTGTTCGGTTCTGAGATTAAAGCCATACTCGCATCCGGCCTGGTCGATGATGAGCCAAACTGGACCTCCATCGACGCGCACTTTGCGTACGGCTACATTCCCGCCCCCTTGACCGCCTACCGTCACATCGCGAAACTGCCACCTGCGCACAGCCTGCGCGTCCGAGATGGCCGCGTCACATGCGAGCGCTATTGGGACTTGGACTTCTCCCGGAAGCACCGCGGCTCGGAGGCGAACATGGTCGCCGAGCTGACGGACCTGTTGCGGCAAACGGTCGACAGTCACCTGATGAGCGAAGTTCCCCTCGGCGCTTTTCTCAGTGGGGGCGTGGACTCGAGCCTGATTGTCGCCCTGATGAGCACGGTAGCGGCCGACCCGGTTCGGACCTTCACAATCGGCTATACCGACGCGGGCAGCAATGTCTTGGATGAGAGGTCTTACGCCCGGGAGGTGAGTCAGCGATTCGGTACCCGGCACGCCGAGATCGAGGTTGAACCCGATTTCAGTCGCGCGCTGCATGCAGCCATTGAAGCCTTCGACGAGCCCTTTGCCGACGATGGCCTCATACCAACCCACCACATCTGTGAAGAGGCGGCCAAAGAAGTCACGGTTATTCTCACCGGGCTTGGTGGCGATGAGAACTTCGCGGGCTATGAGCGGTATCTGGGGCTCAAGCTGAGTGACTACTACGATCGAGTACCCGGCTGGATTCGCAGGGGACTGGTGGGTCGTCTGGTGCACTCGCTCCGCGAGGAACGGGGCGGGGGATACCTGGTCAACCATCTCAAACGATTCGTTGCCGCAGAGGGCCTGCCGGACTTCCAGCGCTGGCAGAGCTACGTCTGTGTGCGGCCGCAGGTTGAGCGGCGGAAGCTGTACACCGAGCCGGTGGCAAAGATGATCGATTTCGATCTGGTCGACCGACTCGGATGGGAGCACTTCGTTCGGCTCGGCGATGGTGATCTCCTGGACCGCGCCCTCTACCAGGACATCAACACCTATCTCCCCGAGGACATTCTGGCGCTCTCCGACCGGATTGGGATGCAACACTCACTCGAGCTGCGGGTCCCGTTCGTGGATCACCAGGTTGTTGAGTTCTGCGCCCGCGTGCCCAGCGCGCTCAAGATACGGGGGTTCAAGAAGAAACACCTCCTCACGCAGACCGCCAAGCCCTTCGTCCCGCCGGCAGTGCTTCGGCATCGCAAGCAGGGCTTTGCGGCGCCCATGGCCCTGTGGCTGAGGCGCGACCTGCGGGGCGAGATGGATCAGTTTCTAAGCGCGCGCAGACTGGAGCGGGAGGGCGTTCTTTCAGGAGCAACGATTCAGGCTGTGGTGTCGGACCATCTCACGTGCCGGCAGCTCAACGACAAGCTCATCTTCGCCCTACTGGCCTTTCAGGTCTGGTGGGAAGGCAGAACGGGATCGAAACAGCAGGGGCAGGGGTGACCGATGAACTCGCGGTGCATTCGCGTCGCAGGTGGTAGGCAGGCGGCCAATGAGTGAGGCGGCATGTTCACGGGGTGCCTGAAGAGTCTGCGCCACTTCGGCCACATGTACCGGGCCACGTGGTTCCCCTACGTCGCTCCCTTCGCTGTCTTCGCGATTCTCACGTACGCAGGCGCACACTGGTCCGGAGCGGCCCACATCTGGTACGCCATCAAGACCCTGGTGGTGGGTCTCATGCTGGTCGCCTTCCGCCGCAGGTACCGCGGGGTCTCATGGCATGCCAGCGCCGCCAATTGGGCTATTGGGGTGGCCGCCGGGATCCTGGTTCTGGTGATCTGGGTGGCGCCTGAGGGTCTCTTCCCATTCATGCGCATCGGCCAGGGAAGTGGCTTCAATCCACACGTGTTCGGCTTGGCCGGCGCGGGGCTTTGGGGCGTGATCGCTGTGCGGCTGCTCGGGGCGAGCATCGTCGTGCCGGTGATGGAGGAGCTCTTCTGGCGCAGCTTTCTGATGCGCGTGCTGATCCACGCCGATTTCGAGCGCGTGCCGCTGGGAACCTATCGGTTCTTTTCCTTCGCCCTGGTGGCGGTCGCCTTTGGCTTCGAACACGATCGTTGGCTGGTTGGGATAGCGGCGGGCTTGGTCTACGGCGGGCTCTTGGTCTGGCGGCGGGACCTCTTCACGTGCATCATCGCTCATGCGGTGACGAATCTGGGGCTTGGGATCTATGTGCTAGAGACGCAGCAATGGACGTTTTGGTAGGGCCGATAGGCTTGCCAGCGTGAGGCGACCCAGGCCATAATCATCATGAGCGAGTTGGGTCGTCCTTCGAATCTGGCGCGGTGGAGTTACTGCCGTGAATGTGCTCTGCCTGGTCGCGATGCGGCCAAGGAAGCTCGGCACGGTGGAGGAGTACTGCCTCAGTCTCGCGGATGCCCTGACCAAGAGAGGGGACGGAGCCTTCTTCCTATTCTCGGAGCTCCCACCGGATTGGCTGTTGGCGCGCTTTCATGAGGTTCACGGTGTCGTGGAGGCGCTGCCCTTGGGGCGACCCTTATTCGCGCAGTGCGCTCAGCTTGCCACCGTGGCGCGCCGATACAAGATCGACCTTGCCCATCTCACGTTTGTCGATCTCTACTCCTCATGGTTTCCGAGTCTGAAGACCGCTGGCGGCACACGGGCTGTCATCTTCTCTGACCAGTTCTCGCGATTCAGGCCGCCCAGAGTCGGCGCCGAGTCGGCGCTGCGCCGCGGGCTGAAGACCCTGCGAGGTCGTTCTGCGCTGCAGTCTGTGGATCTCCTTCTTGCCGATGCGGAGTTCATCCGGTCGGACTTGATCGAGACGGATCATATTCCACCCAGCAGGATCCGTGTTGTGTACAATGGAGTCAATCTGGACCGATTCCACCCGGCCGAACGGATCGATGCTCGCCGGGAGACCCTGAACATTGCGGATGGCAGACCGATTGTGACTACCGTCGCGAAGTGCATTCCGCAGAAGGGACTGGATGTGTTTCTCCGCGCGGCGGCGGCGGTTCTGGGCCGGCACCCGGATGCGGTTTTCTGCATCGTGGGTGATGGGCCGATGCTCTCAGACTTGCAGGAGCTTGCTGAGTCTCTGGGCATCGCGCCTTCCGTCCGATTCCTAGGACTGAGAAACGACGTCGAGCGTATCCTCCAGGCGACCGACATCTTTGCGCTCTGCTCCTTGTGGCGAGAGGCGTTCGCATTCTCCCTGCTGGAAGCGATGGCCTCCGGATGCCCGATCGTGGCCTCGCGGATCGGGGCCATACCCGAATCGGTGACCGAGGGCGAGGTCGGCTTCCTGGTGGACCCGGGCGCCGCGGACCAGTTCGCCGCGGCGATCTGTCGGCTGATTGAGGATGGCAGTCTCCGGGCGTCCATGAGCCGCGCCGCCAGGGAGCGGGTCCGCCGGTTCTTCAGCATGCAGCAATGGGTTGATAACACCCTTAAGGCCTATCAGGATGTGCTGACTTGACGGGAAAGCAGGGCTGTATGTCGGACTACGGCGGGATCATTCTGGCGGCGGGCAAGGGCGATCGAATGCATCCCCTGAGCCTGGACTACCCCAAGCCGCTCCTGCCGGTGCTCAACCGGCCGATCCTCGAGCACCAGATCGAGTCCATGCGACTGGCAGGCATTACTGACTGCGTCATTGTTTGCGGCCACCTGCGCCAGCACTTGACCGACGTGATAGGTGACGGATCTCGCCTGGGCGTGAAGGTCCGCTATGTGCAGCAAGACAAGCCCCTGGGCATCGCCCATGCCCTGTCCAGAGCAGAGCCTTACGTTGAGAAGCCCTTCGTCCTCTTCTTGGGGGATATCTTTCTTGGGGAGCTCGATCTGGGGCAGATGATTAGCACGTTTGAGGGTCGTGTGGCTGGCGCTGTCTTGGGCGTGCGTGAGGAACGCGTCGAAGAATACCTCCGGCGGAATTTCGCCGTGGTGCTCCACGAGTCGGGCATGGTCCGCCGGGTGATCGAGAAGCCGCGGCACGCCCGCACCATGCTCAAAGGCCTCGGCCTCTACTTCTTTGATCTGCACGTGTTTGACGCCGTGCGGCGGACGCCCCGCACGGCCATGCGGGACGAGTACGAGATCACGTCGTCCATTCAAATCCTCATCGATGATGGCTACCCGGTGTACCCCTGCCCCATGTCGGGCTGGGACATGAACATCACCACCATCCAGGATCTCTGGGAGTGCAACTTCAGGCTGCTCGGATCCGCGTCTACGCCAACGATCGTTGGTCAGAATCTCAACTGCCCGGCGGGCACGAGGGTGGAGAACTCCATCATTGGTGATAACGTCCTGATCCGACATCCCATTCGGCTGTCCAATGCCCTGGTCCTGTCGGACTCGCGCATCGACTCGGACAAGGACCTCGCCAACGTCGTCATCCACAAGGAGGACGTCTACCCGGTCCACACCCACAGGTAGACAAGCATGGCATGGCGTCGCGATCGTTGAGAGTGCTCGTCACTGGGGGAGCCGGTTTCATCGGATCCCATGTGGTTGAGGAGTTGCTCCGCCGGGGGCACAACCCCGTCGTGCTGGACGACCTCTCTGTCGGCAGGGCCGCCAACCTCCCCGCTAAGGTTGACCTCGTACAGGGCGACGTATGCGATTGGACCGCAGTACGCCCGCTCGTCAAGGATGTCGACGCCATCATCCACCTTGCCGCCAGAGTGACAATTCGAGGATCAGTTGAGCACTTTGCCGATGACGCGCGGGTGAACGTCATGGGGACAGTGAACGTGATCCGGGCTCTCACGGACCAGACGCCCATGCCCAAGCTGATCTTCGCCTCCTCCATGGCAGTGTATGGAGATGACATCTCGCTCCCGATCGACGAGCAGGCGCCGCGCAAGCCGACCTCGCCCTATGGGATCGGCAAGCTGGCTGCCGAGATGTATTGCCTGCAACTGGGACGCTTGCTGGGTTTCAAGAGCGTGGCGCTCCGCTATTTCAACACCTTTGGGCCACGGCAGACGCCGACGCCCTACGTCGGTGTCATCACGGTGTTCACCAGGCGGCTGCTCGGTGGTTTGCAGCCGGCGATCTTCGGTGACGGCGAGCAGCAGCGGGACTTTGTCTCTGTCCATGACGTCGCTTGGGCAACCGTCCAGGCGTTGGAGGCGGACGTCTCCGATGTCGCGCTCAACGTCGGCAGTGGTCGCGGCACGACGGTGAACGCGCTCGCGGCAGAGCTCATCCGTAGACTACGACCGGAAGCAACGCCGATCTTCGAGCCTGTGCGTCCCGAGGAACAGCGCTCGTCGATAGCGGACATCGGGCTGGCACAGCGCCTGCTGGGCTACTGTCCGAGGCATGGGTTACTCGACGGCCTGGAGGAAGTGATCACATGGTGCCGGGAGCAGCCCACGAGCTCGAATCCCGACACTCCCGAGGGGCAGGCAGCGCAGCTCTAATCGCGGCCCCGGTCTGTGAGGTGGGTATGAAGCAGACGGTCAGTGCGGCTCGCAACTGGCTCACCTACAAGCAGAACAGGCTGCTTCAGGAGGCGGGCGCCATCCTCGGGCATCCGATGGGTAGGCCGAGCTACGTGTGGCTGAAGGTCACGCACCGGTGCGCCACACGGTGTTTGATGTGCAACATCTGGAAGAGCGGGGCCCAAGCCTCTGAGGAGCTGACCACGGATGAATGGAAGCGGGTGCTTGATGACCTGCGGTCATGGCTCGGTCTCTACACGGTTTCCTTCACCGGTGGCGAGCCATTCATCCGCAGTGACATCGTCGGCCTCCTGGCCCACGCCGCCCGGATCGGACTTCTACCGGAGGTCATCACGCGCGGGGTGGGTGTCCGCAACGAGGAGATGGCGGCGGAGATCGTGGAGTCGGGTCTGGTCAAGTACCATGTGTCGATCGAGGGGCTCCGCCCCGAAATCCATGACCACGTGATTCCTCCGGCGGGGAGCTTGGATCGCGCCCTGCGGGGGCTCTCTTGGCTCAACGAGCACAGGCGGCAGCGCAAGGCGCACCTCAAGATTGTCATCAAGACCGTCATCATGGGCTTCAACTGCGACGAGATCATCCCCATCCTCGACTGGGTCGTCAAAGAAGGCTTCGACAGGCTGAAGTTTCAACCGATCGAGCAGACTCTCTGGGAACAGGAGGACGTTGGCTGGTACGAGGAGAATCCACTCTGGCCAGCAAGTGACGACACAATGGCACGGGTGATCCAAACGATCGATGAGCTTCTGGTGCGCAAACGTGCCGGTGCCCCGATCGCTAACCCCGAGTATGAGCTCGTGAACATGCAGCGGTACTTTCGTGATCCTCGAGGAATGTATAAGGCGACCAAGGCCCACATGTTGTCAGCGAAGGGTGGGGCAGAGCGGCGGATCGAGGGGAACCTGGAGATCTGGCCCGATGGAACGGTGAAGACCTCCAACCGCAGGCCTCCGATCGGCAATGCCAAGGATGCACCGATTGGCAAGCTCTGGGCCGGGCGGCTGAAACGCTCGTGATCAGATGCTCTTGACGACTTGGGCGGGGTTGCCCAAGGCGAGAGAGTCCTTCGGGATGTCACGAGTCACAACCGACCCGGCACCGACGACCGAGTTCTCACCGATGGTGACGCCCTTGAGGACGATCGAGGCACCTGCAATCCACACATTCCTCTCGATGACGACCGGTTTCGCAGGAGGTGGTTCCGGTGAATGCCTCTGGCGCGGATCCACATGATGGAAGTCTGTGTCAGTGACGTTGGCATCTCCAAGAATGCAGTCGTCTCCGACGGTGATAGAGATGCGGCACCCGAATCGCGTGCTGTTCAGGAAGACATTGTTGCCGATCCTGATGATCGCCTCTTTGGCGTACGTGTAGGGGGTGACAGCATGGGACGTCCCGTCAATGGTGACACTGTCCCCGATCACGATCGTGCCGGGCCCCTTGATGCGGAGCCTCTTGGTTACCCTGAAGTTGCGCCCGATGGAGACGTTGGTCCGAAAGAGCCCGTACCAGGCTTTGTACAGATGTCCGTTGACAATGGCCGAAGCGAAACGCAGGGCCAGGCCAGGGTGGCGTAGGGCTTTGTTCAGCTTGGTCATCGGCAGGGCTCCGGGTCGCCGGCCACGTCGTCGGGCAGGAGCCGGAGGCCATGCCGCCCGGACGGGTGTTTGGGATCGCGCGAGGGGAGTATGACTCGGCCGGGGTCGTGGGGCAAGGGACTGGCCAGCCCCTGGGCCTCGCCGGGGTCGCCAGCCGAGCAGCCCCCGCGCCCCCCTTGACTCCTCCCCCGCGATTACGCATCATGCGTAACGCGAGGTGCGTAGCATGACCAATCCGTTCCGCTACGGTGGCGTCGTTGACAAGACGTCGTTCTGCAACCGCAGGCAGGAGCTCCACGACCTGCTGCGCGCCGCGCTGAACGGCGAGCGCTTCTTCCTCCACTCCGAGCGGCGTCTAGGCAAGACCTCCCTGGTCCGCCAGATGCTGCGCAGCCTCCCCCGCGACAAGTGCCTGGGGGTCTACGTCGATCTCTGGCCCACCGAGGGAGAGGAGTCCTTCGCGACCGTGACGGCCAAGGCCATCTCCGAGAGCATGGCGACCAAGGCTGACAAGATGCTCGAGGCGGCGCGGAAGTTCTTCGGCGGCCTGGCGCCCGCCCTGACGGTCGACCCGCAGGGCAACCCGCAGCTCACCTTCAGCAGCCGCGGTTCACGCTGGACGCCGGCCGATCTACGCGATGTGCTCGCTGCGCCGGAGGCGATCGCCCGGCGCCGGCACAGGCGCGTGGTCATCGTCTTCGACGAGTTTCAGCGGATCCTCGAGTACGGCAGCGATGTCGTCGAGCGCACGCTGCGCAGTGCGATTCAGGAGCAGCAGCACGTATCGTACCTGTTCCTGGGCAGTCGCAAGCATCTCATCCAGCGCATGTTCCTCGACCAGAGCCGTCCGCTCTACAAGTCGGGCACGCACTATCCCCTTGGACCCATCGACACGAAGCACTGGGTACCCTTCATTCGTTCCAGGTTCCGGAAATCGGACCGAGCCATCGGCAGTGAGGTCGTAAGGAGAATCTGTGACGCCACGGGCGGGCATCCGTTCTATACGCAGCATCTCTGCCATGTCGTCTGGGAGCTCACCCCGCCAGGCAAGCAGGCCGAAGTCGGCGCGATCGACCAGGCCATCGACCTGCTGCTCGAGCGTGAGACCTATGCCTACACGGCGCTCTGGGAGTCCTTCGCGCTCAACCAGAGACGCTTCCTCGCGGGCCTGGCCGCGGAAGCGCCGCGCGTCGCACCCTTCAGCTCGGACTTTGTGCAACGCTACCGCCTGCGCTCGGCCTCGAATGCGCAGAGGGCGGCCGAGGCGCTCCTTGGTCGCGATGTGATCGACCGAGACGATGGGTCGTATCTGATCAGCGATCGATTCTTCCGGATCTGGATCCGACGTACGGGGCTGCCGGGGTGAGGCCAGGGTGGCAGATGCCCTCCTTTGTCGCAGCAACACCTTGACAATTAGAAGAACATCTTCTAATTTTCAAGCATGATCATCAGACTGGCAGCCCGGACGGTCGCGACGCTGGCGGCCCAATTCCCCGCAGTGCTCATCCTGGGACCCCGGCAGTGCGGTAAAACCACCCTCGTCAAGCACTTCCTGACCGGGGACTACTTCGACCTCGAGAAACCCTCCGATCGGCAGGTTTTCGAGGGTGATGTCGAGCTTGCCCTGCGCCGGTTCGCGGGCCCGCTGGTCATCGATGAAGCGCAGGTGCTCCCGAGCCTGTTTTCTGTGCTTCGAGCGATGATCGATGAAAGGCGCGACCAGGTGGGGCGCTACTACCTGCTGGGGTCCGTCAACCCGGAGCTCGTCGAGAGCATCTCGGAGAGCCTGGCCGGCCGCGTGGGCATGATTGAGCTGACGCCCTTCCTCCACGCCGAAGTCGCCGCCCGCGGGATTGGGCGGGACGAGTTCTGGCTCAGGGGCGGATTCCCGGATGCCTGCCTGGCGGCCGATCTAGCTCGCTGGCAGCTCTGGCAGGAGAATTACATCCGGGCGGTCGTCGAGCGAGACCTTCCCCGCCAGCGCGCCCGGATATCGCCCATCCAGATGCGGCGACTGATGGGACTGCTGGCGCATCACCACGGGGGGCTCTTGAACCTGTCGGACCTCGGGCGCTCGCTGGGCGTCTCTTACCATACCACCCGCGCCTACCTCGACCTGCTCGAGGCGCATTTCCTCATCCGTCGCTTGCAGCCGTACTACCCCAACGTGGGCAAACGACTCACCAAGTCACCCAAGCTCTATATCCGAGACAGTGGGGTGCTTCACCACCTCCTCGGCATCGGTTCCGTGCGAGACCTGTTGGCCTCGACGCAGCGCGGGCGGAGCTGGGAGGGCATGATGATCGAGCAGATCATCGCCCGAACCCAGCTTGAACACACGGGCGCGCAGTTCTACTTCTACCGCACCCATGCCGGGGCCGAGATCGATCTCGTCGTGGAGCGTGGGCAGGAGCGACTCGGATACGAATTCAAGTGCTCGGCATCCGTGAGTGCGCGCGACTGGGCCACGCTGCGCCAGGCTGTCGCCGAAGGCGTCATCGACCGCGGCATGGTGGTCTACGCCGGTGAACGGCGGTTTCCCGCGGCCGAGGGTGTGGAGGTGGTGCCGGCGGCGGCCGTGCTGGCGTAGTGATTTCGCGGCTGTCAATTGAGTAAGAAGAACGACAGGGCGCGACCATTCACGGAGTCGAGGCAACTCCAGGCCAGACCCTCCTGTTCCAGCAGGTGGTTGGACCGGCTGCCGAGGTGATCATGTCCTGCGCCGCCCCCCATGGACGAATCGCACGATCTCGTCACGAGACAGACCTAGGTCCAGACCTGGGACGTCAAGTGGCGAGTCGGTGTTTTCCTCAGGACGAAGAACAAAGACCTCGCCATCCTTTCGGCGAATGCGCACCGCACCCTCACGAAGTGCCCGCTCCAGCAATGCGGCGAGTCTCTGTCGCGCCTCTGAATACGTATAGACTTTCATCTGCTCACCTCAATCACCCGGCAGCCCGCCGCCCTTGCAGCTCGCGACAGGCCCTTGTCCAGAGTCAATAGAGGACATCGTTGCCGAAGAGCAGCGCAGATGACATAGGCATCGTACGCGTAGATGTCATGTGCATCCGCGATCTCCAGCGCGACCTCCAGATCGACTTCGACCGTGTGGAGTGGAATCTGATGGTAGGTATCGACAGCCCGCAAGGCTTGGTCAAGAGAGATGCGCCTTCGTTTGAGCATTGCACCCAAGGCGTTGCCGACTTCCCAGTGTACGGACTCAGGTGTCACAAGTTCGGCTCCGCGAGTCTGCTTCACAAGGGCAGCGCGTTCCGGTTCGCTGGTCAGCACAGCGATGATGACCGATGTATCGAGTACGAGTTCCATAGCCCCTCCACGAGTGGTACAATTGTACGAGTCAGTGGGTTCCCTGTCCAGAGGAATGAATGCCCAGAGGAAGGGATGCACCGAGCGCCCTGATGGGGCTCTGCTGTAACTCATTCTGCGACTGCGCCTTGCGTGTCTCCTGCGGACCCTGACACGTAATGGGAGGGTCTGACTGGGGGACTATCGTCGGGGTCCTGCATTGAGACCACGCGAGAGGCCCATGTCGAGAAGCTCACAGCGAGGACCTCCGGCCCATGGCTATCCGATGAGCGCCGATGACTGAGTCGCTGCAGGGCGGCCCGCGTCAGCGAGTCTCGCGTGAAGGGGCGCAGGTGACTCCACCACTCGGAGCAGCGACTCCGCGTCCGCGAGCACCGTCTCCACCAAGCCGCGATCCGCGGCCTGCGGCGCGGTGCCGTAGGCGCGGGCGAGGCCCTCGGCGCGCGAGATCATGGCCGCGCGCTCCAGCGACAGTACACCCTGGGGGACCAGGATCTCATAGAGCAGCCGAGCAGCCCCGAGCGCTTGCGCGTCATCCGTTCCGTGCGCGCCCTCAGAAGCGCGCTGTCCGTCGCTCAGGCCGGTCGCCAGCGCGTGCATGACTGCGACCATGCTCGCGTGCGCCTGCTCGATCGCCTCGGCCCCCAGTCCCGCCGCGGCGAGCGTCCTGGCTGCCGCCAGCTTCCGCGCCGCCACCGACACGCGCTCGTCGCGTTCGGCCGCCGCGCGCGGTTCGTGTCGCGCCGGGCGCTCGAGGAGCACGTGCGCGCCGGCCAGCGGGGAGCCCTGGAGCGGCGCCATGAGCTGCTCGGCCCGCGCCTCCACGGCCACGACGCCTGCCTGTGCGGCGGCGGAGCGCATCGCATCGTCGGCATCATCGACGAGGGCCACCACTTCCCCCGCTACGGTCTGCACGACGCGCTGCAGGCGCGAGCCCATCAGCTCCGCGGCCTTGCGAGCGCGCTCGGCGGGTGTGGCGGCACGGGTGGCGCCGGCATCCTCCCCCCGCATGGTATGGGTCGCAGGGGCCCGCTCCGCGCGCCTGCTCTCAGGCTCCCGATCCTCCCCATCCTCCCCATCCTCCCCATCCTCCCTATCCGCCATCGCCGCCAGGGCGCCGCGCACGGCGCCTAGGCAGCTCGAGGACGCCGCCACGCGCGTGGCCGTGGCGCCGCGGTCGAGGGCCGCATTCGCCAGCTCGCGCTTGGCCTGCAGCGTGCCCTCGAGCCCGCTCTCGAAGGAGTTCTCGGAGACGAGGAGGATCACGTGCACCGTCTCGGTCTGCCCGTGCCGGTGGATGCGACCGATGCGCTGTTCGAGCACGGCCGGGTTCCAGGGCAGCTCGAGGTTGATCATCGTGCTGGCGAACTGCAAGTTGAGGCCGACGCCGCCCGCGTCGGTCGAGAACATCAGCAGGCACTCGGGATCATCGCGGAAGCGCTCGATGACCGCCCCGCGACTCCGCGTGGGCACGCCGCCGTGCAGCCGCGTGAAGCCCAGGCCCATCCGCTGGGCTCGCTCGGCCGCCAGGTGGCCGAAGCGCTCCCACTCGCTGAAGACGAGCACCTTGCGTCCCCGCTCGAGACACAGGTCGCGGATGAGCTCCTCGAACTCATCGAGCTTGGGCGATCCGACCGTCTCCTTGTCGACCAGCCCGGCGGCATTGCAGGCCATGCGGGCGTTCTGCATGGCCCGCATGAGCTGCTTCTCCTCCTGCGGCGTGAGCGGACGCCTCTCGGCCAGCGCGGCCAGGCGCGCCGCGGTGGCCACCGCCTCGTCCATCAGATCGCGCTGCGCGCTGGTCAGCTCCACGCCGATCCGCGAGACGATCCTCTCCGGAAGCTGGAGCTTGACCTCCTCCTTCGTGCGGCGCAGCAGGTGCGGCGCCATGCGGCGTCGCAGCTCGTCCAGGTTCCTGTACCCCAGGATGCGATGGCCCCTTTCGGCGCGCACCACGAACGACTCGTTGTACGCCCAGAGCGGACCGAGCGCGCGCCGGTCGACGACTTGCATCACGCTGTAGAGATCGTCCAGGCGGTTCTGCAGCGGCGTGCCCGTGAGCACGAACGCGAAGGTCGTCTCCAGCGACTTGATGGCCTCAGCCGTCTGTGTGCGCCAATTGCGGATGCGCTGGGCCTCATCCAGAATGAGCAGATCGGGTCCGAGTTCCTTGCGGATCCGCTCGGCGTCGCGCAGGACGATCTCATAGTTGGCCACGGTGAACGGCGTGTGCTGTCTGTAGGCATCCAGCCGCATCGGCACGGAACCCTCGACGATTCTGCACTCCATGCCCGAGAAGCGCTGGATCTCAGAAGCCCACTGCGACTTGAGCGACGCGGGGCAGACAATCAGCGCCCGGCGCAGCTCACCGCGATCCCACAGGATCCGCGCCGCCGCGATCGCCTGCACGGTCTTGCCGAGCCCCATGTCGTCGCCGAGCAGCCCGCGGCCGCGCGCGGCCAGGAAGGCGGCGCCCTCGACCTGATAGGGATAGAGGCGCGCCCGCACCCCGGGCACACGGGCGCCGGCGGCCAGGATCTCTCGGGCGACAAGCCCCCGTCTCTCCTCGGCGCGACGTTCGCTCGCGAGCTGCTCGATCAGCTCAGGCACGTCGTCGTACATGATCAGGCCGCGGATGCGGTGCGCTCGCGCGCGCAGATCGGCGAACCTCGCGGCCGGATCGCCGCGCAGGAAGCCGTTGTCGTCGAAGAACGTCTGCGCGAGCGCACTCATCGCGGCCGTGGGACGCGGCGGCAGGTGCAGGCGGATGCGGGGCGTGTCGCGCCGGTCGACGAGGAGCTGCGCCACGGCGGGCGGCCGTGCGGCGGCCGCGGCGAACTTGCGCTTGCCCCTCCGCAGCAACGCCGCGAGGACGGCTTCGATGTGCTTGCAGGTTCCCAGGGTCGATCCGGCGTAGTCGCGACAGGAGCACCGGTTCACGCGCTCGACGAGGGAGCGGATCTCGACCACGTAGTCCTTCTCGGATGGTGAGTGGACATCGAATACGCCGAAGTAGCCGTTGCCGTCCCGGCACTTCACGCGGAACCCCTGCTCGGCCCCGCGCTGGCGGCGCACCTCGATCTCGCTGCGCTCGACTTCGCGGACGCCGGATGCAGAGTCGGGCGGCTCGTGCCCGTCGAGGCTGTAGCGCACGGCGAGCACGGCCAGGGCATGCTTGCAGAACGGCTCCCAATCGAACGGGCATGTACAACTCGCCAGGAACTCCTCGCCGTCATGCTCCAGGTGCACCAGGTAGGGTTCCCTGCGCGTGCCCTGGACGCGGGCCTCGATGCGGCCGCCGGCCTCAATGAGGTCGAGCACGCGCCCGGCGTGCGCATACGCCAGGCCGCGGCGCACGATGCGATCGCTCGCCAGGCTCTGGAACACCTGCATCGGCAGCGTTGCCGGCGCAGTGGAGCCCGTGCAGTGCCGCACGGGCATTGAGGACCCTTCCTGGCTGACCCGGCTGGACATCACCCTTCTCCCTCTTCGGAGCGGCTCGCCTTCCGGCCCCGCGCGCCGCTGGTCGAAATCCGCAGATCGGCGTACGACATCACCTCGATCATCTGCTCGAGCGGCTGCTCCAATCGCGGGTCCTGATGATTGCGCAGGACGACCTCCTTGGCGAAGAGCCTCGCCAGATAGCGCAGTTTCAGACGCGGGCGATCGGCCACCGCGCGGTAGTCACGATGCCCCGAGTTCACCTGCCAGCGCCCATCGGCCATCCGCGAGCGCCAGGATTCTCCGGGCTGATCGACGAGCTCCGGCTCGGGGATCCCCTCGGATGACCGGCGTCCGGGCAGTTCCTCCAGGATCTCGATCGGCACCTCGGCGGCGCAAGATCTCGAACCCGATGCAGCCTTGACGATCAGCAGCCCTTCGGCGGGCTCGTCGCCGGCGATGAGCGTGGCGCGCGCGATCGGACCGGCGGATGCGTGCACGTCCGTGACCTGGGCAAAGGGCCCGTTCACGATCCACTCGAACCCGACCTCCCCCTCGATCGGCCGGCCGGTCGCATCCACCGCGATCGCTCTCACGCGCCGCCGGCCTCCGCAGGCGACACGCAGCTTGGGCGGCACCACCTGGACTGCCGCCAGCGGCCCGGGCGGCAGAAGCTCCTGATCGACCGGGAGGGCCAGCGCTTCATCGGCCTCATCCCAGCCTGCGTCGTCTTGGTCGAGCGAATCGGCATCGGGCAGGGCCGTGCCGGCGGAGTCGGCGGCCATGTCGGCGGCCACGGCGGCAGCCTCTCCCACGTTCCCCGGCCCCGTGCCGGCGGCTCCGGGCCCGAGCCCCGGCCCGCTCGGCCCCGCGCCCGCATCGCCCTCCTGCCCCACCGGGAGCATCGCGTAGGACGGCCGCTGCCGGTAGAAGTCGCGGAACGCGCGCTGCAGGTCGCGCAGGAGGAGCCGATCGATCTGCTCGCTGCGGCGCCGGTCGTAGCTCTCGAGCAGGCCGGCCAGCATCTTCTCGACCGGCCTGAGGGCGTGGACGAACGCCTCGGCCGCCTCATCGGGGATCACCCCGCGCCGCGATCCCGGAGCGACGTTGAAGCCGGGGAAATCGATCATGCCGGTCAGGCGCGGATCAGTCCACGGCGCGCGGTCGAGATCGAGCACGCCCAGCTCGTGGAAACCCTCCGCCACCAGCGTCCCGGACGCATACACACCAATCCCCTCGCCGTCGCCGTTTTGGGCGGCAGTCCCCGTGTAGTAGATCTCGACGCGGATGGGTGGATGGTCGGGGACGTGGATGGTATCGAGGCCCTCGATCCGCTCGCCCAAGAATCTCCGCGGTTGCACAAGGATCCTCTTGCGGGCCCGCCCGCGCGCAATCCGATCCTCGACCAGCAGCTCCACGTCCCGCGCGAGGAGCTGTCCGCGCAGCTCGACCGCGAGGTAGTCCGCGGCCCGGCTGGCGACCAGGATGCGCGCGGCCTCGGGATGCAGCCCCGAGACGATGACCTCGGTCCAGCGCTCCTCGAACGGCAACCGCAGGCGCAGGGGTTCGACGCGATACTCGGGCCGATCGCGATAGAGGATGAGTCGGTGCGCCTTCTGGCCGGGGATGGAGCTGCGCATCTCGAGCGACTCGCCCAGGCACCAGAAACCGAGCAGGCCGATCCCGTACTGCCCCTGGGTCATGAGCGCCAGGCGCTCGCGCGGGGAGAGCGAGCGCTTGCGGCTGTGGCCGATGTGGGTGGCGATGTACTTGAGGGCCTCGGGGCGGCCCATCTCCGGGATGACGCCCAGGCCGTCGTCGAAGATGCGCAGGCAGAGCGCGCCCTTCTGGCGGAAACGGCTCACGTGAACGCGCGTGGCCGCGGCGTCCAGGCTGTTCTGGACGAGCTCTGCCAGCGCCTTGCGCGGATCGGTCTGGCTGAAGGCCACCCAGCGGATCAGCTCGAAGGGATCATGGGCGCGCACGCGACCCTTGACCACGCTGCGGTCCACCGCCGTCTTGCGGGCCGCCGTCGTCTTGCGGGCCGCCGTCTCGCGGGCCGCCGTCGTGGTGCGGGCCGCCGTCTCGCGGGCCGCCCGGCGGCGCGGGGGCTGGTCGGATCCCTCGGTCTTGCGTCTGGGCATCGTGGACTCGCGTCTCCCGGGTTGACGGCTGCAGGCACGGCCCGTTCGGGCGCAATGCCTTGGGTCGGTGGAGGCTAGCAGGTTGGCGGGGGGGACGGCAAGGGGGGGCGCGGCTCTTGGGGCCCGACAGAGACTGGTTCGACGATGAACGTCATCATCGAGGCTTGACGGGCAGTGTGCGGATACGGATACGAGAACCGGTTACGACAATGATGGCACCGCTGAGCAGCACCTCTTCCAGCTGCGGAAGATACTCAAGGAGCACATCGGCTTGCCGGTCGGGCCGTCGCTCAATGTCCCCCCGAAGTGGAATGAAAGAGGGCCTGGGGTACTATTCGATCCTATCGCGCCGCCAGCTCGATAACTTGCACATCCGGTGCTGATTGCATACCCCGATCGCGTACGTGGACGGCATCGTGCCCGACCGCAGCCAGTCTGCTGGCAACCGCAGGCGAGAGAGCGTTATCGACCAAGAACCTCATGTTCCCGTCCGCGGCAACTCACGTTCTCGCACCGCTTCTGCGGCGAATCTCAGTGCCTCGCGAATGTCCTCGGCTTCGAGATCTGGGTACGCGGCCAGGATTTCCTCAGACGTCATACCCTCAGCAACCATGGCCACGATCGTGGCAATGGGAATTCGAAGCCCCCGGATGCACGGAACACCGTTCATCTGCAGAGGATTGACTGTGATGCGCGTGAATGCCATAGGCCCCTCTCCTCGGTCTCGCAATTGCTCAGGCCCGAGCAGTGTAGAGCGGACAGCCAAGCTCGCGCCACTCCCGCGTACCCTGTCTCTCAACTGCATATACTGGAAGACATTGGCACCTATGCCGAGCGTTGGGGGGAGCGGGTAGTATGGAAGCCCAGGCGCTCGATACCACCAAGCTGGTTGCGATCTGTCGGGCCAATGATGCCGAAATGGTCGCCCTCTTTGGCTCCATGGCTCGGGGCGATGCTTCGGTCGACAGCGACGTCGACTTGCTTGTCCGCTTCTCCCGAGGCAAGAGCCTGCTCGCTCTGATCCGGCTCGAAAGGGTGCTGTCGACCGCCCGCTTTGTCGAGGGGCCTCCTGGCGGCGTTGGCACCCCCGGCTCACCAGAGGAAGGGGGTTGACAATCGATCGCAATTTTGCGAACATAATGAGGATTCAATGCCCAGAACTGACATCATCAGGTTCGTGCGAAGTGCCGCATCAGAATCGAAAGACTGGCCGAACTGGGCCATGAGCTGCGCAGACCGGAGGCCGATTGCCTGATGCGCAAGGAGTGATCGCGATGGCGACGCGAGCAAGAAAGGCGACCCGAGACGCAATCGACATCATCGACAGGCGTTTCTTCCGCGGTGGAAGGGCACAGGCCGAGCTTGAGGAGGCACGCGCAGCTGCGCATGTCGCCCGGCAGATCTATCGCCTACGGACAAAGGCGGGCCTCTCCCAGCGCGAACTTGCGAAGTTGGTGGGGACCACCGCGAGTGTGATCTGCAGACTCGAGGACGAAGACTACCGGGGTCATTCTCTGACCATGCTCAGAAGGATCGCCGCGGCCCTCGGCAGGTGCGTTGAGATACGGTTCGTTGCCATCGGAGGGAAACGAAGGACGGCGTAGTCCAGCTCTTGGGAACGCCGCGTGAGTTGGCCGGCGTCGGCGCACTTCACCGCGCCGGAGGTTACTCCCTCTCCACCCGCATACCGTCCACCCACACCGTGGACGCCTCCTAGAGCCAGGCTGGACTTGAGGGCTACATTTGGGAGCCTGGTGTTCTTCGATGACCAACACATTGGCATGCAATTGGCTACTGGCAATAGATGGTGATCCCAGCGGCAGCAGCGGTGTGGCACATGACAGGGCGGGACGTTGCTTGAAGCTCCACCTTGTCTATTGACGGGAACCCATTCTGCCGAACAAAGTAAAGGGCGAGTAAGTGAAAAACGGCCCGGTCATTCGTCCTTGATCGAAGCGCCCTGGCTTGCCAGGACCACGAATGATCGGGCCTTTCTATTGTTGTTGTGGTGGTCACCGGGGACAGCGATCTGGTGCCGGCCTTCAAGTTCGCGCGTCGCGAGGGGCTGCGCATCTACCTTGACCACCTCGGTCATGGCGTGCGAAGAGAGCTTCGAGCCCATGCGGATCTTGTCCTATAGACCAGGTCTAAGAACTCCGTGAAGATGCTGTTCTGGGTGGGGTCGTTGTTGGACGACCTGAGGCGATTTCCCGCGCGGGCGAGGAGCAGATCCGACATGAGAACAAGCATCAGCCGGTCGCGAGGTAATGTCTTCGCCGATCTGGGATTCGACGTGGAGGAAGCCGAGCATCTACGAATCCGAGCAGCGCTGATGGCCGAGGTTCGCCGGCTGATAGAAGAGCGCGGGCTGACCCAGATGGCGGCAGCGAAGCTTTTCCGCACCACGCAGCCACGCGTGAGCAACTTGGTGCGAGGACGCATCGACCTGTTCAGCATCGATGCGCTCGTGGAAATGCTCGCCCGAGCGGGTCTGCGCGTCCAGCTCGCGCTGTCTCATCGGCGGAGAAGAAGAAGCGCATAGCGCCGCGCTCAGAAGCCTACACGGCTTGATTGAACGTCACTCCCTCTCCACCCGCATCCCATCAATCCACACCGTGAACGCCTCTTTCGGCCGCACCGCGAACAACACCACGCCCTGCACGCGCGCCATGTCCATCGCTCGTTCGCGCGGCGCCTGTTCGACGTCGGCCAGGGGGATCGCGATCCGGTTGGCGCCGGGTTGGATCACGAGCTTGCGATTGAACCGATCGGCGTAGGCGTTGTTGTGGTGCGCGTCGTCGATCCGCACGACCAGTGCGACCGGATCTTCCAGCTCCGAGTACACCTCGAAGACCAGCCGGTCATAGCCGCGCCAGTCGGGGTAGGGCTCGTTGATGATCAGCGCGGGGTACACGGCGGGGGAGAAGGTGATCCGTGCGACCCGGCCACCGGCGTCCCGGACCCAGCCTGCCGGTGCAGGTCCGCGCTCTAGCTCCGCATCCCGGGCGTGGACGAATGTGCGCTCCCACGCGTCCTCGAAGTCGCAGATCATGGGGAAGGCCGCGTTGCGCTTCACATAGGCGATCGCGGTCCGCGCGACCGGCGTGAGAGCGATCGCCAGGAGCGCCACTGCCAGGAAGCCGGCGAGCGCCCGCCAGGGCCGGCCGGCGATTGCCCGCCGTGGCTGGCCAGCGGCGGCACGCGGGATGACGCGCTGATCGAAGCTCAGGGCGGCCAGCAGGAAGCCCGCGGCCGCGAGCGCATCGCGGCCGAAGTCGCCGAGGTTGCCGTCGCCCAGTCCCAGCGCCTGCAGCATCTCGGCCAGAGCGCCGAGCGCCAGGGTCACCCCCAACGCGAGGAGGTAGTGCCACAGATGCGGGCGCCCCGGACGGCTGCCAAAGGTCACCGAGGCGTACAGGACGGCCAGGGCGACCAGGCCGTAGAGCGGCACGTGTCCCGCGTCGAACACCGCCGACATGAGCAGGCTGCCCCGCGGGCAGCGGACGAGCACCTGTACGGCGACCCCGAGGGCCGCCGCGCCGAGCAGGATCGCTGCGCGTGTGGGGCGTGATATCGTCATCGCGGACCTGCGCGTCAACCGCGGCGAGCCCTGCGGGAGGGTGGCTGCGGGCGCTTGTTGGCGAGGTTCTTCAGAGCCAGCAGAAGCCCCAAGGGCAGCCGAAACGAGATGGTCTCGGTCGAAGGCTTCAGGTTCGGAAACACCCCGGCCTTGGCGTGACTCCAATCGGCGTAGTCCGCCGTGTCATGCGTCTCCCAGAACACGCGTTCCTCGGCTTCGGACTCAAAGCGCGGAATCGTCTTCAGCCGCTTCCGCTTGGGCATGGAATCTCCTCTCCCGCCGGCTCATCGCCCTGGCGCATATAGCGCGCAGTCGGGAACCCCTCAACGTGAAAATCACCGCGAGCACACGACCCCGATGGGCCTGGCCTGTTCCAGCGCAAGGCATCGAGTTGGATGAAGCTGGCAGGCCGGGAGCTTGGCGGTAAGGGAACGGTCGGCGGATTCCGGCCGTGCAGGTCTGCGTTTGGAGCGCGGATTGGACATGTTCGCTGACTTCTGCCTCGGCCTCACAGCCATATCTGCTCAAGGCATGCGGATTCGGATCGCTCGCACCGTGATGACGGTAAACGACCCCTTCATTTCGTCCGCATGCTCTCGTACTGCAGTGGTGACGATGGATGCCTTCTGGCATGATGGAACTCCCGCCAGGCGAATCAGCACGACGCCTGCGGAGGCGCGCCCCTGGCGATACACAAGTTCTCCGAAGTCCTTGTCGGCCGTCAGCAGCAGCGCGGACTCGTTTGAGGCCAGGGTCAGTACTTGCTCGTCGGACGCCCGAGGAATGGATTCGGGCACGTAGACGACGTGATAGCCGTCCGCCCTCAGGGCTGCAACGATCTGCCGATCGATGTTTTCATCCGCGACCCACTTCACGCCGCGGTACCTTTGACGGGGTAGACACGGTCGCTGCGGAGAATGTCAGCGGCGAAGGCGATGGCGGCCTGAATACCCTCGCGGGTCAGTGCCGGATGGGCGCCAAGCAGTTCTTCCATCGATTCGCCTGCAGCGAGCTTGTCGAGGATGAGTTCGACGGTGATCCGCGTACCGGCGACGATCGGCTTTCCAAGTGCGATCCGCGGATCCGACACGATGAGGTTGTTGTCCATATCCGCTCTCCCACGGGGATGCCGCCCCAGCAGCGGTGCGGGGAAGGCAATACAACTTCGCCAATCAGGGTATCGGGCCATCAGGCCTTATGCAATCCCCTGGTCCGCATAGCTAGCTCACAGTGACATAAACAGATACCGCCTCGCAAGGGGGTTCGGATCATGCGTTGGAATCATCTTCGGCTGGGCCTCTCATGGTGGCGTGGCGTTGCATCGGAGGCAGAATCCTGCAATCACCGGACGGTGCCTGGCAGTGCCTCGCCGAGGCCTCTTCGGCCGCGCCGCCACGGTAACGTATCCTTGAGAACGCCCCTACGCTGACTGCAGAGGGGCTCCGAGCCGTCTTTGCCTACGCCGCACAAGTCCTGGGCGAGGAAGCCATCTAGGAGGACCGAGTCCTATCAATGTGGCCACGATGCGGAAGATCAGGGACAGCCTCAGCCGTCGTCTCAAGGGCATGTCGTTCGATCAGCAGAAGCGCGAGATGCAAGAGATGGCCAAGCGGAAACGCCCCGCGCGCCCTACTGCACCGCCGCGAGCACATGCTCCAGCGCCTGCTTCTCGGGCACCGCGCCGACGAATTCGACCGTCTCGTTGATGACCGTCTTGGGCACGCCCTGGATGCGGTACTTCTGCACCAGGTCGGGGAACTCCGACGCCTCGATCGCCTCGGCGGTGATCTGCTCCGACGCGAGGGCGAAGAGCTGAGCCAGGCGCACGGCCTGTGGGCAGTAGGGTCACTGGGGCGTGAAGAAGACCTGCATCTTGGCCGGCTTGGTGATCGCCTTCAGCGCTTGCTGCGTCTCGGGCGAGAGCGGCGACGGGCGCGCGGTCCCGAAGTCGAGGATCGACTCGAGCAGGGTCGTGAACTCGTAGCCCGCGGGGATGCCGTAGAAGCGGATCCCGCGATCCTCCCGGCCGTGGACGACAATCGCCGGGGCGCGCTCGACGCCGTAGCGCGCCGCGGCCTCGTGATCCTTCTGGAGGTCGAACCGCTCGGTGGCCAGCTTGTCCGAGAGGGCGGACAGCTCCTCGACCAGGCCATGCGTCTGCTGGCAGAACGTGCACTCGTGCTCCTTGGTGAAGACCGTCAGTGTGACGGGCTCGGTGAGCTTGGCGAATGCCTCGGTGATCTTCTGCGTGGTCTTGGCGTCGATCATGGCCATGGTTCCAGCCCTCCCTCGCGCGGCCCGACCGGGGCGCGGGTTGATTCTCTCGTCGGACTCGGCCGCTAACCTCCGATAGGCACGCGTTGCTGTAAAGCTGCATCTGCAATCGGTTCCCGGGCGGGCGCAACTTTCTTGACTAGGCTGCTCCCCGCCGGCGCCACCCGCCGGGAGTCAATCCTTGTCTGGCAGGCTCCAGCAGCCACGACGAATAGCCCGGGTCAGCAGAATCGGTAGCGCGTGTTTCTACCCTGGCCCTCTTTCGCAATGAGCCCTCGGGCGAGGAGGACCTCAAGATCCTTCTGCGCAGTTCTTGGCGTGATGGAGAACCAGTCGGCGTAGACTCGCGTCGGGAAGGGGCTCGGAATCTGGTTGCTGGCCTCCATGAAGCGGCGCGGTCGATCAGGAAGAAGGAGAAGCTTCTCCTCGGGGATCTCCCGACTGGGTCCCACGAAGGTCACGCGGAAGAACCCGCCCTCCGTCGCGAAGCGCGGGGCCGTAAGCTTCCACTCCTGCATCAGTGCCCGCATGCGCTCGATGCCGGAACCCAGCTTCTCGCCCTTGCCGATGCGGAAGAAGAGCTCCGCAATGAGCGGGTTCCTGCGGATGGACTTCCCCCTCAACGTCTCGATCGTGAGCCTGCCCAGGAGTTCTCCGGGGTTGGCAATCTCGATCCTGTCCTCGTAGTGATCGATCTGGATCTCGGCCCCAGCCTCCGCGTAGTCCCGATGAATCAGTGCGTTGACCAGAGCTTCCTCCAACGCGCGCATCGGGTACGCGGGAACCTG
Source organism: uncultured bacterium (assembly GCA_964603725.1). GTDB lineage: Bacteria > Eisenbacteria > RBG-16-71-46 > CAIMUX01 > WJJG01 > CAZDKK01. The sequence continues at coordinate 63,300 of CAZRWW010000003.1, forward strand.
CAGGCGAGTCGATTGATCGGCCAGGCGATAGCGAGTCGGCACCTGGGCGTCAAGCTTGTGCAGAGCGGCATCCAGCTGCTGCATCAGAGGACCCGAGAAGATCGCCCGATCGAGGACGGTGGTCTTGTCCGAGCCGCGATAGCGAGCGTAGCTGGTCTTGGCCTGCAGGAGAAACTTCTGGGGGGATGTTCCGAAGAACAAGACCCCGGCCTGATTGAAGATCAGCCGCCCGGCCTGCTGCTCAGCCACTCCAAGCGAGGCGAGAAACTCCTCCTGCCCGAGACTGGCGATGGCCGCTCCCAGATGGGCGCGGTTGACGAACTCGCGGCAGGTAGTTTCGGAGAAGTCCCCGGGATAATGGAAGTCGAAGACCTGCAGCGACTCGAATCGGATTCGGTTGAGGCGCACCGCCAGGTCGAGGATTTCGTTGCGGGAGAGCTTCTGATTGGTGGCTCCGGAGCGGAGGTAGAATCCGTCCGCGCATTTGTAGGGCTTGTCGCTGCCCTCTTTGACGACGATTGCGAGAGCCTTGCCCAGATCGATGGTCGCGATCTCCGCGGGCGGATCGATGTTGCGAGCGATGTTCTGAACCTGGGCCTTGAGGCGATTCGTGATCCTGAAACCGGAGAAGGCGCCGCGGTCGTCGACGCCCAGGTAGATGACGCCGCCCTTGGCGTTGGCGAATGCGACCATGCTGCGGTCGAGCTTCTCGAGCGAGGTCTTGAACTCCTGGAACACGCCCTCGCCTTCGATGATTCTGTTCAGCAGGGATTGCTTGTCCATGGGGGCGAGCCTACCGGTTGCCGGCCGCGACGTCAATCGCGATTCGCGAATATTCGCGAATATTCGCGAATCAAATCCGTTCGCGAAAGAAGGGCCGGCTTCCCGAGAATCTCATAACATGTTATCTCGCAATGTGTTGCGTTGGTGATCGCAAGAGCCGGGCCGGCGCCCCACTCAGGCGGCCGAGGGGGCCCCGTAGCGATATCCCGGATATCCCGGGGAGAGTTCCCATACCGGCCCTGGCCCGCATGGAGTATGCTGCGCCGACCATGCAATCGGCAGCGGGACAGCCGCTTGCCGGGGCGCGCCCGGCGCTCGCCCGCGCGAGGGGCGCGCTGCCGCGGCGACGGCCTTCCCGGGGAGGCACCATGACCGAATCCACGCAGCCTGACGGGCCGAAGCCGTCTACCGCGGCCGGGCCCACCGCCCTGCGCGGCATCCCCAACTGCATCGTCTACCCCGACGGCCTGGCCCTGGCCGGGCAGCCCAGCGAGCAGCAGTTCCGCGACATCGCCGCGGCGGGCTACGACGTCGTCATCAACCTCGTGCCGCCCGACTCCCGCAATCACCTGGCCGGCGAGCAGGGCATCGTCACGGCGCTCGGGATGGAGTACGTGTCCACGCCCGTCGCGCTGATCGATCCGCGCCCCGAGGACCTGCAGGCTTTCCTCGCGGCGATGGACCGCCTCGCCGGGCGCCGCATCTTCGTGCATTGCTCGAAGGGGCTCTGCACGACCGTCTTCGTGGCCCTCCATCGCATCCTTCGTCTCGGATGGGAGCCGGAGCCCGCGCTGCGGGAAGTCCACCGCATCTGGGACCCCGACCCGCTCTGGGAGTACTTCATCGAGGAGGCGCTCCGGTGAGCGCCGCGGCGTCGAGGGGGCAACTTGTTTTCCCGCAATAAGTTGTGAGCGTGGCGCGGAGGGGTCTGCTCGGAAGTCTTGCACCTCCTATGACTTCCGAGTAGAATTCCGAGTCGATGGATCTCATCCAATTGCTGAAGGGCCCTGAGGGCAAGACCCTGGAGTTCAAGCGCGACCTGTCCTCTCCGGACAGCGCGCTGAGGACGATTGTCGCCTTCGCCAATACGGCGGGAGGTACGCTGCTTGTCGGCGTAGAGGACAAATCCCGCCGGGTGCTCGGGGTCGAGGATCCTCTGGAGCTCGAGGAACGCCTGGCCAATCTTGTCAGCGACCACATTGTCCCCTGCATCGTTCCTGATATCGAGATCCTCGCCTGGCGCCGCACCCAAGTCTTGGCGGTTCGTGTACACCCGAGCCCAAGTCGTCCCCACTACTTGAGGCGGCACGGCCTGGAAGCTGGAACGCTCGTTCGGGTCGGCTCCACGAATCGCAGGGCCGATCGTGAACTCATCTCCGAGATGCGGCGCTTTGCCGGCGGCGAGACATTCGACGAACAGCCAATGCCGGAACTCGACTCGGAAGCGCTGGACTTCCGAGCGGCTTCCGAGTCATTTGCGGCGATTCGTCATCTCCGTCGAGCTGACCTGGAGACCCTCCGACTCGTAACGCCCTATCACGGGCACGCGGTCCCCACAGTCGGTGGAATGCTGCTTTTCGGCAAGGATCGCTTGCGTTTCTTTCCTGACGCATGGATTCAAGCAGGTCGGTTCCAGGGGACTGACCGGAGTCGCATCATGGACGGGACCGAGATTCGATCTCTACCCGTCGTGGCAATCGAGGAGGCGATTGCCTTCATCCAAAAGCATGCCCTGCATGGGGCGGAGATCACCACCATACGGCGGCGCGAACGCTGGAATCTCCCGCCGCTGGCGGTGCGCGAGGCCATCATCAACGCCGTTACACACGCCGACTACTCGCAGCATGGTGCTCCTATCCGCATAGCCATCTTCGCTGATCGCCTCGAGGTCGAGAATCCGGGCTTGCTGCCGTTCGGCCTCACGGTCGAGGATCTGCAGCGGGGCATCTCGAAGCTGCGAAATCGAGTCATTGGCCGCGTCTTGCATGCCCTTGGCTTGGTCGAGCAGTGGGGCAGCGGTGTCCACCGGATGACCTCCGCCTGCCACGATGCCGGTCTCCCTCCACCGACTTTCGAAGAGATCGGAACCCGATTCCGCGTGACGATTTCCTCCAAGCCGACAGGCCGCCCGGTCGTCGACGAGACCGACCAAGCGATGTTGGACGCATTGGCCCGTGCAGAAGGTCTGCTTACGAGTGAGATTGCCAAGGCTATCCATCTGACACCGCGCGCCACCCGCACGCGCCTCCGCAAGCTCATCGATCGCGGTCTCGTCCGCGAGATCGGCACGGGCCCGCAAGATCCGAAGAGGCGCTATTTTCGATCCGATTGATGGAAGTTGATCTGGGTGCGCGGATCCGGAGGCGGCCGGCGCGGCGGGCGTCGCCGGCGCCCTGCTCGTCGTGGCAGGGTCGATGATGGCGGCTTTGGGGAGGAAGTCATGAGGCCGGGCGATCGCCCGCCAGCGAGCGGCGGCAAGACCTCGCACCGCCCCACGCGCACGGCCCGGGGCGACCTGCTCATGCTGCTGGCGGCGGCCATCTGGGGCTTCGCCTTCGTCGCCCAGCGCATCGGCATGGAGCACGTCGGGCCGTTCCTCTTCAACGCGGTGCGCTTCACGCTGGGCACGCTCGTGCTGTTGCCGTTCCTCGGGCGACTGCCCGCTCCCGCGCGGGCTGACGCGGCCGGGCCCGACCTCCCTGCTGCCCGGCCGGCCCCGCCGGCCGGCTCCGGCCCGCCCGTCGCCGGGCCGCGCGCGCGTCGCGTCCCCGCCCAGCGCGTGCGCCGCTCGCTCGCGCGCGGGGGGCTTCTGGCGGGCGTGCTCCTCTTCGGCGGCATCTCGCTCCAGCAGATGGGACTCGTCTACACGACCGCGGGCAAGGCGGGCTTCATCACCGGGCTCTACGTCGTCATCGTGCCGCTGCTCGCGCTCATCTGGGGCCAGCGCGCCGCCGCCGGGCAGTGGGTCGGCACGGCCCTCGCGACGGTGGGGCTCTACCTTCTGTGCATTACCGGACGCCTGGCGATGGACCGCGGCGATCTCCTCGTCCTGGGCGGCGCGCTCTTCTGGGCGCTCCACGTTCACGCGATCGCCTGGCTGACCCGGGAGCTGCAGCCCGTGCGACTGGCCTGCGCGCAGTTCGCCGTCTGCGCGGCCCTCAGTCTCCTGATGGCGCTGCTCACGGAGAGGATCGAGCTGTCCGGGGTGCGCGCGGCGAGCGTGCCGATCCTCTACGCCGGCGTCCTGTCGGTCGGGGTGGCCTACACCCTGCAGGTCATCGCCCAGCGCGACGCCCATCCCGCGCACGCGGCGATCCTGCTCAGCCTGGAGGCTGTCTTCGCCGTCGCGGGCGGGATGATCTTCCTGGCCGAGAGCCTGACCGTCCGGGGCGCGGCGGGGTGCGCGCTGATGCTGGGCGGGATGCTGGCGTCGCAGCTCAGCGCGGGGCGACCGCGGTCACGGGGCTGAGTGGGGCAGTCGTTCCGCTAGCTGAGATGGTCGCGCAGCCAAACAGCCAGGGCCGCCTCGGACAGCTCCCCTGCCGAGAGCCTCAGCATCATCGTCACGACCTCTGCCTCCGAGGCCGCCAGTTCCCGTCCATTCAGTTCCAGAAACACGACCATGACCACGAACGCCGTTCGCTTGTTGCCGTCTCGAAAGGGGTGGTTTCTCGCCAGCCCGTACCCATACGACGCTGCCAGCGCCGGCAGGTCTACCTTCCGGGCGTAAGCGTAGCGATGGCGAGGCCGGGCGAGGGCGGATTCGAGCGCGTTCTCGTCGCGGAGGCCCCGCAGCCCGCCGTGCGTCCGCAGCATATCGAGGTGAATCGCGTCGACCACGATTCGGTCCACCCACAGGGGCTCTCGTCGTCTGGGGGCCATGCGCTACTTGGCCAGTTCGCGCAAGGCGTTCCGATACTTGCGGGCCGCCTTCGCCGCAATCATGAGGGCTCGTTCGGTGGTGGGATCATACGGCGTCAGCAGGATGCCACGGTCGGTCTCGACCGCGAGCACGCGATCGCCCACCTCCAGGTGCAGGCGTTCCGCCATGTCCTTGGGCAGCGTCGCCCCTATGGATCCCCCCACGCGCCGAAGCTTGATCTTGCGGGTCATGTGTCCTCCGAATCCAGGCCTTCCGGGCCGATGACTCAGAGTAGCACTTGGGTGCTACATGAGCAACAACCTTCCGAGGCACAGCCCGACGACTGCGTGCGCCGGCCGGATGTGATATGCTATGCGCATCAGGGTGCCGCGGTGATTCCATCAGCGCACCATGCTCCGCGTCCTTCGCCAGCCCGTCTGTTCCCGAGCGCCCGGTCGCGTCTCTTCGGCAGCCAAGAGCTGCAGAGCGGAAAGGGAGCTGGGACACGTGGGATCCGATGGATCCCTGCCTGGATCTCCGGCGCCGGGCGCCGCTACCCGCACGGCCTTCACGACGATCGGCACATCGGTAGCCGAATCCGGCGGGCGGGTCCGAGTCGCAGACATCGGCGAGAACCTGCTACTCGGGAGCCCAACCATCGGCGTATACTGATCTTAATGGGAAACAGGTGCCGGTCACGCGACTTCCATACATGTTGCCCGGAACGATGTGATGGCCCGGCACAGCTAGCCCTTCAGCGTCTAGGGCTTGCATCCATGACACTCCGCCGGTTTGACCGGCACGCGGAGGACTCATGATTCTCTTCACCAGCTCTCCGTCAGCCACTCGCCTGTACTTGGCAGCCAGCGTTCTCACGCTGCTTATCGGGCTGAGCCACGCTTCCCATGCGCAGCTCATGGGTGGCACCGTCTATCCAATCAACGGTTGGAATGACCCCCCGGCGTCGTTCTCCAACATCACCAGCGCCGTTAGCTATCTGGAAGCCTACGGCGTTACCGGAACAGGCCAGGTCGTGTTGGAGCTTCAACCGGGCTATGAGGGCTCCGAGCAATACGGCGTCTCCATTCCACCGATTCCAGGTGCGAGCGAATCCCTGGGTATCACGTTCCGCCCTGGGTTCGTAGCGCAGACGGAAGTCGCCGGAACCACAGCACGGAGATTCGCAATCCAGATCTGCGGCAGCTACATCACGCTCGATGGACGGCTGGGAGGAGCCGGTCTCGATCGAGCCTGGACGATACGATGCACAGGACCGGGATCCACGGGCGCCGGGCGCACGGCAGTGCGCATCGGATCACTGTTACCGTTACCCACCGTCCCCCAGTTCGATGTCACCGTTGAGCACTGCATACTCGAAGCCGAAGCCGCCAATACGCAGTCAGCCATCCTCGCCGTCGAAGGCGGCAGCACCTACCCGCTCCAGAACATCAAGCTCCTCAACAACCTCGTCCGGAGCACAGGGGCATCGTCAACGGACTGCCGAGGGGGCGGAATCCTGCTGACGAACGCCAAGAACGCTAGCAATACCGGCGCAGAGATTCGCGGCAACCTGGTCGACTGCACGTATTCGTATGGCATCAAGGTCGATGCTGGCTTCCCGGACATTTTGGTTTGCGGCAACGAAGTCGCGCACACTGCGACCGTCTCCCCAGCTACGTCCAATGGCTTCACCGCGATCCACATCCGCAACCAGCTCCCGGGCGCTCGCTGCTACGACAACTACGTCCATGATCTCCATCTTGCACAGCATTGCCCTCAGATGGTCGGTATCTTGCTTAACGTTCCCCTCGCCACCAGCGTTCCTCTGAGCGTCTACAACAACCGCGTGGCGCTCGGCGACGACATATCTTGGGACTGTGACCTTAGAGGTATCATTGAAACCTCGTCGCAACCAGGCACGACGTATTGCGACTACAACTCTGTGTATATCGGGGGTGTGGCCACGACCGGTGCCAGCAACTCCTATGCGTTCTCCAAAGACGACGAGGGAATCGTGTCCGTCCGCAACAACATATTCTACAACTCTCGCGGCAACGGTGCTGCCGCCACTGGCACGCACTACGCCATCGGCGTCGGCAACACGAACTTCGCTTCGATCAACAACAACGACTACTTTGTCGATGGCAACGGCGGTGTCCTGGCCACGACCGACTTCACCGCGGGCGGTAACCAATTCACTCTCGAAGGGTGGCAGAGCGCGGTGCCCATGGATACAGCCAGCATTTCGCAGAACCCCAACTACGTCGATCCCCTTGGCCATCCGCCTGACCTCAGGATCAACGATGACTTCCCCACACTGTTGGAATCCGGGGGCCAGGTGGTGACTGGGATCGACGACGACTTTGAGGGCGACATTAGAGCCGGTTCACCCGGCTATGGCGGTCCTGGCTGGGCCCCTGACATCGGTGCAGACGAGTTCGGCGACGAGGACGTCTTCCCGCCGTCAATAGCCTATTCACCCCTGCTCAATAACCCCAGTACGGCCGGCCGCGTGTTCTCCGACGTCACAGTCACGGACTTGAGCGGCGTCAATGGGGAGGCGGGCACCCGGCCGCGAGTCTACTACAAACGAAGCGTGGATCCGAATGAATGGCAGGACAACTCAAGCTTGACACCTGGATGGAAGTGTGCCGAGGCCGACGGCAGTAGTTCACCTTTCAGTTTCACAATTGACTACTCGCGCATACACGGCGGTGTCGTGACCGAAGGCGACGTAGTTCAGTACTTCGTAGTGGCACAGGACCTGGCCACGATACCGAATGTGGGCATCAACAGCGGCAGCTTCGCGAACCGCCCGGCTACCGTCGCTCTGGACAGCACAGCCTTCCCGATCGGAGGCGCAGTGAACAGTTATGCTATTGTGACGCCCGAGGTGACGATCTCCGATGTTGTGGTAGTAGAAGGCAACAGTGGAACGACAGCAGCCGTGTTCACGGTCACCCTCGACGGTACCCAGAATGACACGGTCCGGGTTTCCTATTCGACCGCTGATAGCACAGCGAGTGTCGTGGACGACGACTACGTCGCAGCCTCCGGGGTTGCGGTTATCCCACCCGGCGAGGTCGCGGCGACAATAGCGGTACAGGTAGTGGGAGACCTGTGGGCCGAGGTGGATGAGGTGTTCAAGGTGATCCTGCACGATCCGGTGAATGCCCTCATAGCGGACGGCCTGGGTCTGGGGTGGATCCTGAACGATGATGGCCCGTGCGTTGCTCCGGTAGCGAACTTCGATGCTGAGCCACTCACCGGCACTGCCCCATTGCTTGTTCACTTCCGCGACCTCTCTACGGGCGATCCCGAGCAGTGGCTTTGGGATTTCGAAAATGATGGCATCTACGATTCCACAGATCCGAACCCAGACTGGACCTACCCCACCCCCGGCGAACGCAATGTCAAGCTGGTGGTCGCCAATCACACTGGCGCTGACAGCCTAATACGCTATGTCTACATCGAAGCCATCTCTCAAGTGCGCTTTGTCGGAGTGTCCGCGGATTCGTTTCCGGCACAGCAAATGCCGTTTGGTGACACAACGACCCACGGGACCGCTTGGTGCGACTACGATGATGACGGGCACGACGACCTCTTTGTCTGTCATCCTGAGGCTCCGAACGCCCTCTACCACAACGACGGCTACGGTCTGTTCACACGCGTCATGGATCAGCCGCCTGGTGTCGATGCCGGTTGCTCCTGGGGCGCAACCTGGGGCGACTACGACAACGACGGCAAGCCTGACCTGTTCGTTGCCAACAGAACAGGAACGAACTTCCTGTACCGCAATCTCGGCAGCGGTGATTTCGCCCGGGTTGCTGTTCCCCCGCTGACGACAGATGCTAGTTCCGCCATCTGTTGCGCTTGGGCGGACATGGATGGCGATGGATGGCTTGATCTCTACGTGGGCAACCGGGGCGGGCCTGACTTTCTCTACCGGAACAACGGAGACGGGACCTTTGTGAGGGTCTTTGATAGCGGCCTGCTTGGTGACCACCAGGGCGATCCGGAGGCCCAGTGGGCGGACGTGGACAACGACGGAGATCCGGACCTTGCCGTGATTGGTGGTTGGGAAGGCTTCATCCTGTATGTCAACGACGGGCTCGGCCGCTTCGCACGACGCTTCTATGATTACGGCTATTTGACTAGTGTTACACCTGGGGACTATGACAACGACGGTGTCATGGATTTCGTTCTCTCATCACCAGTTGGGAATATCCTCCTGCACAACAACGCGGGGGGTGTGCCCGGGCAGTTCGAGGTCATCACAGGGTCGTGCCTGGGCTGGGAAGATGGAGCATCTGGGGCTTCCTTCGCAGATTTCGACAACGATGGCCACATCGATGTCCTCACAGTCCACGCTACTCGTGCTCCATATCTCTTCAGCAACCTCGGGGACGGCACGTTCGGGAGGTACTTTGGGGTGCCGCCTGTGATGAATCCACCCAGCTACGATGGAGCCTCGGCGAGTTGGGCAGATGGTGACGGGAACGGGAGTCTCGACCTCTTCTATGGTTGCCGAAGTGGTGGATGGTACTGCATCGACGTCCTATACCGCAATGTAAGCCCGGCACGCAACTGGCTTGGCATTCGTTGTCAAGGGACCGTGTCCAACCGCTCAGCCTTCGGCACCAAGGTCCGGGTGAAGGCGTCCGTCGGGGCGGAGGCTTGCTGGCAGTTGCGTGAAGTGGCCAGTTCCTCGGGTGCTTCCGGCCAGAGCGGATTCGTGCAGCACTTTGGCCTGGGAGAAGCTGCGATCGCGGACAGCGTCGTTGCCCAATGGCCTTCCGGACTGGTCACCACGATGGTCAACGTCTCTGCCAACCAGACCATAGTCCTCACGGAGCCCAACCAGACCGTGGCCCAGTTCGCTGCCGATCCAACGACTGTGCCTGTCAACGCGCCCGTGAGTTTCCGAGACTACTCGCTGGGAGACCCTACGTCTTGGGCCTGGGATTTGGACGGAGACGGCCAGGACGAGTCAACGGAACAGAACCCTTCGTTTGCTTACGATACTGCGGGTCGCTATTCGGTGCGGCTCCGCGTCTCAGGACCCCATGGTGAGGCCGAGCGAACCCGTCCTGACTACATCACCGTTTACAACATGGCTGACTTCGACGTTTCGGATTCCCTGGGCATGGCCCCTCTGTCCGTGCAGTTTACGGACAGGACGGATGGGGAGCCGACATCCTGGGAGTGGGATTTCGAGGATGACGGTACGCCTGACTCCTTTGAGCAGAACCCACTGCACGAGTACACTGCCGAGGGACTCTACTCGGTTCGGCTGACCGCTGTCGTCGAGGGAGAGACGCTGTCCGTCGTCAAGCCGGATCTGGTGCGGGTGCTTGGTGCCAACACGGTTCTGATCGAACCGACCACGATCACGGCGCCCGAACCCACAGCCGTGCCGTTCGCATATCTGGGCACGAGTGCCTTGGGCGCGGTGTCGGTCTTCACCGCTTGGGACAACTCGGTCCTGGAGTTCGAGGGGATCGAGAGCCGCACGCCCGGGGAGGTGTTCTCTGCCGGAATCGTGGGCAATGAGATCTCTGTCCAGTGGTTCGACGAGACCGGCGGGTTCGAGCCGATCATGCCGGGGGCCGGTCGCGACACGCTGTTCGTTCTGCTCTTCAGCCCACGGGTGTCCAGTGGGGCGACCCAACTGGTGTTCGACGAACCGCAGTGCTTCCTCGGCAACCAGTACGGAGATCCCATTCCCGACGTGACCTGGTTCGATTCTCCACCGTTCGGGACTGTCACGATCGCCTCGGGGTCGATCGTGTCCGGCCGAGTCGGCTACTACTGGGAAGACAAGCCCGTACCCGGCGCGCTGCTGAGCCTCGGGCCGCCGGTCCCCGATGTGACCACGGACGGCCTGGGGGACTACGAGTTCGAACCGTGTCCCATGGGGAACCGCATCCTGAGCATCGCCAAGGGTGGCGACGCCAACGGCCTCAACTCCTTGGACGCCATCAAAGTCATTCGCCACAGCACCGGGATTGAGCCCCTGGCGAACCCGTACAAGCTGATCGCCGCGAATGTGAACAACGATGCAAGCATCAACGCGTTAGATGCCATCAAGATTGTGCGGGCCGCCGTGGGACTCGAGCCGCTTCCGAGCGGAGATTGGTGGTTTGAGCCGGACAGCGCGGTGTTCCAACCGCTCCAGCAGGACGAGACCGTGGACTTCATCACGGTCCGCATGGGCGATGTAAATGGCGACTGGGAGTCCACCCTGCGCGGCTCGCCGCCGATGAAGCTCACTGATCCGACAACGTCCTCACTGCTCGGCGAGTTGAGGGGTCGATCCTCGACGATCCCGCGAAGTGCGTTGGGGCTCGTGCTCCCCGACACGACAGTGGATCCGGCCGTTGGGACCATCGATGTGCCTCTGAGGGTTTGGGGATTCGACAGCGTTGGCGCGATCTCGCTGCGCATCGGGTTTTCCACGCAGATTCTGCAGTACATGGATGTCATCAGCCATGTGCCCGGAGTGACCTTCGTCCGGAATCTCGTGGGGGAGGAACTTCGCATCGAGTGGTATGACGGAACTGGCGGTGCCAATCCGATCACGATCGGGACAGGCACGCTCCTGTCGATTCGTTTCGGGTTGCCGGGAGCACCGGGAACCTCGTCTCCGCTCGCGTTCGGCGAGTTCTGTGCGATTGGGGATGCCGCCGGGAATCCGATAGCCGATGTTGAGTACGTGGATGGGAGTTGCGCATTGTTGGCTCTGACCGGGGTTGAGACTCTGCCAGTTCGTCCCAGTGGCCCGGCGTTCAGCCTGACGGGTGGCGGCATCCTGGATTCGATCGAACTCTCATTCGCGGTACCGCACAAGACGCGTGCCACTCTGGCGCTATACGATGTAAGTGGACGCAGGATCGAGGTGCTCTTGCACCGCACGATCGAGCCCGGGTGGTACAACCTCAGGCTTGGAGATGCGGCGAATCTGCGCGGACTCGGTTCGGGCGTGTACTTCGCCCGATTCGAGGCGGGGGACTTCTGTCGGGCGATCAAATTCGTGGGGGTCCGCTGAGAGCAGGGGTCTGCGGGCGCGGTTGCTGAAGACTCGGGCCGGAGCGGCCCTTGGCGCGTCGAGAGCCTTCGTACGTCGCGCACCGCCCCCGCCGCGTCCGGCTGGATCAGCCGGTCGCGGCGACGCCCGCCAGCCGCACCGCGTAGGAAACTGCAACTGCGACCCCCTTTGCCCGAAGGAAGGAGGAAGGATCATGCACCACAAATGCCACGTCGTTGGTCTTGCGGTTCTGGCGGCAGCGTTGGGAACGGTCGTCGCGGGAGCGCAGCCGCCCGACCTGCTCTGGAGTCAGACGTATGGGGGCCTGAGCCCGGAGAAGGGCTACGCCGTCAAGGAGCTTCCCGACGGAGGGTTCATCTTCGCGGGAGAAACACAATCGTTCGGCGCGGGCAGCTTCGATGTCTACCTCGTTCGCACCAATGCCGACGGCGACACGATGTGGACGCGAACCTACGGCGGCGCCAGCTATGACTTCGGCTACGGGGTCTGCCTGACCCCCGACGGAGGCTTCCTCGTCGCGGGGGTGACGCTCTCCTACGGGGCCGGCGGCCGCGAGGGCCTGGCCATCCGCGTCGACGCGGACGGCAACCTCGTCTGGCTGCAGGCCTACGGGGGGACAAGCCACGATGCCTTCATGGATATCCACCGGACCGCGGAGGACACCTACGTCATGGTCGGCACCAGCTACTCGCTGGGCCCCGGGACCGGCGGGCTGTGGGTCGTGATGATCGACGACACCGGCCAGATCATCTGGCAGCGCTCCTACGGCGGCGCCGGCGCGGACACCGGCTGGCGGGTTCTGCAGACCTCCGACGGCGGCTTCATCGTCGGCGGCTTCACGACCTCATTCGGCGCGGGCGACAAGGACCTCTGGCTCGTCAAGCTCGACAGCGAGGGCAACTACGTCTGGGATCACACCTATGGCGGCGCGGGTGACGATCGCGGGTACGGCCTCGCGCTGGCCCCGGAGGGCTGCTACCTGCTGACCGGCTACACCAGCTCGTTCGGCGCCGGCGGCACCGACATGTACCTCGTGATGGCCGATCCCCTGGGCATGCCGAGCTGGACGCACACGTACGGTGGAGCCGGCAACGAGGTCGGCTACGCGGTCGTCACGCCGTGCACGGGCGGGATCCTGCTCGCCGGTTCGACCACCTCCGTGGCGCCCGGGGACCTCAACACCTACGTCATCCACACCGACGCCTTCGGCGATCCGGTGTGGACGACGACCGACTACGCGGTCCCCGGCGACGACTGGGCCGAGGCGCTCCAGGAGACCCAGGACGGCGGCTTCGTGCTGGCAGGATCCGCCGATCCCGGGTCGCTCGGGAATCGGCAGATGTACCTGGTGCGCCTGGTGGGCACGGGACCTTCACCCGTCCTGCCGATCGTGGAGGACCCTGCCCGGACCGAGACGTTCTCGCGATCGCGCTTGCTGGGCGCGCGGCCGAGTCTCGTGCGCGAGGAGGCCGCCATTCGCTTCACCCTGGCGAGCGCCGCCGCGATTAGGATGAGCATCCACGATGCCGGCGGCCGGTTGGTGCGCGTGCTGGAACGGGACGTCCTCGCCCCGGGCGCCTACTCGGTGTCGTGGGATCGGAGCGACTCCCACGGGCGGAGGGTTCCCAGCGGGCCCTACCTGTATGAGCTGCGGGTCGGCCCCGTCAGGCTGGCCGGAAGACTGCTGGCCGTGGATTAGGAGCTCGATCCGACTGCGCGCCGGCTCATGACCGATGTGACGATGTGACACGGAGGGCTTCCAAACCCGCCGGATCCGGATAGAATCATGTCAGATTCGAGGGCCGGTCCCGGTCCATGCTGGCCTGGCGGGCATTAGCGGCGGATCACCCGGACCGTCCGGGCCGACCTGGCGCCGCGCAGTGCTGGTAGACCAGGCGGCCCGGGCCGTCCACTCCGGTGGCAAGCCTGTCGGCCAGGCGATGAGGAAGACTCGAACCGATGTCACGCGTGCGCATCACCTTCCCCGATCCGCCCCTGTTCACGTGCGACTTGGACGTGCGCGTCTCGGACCTGAACTACGGCAATCACCTCGGCCACGACAGCCTGATCTCACTGCTGCACGAGGCGCGCGTGCGCTTCTTCCTCAACTTCGAGATGGAGGAGCGCAACGTCGATGGGGTGGGGATCCTGCTCGTGGATCTCGCCGTCACCTACCGGGCCCAGGTCTTCCACGGCCAGATCCTGCGCATCGATGTGACGATCGGGGAGCCCGCGGCGCGCGGCTGCGATCTGGTGTATCGTGTGACCGATCGCGGGACGGGCGGGGTCGTGGCGCTCGCCAAGACGGGCATCGTGTTCTACGACTATCAGGAGCAGCGCGTCGCCGACATTCCCGAGCGGTTCCGCGCGCTCCTGCAACGCGTGGATGGTGAACGATGAAGGCAGGATTGGACGCGGGCCCTCGTCGGACAAGGGGCCAGCTAGTGGTGAGTGACGGGAGGACGATGGGCCGGCGGCGCTGGAGCGCGGGCTTGCTCGGCCCCGCGGTCGCGCTCGGCCCGGCGGTCACGCTCGGCCCGGCGGTCGCGCTCGGCTTGGCGGTCACGCTCGCCATGGCGGTCACGCTCGGCTGCGGCCAGTCGCACCAGGAGCCGCTGGCGACCAGCCCCAGTCCGGTGCCGCTCGAGAACATCAAGGCGCTGGACAGTGGGCCGATCGATGTCATGCCCTATCTCGTCAAGTTCACCGCCCCGGAGTATCCCCAGCAGGCGATCTTCGACGGCATCACCGGCACGATCCGCCTGAGGGCCGAGGTGGACGAGGACGGCCGAGTGGCCGATGTCCGGGCGCTGCGCTCCCTGCCGGTCTTCGACATTCCGTGCATCGAGGCGATGCAGACCTGGCGCTTCTCGCCCGCGCTGCGCGACGGCCGGGCGGTGGCGTTCACGGTCGAGGTGCCGTTCACGTTTCAGATTCAGCGGTAGCGCGCGACGCGGCCCGGGTCGCCAACGAAGGAGGTCATGAGGGATGCGAGTGAGACGCCGGGGGTTCACAGGCAGTTTCGTCCTCCTCTCGCTCATCGTCGCCGCGGTGGTCTCATTGGGCTTGCCGGCCGCGCGGGCGCTCCCTGCGGCCGAGAAGGCGGCGCCGCTGCGCGTGATGAGCTTTAACATCCGCTACGGCACCGCGCCCGATGGTGAGAACGCATGGGAGCACCGCCGCGACTTGCTGCTCGAGACGATCGTAACCTTCGACCCCGACCTCCTGGGCACGCAGGAGTGTCTGCAGCTCCAGGCCGAGTTCCTGCAGGCCCGCCTGCCCGGCCGCTCCTTCGTGGGCGTTGGCCGCGACGACGGCCGCCAGGCGGGCGAGATGTGCGCGATCTTCTACCGCAGCGATCGCTTCGAGCAACTCGACGCGGGGCACTTCTGGCTCAGCGAGACGCCCGACGAGGTGGCGAGCAAGAGCTGGGATGCCGCCCTCACGCGAATCGTCTCCTGGGTGCGGCTGCGCGACAAGGTCAGCGCCCAGCCGCTGGTGTTCTTCAACACCCACTTCGATCACATGGGTCAGGCGGCGCGCCGGGAATCGGCCGGGCTGTTGCTGCAGAAGGTCCGGGAGATCGCGGGCGACCTCCCCCGCATCGTGACGGGCGACTTCAACGCCGATGCGGATCCGATCACCGACGGACCCTATCGCGTGCTGCTGGGTGTCGCGCGAAAACCCGGACGCGGATCCAGTGGAGGACCGGGCGGAGAATCCGGCCCGCCGCCGTTGGGACTCACCGACACCTACCGCGCCGTTCATCCGCGACGAGCCGCGGGCGAGGGCACGTTCAACGGCTTCACCGGCGATGCGAGCGGCCAGCGCATCGACTGGATCCTGACCTCGCCCGGCTGGAAGGTCCTGGAAGCGGGCATCGACCGGACGCAGCGCGATGGGCGCTACCCATCGGACCACTTCCCGGTGACGGCGGTGGTGAGCTTCTGACGCGCTGGCCGGGAGCGGTGCGTGACAACTTCCATCCGCCAACGTGTGATCGCCGAGCTGACGGCAGGCGGCGTCGACTATCGCACGATCCGGCACGCGCCGGCCGTCGGCAGCCTGCGGATCGCCGAGCAGCGCGGGATGCCCCCGGCCGCGGGGGCCAAGACGCTGCTGGTCCGGGCCGCGGGCGCGTACAGCCTGCTGGTGATCCCGGGCGATCGGAGGCTCTCGTCGCCGAAACTGCGCCGGGTCTTGGGAACGCACGACATCCGGTTTGCGCGGCCGCAGGAGCTGTTCGAGGTGACCGCCTGCTGTCCGGGCGAAGCGCCCCCGCTGGGAAAGCTCTTCGATCTGCCGGTCGTCATGGACCCGCGCGTGGCGGCGAATCAGGAGGTGGCCTTTACGGCGGGCAGCACCGACGAGTCGTTCGTTGTGAAAGCGGTGGACCTGCTTCGCCTCGTGCAGCCGCGGCTGGCGGACCTGACGCACGACGAGGGGCAGGGCGAGGGCGCTCGAGGTCCCGGAGGTTGCCCTTGACGCGCGGCTGGTCGGCCTGGGACCATCGCTGAGATTCGCGGGCCACGGACTCTGCCGTGGACCAGGGCATGTCCGTCGGCCACGGGTCCAGCCGCGGACCAGGGCATGCCCGTCAGCCACGGGCACATGCCAGGGCCATTCGTCTATGGGCAATGGTCAGGGAGGATCGAACCTTGAAGAGAATCCCCGGGCTGCTGATCGGGTTGACTGTGCTGGCGGGGCCGGCCGCACTGTGGGGTCCGGCTCATCTGTGGGGTCCGGCTTCGCTGTGGGTGCCGGTCGCAGGCGCTGCGCCGGCCGTGACCTCGGCTCCAGCGGCGACCGCTGCGCCGGATCAGGTGGCGCGCGTGCTGGACCGTTTCTGCGAGGCCTCCGGCGGCCGCGAGCGGCTGACGAACCTGGCGAGCATCTCGGTGACGGCCCGCATCGATGCCATGGACTACCAGTACGCCCTGCACCTGCTGGCCGACGGTCGCTTCCGCAACGAGGCGCGGGATCGCACCACCGTGTATGACGGCCAGAAGTACTGGCAGGTCTACTACGGCCTGGTGCACGAAGCGATGGGCGACGACCTGGCCCGCCTCAAGGAGGTGAGCCTGAACGAGGTCTTCCTGCACGGTCTCATCGACGCTGCCGGGCGGCCGGCCCAGCTCGAGTACGCCGGGTCCGAGGCCCGCCGCGGGAAGACCTACGAGCTCTTGACCACCGCGCGGCCTGACGGGCGCAAGCGGACCTTCTACTTCGATGGCGAGACGGGCCTGTTGAGCAAGATCGTGGAGCTGGTCCCGGATCCCGACGTGCGTGAGCTGATGCGGATCTACACGATCTCGGACTACCAGGATTGCGGCGGCCTGACGCTCCCCACGACCTTCCAGATCATGTGCGTCACCACCGGCGAGGAGATCCAGCCGCGCACCCATTTCACCGATATCCGCGTGAATCAGCCGGTGGACGAGCAGCTCTACGCGCGGCCGGCATCGGCGCTGCCGCCGGTCGAGTTGACCGCCGGGTGGCTGGTTGGACAGATCGTGGGTATCTCGGGGCGCGGCAGCTTGATCACCAGCATCGCCGGGCCAGATCTCGCGCGGCTGAACGTCACGAACCGCGCGGTGCTGATTGCGGAGATCCGCGGCCGGCAAACACGTCACTTGTACACCGATGACCTGCAGGGAGTCGCATCGGGCGACTATGTCGCAACCTTCAACAGCTCACCGGCCTTGTGGCTGGTCAAGGCCTATGTGGGCATGACCAGCGACCAGAGCTATGAGGTGGGAGACCAGGTCCGGCTCACGGTGGCTGAGGATACGCAGGATGAGGAGGGACGATGACCATCGGGACAGGGGCTGCAGTGCAAGGCGAGGGTGGACGGCGATGGAGCGTCCGGTGGTGCTGGGTAGGCGCGCTGCTGGTAGCGATGGGCGCGAGCCTGTGCGGCGCGGAGGCGCAGAGCGCTCCCACGGAGCCGAAGGTCCTCCACCACAATATGCTCGGGGCGACAGGCCTGCGGGTCTCGGACATCGGTTTCGGCGCGGGCTCCCTGACGGACCCGGCACTGGTCGAGTACGCGTTGGACCTGGGCATCACCTACTTCGACACGGCGGAGGACTACGGCCGGGGTCAGAGTGAGACCGCGATCGGGCAAGTGGCCGCTCGGCGCCGGGGCGAGATGGTGATCTGCACCAAGCTCGGCGTCGACGGCAACACGACGGAGGAAGACGTCTTCCGCAAGATGGACGCCAGTCTGCAGCGGCTGCAGACCACCTACGTCGATGTGCTCATGATCTGGGGCGGCGATCGCGCGGCGTTGGACAATCCCGCGGTCCTGTCCGCCTTCGCCAAACTCAAGGAGCAGGGCAAGGCGCGTTTCACGGGGGTTTCCCATCACGGGCCCAACATGGTGGCCGACCTGAAGCCGCTGGTGGAGGCGGGGCGCGTGGACGTCATCCTCTGCAGCTACGACCCGGTCGGCGAGCCCGAGCTGCCGGAGCTGCTGGCCGCGGCGCGAGAAAAGGGGATCGGCCTGGTGGCGATGAAAGTCCTGCCGTCGGCGCGGCGCGCCGAGCTGCCGGAGTTCCAGTCCGGCGCCTATCCCTTCCACCTGGCCGCTGTGCGCTGGGCCCTGCGGACGAGCGGGATGCATTCCATCCTGGTCAGCTTCGCCATGCCCGATCAGATCGACGAGTTCCTGGCGGTCTCGGGAGCGGCGGTGCAATGACGCGGGCGGCGGCCGGAGGTGCGCCCACGCGGCGACTGGCGGGTGCGCGTGCGGGGCGGGCGGCGATCCTGGTTGCCCTGCTCGGTGCGCTCGCCGGCGCGTCGTTGCCTGCTTCCTTCAGCGTGCCCGGGTGGCTCGCGGCCGGCGAGTCGCGGGCGCTCCCGTCGGGCGAGCTGTGGCAGCAGATCAACGGCGCCGCCGAACAGTACGTCACCTTCGGCTGCAGCCTGCTTGCGATCGGCGACTACCGGCGCGAGACGAGCGAGGCGGAGCTCACCGTCGAGATCTACGAATTCGCGGATGAGCTGGGCAGCTTCGGCCTGTATGCGCTGGAGCGTCCGCTGCGCGGGCCCTACCTGGAGGTGGGCGTCCAGGGATACCAGAGCGGCGGCGATCTCAACTTCCTCTGCGGGCGGCGCTACTTCAAGCTGCGCATCTACCCGGAGGGTGAGGATGAGATCGAGGCGCTCCACCAGTTCGCGCGGGAGATCGCGGCGCAACACTGCGCCGGCGCCGCGTTCCCACGCGAGCTGGGGATCTTCCCCGCGGAGGGTTTGATTCCGGACTCCTTCGGTTTCATCCCGCGGGCGGCGCTGGGCCTCAAGGGTTTCGATCGCGCGCTCAGCGCGAAGTACCGCCACGCCGGCGGGGATGTCACGCTCTACGTTGTGCGTGGGCTGGGCTCCGAGGCCGCCGCGACGACGGAGGCGGCTGTACATGCCGCGCTCGCGCAGCGCAGCGCCGGGACGCTCGAGGAGGTCCGGATCGCCGGCGCCTTCGGCGTGCGCGGGGAGCTCAAGTATCACGGCCCGGTGCTGCTCCTGCGCGCCGGCCACGACCTACTGTTGGCCGCGGGCGCGATCGATGGTGAGGGCGGGCACGGTGTGATCGGTGGCGAGAGCGGGCACAGCGCAGCCGATGGCGGGAGCGGGCACGGCGAAGCCGATGGCGGAAGGGTGCGCGACGTGATCGAGCGCATCCTCGGAGCGCTCGCCGGGGAGTGAGCTGGCCCTGCAGGGGGACACGAGCTCTCAGCGCTGGCCGTTTTCAGCGACATACGCGCCGGGACCGCTCAACCTGCCAGGTCTGTTGCCCTGATGATGCGGTAGAAATAGCCCGACGGCACCAATTCTCGGAAGGGCTCCCCGTGCAGGACCAGGACACGCTGGATGGTCTTCGAGGGAGACTTTTCTTGGAGGAGCTGCCAGGTCACGATGAGCCCCTGAGCGGATTCTCGCCAGGTTGGGGCGGATGAACGCGTGGTAGAACCGCATGTACTCGTCGCTCAACGCATACTTGATCAACCGTGACTGATCATCCTTGTTGAAAGGTCTTCTGGACGAAACAAACCCCGGGGACAGAGTGATCGCCGCCCTGCGAGCGCCCTCTGGATGAGCAGGCTCTTGCCGATCCGCCGGCGACCGTAGATCACGGCAATGCTGGGCGGCGGGCGCACGAGAAAACGCGCCATGGCATCCAGGTCCTACCTGCGGTCGACGAACCGAGCGGTGCCCACGAATTCCTCCCATGCTTGATTTCAGGCTGGATCATTGGCTGAATTCTCTCAAACCACGGGTGACGCGGTATGCAGGGTCGGTCGCCCGGGGCGGCATCCGCCGGGGTGGCGCCTTCCCAATACGATCCTCCATAACCAAATACATAACAATATGTTAGGCCATTCCGGCCCCGAGTCTTCAATCCCCCGCCACTGCCTTGCCGGGACGCGCCGCGCCCTCCACCCAGAGCGTCGCCGGTGTCGGCTATCGTACGATCCAGCACGCTCCGGCCGCCGGCGGCCGCGCATGGCCGAGCAGCGCGGGATGCCCGACTCCGCGGGGGCCACGACGCCGGCGGCACCCGCGTGGTATGATCCCGCTGCGCCCGCATGCACCCGTACCGCGAGGAGGCTCCTATGAAGCGGCGAAGGGCAGACTTGTCTTTCCTTGCGTTCTCGGTTGTTGTTGGCATTCATGCGGCCGCCCCCGCCCAGGCTGTTGGGGTGAGCTCAGCGGCCGCGCTGCCACCCGGGTTGATCTGGGACGCGGCGGGTGCTGTGGCACCGGGGGCCGCCCTCGCGCCGGCCGCCGACGTTGGCGTTGTACAGACGCCGCTCGCCTTCCCCAACCATCCCGGCTGGCCGGTATCCGTCATGGGCGGCGCATCGCCACCGGTGTGCGCCGACATCGATCCGGCCTACCCGGGACTCGAGCTCCTGGTGGGCACGCTCTCGAGCGGCGTCAACCTCTACGCCTTCCACCAGGACGGGACGCCGGTCGCCGGCTTTCCGATCGACATTGGGTTCTTCGTCGCGGCCTCGCCCTCGATCGGGGATCTCGACGGCGACGGTGATCTCGAGATCGTGGCCGGCGACTTCGGGTCGAACCAGGTCTGGGCGCTCAACGCCAACGGGACCGCGCTGCCCGGCTGGCCGATTCCGGTCGGCGCGAACGTGCGCTCCACCGCCGCGCTGGCCGATCTCGATCCGGACTTCCCCGGATTGGAGGTGATCGTGGGCGTGCAAGACGGAACGGTGCAGGCCTGGCACTGGGACGCGACGCCGGTTCCGGGCTGGCCGGTCGCCGCGGGGAACTTCGTCGAGCGTTGCTCGCCTGGCGTGGGGGATGTCGACGGGGACGGCGACCTCGAGGTCTTCGTCGGTTCCTGGTACGACTACGGGGCGACGAGCACGGGCGGCATCTACGCGTTCGATCATGACGGCGCGCCGCTGCCCGGCTGGCCCAAGCTCACCGCGACCCACACCTCCGTCATCGCGTCCCCGGCGTTGGCGGATCTCGACGATGATGGCGACAAGGAGATCATCGTCGGCACCTATGAGACGAACGGCAAGATGTACGTCTGGCACCATGACGGCACCGCCATGACCGGTTGGCCCTTCACCATTCCGCGCGGGGCGTCGAGCACGTCGCTCGTCTCATCGTCGCCGGCGGTGGGCGACGTCGACGGTGACGGCGAGCTGGAGATCGTCAATGGAAGCTGTGGCCAGTGCGGCACGGTCTACGCCTGGCGGCGCGATGGCACCGTTCTGCCCGGATGGCCCTTCGTGACGAACGCGGTGATCGATGGGTCATCGCCGATCCTGGGCGACGTGGACGGCGACGGAGAGATCGAGATCGTTGTCGGTTCGGGTTCGGGTTTCACACCCTACGGCTGCAACGCGGGCGAGATCAGCAAGGCTTACATCCTGCGCGCAGACGGCACGCTGTTCCCCGGGTGGCCGGTCGACCTGGGGACCGCGACGCCGCCCTATCCGGCGCTGGCCGACGTCGACGGTGATGGCTTGGTCGAGGTCGCCCTCGCGTTCTCTCAGACCGTCTACTTGTGGGATGCACCGGGCGCGTACGTCACGGAGCTTGTGCCGTGGGCCTACTACCACCTCGGGATCGATCACACCGGCGACTTCACGTGGCGAGATCCTGCCGGGGCCGCCGACGTGGTTCCCTTCCTGGCCGGCGCGCTGATCGCCCGGCCGAACCCGCGGGTGGGCGAGGGACTCATTGTCGTCGAGCGCCTGGGCGTCCGCGTGATGGATCCGATCGATGTCTTCGATGCCACGGGGAGGAAGATCCGCTCGCTCGCCGGCGGGGTGTGGGACGGCGCGGACGCGCGGGGTGACCCGGTCCCCAGCGGAATCTACCTGCTGCGCGGAGCAAACCCGGGCGCAGGCGGTCAGGCGCGGGTCGCGATTCTGAGGTAAGGCGGGCGGTCTCGCGTCCTGACGGGCAGCCGGAGGTAAGGCGGGCGGTCTCGAGTCCGAACGGCCGGCCGCCGAAGGAGGTGAGCCATGCGTTGCGTGAGCAAGCTCCAGAGGTTCAACATCGGTCTGTTTCGCGCATCCGCACTCATCTTCGTCATCCATCTGCCTTCCACGGGCCTCGAACCTCTCGTGGTGCAGCCTGGATCGGTGGGGCAGGACATCTCAGCACCGGTGAAGATCGACGCCGCGGTTCAAAGCGCCGGCGCGGACGAGAGCTGGTTTCAGTCGGTCTGCGAGCAGATCGAGCGCGACGAGTACCAGGCCTCCGTCAGCGACCGCGGCCTGCAGGCGCCGAACCGAGCGCACAACCTGCGGACCTACTTCCCGGATGGCGGGATCGAAGTGGTGCCGCGCACCCCAGAAGATGGCGGCACCTGGAGCCTCACATGGCGCACGACGGGGTGGGGACGCGGACAGTCGCCAGAGACGGGGCAATGCGCTGGGTCGGCTGCGCCAGCACCCAACGGTGCCCGCGTGACGTACGACCGACGAGGCTTGGAGGAGTGGTACGAGAACCGCAAGGAGGGCATCGAGCAGGGATTCACCGTGCGCGATCGTCCCGCCGGGGAAGGGCCTCTGCGCATTACGGGCGCGCTCGGCGGCAGTCTGCGCCCGGAGTACCGCGCCGATGCTCAGGCGATCGAGCTGTTGGATGACAGCGGAGCCTGTGTCCTTCGTTACGCCGGCCTGTGCACCAAGGACGCCGGTGGTCGCGAGGTGCCTTCCCGCCTCGAGCTTCAGGGCCGCGATGTGGAGCTTCTGATCGACGATCAGGGGGCCGTATATCCACTCACGATCGATCCGATCCTGACGTCCCCGTCCTGGACGGCGGCGGGCAATCAGGCCGATGCGCGGTTCGGCCACGCGGTGGCTACAGCCGGCGACGTGAACGGGGACGGTTACTCAGATGTCATCGTCGGGGCCTACTACTACGACCATGGTCAGAACGCCGAGGGGCGTGCGTTTGTCTACCACGGATCCGCAGGCGGGCTCTCCGCAACCCCGTCGTGGACAGCGGAGAGCGATCAGGCGAGCGCGCTGTTCGGGATGGCGGTCGGGCCGGCTGGGGATGTGAACCGAGATGGCTACGCGGATGTCATCGTTGGGTCGCCCTACTACGACAATGGTCAGAACGACGAAGGGCGCGCGTACGTGTACCACGGGTCGCCCAGTGGTCTCTCTCCCGTCCCAGCGTGGACCGCGGAAAGCGATCAGGCCAACGCCAGATTCGGTTGCTCGGTGGGAACGGCCGGGGATGTGAACGGCGACGACTGCGCGGATGTCATCGTGGGCGCAAACGCCTTCGCCAACGGCCAGACAGGCGAAGGGCGGGCGTACGTCTACCACGGCTCGCCCAGTGGACTCGCGGCGCTCGCCGCCTGGACGGCCGAGGGCAACCAGGTGAACGCGCAGTTCGGTTTCTCGGTCGGGACGGCCGGGGACGTGAACGGGGATGGCTATGCCGAGGTCATCGTCGGCGCGCGGGCCTATGACAGCGGCGAGGTCGATGAGGGCATCGCGCGTGTGTACGACGGGTCGCCCAGTGGGCTTTCGGCCAGCCCCTCCTGGACAGGGGGTGGCGGTCAGAACGGCGCGCAGTTCGGCAGTTCAGTGGGGACAGCGGGGGACGTGAACGGCGACGGCTACGCCGATGTGATCATTGGTGCTCCCGGATACGATAACGGTCACACCGACGAGGGTCGGGCGCTCGTGTACTACGGCTCGTGGCGTGGGATCACAGGAGCGGACTACTGGGCGATGGAGAGTAACCAGGCGAGCGCGTACTTCGGCTCGGCCGTGGGGGCGGCCGGGGACGTGAACGGGGACGGTTTCGCGGATGTGATCGTCGGCGCGTACGGCTACGACCACGGCGAGTTCGATGAGGGCCGGGCCTACGTGTACTGCGGATCGTCCACCGGCCCCGGCTTGAGCCCGATCTGGACGGCGGAAGGCAATCAGGAATCCGCCTGGTTCGCCTATGCCGTCGGGACGGCCGGGGACGTGAACGGGGACGGCTACTCGGATGTCATCATCGGCGCGGAGAAGTACGACCAGACCCTGACGGACGAGGGAGGCGCGTTCGTGTACAACGGCTGCGCCGAGGGGCTGTCGTCGTCGGCGGCCTGGACAGTGGATGGCAGTCAAACGGGTGCCCAGTTTGGCGGGTGCGTTGCCACCGCCGGAGACGTCAACGGTGATGGCTACTCGGATGTCGTCGTTGGGGCCTTCCTGTTCGACAATGGGCTGGGCCAGGAGGGGCGTGTGTACGTGTACCACGGGTCCCGCGCTGGGCTTTCGGTCAGTGCAGTGTGGACGGCGGGGGGCGATCAGCAAGCTGAGGCACTCGGCCTCTCCGTCGGGTCAGCGGGGGACGTGAACGGCGACGGCTATGCCGACGTCATTGTCGGCGCGAGCAACTACAGCCATGGCGAGCAATGGGAGGGAGCTGCGTTCGTGTATCCAGGGTCGTCGAGCGGACTCTCTGCGAATCCATCCTGGATCCTCGAAGGCAACCGCGCTCTAGCCAGGCTTGGCTATTCCGTTGGAACGGCCGGGGACGTGAACGGCGACGGGTACTCCGACGTCATTGTCGGCGCCATCGGCTACAGCAACGGCGAGTCACAGGAAGGAGGCGCCTTCGTGTACCACGGGTCGCCCGCGGGGCTTACGGCAGCCCCGGCGTGGGCGGCCGAGAGCAACCAGGCATTCGCAAACCTCGGGAATTCGGTCGGAACGGCGGGGGATGTGAATGGGGACGGCTACTCGGATGTCATTGTCGGCTGCAAGGCGTACGACGGCGGCCAGACGGATGAGGGGCGCGTATTCGTGTACCACGGGTCGCCCGGCGGGCTTTCGGCGAGCGCCGCATGGACGGCGGACGGCGGGGAGGAAGAGGCGGGCTTTGGCTATGCGGTCGGGACAGCGGGGGACGTGAATGGGGACGGCCACTCGGATGTCATCATCGGCGCGGACAACTACAGCGCCAATGAAGGCCGAGCCTACGTCTACCATGGATCACCCGTCGGGCTAGCGGAGAACCCGGCTTGGACGGCCCAGAGCGGCCAGCAGAATGCGAACTTCGGTCAATCCGTCGGGACGGCCGGGGACGTGAATGGCGACGGCTACTCCGATGTAATCGTGGGCGCTCCCACGGAGACGAACGGCCAGGCATTCGAGGGTCGGGCCCACGTCTACCACGGGTCGCCCGGGGGGCTGTCGGCAAGCCCGGTATGGACGGCGGAGAGCAACAGCGCATACGCCTATTTCGGCTGTTCGGTCGGGACGGCTGGAGATGTGGATGGTGACGGCTACTCGGATGTGATCATCGGTGCATCCGAGTACGACATCGGCGGCGGGGCCAGCGCGGGGCGTGTCTATGCCTACCATGGCAACTCCGGCGGCGGTCTCGATCGGGTCCCCCGTCAGGCTCGCGTTGCTGGCACGGTCCCGATCTGGCTGCTGGGGCGGTCGGACGCCTGCGATGGATTCCGGCTGCGGACCCTCGGTAGAACAGCCTACGGCCGCGGGAAGGTGTCTCTGCAGTACGAGGTGAAGCCGATGGGAATGCCATTCAACGGCACGGGTCTCGTGGCCGGCTCGATCTATGATACAGGCGCTCCCGGAACCTACGGCAGTGCGGTGGCGCTCTCCGAGGTGGTCACAGGTCTCGCGCCAGACACTCCCTACCATTGGCGCCTGCGCGCCGCGAGCAGCTCCCCCTACTTCCCGTGGTCGCCGTGGTGCTCGCTTCCTTACAACGGCGTGACCGAGACGGACGTGCGGACGGCCCGCGATCCCGCGGGCGTGGCGATTGAAGTCGCTGGCGGATCGGTCAAGGCACTGCAACTGATGCTCATGCCGGGTGGGCCGAATCCCTCCCGCGGTTCCACGACCCTGGCATATACAATCCCCGAGCCCGGACACGTCTGGCTCGGTGTCTACGACGCGACCGGCCGCGAGGCGGCGGTCCTGGTGGACCGCGAGGATGGGCCGGGATGTCATACGGTCACGTGGGACATGAGCCGCTCCGGCGGGACGGGACTTGCGGCGGGCGTCTACTTCGCACACCTGCGGTTTGGGGGGCAGGAGAAGGCGGCGAAGCTAGTGGTGACGAGGTGAGCGAGTGAGCACATCTCAGGCCTCTGTCTCGGGCGGGAGGTTGTGTCACGAGGAATCGTGCTCGGGAGCCGGTCGCCCCAACGATGCCACCCGCCGGGGTGGCCAAGTCGGGGCCGGGGCGTGCTCCATCGCTCACCGGCGGGCGCCGGAGGCGACCGCCAGGTGCAACGGGATGTTTGGCGCGACCCATGACATTACGCTCATGGCTGTGACTACCTCGAATCGCCGCGGAGAAAGGCCGTGATGAGCTCGGCCGTGCGCTCTGGATTCTCGAGGTACGGGAAGTGCCCAACTCCCGGAAGTAGTTCGAAGCGGCTCCCCGGAATCTTGGCCATGGCGGCCCTGGCAACTTCAGCCGAGACCATGTCGTGTTCCCCCATCATCATGAGAGCTGGGACGCGGATAGTTGAGAGTTCCTCCCCAAGATACACTTCGTCGCGCAAACCCCGCAGGTTGGCAACCCCTGGCAGAAGCACAGCCCAGGTCGGGATTCCGGTACTCCCTCCCTGCGCTGACGGGAGTTGGATGCCCGCGATTCGCGTCTCAAAGTGAAGAGTCGGAATCTTGTCGGGGTCGACGTGAAACATCTGGCGGTATTGTTGCCTCTGCGCTTCCATTGTCGGGCGGCCCTTCATGAACCGCCGAGAAAGGCCTGGGACGCCACAAATGACGCGCAGCGGCAGTGGTAAGGTCCGGACCATACCGAGACCATAGCCGACGAGAACGAGCTTGTTCACCCGTTCCTGGTGAGCCAGTGTCGCTGCGAGGGCGAAGAATCCCCCCATTGAACTGCCAACAAGCGTCGCTGAATTGAGATTCAACGCGTCTAGTAGCGACATCACGAAGTCAACCGCATGACTCCTGAGGTTCACCTCACGATAGTCGAAAGCATCACTGAGGCCAAACCCCGGCCTGTCTACAGCAAATGTGTGAGCGTGAGTCTGAAGATAAGCCATCGTTGGCGCCCAGTTGACTCCCTCTCCGTCGCCGCCGTGCAATAAGAGCACTGGCTCTCCGGCCCCGGCCTCAAGGAGGTGCGAGCGCATGGCGGGTTTCTTGAGATCAAGAAACCGCGATGTCGCCTTTACGCCACAAGCGGCAAGAAAGCGCCCTTGAAGTCCTGTGAAGTGATCGATTGCGTTCACGCAGCCACCCCCTGCAGTTCAGTGTTGCCACTCATGTGTTATCCATTGGTTCATGCCGTAGCGCCCATCTGAGAATCGTCACCGGGACACGCTGAATCAGGGTGCCGGTCCCGAGGCTGGCAAAGTGGAAGCCGCTCTGGACCACGCGTTGTTGGGATTCCCGCCAGGGATCTTGCACACTAACTTCCGTGCCTCCTCGGCCGAGTGATTTCCCGTCCGCTCCGATGTCTCCTGGCCGCCAGCGACCGGAGCGGGGAACAGGCTCTTCGGGAAGCGACGCAGATTCGAATTATAGTCTAGGGAAATGATAGACAACTACCCATTTCGCCATTCGGCACTGCGCCACAAAAGGGCAAGCGCAACAAGTCCCCCCCGAATCCGGTTCGCCGAGTTGCCCGGGGCGATTGCCTGCACTTCCGGATCAAATCCTCAGGTCGGAGGGACGCCCCACGAGCGCCCCGCACCGGTGAGGAGACCGCGATGTCATTAGCCAGGTTGAAGTGGGCGGCCATCCTGAGCTTCCTCCTGACCATGGCCTTCGTCCTGATCGGCGGCCTGTTTGCCAACCGCCAGGTCCCCCCTACCCCGAACGGGTGATGGGCCCCGAGGGTCGCGTGTTCTTCATCCGCGCCGACATCCTGGCTGGGCATGACGTCTGTCAGCGCTACGGCCTGATGAACCACGGCAGCATCTGGGGCCACGGCTCGCAGTGCGGGATGGAGCTCTCTGTGGTGACGGCGCATCGGCTCGGTATGGAGAGTGCACCCAGCCGCTGCCCGCCGAGATCCATGACCTGCATGATCGGCATCACCTGTTTAGGGCCGCCAGGGCGTTTCGCAGGGCGAGTTTCCTTCCGCAGAACCCGGCGGCAGTTCGCCATGGCCTGCCCCAGCGGCAGTTCGCCATGGCCTGCCCCAGCG
>CAZRWW010000003.1:91751-127849 GCA_964603725.1 uncultured bacterium
GCGGCAGTTCGCCATGGCCTGCCCCAGCGGCAGTTCGCCATGGCCTGCCCCAGCGTTCCCTGATATCCTCGAGATTGACTCGGGCTCGTGTCGAGGAGCATTGGCGGATGTTGGTCGCGGTCCCCGGGATCTGCAGGAGTTGACACGAGGATGGAGCCACCCCAGGTCTGTCCGAAGTGCGGAAGCGTCCTCGGAAGCAGCGGTTCATGCCCCCAGTGCGGACAGTTGAGCGACGAGGATGCGACCGTCGACACTTCCGCAGTGCAATCAAGAGGCTTGCCGGGGGAACGTTCCAGGATCGGCGAGTTCGACCTCATTCGGGTAATCGGCCGAGGCGGGATGGGCACGGTCTTCGAGGCGTGGCAGGACTCGCTTCGTCGGCGGGTGGCCCTGAAAGTGCTGGATGCGGGCTCGATACCATCCGAGGAACGCATCGCCCGTTTTCAACGGGAGGCCTGGCTCGGTGGGCGGCTGAATCATCCCAATATCGTGAATGTCTACGGTCAGGGCTTATACGACGACCGATACTGGATCGCCATGGAGCTGGTCGAAGGACCCTCGCTTCATGCGTTCATCTGCGAGGAGCGAAGCAAGGCCCAGACCGTATCCGAGGCTAGCGCGGAACGGGAGCGGGTCCGCTGGCTGATCGGTCTGTTTCTTGGAGTGGTGGAAGCGCTGGCGCAAATCCATGCGAGCGGGATCATTCACCGGGACATCAAGCCCCTCAATCTTCTCCTCACGCGCGAGCGAGATCGCATGCTACTGACCGATTTCGGACTGGCGCGCGATGAAGCGGCATCCCGAATGACCCGCCAGGGCGACTTCTTCGGTACCGTGCGGTATATGTCCCCAGAGCAGCTTCTGGCCCACAGAGTGCCGGTGGATCATCGCACAGATATCTGGTCCCTGGGTGTTTCGCTCTATGAAGCTGTGACGCTGCGGCTGCCCTTTGCGGGGGACAGCGAGCAAGCCTATCTGGCTGCAGTCACCTCGAAGGAACCCGCGCCCGCGCGAGCCGGAAACCGGTCGGTCCCACGGGATCTCGAGACGATCCTGATGAAATGTCTCGAGCGAGATCCCGATCGTCGTTATGCGTCGGCCGCGACTCTGCGGGACGACCTGGTCCGCTTTCTCGAAGATCGGCCGGTCTTGGCGCAACGGACTGGCTGGTTCCTCAGAAGTCGGCGATTCGTCAAGCGTCATCGCAGAGAGCTGATCGCAGCGGCGGCCGCCTCGGTGTTGATCACGGCGGGCCTGGGTGTGGGCGTTCAGCGCACGCTCGCGCAGCGCGATCGAGCGCGGCTCACGGAGACGCTCGAGAAGACGCTGGAACAGCCGCCGATTCCGAACGGCAGGCCGGTTTCTCCCGACGAGCATCCGGATTGGACGCGGCTCGAACGGATTCTGCAGTCCGAGATCGGGCGCAATCCGGCGAGCGAGCTCAGCCGGCTTGGCCAGCGCGCAGCCATCCAGGTCTGGGCAGAGATTCCGCCTTTCGGGCTTGCTACTGCCCTGAACAGGGTGGCGTTCTACCACTATCTTGGATTCGATCCGGGGCAGCAGTTCACTTCGATCGCCACGCTCGAAGGGTCGTGGGACGGTGGTCCATGGCGCTCGGTGTTGCGCTCAGTGAGGAGTTGGCCGGGAACGACGACCGCTGCTGGCCTCGAGGAGTTTGGTGCCGATGGGGAACCGGGGCCGCACAGTCTGGACCTGCGCGCTTCATTGGCAATCTTGAGGCACTCGAATCAGTCGGATCAGCGCTTTGAGGCGCGCGAGCCGGAAACAGCATCCAATCGATGGCTGGTCATTCCAGATTCTGAAATCGTCTTCAAGGAAGTCAGGCCGCTGGGGTCGTTCTCGATCAACCTCTTCGATACATACCCATCTGGCTTTCCACGGCCTGTTTTCGCCAGTGCCGAGACCGGACCGATTCAACAGCGCTTCCGGCCGCGGGTGATCAGGCTCATCTGCGTTGAGCTGACCGACATCCGGACGACCGAATTCACATTCGACTGGCAGGGGAAAATGGATGGTTGGATCGAATCCAGTCTCGACTCCATGCCTCAAGCCCTGCTCGCGGGTATCGAGATTCGGGGCATCTGGGACCCCGATGACGTCCTGCCCATTGCCGCGTCGTGCAGCCTTGGCTGTCTGTCTGGGCCAGCGCCGATCCTGACGTTCGATCTGGTGCTCAGTCGAAGCGACCACCGGTTCTCACCGGGCCGAGAGCGCCTTCCGGCACGCCTGGAGGGATCCCGGTCATATCGTGGCGAAAACGATGGTGCGGGTGAGACTGTAATGGGGTACGTTCGATTGCTCGGTTGGGCCCCGGACGTGTCCGACGGCGATGTGAGTCCGGGCTACCTGAAGCTTGCGCCTTCCCATGATCTGGCGCTGAGAAGCGGCTGGCTGGACCGCTACTTCGCATCTGAGCACACCTACCTTGTCGACATCGAGACCGTCCGGATCCGCGCGCGAGAGCGCGGGCAATGACCGGGGCGTGGGGCCGCCCGGTTGCTGCCGCCATGGCGAGGTCCTGCACGCCGATGTGCAGTTCTTGTAAGGAGCCGACGACCTGAAGCAAACTACCGAATCTACTCCACCCGATACACGTGCTCCGCTACTTCACGCATGATGCACGGGATCGCTCTCACGCGTTCGCGGCCCTTCTCCTTGTCGCCTTCCTGCATCTCGCCCCAGGGAACCATGGTTGGCGGGTCCTTCGCCAAGAGGCAATCCGGGGTGACATAACAGGCCGCCAACGACGACAGGTTCGGTAGCCTGATGGACGGAAGGGCCATGGTCTCCACCGTGTCGTTCGCCAGCTATGCCGCCTGGTTCAACCGCGCTGGGTCGTACACCTCGTCCAGGTCGGCACATCGTAACCGGTCAGCCGACGGAGTTCTGCTTTCAGTGGATCCGGTCGATGTCCGAGCCCAGTGGGTTGGCTGCGAAGTGCTCTTTCCACAGCCGCGGGGTGAGCAGCGCGACATACCTGGCCGGATGGGTGTCGATCCGCTGCAGCACGTCGACCAGGTAGACGTACGGATCGATACCTGAGTGCGGCAGGTGGAAAGCAGGCTTTGCAGAATCCCCACGCAATGCGCCCCCACCCCCGTCCAGCAGGACAACCAGTTCTTGCGACCGATGGCAGTTGGCCTGATCGCGCGCTCCACGTGGTTCGTGTCCAGCGCCACGTCGGGATACTGCAGGAAGACGCGTAGCGCCTCCTCGCGCTCCAGCGCGCAGCGCGCCGCCTTGGTGAACGGGTTCGTCGGCAAGAAGACTTCTTCGCCCATGGCCGCGCGCAGATCCTCGAAGTACCCGTCGACCAGCGGCTTGACGTACTCGCCGCGATGGGCCAGCACCTGCTCGGGCGACGAACCCTGCTCGTGGATCTCATCCTCCCGCCGGTAGATAGGAGCCGGAATCCCTCTCGAAGCCAGCGGATCGTAGCCTCGGGCTTGACCAAGACGGGCGACTTCTCCCACCCGTCCGAGATCCTCGACAGCAGCACCCAAGAACCCCGATCACTCGGTTTCAGCCGCGCCTGCTTGGCGGAGCGTCGCAGGACTCCGATCTGGTGCCGCAGGGCGAGGTTCTCCAGGATGAATGCTTGGCGTAACTTCATGACCGCTGCCGCGGTGCCCGGGAGTGGTGTTAACATGTCCATGAAGCTGATGGACCAGGGCCGCAGGTCAAGTAACTCAGTGCGGACGGGATCTGCAGGAGAGACAGCGGAGACGGCAGACAATCGCCCGCGCACCTGCACTACTTGAACAGGCGGCGGGACCTGCATGCCGCCGGGCACGGCCGTACCCGACCGTGCCCGGCCCCCTCGCCCCGTGGAGGCAGGGGTAAGGGGGCAAAGGATCAGGGCGCCATGGTCCTGGCGGCGCGAAAACCGAGGTGGCTGTAGCTGCAGTCCGGGGTGAGGCCGCTCCGATGCGCGCACCACAGTGCGTCGCCGTCGCTGTTCCACGAGCCACCGCGAACCACACGGTACGTCCCGCTGGGCGGACCCGTTGGATCCGTCACAGGATTAGTCCCCAGATCGCACACCTGCCAGTCATTGCACCACCCCCACACGTTCCCCCCCATGTCCGATAGACCCAACGACGCCGGCGCGTCCGGATAGCTACCCACCGGGGCGGTCCAGCCGATGCAGTAGTACCCGTTGTAGAAGTTCGCCCGGTCGCAATCCGGGGCTTCGTTCCCCCACGGGTAGATCCGCTCGTCGTCCCACTGCGCCGCGTACTCCCACTCCGCATCCGTCGGCAGGCGATAGCCCGGGGCGCTGTAGGGGTCGCCCCCGTTGCAGGCCCAGTTGCCGCTGTGCTGGTAAGCCCGCGGCGACCCCGCCTGCAGGCTCAGCCAGTCGCAGTAGCACGCCGATCCGTACCAGGTCACCTCCTTCACCGGATGGTCCGGGTTGATCCCGTAGCCAGCATCGCGGAGGCTGAACACCCCACCGCTGAAGGCGATCTCGCAGTACCCGCTGTCCAGATCCAGAAGCTCCTGCGTGCTCCCGTCCAGGTTGTCCCGCACCGAGCTCGTCGTGGCCGTCACGTACCCATGGTCATACGCCCACTGCACCGCCTCCAGGTACTCCTGGTTCGTCACCTCATGCTGACCCAAGTGGAAGCTCCGGGTCAGGGTCACCTGGTGCTCCTGCGTCCCACAGTAGGCCACCCCGTCGCCCATGATGAAAACACCGGCCGGGACCACCACCATCGGTATCGGCAACGTAATCTCGTAGAAGGTCAGGCTGTCGATGTTCGATACCGTGAACTCCGTCACGCCCGCCCCTTCGTGGACCCGCATCTTCCACTCGCCTTGGCTCGCCATGGCACCCAGGGCCAGCGCCAGAACCGCCACCGTCACTATCCGTCCTCTCATCGCTCGATCCTCCTCTCGCTGCCTTCTCCTGCCTTCCGTTCGTCTTCTGGGACTACTCGCGCCCTCCTCTCGATCCCTGGCCCCTCTCACGGAAGCAGTATCATCCGCCGGCTCTCCGCGATCCCCGGCGCGCGCAGCCGATAGAAGTACGCCCCGCTCGGTGCCTTCTCACCCGCCTCATTGGTGCCGTCCCACGCGATCGAGTGACGCCCGGCCGCCCGATCCTCCGCCACTAACGTGCGCACCAGCCGGCCATCCGGGCTGTAGATCGAAAGCTCCACCATCCCCGCTTGGGGCAGCTCGAAGCCGATCTGTGCCCCCGTCGACATCGGATTCGGACGGTTCTGGAACAGGTGGATCGCTCTGATCAGACTCGGCGCTTCCCGCGGATCCTCCACGCTGGAGAACCCAAAGAGAAACTCGATGCGCGCGATCCCCTCGGTCGCATAGGTATCCGGGGCGCCCTGCGTCACCACCACCAGCGTCTCCCCACCCTCGAAGCCGATCCGCGTGATGTCGCTCAAGGGGTAGATCGCGCTCTCGCCCCCGGTCAGGCGCAGCGCCAGCATTGGCTGCTCGGCTTGAATTCGCGGGGCAAGAACGCATGACACCAGCCACAGGATGAGCAGTGCGCGCCAGGTCAGACCCACTCGCATTCTTCGTTGCATGGCTACCTCCAGTATTGGCCCTTCGGCGGTCCCCTCTCTTTCGGTCACAACAGTCTGCTGCCTTCGCGCCG
Organism: uncultured bacterium; assembly: GCA_964603725.1. GTDB lineage: Bacteria > Eisenbacteria > RBG-16-71-46 > CAIMUX01 > WJJG01 > CAZDKK01. The sequence continues at coordinate 97,393 of CAZRWW010000003.1, forward strand.
CCAGCGTCAATGATACCATGGCGCGCCCGTGGGAGACCTGGACAAGAATGCCGACGATCTGTTGCAGCGGATGGCTCCGCCCCGTCCGGGGTCTGGCTGACGCCTGTAAGCCGTGCCTGCGCGCTGCTGAGCAGTGCGTTGTGTGGCTAAAGCACCTCATGCTGAAGATCGCCCGAATGCGGCATGTGTGCAGGTTCCAAGATCTGTCACAGCATATACAGCCAAGGCATCCGGACCGGCCAGAGCTTCCGCCGAAGGTCCAGTCGAAGGCGTCTTCACACGCGACAGGACGGCCGCACAGGCGAGCAAGGAGGGCGGGGGCGAGCAAGGAGGGCGGGGGCGAGCACGCATCTGCCCTACGCCCGCTCCTCCAGGAAGTGGTAACATGGTTCGCGAGCAACCGAATTTGGCGAAGGGGCGTAAGAATTCCGTACACGCCTTGTCACGTTGAGGCCAATCGATAGGAGTAAGCCACAATGAAGAGAGTTCGACCTGCACTTGTCGTCGTCCTTCTTGGCATGGGTGTTGTCGCACAGGCGAGAGTGGCCGGTGCCGCTTGGGACGTCAGGCTGTTGGAGCCCCCCGGCGCCAACGAGTCAAAGTGCAATGGTGCTTCGAACGGCCTGCAGTGCGGCTACGTGAACTTCACGGGCCAGGGTTCCGCTACCATCTGGTACGGCAGCGCGGGAAGCTGTGTCGACCTGTCGCAGGGCCAAGTGAGCTGGATATCCAGCGCCGCAAACGCCATCTCAGACGACCAGGTGGTCATCAGCGCGTATACACAGATGATGGGACGGGGGATCCGGTACTCGATCTCGGCGCATACGTACGTCGATCTCACGCCTCCGACCTGCGCCTCCGCAGGGATGCAGGGCTGTTACGCCGGCACCAACACTCAAGTTGGCAGCGGGCAAGTGATGATGGGCGCCATGCTCATGTGGCACGGCACGGTAGAAAGCGTCATCGATCTGACGCCTCCAGGTTGGCTTACCGCGGGGGCAGCGGGCTGCGCCGGGGACTGGCAGGTCGGGAACGGGCTGCCGAGCTCCATGGGCATGGTGCATCCGTTCCTCACGCACGGCACTGCCGGGAGCTTTGTTGACTTGACGCCGCCGGGCAGCATTTCGTCCGCCGTTGCGGGATGCGACCTGACCACGCAGGTCGGAAGCGTCGTTTGGCCTTCGGTCATGCAGGGGCACGCGTGTCTATGGGTCGGAACCGCCGCCAGCTGCATCGATCTCAACCCGTTCGGCGCAGCCTCGAGCGCGGCTAACGCCTGCTGGGGCGACACTCAGGTTGGCACCTACCTGGCAGCGTCCGGCTTCGGTCACGCCGTATGTTGGCAGGGGACGCCGGGCTCAGCCGAAGATCTGCACCAGTACGTCAACGACCAGCTGGGTACTCAATACGTTAAGACGGAAGCGACGGGGATCGACCCCTTGACTGGCGACATCGTGGGCAACGCGTACACGCTGAGTGGACCGTACTTGATCTCACACGCTGTCATGTGGCACGCGGTTCCGTCCGACGTAATCGCCGTCGACCCAATGATCGGAGGGGCGCTTCGGGTGTTCCCAAACCCGATTGCGAGCGGGAGCCGAATGTCGTTTCTCCTGCCCTCGTGGGAGCCGGGGGCCCTCCGGCTCTGCGATGTCTCCGGCCGGCAGGTCCGAGGCTGGAGCGTGCCTGGAGGTGTTCACGGGTTCGAGGCTGATCTCTCCGAGTCGGGGCGACCGATTCCGAGCGGGGTGTACCTGCTGGAGTGGATGGGCAGTAAGGCCGGCGCGCCCAGGCACGCGCGTGTGGTCGTGATGGCGCGCTGACGGCGGCCCGAGAGAACCATGTCTTGCTCCGGAAATCCACGGATGAATCCACCGGAAATCGGGATTGCTAGCCGCTCGGCCTGCCAGTCAAGCGGCGGTCCGGAAGTAGCGATGATGGAGCCCGCCGACCATGGGTGCGGCGCGGATCACACCGAGGTCCGTCGGCTCGACGCGTCTTGAGCGCGGGCAGTCCTTGGCCAATCCGATGTGTGTTCAAGAACTGTGACAGTGGCGGACGTACTCGCGCAGCACTCGCCGTAGATGCGGTCGCGAGCGCGGATGCAGGGCCGCCGACAGATCCGGCGGTAGACGCTCAGCCGATGGGCGGAGCGCGAGGATCTCGATCTGGAGGGCGGCGTGGGATCGGCGGATCCCGGTGATCATGGCGAGCCGAGTGGCAAGCGAAGTCCCAGAGTGGCTGTCACGGCCAGGTGTGTCCGCGGAGCAGGCCCTTGGATCACGGGGTGGTGCAGGTTTCGGGACGCGCAGGCGCCGGGCCTACTGCAGATGGCTCGCGAGCCGCTGCACGGCCAGCCTCCCGCACGCCGTGCTCGATGTCGGCTTGATCGCCTGGTATTCCGGGCGCTCAGAGTGCTGCATGTCGGCGATCGCCCACTCGCCGCTGCGGTCGCAAACGACCAGGTGGACGAACCCCCGTTCCCATCGTCCGGGGACATACAGGCAGTCAACGAACAGGATGTAATCGGCGTCCAGATGGGCTTCCCGTACCCAGGCGCGGAACGATGTGGCCATGTTCCAGAAGATGGCGAGCCCGTCCGGGGTGTCGGGGGTCGGGGCCACCTCGGCCGGCCGGGAGGTCGAGATGGCGCGGCACAGGCCGGCATCGTTGACTTCCCGCGCGAGGACGGCGGCGCTCGCCGTGTCGGGGATACCGTTCGCCCGCATGGGTACGATGAGCAGTGTGAGCGCGTGCCGGGCCTTCTTCATCGCCTCGGTCCTCCCGGCGATCGCGTTCCGTTCGCTCTCGGGCGGCAGGTTGCTCTGCTGTCCCAGAACCTCCCAGAGCCGGCTTGGCTTGGCGTTCCGTTGCGTGTCCTCGTTCAGGCCGAACAGCGGTCCTAGCCGCTCGGCCAGCAGCACGGAGATCGTCATCGGGTCAGGTCCCTCGATCTGGCGGAACGGCTCGTCGTCCGCCGTGAGGCGTTCGGACCATGCGACCTTCCCGGTGCGGGCGACGAGAACAGCGCGCAGCTCGTTCAGCCCCTTGCCCGGGGCGGCGTTGTACTCGGCGTAGAGGGCGTAGTCGGTCGTCACTGGGTTTTGCGCGATGAAGTCCCCGAGCGCGGTCACGAGAGCCGCCATCCTGGTGTTGCCGCCGGGATCGAACGCCGCCTCACCGACCTCGACGTGCTCGAGTCCGGCCGTCTCCAGGATCGCCCCGACGATTAGCGTGAGGCGGTCGGGCAGTTGCCCGGCGAGCCGAACCGGAAGGACGGTGAGGGAGGAGGACGGCCGGGCGATCCGTTGGGCGCCGGTGGGAGCGGATGAATCGGTTGGCGCGGCTGGGGAGCCTGCTGTGGCTGGAGAACCCGGCGGCGGCGTGGAGCCGGCCGCTGATGCCGATGCCGCCGCAGAGACCGGCTGCCCCTCGATCAGGAGCGACGCCTCGTCCATCAAGGCGCGGGCGATGATCCAGTCGTTCCAGGCGGGCCACTCGCGCAGCTCCGCGGCATCCTGCGGGAGCCCGTCGGCCGCGACCGCGAGCCCGGAGACGAGCGTCGAACGGGCAAAGGACGGTTCACCACTGTGGTAGTGCGCCATCGCGAGGACCATATAGCCCTGGACGTCCCGGTTGACGTCGCGGTTCCACTCGCCACTCTCGGCGACGTCACGCATCCACTTCTTCGCCTCCGCGAACCGCCCTTGCCGGTAATCGAGGAGCCCCTTCGCGAGCTCGAATCGGCGCCAGGCCTTGTGGCGGGGTCCCTCCGCGATCGCCATCTCGGACAACCGGGCGAGGGTCGTGACCTCCGGCCCGGACCACGGCAGGATCAGGCAGTCCTTCACGAGACGCGCGGCCAGGAGCGGGTCCCTCGTGTTCCCGAACCGGGCCACTATCTCGCGGCGCAACTCCTCGTAGCCGGCGGCGTCTCGGGCCTGCACGAGCAGCGGCGCGAGCCAGTCGTACCCCTCGAACTCGGCCGGCCTGGCCTCGATCACCTTCCGGTAGGAGGCGATCGCCTCGCTCCACTCCCCGCGGCTGCCGCGCCAGCGCCCAAGGGCGGACTCGATCGCCGCGGCGTCGTTCGGCTCCAGCCGCGCGAAAAGCGGGGGCAGGGACCGCAGGATCTGCTCGGCCCCCTCGGCATCGCCGGTCTGCGCCGCCAGGACCGCGCGGCTGATCTTTTCCCGCGCCTCGGCCTGGAGCCGCAGGGAGGCCTGGGCCCGTTCGGCCCGGGTCGCGCGAACGGCCTGCCAGGTGCTGACCGTCGTCCCGGCCACGAGGAGGACCACGACCGCGGCGGAGAAGGCAATCCCCACGCGGTGGCGGCGCACGAACTTCCTCAGGGTGTAGACAGTGCTCGGGGCGGCGGCGGCCACGGGCTCGTTGTTGAGATGCCGCGCCACGTCGTCGGCCAGCGCGTCCGGCGTGTCGTAGCGCCGCCGGCGGTCCTTCTCCAGCGCCTTCATCACGATCCAGTCGAGGTCCCCCCGCACGAGACGGACGAGCGCCGCAGGGTCGACGTGGCGGCGGCGGGCCACGTCGGGGAGCTTCTCCCCGAGCGACTGGATCCTCGTCGACGGCTTCGGCGGCTCGTCCTCCCGGATCATGCGGCGGACCTCGTCGAGCGCCGCGCGGCGGATCGTGTCGAGGTCGAACGGCGGCGCGCCGGTGAGGAGTTCGTAGAGGAGCACACCGAGCGAATAGATGTCGCTGCGGGTGTCGATGTCGAGGCCGCTCAACTCGGCCTGCTCCGGGCTCATGTAGGCCGGCGTCCCGATCATCTCGTGGAAGCCGGTGAAGAGGGTCTTCTCGGTGAGCTTCGCCCCGATCGCCTTCGCCACGCCGAAATCGATCACCTTTGGCACCGCCTCGCCGTCGTGCACGGCGACAAGCACGTTGCTCGGCTTGAGGTCGCGGTGGATGATCCCCTTCTGGTGCGCGTGCTGCACGGCGTGGCAGACTTTCACGAAGAGGCGCAGCCGCTCGGCGTTCGAGAGGTTCTCCTTGTCGCAATACTCCGTGATCGGGATCCCCCGGACCAGTTCCATGACGAAGTAGGGGCGGCCGGTCTCGGTCGCGCCGGCGTCGAGCACGCGGGCGATGTTCGGGTGGTCCATCAACGCCAGGGCCTGCCGTTCCGCCTCGAAGCGGGCAATCACCTCCCGGGTGTCCATCCCGGCCTTGATGATCTTGAGCGCCACCTTGCGGCGGACCGGCTCCACCTGCTCGGCCATATAGACCACGCCGAAGCCGCCCTGCCCGATCTCCTCGAGGAGCTTGTACCGGCCGATGACGCTGCCGACCCGCTCAAGGAGACCCTCGCCCGGGCCGACCTGCACCGTCCGCTCGAGGAAGTCGCCGGCCTGCTCGGCGGCGGCGAGGAGCGACTCGACCTGCTCGCGCAGGGCCGGGTCACCTTGGCATGCGCCCGCGAGGTAGACGCTCCGCTGCTCCGGCCCGCGGATGGAGAGGGCGTCGCTGAAGATCTCCTTGAGACGCTCGTGATCTGTCATCAAACTCACCGCCCTTCCGTGTGGCCTGTCAGGCGCCACGATGAAGGCTTGAGAGCTCGGCGATCCACCACGGCACGGCGCAGCTCACCGGCCGTTTCCGCTGACTGATGGACTCGCGATCTGATTGCGGTGCAGCCGGGGGAGCCGGTACGCCAGGCCAAGACCGGCGGCCGAACACGCGAACGCGAGGAACGAGAGCCCCAGCATCTGCAGCACGGCCGTCCGGTTGCGTTCGATGACCAGCATGGCTACAGCAGTGAGCAGCAGTGCGGCATTCAAGGTCAGTAAAACCCAGTAGTTCCGGCCGGAACGGGGCAGACGGCGCATGAGGAAGTACGACGCGAGCAGGAAGTACCCTCCGATCCCGGCGATGAGGACCGCGGTGGCCAGACGCTCCGCCCCCGCGGCCCCGGCCCGCGACTCCAGGAATTCACCGAGGACGAACATCAGAAAGAAGGAGCAAACGCTGAGCAGGATCGCGGGGCGAAGCCGGCGCTTCCATTCGGGGGCCTTCTCCGGCGCCGCCGCTTCGGAGGCGAGTTTCGCCAGGCGTGACGCCGCCAGGATCACGAGCACCCCGGCGAGGAGCTCCGCCGCCGCGGAGGAGAACAGGAGCGCCACTGTCACGCGCATGCCGGGCCCGTGCCCGAGAAAGGCAGACCCTGCCATCACCAAGCACATGCCGAGGAGGATCGCAGAGGTGCCCAGTACCTGCGACACCGCGGCCGCGAGCTTGGGGCGCGCGGCGGCGCGGAAGGAAAGGACGAGTAGCGCGAGCACCAGGATGGCCGCAAGCACAACATGCACTCGGAATGCCGTGGCGGCGGCTGGGGGCGAGGCCCCGACATACGTGTCGGCGAGAATCCGGGGGATCACCCCGGCGGACACGGCGATGGCGGGCGCCGCGACGAAGGCGGCGCCGGTGATGAGAAGAGGGGACGGGGACTTACTCTTGACGGTCATGGCTACCTCCTGGCCAGCCGGCACACCTCCAGACCCGCCGGCTCGACGGTTGCCTGGGTTCATCCTCCCATGCGCCGTTCCGGGAAGCAGTCCCTCACGAAGAATGCCGCCACACTTGCGATTCAGACATCGCGGCTAGACGGGGCGGTCGAGATCCCGATTGATTTCCTTGAACAGCCAGGCCCGGGCGTAAGCCCACGAGCGCTCCACGGTGCTCACCGACGTCCCAAGCTGTTGCGCCGTCTCCCGGTGTGTCAGTCCGACGAAGAAGCGGAGCTTCACGATCTCGGCGGCGCGCGGGTCTTCCGCCGTCAGCCGGTCGAGCGCCTCGTCCAGGGCGAGGAGTTGGTCGTCCGGCAGGGGGGAGGCGATCTGTACCTCGTCCACGTCCAGTCGCTCGAGCTGCCCGCCGCGCTTCTGCCGCTGCTTGCGCCGCGCGTTCTCGATGAGGATCCGTCTCATCGCCTCGGCGACCGCCCCGAAGAAGTGGGCGCGGCTCTGCCAGGCGGGTTGCTGGTTGCCGCCGAGCCGGTACCAGGCCTCGTGGACGAGCACGGTCGCCTGGATCGTCTGCCCGGGCTGCTCCCGAGCCATCTTCCGCGCGGCCAGGGCGCGCAGTTCGGCGTAGACGAGCGAGAGGAGTTCCGCGGGCGCGTCCGGGTCGCCATTCTCCATCCGCTGCAGGATAAGGGTGATGTCACTCACGCGCGACAAGTACCAGATGCAGGCAGTGAAGTCACGCGAGTACGCAGGAGGCGAGGGTCAGGCTGTCCCGCCCGGGAACTCGTTACGCGCTCGCCGGCCTTGACTTAGCCCGCCTCGCCAGGCGATCGCTGGGCAAGATGCTCGACGTCGGACCTCCACATGTACAATGAGAGGCTCGGGGTTTGAGGAAGCCAGTGCCTGGTCAGTATCATGGCCGGGTAGGCGCTCGAACCGCATTCGGTTGCGGGATCCGCGCCCCGGAAAGCGCATGAGCTGGTGGACACGGATTACCGTCGTCCCGCCCGACTTGGAGGCAAGCATGACAGACCGCATCAGATCCTCCCGTCGTCTCATCATCATCGGTGCCGCCCTGCTGGTCGCAGCCGCCGTTGCGCTGGTTCTGGCGGCCGTGTTCAGGGTTCATGCGGTGATCCTCCTCCTCTTGGCCCTCACGCTGGTGTTCGTGGCTGCCCGGGCCGTGGACCGCCCGCGTGCCTCGATCGTGATTCTTCACGTGATCAGCGCTCTGGTGTTCCTGCTGGGGATTGTCCTGGTGGGCATCGCCACCGCCATCGTCCAGGGCCCCTCCCGGGGCGCGGGGACGTTCATCATGTTCCTGTCCGGCGCCGCGGAGTTCGCCGCCGGAGGACTGGTGGTTGCAGCGGCATCTCGCCTTCCGGGACCCGCCGCGTCGGAGGATACGAGTGCGTGGAAGATGAGGATTGCCCCGGCGGCCCTGCTCGGAATCGGCTTGTTCTCCCTGATGTTCCTCTTGTTTGGAGTGAAGTTTGCCGCCAACGATACGGCAGCAGGACTCGTCGGTGGGCTCATAGACGCTGTTGTCGCGGGCGGATACTCCCTGCTCGCGACCTATGTGCTCTTGCGTGGCCTGCCCCGGGCACGCCGGAATCTCTGGATCGTCCTCGCCCTAAACGCGGTGCTTCTACTCACGGCACCCATCGTTCTGATCGCCGAACCGGGCGACTTGCAGGGGTTCCTCCTGCTGGGAATCGCGATCATCTCGATCGCGTGTTCGTATGGCGGTCTGGCGCTGGCGGCCCGTGCCACCAGGCGTCACGAGACGGCGCCGTAACCAGTACTCGAATCCAACTCCGCTGCGTCACGAACGCACCAGGCTCTTTGCCCGGCCTCAGTTCTCGGGCTACGGCTGGCTGGCTCGCAGACCGAAGCTGCGTCAGCCGGGCGGCCTGGGCGCGGCTCGGCCACCGTCCGACGAATCACACGGGGACTGAAGGCTCCGCTCGGGAGAGGAGTCAGGCCGCCGCTTGCTTGTAGTGATGGCGCAGACCGCCCAGGCGCTCGATCTGGACGACGCCCCCTCGCCCGGCAGGATAGACATCGCGTCCATCCGGGCAGTCCAGCGCGAGGGATTGATGGCAGCGCCAGCGAAGTAGTAGTCGAAGTGACAAGTGAGGATGCGCGTCAGGTTCCGTTCGCCCAAGCACGATCACATGATCGAGGCACTCGCGCCGGAGCGCGCCGGTTGTCGTGCTTGTCCCTGGCCTGCCGCCGATGTAGAATCACTTGCGCCGGCCCCACACTGTACCTGTGCCCTAGCGGTCGAGACAGCATGGGTGGAGCGAGCGCCCTAGATTCTGGAGCAAGCCACCGAAAGGGGGAATGCCCATGAACACCCGGAGGTTCTCGTCCATGTTGGCCCTCCTGACCTGCCCGACCATCCTCCTGGCGTCGCCCGGTCGTGCACAATGGGCGGGCGAGGGTGCGCCTGTATGCGTGGAACAGGGGGAGCAAAGGCTTTGTCGCGTCATTGCGGATGGGTCCGGCGGTGCAATCGTCTGCTGGGCGGATAATCGAAGTGGTAACCTGGATCCGTATGCTCAGAGACTCGACGCCGGGGGCAACCGCCTGTGGAATCCCGCGGGCGTTCTGGTCTTCGCCGCTGGAGGCGATCAGGAGAAGATCGAAGCGGTCTCCGACGGAAGCGGGGGGGTCATCATCGTCTGGGAGGACCCGCGCGGCACGTTTCCCGACATCTACGCACAGAGAGTCGACGCGAGTGGCAACGTTGCGTGGGCCCGACCCGTGGAGGTCTGCACCGCGGACAGAAGCCAGTGGGACCCAAAGGTCGTATCCGACGGAGCCGGTGGCGCCATCATCACGTGGACAGACTGGCGTAGCACCCGTGAGGAGGTTTATGCGCAGCGGGTCAGCGGCAACGGCGTGACCCTGTGGACTGCGAACGGCATCTGCGTCTGCACGGCCGCGGGGGATCAGAGCGAGCCGAATCTCGCAGCCGACGGGGCCGGTGGCGCCATCATCGCCTGGGTAGACTGGCGTGGCACCGATCGCGACATCTATGCCCAGCGGGTCGCGGCCAATGGCAGCCTGTCCTGGGGCTCGAACGGTGTACCCGTCTGCACGGTTTCAGCTACTCAGGACAGACCGAGGGTCGTGTCTGATGGATCCCGCGGCGCCATCATCACCTGGTATGACTATCGAGCCGGTCCTTCAGACATTGACATCTACGGTCAGCGTCTTAGTGGGGACGGCGTCCGACTATGGGCGAACGAGGGGATCGCGATCTGTGAGGAACCCGGATATCAGATCCAGCTTGACCTCTGCTCGGACGGTCAAGACGGTGCCCTGATGGTGTGGGATGACCAAGGGACCAGTCCATACTGGGTCTGGGCCCAGAGGCTCTCACCGAGTGGAGGCCCGCTCTGGGGCAGCTTGGGGATCCATGTCGCCCAAACCACGGGTTTCCAGCACGACCCGAAGATCACCCACGACGGTTCAGGAGGGGCCATCGTCACATGGTCGGACACGATGGGAGATCACCCTACTGCCTTCGCGCAGCACATCGGGGCTGGTGGAGTGGCAATGTGGGGAGAGAACGGGCTCCGGCTCTGTGTCCTCGACGATACTCAGGGGCCCCCAGAAATCGATACGGATGGCGCAGGTGGCGGGCTCATTGCCTGGAGTGACACTCGCAGCGGCCCGGTCGACATCTATGCTCAATCCACGGCGTACCTTGTGCCGAGTGGCATCGAGTCGACGACCCTCCCCGATCGCTTCGCGGTCTGGAACTCCCCCAATCCGTTTCGGGCGGCCACTCGATTTACCTACGCCTTGGCGGCACCTACATTGGTTTCTCTCCGCATCTTCGATTCCATGGGGCGGCCGACGCGGATCCTGGTGAACGAGTGGCGCGAGGCGGGCCGCCATGAGTCGATCTGGGATGGCCGGAACGATACAGGCGCATCTGTCCCCCACGGCGTCTACTACTACAGGTTCGCCGCTGGCGAGTGGGTGTCGACGGACAGGCTGGTTTGGATTCAATGAACTCGATCATGCCCTGAAGCTTGTATCGGCGCGACGCGCCATCTGCTCGGGACTCTCGGTGAACGACCTTGCGGGTCCGCGCGCGCGACCATTCGATCCGTCGGGTAAGACCTCGATCAGTGGGTCTTCTTCAGTGACTATCCGGGCGCGGTCCCGATGATCGGTCGCGAGGAGGACTGGCGCGCATCTTCTCAATCACCTTCAGGGACTCCCGTTCAGGATCACGTACCGGCGTCACTGCAATCACGAAGTCGATTACGTGGTACGGGCAGGCGATGCCATGTGGGCCATCGCGGTGAAGAGCGGGTGCCCCGGCGCAATGTCGGGGCTGGCAGCGTTCCAGAGGAAGTATCCGCATGGGCGCGCCATGGTGGTAGGATCGGGCGGGTGGGCGCTGGAGGAGTTCCTGGCGGAGGATCCTCGGTCGGTCTTTCGGGGTTGAGGGATCACGCCCGCTAGGTCGCTGATGGAGGCTTGATTTGCATGACATCCGATGATGTTGCCCGCGATCCACGAGACGCGGCCCGCGATCCACGAGATGCGGCCCGCGATGCTCGGGGTGCGATCCTCGATCCGCGGGAAGCTGCCCACCAAGCGCTGATCCGCGGCGAGTTCCCGGCCCTGGCGGGTGACCTGATCTTCTTCGAAAACGCCGGCGGCTCCCAGGTACCTGCCTGCGTGTCCGATGCCATGCGCGCCTACATGCGCGAGTCGTACGTGCAGCTCGGGGCCGGCTACGCCCTCTCGCAGCGAGCCACCCGCCTGGTGGATCACGCGCACGCCTTTGCCCGCCTGTTCGGCAACGCCCGCGATCACGAGGCGATCCTGGGCCCATCGAGCACCGCGCTTCTCAACATGCTCGCCGCCACGTTGGGTCGCGTTCTGCGCCCGGGCCAGGAGATCATCTTGGCGGAGACAGGCCACGAGGCGAACCTGGGCCCCTGGAAGAGGCTGGAGCAGCAGGGGCTCATCCTGCGCTGGTGGCGGATGGACCCGCACAGCTTCACGTGTCCGCTCGACGGGCTCAGAGAGCTTCTCTCGCCCCGCACCGCCCTCGTCGCGTTGCCGCACGTCTCCAATCTGCTGGGCAGCATCGTCGACCTGGCCGAGATCACAGCCGCGGCGCACCGCGTGGGCGCGGAGGTGGTGGCCGACGGCGTGGCCTATGCGCCGCATCGCGCCATCGACCTCGCGCGCTGGGGAGTCGATTGGTACGTCTACTCGACGTACAAGGTCTACGGGCCTCACATGGCGGTGCTCTACGGCAGGCGCGATGCGCTGGCCAGGCTCCCGGGCGCGAATCACTTCTTCATCCCTGCGGATCAGCTCGCGTACAAGTTCGAGCCGGGCGGGCCTAATCATGAGGGGTGCGCGGGGCTGCTGGCGCTGGGCGAGTACTTGCAGCGCGTGGCGGGCGCGGCGGCCGGGTGCGACCGAGCGGTGGTCGAGCGTGCCTATGCGCGGATGGAAGCGTGGGAGCGACCGCTGCTCGAGCGGCTGCTCGGCTACCTGCGCGAGGCGCCCGGCGTTCGCCTGATCGGATCGCCGGTCGTCGATCACCATCGCGTGGGCACGGTCAGTTTCGTGCACGAGCGCAAGTCGTCGCGCGACATCGTGGCCGCGGTCGACCGCACCAACATCGCCATTCGTCACGGGCACATGTACGCCTGGCACCTGTGCGAGGCCCTGGGCCTCGACCCCGAAGACGGCGTCGTGCGGGTCAGCTTCGTCCACTACAACACGCTCGAGGAGATCGAGCGGCTGATCGAGGCGCTGAGGGGGGTGGTCTGAGGGGCTCGCCCGCCGGGTCATACGCGCAGAGCCTGTCGAGATGTCGCGCGCAAACGAGGTGGGGCGGCCGCCCTGCTAGCTGGCGGCCGCCCCGCAGCCGCGAACGGGAAACGCCCGCCCGCGGCATGATGCAATCTATGATTAACGGAGCAGGAGAATCGCCCGGCTCTGGGATGTCACGTTCGTTGCCAGCCGCGCGAAGTAGACTCCTCCCGCAACCGGGACTCCCCGGTCATCGCTGCCATCCCAGGTGACGCGGTGCTCTCCGGCCGAGAGCGTCCCAGCCAGGAGTCCGCGCACGATGCGTCCGCTGATGTCGTACACGCCGATCTCAACGCGCTCCTCGCCCGCCAACGAGAAGCCGAGCTGCGTGCTCGCCCGGAACGGATTCGGCAGGGCTCCCAGCAGCCGCGTGCCGGACAGGGGCACGCCGCCCTCCTCGCCGACGGCCGAGGTCGCGTTGGCGTAGATTGCCTGCGCCTGGTCCGCGTTCTGCTGCAGGCCGGCCAGGCTGGCCGCGCCGATCAAGGCGAAGGCCACCTCGATCTGCCCGCCGGACGCGAGGTTCAGCGGTCCGGCCGAGACGAGCACGCTGTAATCGTTGGCGCTCGGGCCGCTCGAGATCACATGCTGCGGGTCCGAAGCCGCCAGGAAGGCGTGCTTGTCGGCGTCGAGGATGTACTGACTCGGATAGACGAACGTCGGATTGTCCACCAGGGTGAGATTGCCGAGGGGCAGGGCGCCCGTATAAGGATCGAGCAGCCGCAGCCCCGCGTGCGTTCCGGCGCCGTCCCTGAGCCACGCCAGGCGGCGGGATCCATCGGTGCCGGCGGTGTCGTCGCCTCCGGTGCCGTTCACGTCGTAATCGAGATAAACGCCGAAGTAGAGATCGCTCAGATCCGAACCCTCGTTCGTCACGAGGTAGCGCACGATCACGAAGTCGTCGTCGCTGGCAGGTCCTGAAAACGCCAATGACCGCTGGTCGACCACGAGCCCGCGCGGCGTCGTGGCCGCGGAATCGCGGTAGCGTGACTCAAGCGTCTGCGACGCGCCCAGAATGCTCTCGCGCATCCGCCCGTCCGGGCAGGCCGTCACCTCCCATTCCTTGGCGGGATCGGCGTCGAAGTCACGGCTGGCGACGTAGGTCGGGCTCTCGCCCACCCAGAAGCCCCCCAGGTAGAGGTGGTTGGGGCCGCCGGCCGGATAGATGAACCCCGAGCCAGCCGCCTGCGACCCGTCCAGGAAGCCGAGAATGCCCTGATCCGTCACCGTCAGCTCGACATTGCCCACGTCGTGGTTGGCGAAGTCGGGCCGCGCCGGCGCGCACGGATTGGGGCTGCAGGTCGATCCGATGCCCTGGAAGGCGCCGCTCTGGGCGGCGCAGGCGGCCGCGGTGAGGATCTCGCAGCAGCCGTCCGCCAGGCAGCAGGCGCCCGTGATCGGCTGGGCCGGTTCGACGCGCACAAGCGTGCTGTCCGTGCCGGTCGCGCCGTTCCAGTCGCGCGCCAGGAAGATCACCGTATGGTCGCCCACATTGGCTGACGTGGTGAGCCAGCCGAACTCGCCCGTGCCGTCGCCGTTGTCGCGGAAGATCGCCGTGGCCGGCTTCTGGGTCGCCAGCAGCAGCACCCGATCGTAGTCCGGGTCGAGTGCCGACACCGCGAAAGCCACCGAGTCGCCCTCGATCACGACCACGGTGTCGGGGCAGCTCACGACCGGCCGGCCGTTCACGCCGCCATCAGTGATATTGGAGATGTTGTTGACCTCATCGAGCGTACGCACCGCGAAGTGATGTAAGCCGCTCTCGAGTCGCGCGACGCTCACGAACTCCGGCGCGCCCGGCGCCATGGGTTCCGGCAAGGCGGCGACCATGTCCGGGCGGACCCACAGTGCGTGCCGCCAGTTGGATGGATCGATCGTCTCGGGGCCGTAGCGAATGTTGTACAGCTCGGCCTGCCGGAGCAGATCGTCGTCCCCCGGAGTGGTCCAGGTGAGCAGCGCTTCCTCGGTGCCCGTCGGAATGACGGTGGGAATCAGCGCAGCCGGCTTGATTCGGTCGACGCCCACAACGACGAGGTTGTCGATCTTCCAGTCCTGATAGTCGGGCAGGAATGTCCCGCAGGGGTTGCCGGGATAGGCTGCGAAGGCAATGACGATATCGCCGTTACCGTCTCCGCACCAGGGAGTCAGATCGATCATCTCGGGCAAGACAGGCGCGCAGGGTGCGGCGGGCAGCGGATCGTAGTAGACACGCAGGGTGTCATCGACGATGCCATTCTTGTACAGGAGCACATAGCCCGTCACCATTTCGACCCCCGAGTGCTCATACATCAGATAGGCCTCGGTGAGCTCAATGAGATCGAAAGATGGCGTGCGCATCTCGCCATGGTCGTCGCCGACGTAGAGGGGATGGTAGATCTCGGCGCACATGTAGCCGTTGGGGAAGGGGTCGGGGGTGAAGAGGGGATCGCAGCTCCAGAGCTGCTGGCCATCCTCGTAGAAGTTCCAGACCGGGCAATTCTGGGCCAAGGAGACGGTAGAGAGGCCGAGCTCGAACATCTCGACGTAGTTGAGGAACCAGTCGTCCTCGACCTCGCCCTCCAAGGCGTCCTGATAGGCGTCACCGAGCGGCTGATCGTGCGTCAAGCGGGTGCGGACGTTGAGGAATCGGCCCGGATTGCGGTTTTGGATGTGATAGCCGATCTGCACGTCGGGCACGGGGAAGACGTAGGTGTAGGTCTGGGTGTTGCCGCCCCAACCCGACGGGTTGAGCACCTCGTTCTGGATCACCCAGTCATGGGCGGTGTTCCAGTCGTCGTCGGCCTCCCAGTCGAACCAGAGGTTCAGGTGAAGCGGGTGTCCCTGGAAGTGGGTGCTCTGCCAGTCCTCCACCGAGACCGTGACGGTCACCATACCGAGCTGGCCGGGGAGGTAAGGCGGATAGAATTCGACGCCGTCGTCGAAGGCGTCGCGGCCGTTGGGGCCCATCGCATTGGGGGGGCCATCGGGATCGGGCACGCCCGCGACCTCGGGACTGAACTCCTCGCCCAGCCAGGCATAGGCGGCGGATTCATGGATGGCGCCCGCGTACCCGGGCTCGTCCCCCTCCTCCTGATACGAGCTCGGCCAGCTCGGCAGCGGGCCCTTGGGCACCTGCGGCTTGCCCGAGAGCGCGCGGTAGAGGTTGACGCGTCCATAGCCCAGCTCGTTGCTGACGCCGGTCACGGTGTCGTACCCGTAGCCGCCCACCTTGTCGCAGGTCTGCTCGATGCGCGCGCGGATTTCGGTGCCCTCGTAGTGCGGGAACTTGCAGATCAGCAGGGCCGCCAGACCGGCCACCTGCGGCGTCGCGGAGGAGGTGCCGTTGAAGGTCAGGTAGTAGTCGCCGGGCGCATAGCCGCCTCCGCCCTGGATGTCGGTCGCTGGGATGAGCACGCCCGGCGCCGCAACGTCGAGGCCCGGGCCGTAGTTGCTGCCCCAAAAGTTCTCGGGGTCGCAGCTCGTCGGGCTCTTGCGCTCATCGCAGGGGCTCGTCGCCCCGACGCTGATGGCCTCGACGTGCAGTGAGGGATAGCTGGGCGGGGTATTGTTGTCATTGCCGGCCGCGAACACGACCACAGATCCCAGGCCTCCGCGCCCGAACAACACGGCGGCGCGGATGGCTTCGTGGATCTGGTCCGAGGGCGGGCCGCCGCCCCAGCTATTGCTCAGGACGTCGGCGCCGTGGAGGTAGGCCCAGGCGATCGCATCGCTGAGCCACTGATCGGTCGTGATCCAGCCGCTGCCCGGGGCGGGGGAGTAGGCGATGCGGATCGGCATGATCCGCGCGCCGCCGGCGACGCCCGCGATGCCCAGGGCATTGTTGGTGACGGCCGCCGCGATGCCGGCGCAGGACGTGCCGTGGCCGTCCCAGGAGTTGGGGGTGGGGTTGTTGTCGTTGCCGGGGAAATCGAAACCCGCCACCAGGTTGGCCGCGTAGTCCGGATGCGTCATGTCGCAGCCTTCATCAAGAATCGCGATCGTCACGTCCGCGCAGGCCTTCTGGATTTCCCAGCCTTCGGGCGCGTCGAGGTCGACATCCTCGTGGCCGCCCGAACTCTGCCCCGTGTTGTGCAAGTTCCACTGCAGGCCGAAGTGCGTGTCATCGGGGACCGCGAGGTGTTTCAGCCGGCGGACAAAGTCGGGATGGCAGAAGACCACGCCGTCTTCCCGGCGCAGGCGATCGGCGGCCTCGATGGCGTCGACGCTGCTCTCTGCCGACACCGCGAGCATGTAGTTGTCCGCTCGCCAGCTCGTGGCGGCGACGCGCTCGACGCCCATCCGGCGCGCCCAGTCATCCACCTGCGCCTCGGGGATCCCCGGTTCGAGCTGCAGGAACAGGCGGCCGGTGGGGATGAGATCGATGCCGTAAGAGGTGTAGATCGGATGGGCCGCCGAGACGCCCGCGTCGCGCCCGAGGGCGGCCACCGCCGCGCTGATCTCGCCGGCCGACCGGGGGGCCGAGAGCGCGACGATGGTCATGCGCGGGACGGGGATTTCCTCGGCAACGGCGGCGCCGACCAGGATCGGTTGGCGGGCCAGAACCGCGTCGCGATCGGACGCGGAGAGATCTTCATCGAACACGATGGCAATGCGATCGGTCCGCGGGGCGAGCTCCTGGGCCTCGCCGCCCGCGTAAATGTAGCGAACGTGATCGGCGGGTGTGGAGATCTGGGCTCCGGCCGGCCGGCCGAACAGAGCGGCCCAGGCGGCGAATGCGCCGATCACCACCGCGCCCAGAAGACGGGCCCGAAGGGAACCCCGCGAGGAACTCCGCAGGGGACCCCGGAAGGGACGAAGTGCGGTCATGTCTTTGTCTCCTCACATGTCAAGGAGACAGGCCAATCCAGGAACCTGATGGGAGAAGATAGCGGAGAATGTCTATCAAATCAATAGACTATTTTCGAAGGGAGGGAGAATTCTCATCGGGCGCAACATCCGCAGATCTGCAAGCAAGTGGCATGTGGGGTGCGGGTCTTGGCCGAGCCCCAGTGCTTGGTGGCAAAGGTGCCCGCAGATGTCATGCCTCCGAGTCATGGTCTGAATCCGATCCTCCGGGCCGGTGGCGGCGGAGGGAGAGCGGCAAGTTCTTTGATGGCTCGCACCAGGGTGAGTATCTGCTCGTCATGCCGGGCCAAGCGACGTTCAAGCTGAGCGAGTTTCCTGGCTAGCCTCCGGTTTCCGGCGATGACCCGACGGAGGGCTACGAAGGCTCTCACAACGAAGACGCTCATCTGAACCGCCCGAGGGGAATTCAACACACTGGCTGCCATGATGGCGCCATGCTCAGTAAAGGCCAATGGCAAGGCCTTGGCGAAACGTAGGTTGGCGAGGTGGTCGCAGTTTGCGACCACCTCTGCCTTCTCGGCACTTGTGAGGCGGAAGGCGAAATCAACAGGGAATCGCGCCTGGTTGCGCCGCACCTGCTCGTTGAGTCGCCGGGTGGGTACGCCATAGAAGCGGGCCAGATCTGCATCGATGATGACGCGCTCGCCTCGAATCAGCAAGATGCTCCGCTGGATCCTACTCGCAGCGAAGAGCGCTCGCGATGAAGAGGCATCCATGCCGCTCCCTCTCCGTCTATCGAGATGATCGCCATCCGTAACCACCGAGGACACATACATGAGGGGTCAAGAACAGTGATGCGCCGCAGGCCACCCTTATCAGGTCTCACATAGGCATTGCCAGGTATCATGTAGCTAAGCAAGCCAGGTGCCAAGCCCACGGAGAAGGTTCGCCAGGGGAGGTGCACACCCCAGGACAGTAGCCAGGTTGGCCCGTTCAGGAGGCGCGACCGATGATATCTGCGCCTAGGTCCGACTCCCGGAGTCGCCCGAGCGGACACGCCCCACCGCCCGCCGCAGCCCCTCGAGGTACCGGTAGGGCACCGGCAGCTCCCCGAGCGCGATCTGCGGCTTGGGCGCGCCGTGAAAGTCCGAGCCGCCCGTCTTGAACATCCCGAGCCGCTCGGCCAGCGCTTCGTAATGGTCGATCAGGGTGCCGAGCTGCGCCGCATCGATCGCCGCTCCGGGGCCGCGGAAGTAGGGCTTGTTGCGGTGGTACGTGTAGATCGTCTCGAGGCCGCGCACGCCGGCGGCCGCGCAGACCTCCGTGATGCGATCCACGGTCGGGTCGATGAGCGTCGCGTCCCGCTTGTAGCGCTCGTTGTAGGATCCAGGGCTCGAGAGCACGCAGACGCCCCCCGCCCGGCGGACGACGGCCACGCAGTCCTCGAGCGTCAGGCTGTAATCCTTGGGAACGTACCATGGTCCGCCGAAGTCGGTGTTCGGGTAGAACACCTGCGGCGTCACCTCGGGGTGATACTTTTGCAGGACCGCGAAGATGTGCGGCCGGCGGATGGTCTCGCCCTTGGCCAGCGCCAGCACCTCGTCCTTGGGGATCCGGTAGTCGAGGTCGGCCAGCACGCGGAGCTGTCCATCGAGCTTGTTGTTCTTCGCTCGCTGCAGGCGCACGAGCACATCGTTGAGCTCGTCGTGCCGGGGGTCGTAGTAGTACGCGACAATGTCGGCCTCGACGAGGCCCCGCTCGGGGTCGTGGGCGATGCCGATCTCGCAGCCCGGGACGAACTCGATGCCGAACTCATCCGCGAGGGCGAGCCCCTCGGCCACGCCGCCGATCGAGTCGTGGTCGCAGAAGCCGATCGCGCGCAAGCCCTTCTCGCGGGCCAGCGCGAAGAGGCGCCGCGGAGATTCGCTGCCGTCGGAGGCGGTCGTGTGCAGGTGCAGGTCGACGTTGCCGCGGGGATCGGGGTCGCGCCAGTTCATTGCCGTCATCCCACCTCGCCACCAGGGGCCCGGCCGCCGCGCCAAGGCGACCGGACGCTACACCTCGACCCCGAAGGCGCCTTTCACCGCGAATCCCGCCACGAGGGAGACGGCGAAGAAGACGATCAGCCAGTGAACGCCCAGGCCGAAGATCGAGAGGTTTCTACGAGGCCAATCCCGGACCTCGATCGATCGAATGCCGGCGGCCGCGTCGAGGGGCGGCTCGGTCGGGAAGAGCAGGAACGACCCTGACAGCGTTCGGCCGCGGGAAGAGGCGATCTTCGCGCGCAGCTTGTCCGCGGGCCGATCCTCCGGGGCGATCAAGATGCGCTTGCTCGCCTCGCCACCCGGCGTGCGAAGCAAGACCGTGTGCGTGCCCGGGCGCGCGGCGCGGATCTTCCATTCGACCGCGCCCAGCGATGGGATGCGCAGCGCGGGGCTGAGCACCTCGACGTCGCCGGAGCCGATCAGTTGCACCTGGTCCCCGCTCGTCCAGGCCGGGTTGTCCACCCGTACGCTCAGCACGGCCGTCTCGCCGGGCGCGAAGGGGCGGTGCTCGTAGCGCACGCCCAGCATGACCATGATGACGAGGACCGGCACGAAGATGAAGATGAGCGGACGCAAGCTGTGGGCGAAGTAACGGCCCGTATTGGCCAGCACGCTCAGGATGGCGAGGATCATCTGCCCGAGGTCGTTGCGGAAGAGCCAGATCTCGGCGATGTGAGCCTTGAGCCGCCCCTTGGCGACGCGGATGGCCTTCTGGTTCGACGTCTTGCCGAAGATGAGCAGCATCACGACCCCGGTCAGAACCGAGATCACGACCAGGCCCACGATGGGATGCATGCCTTGAAACGGCGCCAGCAGGAGATCAAAGATCCCATTGAGCGCCGAGGCGATTACCCACATGGCTTCGCTCCTCCGGCTAGCCCAGGTACCCCAGGCCCTTCAGCTTCTCCTTGATCTCCTCGTCGGACTGCGCTTCCTGGAGCTGGGCCATCTCCTTCTCGAGCGCGTGGATCACGAACTCGTCGACCGAGGAGTACCCAGCCAGCTTGGCCACGCGCTCGACCTGCTCGTAAAGCTCCTTGCTGAGCTTGATCTTCTTCTCACCGAACATGACCGTCATCCTCCGTATCTCTGTCCACCGCCGCCCGGTGGGCCCCGCAAGCACTCCCGGCGCCATCCCCCAGCCCGCCCGGGCGCCCGTCTCCCGCCGCCCGCGGGGCGCTAGAACACCGGCTGCCCCGTCATCTCCGGCGGGATCGGCACATCGAAGAACTTCAGCAGCGTCGGCGCAATGTCGATCAGCGCCGGCTCGGAGCGCCGCACCGTGAAGTTCGTGAACAGCACGCCCGGGACCGTGCGGTAGTCGAGGCAGTGGTCGCCGCTCCAGCGCCGGATGTTATCGGCCACGACCGAATCGGTGATCTCGCCGACGGCGCATTCATCCGAGGCGCGATAGCCGCGCGTGTAGCCGATCTGCGCGTCGGGCCCCAGACCGGCATGCGGCCCGCTGTAGATCTCCTCGCGCAGAAAGACCTTGCTGATTGGACGGAGGCCCGTCTTGGGGTCCACCACGTCCACCAGGCCTGCGCTGATCTCGCGCAGGAGCTCGTCCTTGGCCGGGCCCGGGGGCACGATGCCGTTGCGCTCGCGGCCAAGTTGGTTCACGTAGAGGCCGTTGATGCCGAGCCCGTAGGCCCGGGTCTTGCTCCAGTCGATGCCTTGATAGAACTCGACGCTCGCCGGGCTCTTGCCGGGTTGCAGCACGAGGTACCCATGATCGTAGAGCCAGCGGTTGAGGTCGAACGAGCGCTGCCAGGTCGAGAAGCCGTGATCCGACAGCACGATGAGATAGGTGTTCTCGTCGACGTGCTGGTCGAGCACCTTGCCGATGAACTGGTCGATCTCCATGTAGAGCGAGCTGTAGAAGTCCTTGAACGGTTCGTCAAGCTCCGCGACGTGGGCGGGATGGCTCTCCTCGCCCGGCAAAGTGCGCCACATCACGTGGCCGGCCTGATCAACACAGCTCCAGTAGAGGAAGAGCACGCCTTCCTTGAAGCGCGACAGCTCGTAGTCGGCCATGTGCATCTCTTCCTGGACGATGATGTCGAGCTGCCTCAAGAAATCGGCGTTGCAGAAGACGTCGAACTCGAGCGCCTTGGTGTCCTCCGGCATGCCCTGGGTGTAGTACGGGCCGATCGCCTTGGCGAGCTCGGCGGAGTACTCGGTTGGATAGCTGACCGGCATGGCCGGGTGGAGCGGGCTGATCTGCACGGGCGTGATGTACAGCCCGAACTCGGGCTGGGTCGAGGTCAGATAGAAGCGCACCATGCCCTTCACGCTTACCAGGTCGTGCCACAACCAGCGGATGAAGCCCGGCGTGGGCAGCAGGCTGAAGGTGACCTCGGTCCAGGGGCTGAACTCGCCCTGCTGCAGGAAGATCTCCTGGCCGTCGATCACGATCTTGGCCACCGGGTGCTCTTCGTCCACGTAGACCGTGAAGGGGATCGAGGCCTTCCGATCCTGATAGGCGACGCGGCGGCCCGAGCGTCGCTCGATGCGCTCGTAGTCGATGAAGTCGTTGGGCGGCCCGTAGAGGCGGTTCTTCGCCACGCCGCCGACCACGTCGGTCGGGAAGATCTTGCCGCCGGTCGCGTCCCGGTAATTCGCCGACGGGCGATTCGTGTAGTAGGCATACGTGCCGTTGGTGCCCTGGATGTCGGGCGTGCCCATGCCGGAGAGCAGCGTCACGCCGGGCTTGGGGACCGGCGGGAAGTTGACCGGACAGCGGTGGATCACGCTCGGCACGCCGTGGTCGGCGAGGATCTCCCAGAACGGCTGGCCCTTGCGCAGATTCACGGTCGTCCCGCCCGAGAAGGGGACGATGTAGTCGGAGAAGGGCAGGCGCGCGCGATTGGGAAGCTGGAGGCCCAGGAGCGAGACGTGCTCGGCAGCCGGCTTGGCCTCCGACATCGACGAAAAGGGCAGGTAGGTGTTGGGATCGCGGTGCAGGAAATCGAAGATCCCGTGCTGGCCCGAATTGGCTCCCGTGGCGAAGTTGCACCAGGCAACCGGGCTCTGGGGCGGCATGCTCGTCGTGAGCGGATGATAGTTGCCCCGGTCGCGCAGGCGTCGCAGATTGGGCAGCAGGCCCTGATCCATCCAATCGGCAGTCATGCCGTAGTCGAGGCCGTCGACGCCCAGCACGATCACCCGCTTGCCGGTCGCGGCGCCGGCCGTCGCGCCGGCCGACTGGCCCGCGACGCCGCCCAGCGTGGCGATGATCGTGAGGGCCGCCAGCGCGGCGACGACCATGATAGTCGCCGCGATGAAGGAGGCGGACCCGTGTGTGCGGGCGGCCGTCCGGTCGTCGACGGGCTTCGGCTTGCTCGCCGTCACCAGGCTACCTCCACTTCGCCGGCGCCGGCGGCGTCCCGTGCAAGAAGTAGGCGTCCGTCATCCGCGCGCGTTTGCCGGCCGACTCGGGGTTGAACAGCGGGAGCCCGTCCATGTGTCCCGGGATCGGCACGCCCAGCAGATCGAGCGTCGTCGGGCCCAGGTCGCGTAGCGCCGCGAAGCGCGACTGGATCTTGCGGTTCGAGAAGATCACGCCGGGCACCACCAGCGGCTCCATGCAGTGGTCTCCGCCCCAGCTCCGCGTGTTGTCCGTGAAGACGTCGCCCTCGGCGCTGCCCACCGCCGCCTCCCACGAGGCGCGGTAGCCGCGATTGTACCCGATGATGAGATCCGGACCGCCGGCGCGGTAGGGCCCGTGGTAGATCTTCTCGCCGTCGAAGACGCGCAGGATGCCGATCTCGCCCGTCTCGGGATCGCGCAGGCCGGAGAGCTTCTCGATCAGCTCGGTCTTGAGCGCGCGGAACTCCTCGCCCGGGGCGACGGTCCCGTGCGCGTCGCGTCCTTGCAGATTGATGTAGATGCCCGTGAGCCCGAAGGTGTAGGCCTTGGTGCGCGCCCAGTCGGCGCCATCGAAGTAGCGACCCACCGTGCCGTTCTTGCTCGCGAAGTAGCCGTTCTTGGCCAGCCAGGAGTTCAGATTGACCCCGCGCTTGAAGGGAGCGAAGCCGTGGTCGGAGATGACGATCAGCACGGTCTGGTCGTCGACGTACTCCATGGTGCGTCCGACCAGGTCGTCGCAGCGCTTGTAGATGTCGAGAATCGCGTCCTTGTGACGTTCGGTGTCCTTGCCGCGGTTGGCCGGGTGGCCGTCGACGAGGTAGCGGTAGAACATGTGCTGAATGCGGTCGGTGGCGTCGAACACGATGGCGTTCAAGCCGCGGGAGTTCTTCTTGAGCGAGTTGAACCACATCCGCTCGCGCTCTTCGTGGATCAACATCGTGAGCTCGAGGAAGGCCTCCTCGTCGAGGATCCGCTCGTTCAGAGCCCAGGTGTCCTCGGCCAGACCGAGCGTCGCGTAGGGGCCCTGGAGTCGCGCCAGATACTGCGCGAAGAAGCCCGGCGACGAGATGGGCATGGCCGGCCCCTCGGGATCGAGGTTGATGGCGGTCATGTAGAGACCGAAGTGCGGGGCGACGTGCATGATCCGGAAGCGGACGATGCCCTTCACCTTCTGCCCCAGCGAGGCCTTGAACTGCAGCGGCACCCAGTCGCTGAAGCGGCGCTCCGGCAGCTCGATCGTCTCCCGCCCGGCGGTGATCTTGGCCTTGCGGCCGGCCTGGTCGATGACGATGCGCAGGGGCACCTTCATCACCTGGTGCGCGCGGGAGAGCGGATCGGGCGGACCGGGAATCTCAGTCTCGATGACGCCGTCCTTGGCCGTGACGCGAATGATCGTGCCGCCTTCGAAGGCCGCGGCCCGCTGGGGGTCGGTCGTGAAGAACGTGAAGGACCCCTGCGTGCCGCGCAGATCGGGCACGCACATCGCCGCCAGGAGCGCGCCGTTGGGGAGCGGCTCAGGCGGGAAGGTGATCGGCACGCGCAGGACGTGGCACGAAACGAGGTGCTCCCCCAGAATCGTCCAGAACGCGCGGCTCTTGCGCAGCAGACGCACGAGCGGCTTGCTGATCGGGATCTCGTAGCGCCCGAGCTTCACGGTCTTGACCGGCGGCCGAATGTCCGTCGACGAGAGCACCGGCATGTAGCTCTTCAGGTCGCGGTTGAGGAAATCGAAGATGTTGTGCTTCGACGGGTCGACCCCCGTGGCGAACGACGACCAGGCGACGGGCGACATCGGGGGCACCGCCGAGGCCAGCGGCTGGAAGCTTCCGGTGTCGGCCAGCTTCTGCAGGTTGGGCAGGTGCCCCGCGCGCATCCAGCGCGACGCCAGCTTGGGACAGACGCCATCGAGGCCCAGGATCAGCACGCGCTTGACGTCCGTCGGGCGACGCAGCTTGCGCGCCCGGATCGCCCGGAACGCCGCCCGGAACGGCCAGGTGAGCAGCGCGAACAGCGAGAGCAAGAACGTCACGAACAGGACGCCGAGCGAGCCGACCACCGCGAAGCCCGCCCCGGGGCCGACGTAGGCCCGCGCGGGCTCGGGCAGGGCGGCCGCCAGGAGCGCGGCCAGGGCGGCCGAGGCCAGAAAGCGGGCCGCGCGGGCCGAGGCCACGGTGCGGGCCGCCTGGGCCTGCGTTGCATCGGCGCGATGGGCGCGGCTGGGCGCGCCGTGGTGCGTAGGGATCACAGGTATCCGAGTTCCTTCAGCTTGTTGCGGATCTTGGCTTCGTCGTCGGCCGGAATCTCGATCGCCTCCGGCGCCGGCGGGACGAGGTTCATCAGCTCCAGCGTGCGTAAGATGACCGCCAGGCTTTCTTCCGGCGTCTGCTTCTCCGAGTTGATCTTGATCTCCGGGTCCTCCGGGGCCTCGTAGGGGTCATCGACCCCGGTGAAGCCCTTGATCTCGCCGGCGCGGGCCTTCTTGTACATGCCCTTCACGTCGCGCCGCTCCAGCTCGTCGAGCGAGCATTCGCAGTAGACCTCGACGAACCGTCCGATCATCTTGCGGTTCTCGTTGCGGATCGCCTTGTACGGCGAGATGGCCGCGGCGATCGCCACGACATCGTTGCGCGTCAAGAGATGGCAAACGAAACCGATGCGACGGATGTTGGTGTCGCGGTCCTCCTTGGAGAACCCCAGACCCTTGCTCAGGTTCGTGCGCACCACGTCCCCGTCGAGGATTTCGACCTTCATACCGCGGCGGCGCAGCTCCTGCTCCACCCCGCGCGCCAGGGTCGACTTGCCGGATCCCGAAAGCCCTGTAAACCACAGTGTGAACCCCTTCATGCCCCTCTCCCCTCATGATGACCGCGGCCGAGCGGTGCTCCCGGCATCGGCCGGGTGATCCGCCAAACCGCCTTGGCGTACGTCGTTTAGATCGGGTGTGGGCCCACGTTTCTGTAGACCCCAAATGCTACTTTGTGTCAATACGAAAGGCCACCCCGAAAGCCGGTTCGGGGGGCCTGAGCCCGCCGCCGGATGCTACTTCCGGGCATTGGCGCGGAGCACCTCGGCCACCTCGGGCCGGGTGAATTCCACCGGTAGATCCTCGCCCTTGGCGAGCATTTCGCGGACCTTCGTGCCGCTGAGCGCCAAGTGATGCTCGGACCCGTGCGGGCAGGTCTTGATCGACGCCAGGTTCCCACAGCGCTTACAGAAGAAGGCGTGGTCGTAGAACATGGGCGTGATCTCCAGCTCGCCCGGCTCGAACTCCCTGAAGATGTGATGGGCGTCGTAGGTTCCGTAGTACTTGCCCACGCCCGCGTGGTCGCGGCCGATGATCAGGTGGGTGCAGCCGTAGTTCTTGCGGACGATGGCGTGCCAGATGGCCTCGCGCGGACCGGCGTAACGCATGGCGGCCGGGAAGATCGAGAGGGCCACGCGATCCTTCGGATAGTAGTTCTCCAGAAGCACGCGATAGCACTCCATGCGCACGGGGCCGGGGATGTCGTCGGCCTTGGTGGCGCCCATCAGCGGGTGCACGAGCAGGCCGTCGACCGCTTCCAGCGCGCACTTCTGCAAGTACTCATGCGCGCGGTGGATGGGGTTGCGGGTCTGGAAAGCCGTGACCGTGGCCCAGTTCTTGGCCTTGAAGAGCACCCGGGTTTCCTTGGGATCGAGGCGGTATTCGTTGAAATCGTCGTGATGAGGCTTGCGGATGGCCGCAATCGGGCCGCCCAGATAGACGTCGCCGGTGCTCCTCAGGTACTGCGTGCCGGGATGGGCCTCGTCGGTCGTGCGCAGGACCTTCTCAGCCTCGCGCATCTTATCCGGCTGGTACTTGTCCTGGAGCTCAAGGACGCCGAGCAGCGTCTCGCCGTCGTAGAGGGCGATCTCGGCGCCGAGCTTCAGAGTCTCGGCCTGCGCGGACGGCACGGCCAGCGTGATGGGTATCGTCCACGCCAGACCGGTCGAGAGGTGCATCTTCTCGACGACCGCGTCGTAGTCGGCGCGCCCCATGTAGCCCTCGAGCGGGCTCATGGCGCCGGTCGCGATCATCTCGAAGTCGGCGGTTTCGCGGGGATTGAGCTGGATGCGGGGCAGCCCCGGGGCCTTCTGCTCCAGGGCCCGCGCTTCTTCCTGGGAGACCAGCCGGTCGACCAGTCGGCCTCCGTGGGGATTGATGAGCCTCATTGCCTGGTGAACCTCCTATCTCTTTTTGGCGGTTACGAATATCCGTCACGCGCCTGGCGGGGGATCGCCGTGGGGCAACGGGTCCCTCCTCTCCCCGGAGATCGACCGCGAACGGCTCGGACAAGACAGAAAAGCATACACCCAGAGGGGGGTGGGTTGAAAGGGCGAAGGTATGCCGCCTGCCGGGCCGCGAGGGGCCTGGCGGGCCGCGGCGGGCGGGGAGGAGGATCGCTGGACGGGCTCCGGCGGCGAGGGCCTTCGAGCCGCCTACCCCTGCCAGTCCTCCATAACCTCCCCGAAGCACTCCAGGCCGCTCGGAATCACCGCGCCGTAGCCGTGCCCCGGCCGCGTCCAAGCCCCGGCCAGGTAGAGGTTCCTGACCGGCGTCCGGTGCGGCAGGCGCGTGGCGCCGGAGTTGCCCAGCTTCTGGTCGAAGCCGTAGATGGCGCCGCGATGGTTCTTCGTGTAGCGGAGGTTGGTGAGCGGCGTGGCGACCTCGCGGACCTCGATCGCCGCCCGCAGCCCAGGCAGCAGCTTCGCCTCGACCTGGTCGATGAGAAGGTCCGCCAGCCTTTCCTTCTCGGTGCGGTAGGCCTTCTTCTCACCCTTGAAGTAATCGGCTTCGTAGGGCTGCCAGTGATCGTAGCCCTGCAGCGCGACGATGCTCAGCGTGTTCTTGCCCGCGGGGGAGTACCCAGGGAAGAGGTGATCGTACAGCGTGACGCCGAAGCCGCTGCGCTCCAGGTCGGCGTCCCGCGCGGCCGCGTAGGCCGCCTCGTGGTCGTACCCGTGGAAGTAGAACACCTCCGTGTCACCGACTCGGGACTTCTCGACGACGTCTTCCTTCAGGCCGAGGAACACCTGGAAGGAAGAGAGGCTCACCTGCAGCGAGTCGATGCGGGCCACGTACTCCGGCGGGCATTCCTCCGGTCCCAGGAGCTTGTGAACGACATCCAGCGCATTGGCGTTGGCCACGATCGCCCGGCCCGCGAACTCGCGGCCGTCGGCGAGGCGCACGCCGCGGGCGGCGCCGTCCGCGACCAGGATCCGCGACACCCGCGCGCCGCGCACGACCTGGCCGCCGTGCGCCTCGATGAAGCGCGCGAGTGCATCGCTGATCGTCTGCGAGCGTCCGACGGGGTAGAAGCCGCCTTGCGTGAGGTAGCCCCAGAAGGGCAGGGCGTAGTATGTGCAGGCGAGCTGCGCGGGCGGCAGCCCATAGTAGCCCCACTGAGAGGAGACGATTGCCTTGAGCCGCGGGTCGGTGAGGTGCTGGTCCTGGAGCTGTCCCCACGTGCGGTTGTAGTTCTGGAACAGGTGCGGGAACTCGGCCGGAAACTTCGACATGTCGACCTGGCCGGACGCGTCGAGGAACCGCCGGGTGTCGCCGGCCAGTCCGGCGATGGAGGTGAAGAGCCCTTCGATGCCCGCGGCTTCGGCGGGGAAGAGCTCGGCCAGCGTTCGCTTGAATGCCTCGGGATCGCGCTGGGGAACGCGGATGTCGTGCTCAGGGAAGACCGCGCGGTAGAGCGATGTGTGCGGCACGAAGCGCACATCCTCGATCTCCGGGAAGCCGGGAATCAGGTTGTGCACGCCGCCCCGCTCGCCCACCGTCGTCGCGTGGAGCGAGACGTCGAACTCGAAGCCGCCCGGGCGGCGGAAGCTCGCGGCGTAGCCGCCCGCGGTGTGGTGTTGCTCGAGGACGATCGCCCGAAACCCCTGGCGCGCGAAGCCGGCGGCGCAGCTCAACCCGCCCAGGCCGCTGCCGATGATGACCGCGTCCCACTGGTCGTCGGCGCGAGCCGCGCCACCGCGGGGAAACGAATCCCAGTCGAGGGCCATCAGCGGCAAGCCACCCAGCAGAGCCTTGAGAAACGTCCGGCGTTCCAACGTGCGATCGCTCATGCTCGTCACCTCCCCGTGTCCCGGCGCGCGCCCGGGCGCCGGGAAGCCCGCGCGGAGGGATTGTAGCTCCGCGCCCGGGGTGTGTCACGGCCGGCGCTCCAGCACCCGCGCCCAGCTCCGTCGCGCCTCGACCGGGGAGGCGACCCGGAAGCCGACCGATTCGGCCATCGCCAGGGTGGCGGCGAAGTCCGCGGCCGAGACGTGCCCCCTGGGCTCCGCCAGCAGGAGCGTGCCGCCGGGACGCAGCGCCGCGTGCAGCCGCGACAGGGTGGTGCCGATGTCGGGCGTCTCGTGGAGCACGTGGAAGGCGACGGCCGCGTCGATCGAACCCGCCACGCCGTCGAGGCCGAGGTCGTCGGTCGAGCCGAGCCTTGCGTCGATCCGCTCGAGCAGGCCGGCGCGCGCGGCGCGGCGCCGCAAGCCCGCGAGCATGCGCGGCTGGATGTCCACGGCGATCACGAGGCCGTCCTCTCCCACCAGCCGGGCGATCGGCAGCGTGTGAAAGCCCATGGCGCAACCGAAGTCGAGCACGGTCATGCCGGGCTTGATGATCGTTGCCAGCAGCGCATCGGGATTGTCCAGCAGGCGGCGCAGGCCGCAGGCCAGCAGCGGTCCGAGCCACCACGGGCAGACATGGCGCTGCGCTGAAGGTACAGGCTGGGTGGCTGGGGCCGGGGGCGCGGGCGCAACCTGCGCGGCCGGCGTGGCTGGCGGGACCGGGGGCGCTGAGGCCGCCGGTGGGGCCGGCGCCTGAGTCCGGGGCTTGCTCATCTGGGCATCCTCCTCGTGGGGGGTGGATTGAAATGTGAGCTAAGACTCACTATTGTAGGATACGCCCGAAGAGGTTTCGGGTTGGCTCGCGTTTGCGGGGGCCTTGAGCGAGAAGGGGGTGGATCCAGTAATGAAAGGCGAGACAAGAAGTTCGGCGACGAGCGCCCGCGCGCGCCGCGGGACGCGCCGGCGCCGGGCTCAGGTTTCCCGGCCCAGAACCCCGCGCCAGGAGCGCGCCCGCGAGACCGTGGCGGCCATCCTGGAGGCGGCCGCCCAGCTCATTGCCGAGGACGGCTACGGCGCGACCAGCACCAACCGCATCGCGGCTCGCGCCGGTGTCTCGGTCGGGTCGCTGTACCAGTACTTCCCCAACAAGGAGGCGATCCTGGCCGGACTGATCGAGCAGCACCAGCAGGCTGTGCAGCCGGTCATCGAACGCTCGGTCGCCGACCTGCGCAATCCCGCGCTGACCTTCGATGCCACCCTGCGCGCTCTCTTCCGGCGGCTCATCGAGGTGCACGCCGGCAATCCGCGCCTCAACCGCGCGCTCACCGAGGAAGTGCCCCGCCCGCCGGCGCTCCGCGAGCGCGAGCGCCGCGTGATGCGGATGCACGTCGCGCAGCTCGCCGAGATTCTCGCCCGCCGGCCCGAGGTCCATCTGGCGCACCCCGCCGCGGCGGCGCACGTGCTCGTGCAGACCATCACCGCGCTGTCGCGCTGGCTCGTCCACGAGCCGCCGGAGGATGTGAGCCGGCGCGTCATTGTCGAGGAAGTCGTGGCGCTGCTGGGGGGCTATGTCCGGCGGGCATGAAGCACGCCCGCGGACTCCTACTCGGAGCCCATCCCGCAGCGGCCCGCCAACACCGCGAGCGGATCGTCGCTGTCCAGCCAATAGTCGGGGAGGAACCCCACCCCCTCGTGGTTGGGCCGCACCCAGTCAACGACTAAATTGGTTACCCCTAAACCCGCGGTTATGCCCCTGGGCCCATGTGCCCCCCCCCCCCCCCGTTGGAATATGTTGCAAACCCCGCCCTTTTAAGG
>CAZRWW010000004.1:0-121548 GCA_964603725.1 uncultured bacterium
ATGATGCTCGCCTTGTTCCGGTACGGGGTCGTTGCTCCCCTGATCGAACAGGAGCGGTGGGCGCCGGGTGAACGCACGCGCGTCGTGCGCCAGATCGCGGCCTGTTCCCATTATCTGCCGGGCCAGGGACCGATCGAGGTGAGCGAACGTACCGTTTACGCCTGGCTCCGACTCTACCGCACGGGTGGCATCGAGGCCCTCCGGCCGTGCTGGCGCAAGGATCGCGGCCAGGGCCGAGCCGTGGACGACCGTCTGCTGAGCCGGGCCGTCGCCTTGCGCCGGGAGAACCCGGACCGTGACACCCAGACCGTGCTCGATATCCTGCGGCTGGAAGGGGCACTCACCCGACAGCCTCCCCATCGGGCAACCCTCGATCGGCACTTGAGCCGGCGAGGGGCCAGCCGCCGGCAGCTGTGCGTGCTGGGCAACAAGCGCACGATCAAGATGCGCTTCGAGAACTTCGGCGATCTATGGGTCGGCGACTATCACCACGGGCCCCTGATCCTCAGGCCCGATGGCCGACCCGCGGTGGCCAAGCTCGGCGCCTTCATCGATCACACCACCCGCTACCCGGTCGCCGATGGCTACTACCTGGCCGAGGACATCGCCAGTTTGCGCGACTGCCTGCTGCGCGCCCTGCTGCGCTGGGGACGCTTCAAGAAGGCCTATGTCGACCGCGGCGCGGTCTATCGCGCCGAGCAACTGGCCTACTCCCTCCAGCGCATCAAGGCCACCCTCATCCACTCGCGCGCCTACTACAGTCAAGGCCGGGGCGTGATCGAACGCTGGTGGCACGTCGCCAACGCGTTCGAGAGCGAGGTCAGGCTGCGCGAGGAGCTCCTCACCATCCACGAGCTCAACCGGCTGTGGGAAGCCTACCGGGAGCTCAGGTACTGCCAGGCGATCCACGCGGAACTCGGTCGCACGCCCCACGAGGCGATCGCCGAGCTCACGCCCCAGTCACTGGATCCCGAGGTGGTGCGCGAGCTCTTCCTGGTCCGGGCCGACCGGAGCGTGCACAAGAAGGACAGCTGCGTCGCCGTCGAGGGCCACCGCTTCCTGGTCGAGTCCTACCTGCGCGGACAGCGGGTACAGGTCCGCTTCGACCCGGGCGACCTGGGCTCGGTGATCATCTTTCATGAAGGACGCCGGATCCAAAAAGCCTTCCCGCAGCCGGTCAACGCGCCCCCCGAGCCGCATCCCACCCCGGAGCAGGTCGGCCAACGGGCACGTCAGAGTGTCGACTACCTGGCGCTCCTGCGCGAAGACTACGACCAGAAGCTGCTCGCGCATGCCCGGCCCCTCGCCTACGCCCAGTTGCAGTGCGAACCGAGCTTCGGACTCCAGGAGTTCATCCAGGTCCTGACCCAGTTCGCCGGCTTGAGGCTCAACCGCTCGGGGCGCCACGAGCTGGGCTCCTTCTGGGAGACCTACGGCCCCCTGCCCGAGTCGCTCGTACGCATCGCCACGGAACATGCCGTCCGGCTCCACGGTCGGGCGCGCCATGTGCGCGTCTACCTCCACGCCCTACGTACCCTGGTGCTCGCCCACTGGCGCGGGCCCGCAAAGGAGTCCCCATGAACCGCTTGCTCCAACACTATGGCTTCTCCCATCACCCCTTCGGCCGCACCACACCCAAGGACGCTATCCTGCGTCACCGCGGCTTCGAGGAAGCCTTGCGGCGCCTGCTGTTCTCGGTCGAGCTCGAGGGCATCGCCGCGCTGGTGGCCGAAGCTGGCTGTGGCAAGAGCCTGGTCTTGGGAGAGCTCGCCCGCGAGCTCCAGCTCCAGGGCTGGGTGATCCACTACTTCGCCCACGCGTCGGTCGGCCCCTTCAGCCTCGTCAACGTGCTGGCTCGCAAGGCGGGCCTGGCCCCACGCCGCTCGCGCGGCGAGACCGCCCTGGCGCTGGCCGAAACCCTACTCGCCGACGAACGCCAACATCTGCTCGTCCTCGATGAAGTCCACGATATGCCCGATGACACCCTCGCCGATGTGCGGCTGTTGACCATCGGTGACTTCGACCGCCAGAGCCCCTTCCTCTTGCTGCTCGCCGGACAGCCCGCACTCGATGAGCGGCTCGGCGAACCCACCCATCATGCCCTCGACCAACGCATCACCACCTGTGCCCGCCTGCAGCCGCTGTCACTGGATGAAACCCGCGAGTACCTGCGCCTGCGGCTGGCCGCCGCCGGCGCCGCCCAGCAGCCGGTCTTCGAAGACACCGCGATCGATGAGGTGTTCGAAGTCTCCGCCGGGGTCCCGCGCCGCATCAACAACGTCGCCACCAGCGCCCTGATCGTGGCCGCCTCGCGCCAGCGACGCATCGTCTCGGCCCAGGATGTCCAGGACGCCCGGCTCGCTCGAGGTCGCTCATGAGATCTCCCCACTGGCCCACTCCCTACGACCTTGCCCGCTGCCCCGAGCTGGCGATCCTGGCGATCCTCGATGACGCGCTCCACCTGACCACCCGCGCCCTCGTCGCCAGCTACCCCCAACTCGACTCCGATCAGGTCCCCTCCTGGCGGGTCGACCGCAGCCGCCCCTGCCTCCTGGCTCGATCCATCATCTCCCGGGCCCAATCCCTCTCCGCGCAAGTTGAGCAATACCGGCGCTTGCTGCCCTCCGATCCCCCCGACGTCCCGCCAGACGAGCACCATGATATCCCGTTCTGATCCAGAGGCATCCGATCTGGCCCAATCTCACGAGAACCCGGGATGACTTCTGAAGCAGAACTCGCGCAGACTACTGAACCGGAACGCGCGCGGAGACATGTCTTCACCGCCGGGGAAGTGAAGCACGACTCGCGTCCGGCCGCCGGGTCCGAAGCCACCGACTGGGTCCCGCAGACCAGGTCGCGCTCACGCTCTGATCGGCAGTCGAAGAACGGGACGACCTGCTTACCTTGAAGCAGCAGCTTCGCCCAGGACATGGGCGCGCGGCGGACGGGAACCGGGGCAGCAGTGACGGCAGCGCCAGCACGTCAGGTTTGCAGCTTGCCTGGGCCAAGCGCGGTGTCCGTGCACATCCCTTCACCAGCGACGGCCGCAGCTCCTGCATCTGTTAGCCTTGAAGAGGGTCGGGAAGTAGAGGCCGAGAGTCAGCAGTCCCAGAATCCAGGTCTTCCACGTCGCCTTGATCTCAATGACGTCATCCGAATCGCAATCGAAACATCGCTTTCGAAACCGCTCTCCTTGGCTCTTCTGATCTTCTCTGAGAATCTCGCTAGCCTTTCGCGCGTTCTCACTGGAGACGGCCACTCTGATTCCGCCGACCGCATTCGATAGAAAGGGATGCGTTGCGGCGATTTCGGAATCGAGGAGCTCCGCCTCAATCCCATTCGTGAACAGCAGCATCCTGGCTGTCTCTGCCTCATAGAGATACGAGTAGGTGCCCACAGTCACCTTCACGCTCGTCTCAGCGTCGGACATGATTGCGACTCCTCTCAGAGAAGGCGTGCTTGCATCTTTCACAGCTTCCGCTGACGCTGAACCGCATCTGACGCGAGTTGAAGGTTGAACCGTTCCAACGGCCGTGGCTCCTGGTCTTGTCGAAGGATCCAGAAGGCAAGGAGAAAGGAGCCATTCGTGTGCAGTCTGATGGCCATGACGCGCAAGCGCAAGCAGAACTCGCGCTGTCTGGGGCAGATCGAGGTGTTGAATCGTCAGGCCTTCGAGGCCCAGGGACTGGGCGCGCAGGAAGAGCGACCCGCGAAACGTCCGACCCGCCGACCCAGCAATCCATCCTGTCGGGCGGGTGACGGGCGCCCGCGGGCGCCACACGTGCTGCCGGGCAATGATTCTGCCCGCGTCGCCCCGCCGATGTGCGGGCCACCGCTTCGGCCAGGGGGCGACCATCGGCGTCGGATCGGTAGTAGCCAAGGAAGTCACGCCGTGCACGACCGTGGCCGGCAATCCCGCGCGGCTGATCGACGTGCGGCACGGATATTCGCCCTTGCGCTGGACGTTCACCGGTGTGGCGAGGTCAGTGCGTGTCAGCGCAACGTCGCCCACGCGCGAGAGCCAGGGGCGGCCGAAGTTGGTCGACCAGGTTGGCGGCGGCGTCAGCCACACGGCGGCCGACACAGCTTGGGCACACTCGGCCCTCGCCGTGGAGGCGACGGGCCTGGGACAGGAAGGCCTCGAGGTGTTCGCGGACGACGGCAAGCCTCGAGGTCCCGAGCTCGTATCTGTCGTCCTTGCCCAGAAGTGCTTGGATTTTCGTCCCGCATGTGTCTATATGCACCTGGTATTCAAGCCACGGGCCGACAGAGGATCCCAAGGTCGCGACCCGGCGAGAAGCACGAGCATGCACAGTCCATCCGCGCTGTTCCGATTCGCCCACGAGCACTTGCCGGAGTGGAAGACCGGTTCTTCCCGCAAGCCTCTGCTCGTGCACGGGGCGCGCCAGGTGGGCAAGTCCCGCCTGATCGCCGAGTACGCGCGGAGCGCCTTCCAGAACCTCGTTCACATCGAGTTCGAGCGCGATCCGGGGATCGATCAGCTCTTCGCGAGCCGGTCGCCCCGCGCGGTTTGCCAGCTGCTGGAGCAGCGCGCGCGGGAACCGATCCTTCCCGGCCGGACTCTGCTCTTCCTGGACGACATCCACCTCGCCCCGGCGGCTTGCGCCACCCTGCTCCGGTTCGCCGAGGACTACCCGGAGCTCCATGTCATCGCCGCCGCCGCCTTGCCCGACACCTGGCCGGCCGGCGCAGCGCCCGGCGCCGCGCCCGGCGCCACGCCCGGCGCAGCGCCCGGCCCCGCATCGTCGTGCCACTCGGTCGACCACTTCCACCTCGGTCCGCTGAGGTTCGAGGAGTTCCTCATGAGCGCCGGCGAGTTGCGCCTCTTCGGACTTCTGCAGACGCTCGCGCCCAAAGAGACCATTCCCGAGGCGGCGCACCGGGACCTGCTGGGCCTGGCGCGGCAATTCCTCTTCGCGGGCGGCCTGCCGGCGGCGATGGAAGTGCTGGCGCAGCGCCGCCCCATGAGCGACTGCGTGGAGGCGAAGCGCGCCATCCAGGCCGCCCTCTGGGATGACCTGGGCCGGCACACCGGCCGGCTCGACCGGGCGCGCGTGAACAGGGTGCTGGCCCACCTGCCCGCTCAGGTGGGAACGAAGCTCAAGTACTCGGCCCTCGATCCGAACGGTCGGCCACGGGACGTGAAGCCGGTGCTGGAAGCGCTCGTCCGGGCGCGGATCGCACGCCGAGTCCCCTACGCCGCCTGCGGCAGCCTGCCACTGGCAGCAACGGCCAGCCCCAAGCACTTCAAGTTGCTCTACCTGGACGTCGGCTTGCTGGCTGCCGGGCGCGCCGTCCGTCACGAAGATCTCGAGGGCGCCCAGGATCTCCTGGGCGGCGCCCAGGGGGCGCTCTGCCGCCAGTTCGCGGGGCAGCACCTGCTCTATGCCCAGCCGCCCACGCTCGCGCCGGAGCTGTACGGCTGGGAGCGTCAGGCCCGGACTTCGCTGGCCGAGGTCGACTTCGTCATCGCGGCGGGGGAAGCGATCGTCCCCGTGCACGTCAGGGCCGGCAAGGCCGGGCTGCTGCGCTCGCTGCATCGGTTCGTCCATGAGTTGCGCCCTCCGCTGGCGGTTCGCTTGGACGCGGCGCCACCCTCGCTGGAAGCTGTCGAGGTGCGCTTGCCGGAGGGCCCGGTGGTCGCTTACCCCCTCCTGTCGCTGCCGTTCTACATGGCCGGACAGGTACACAGGATGTGCCGCGAGTGGCTGGCATCGGACACGGCCCGCGGCTTCCAGCGGAGGGCAGTCCGATGAACCCGACCCCAAGACAAGACGGCTTTGCGTTCCTCTTCGTGTCGACGCTCATGGGCCGGCGGGTGCTCGATCTCGAAGGCCGCGTCCTCGGACGCGTGGTCGATGTGCTCGCCACCACGAGCGAGATGTACCCGCTGGTCAAGGGTCTGGTCGTCCGTGAACGCGGCCAGCGCGGGTCCCGGCGCGTGGCGTCGGTCACCGGCGCGGTGTTGCGCTCCCTGTCTTCCGGAGGGCCGGTGCGTCTCGACCCGGCCGGCTTCCGGGACCTCGCCCTGGGCAGCACCGAGTTTCTGGTGCGCGACTGGCTTCTCGATCAGCAGATCGTCGATGTCCAGGGCGCGAAGGTCGAGCGCGTCAACGACGTGCACCTGCTCGTCACGGACCGGGCGTGGATCGTGCACGTCGATGTCGGCTTCGCGGGCATCGTGAGGCGCCTGGGCGTGGGGGGCGCGGCGCGCCGGATCTGGCGCCTCACGGGCCGGCCCTATCCCGAGGATCTAATCTCGTGGAAGTTCGTGCAGCCGCTGGCCGAGCACGAGGAGGCCGGCCGCCCGATTCGCCTCAAGGTCGAGCACGCTCAGATCCGCGACCTGCATCCCGGCGAGATCGCGGACATCTTGGAGGAGCTGGGCCGCGACGAGCGGGCCATGATCCTGCACAGCCTCGGTCCCGAAGCCGCCGCCGATGCGCTCGAAGAGACGGAGGACGGAGTCCAGTCGGCCGTCATCGCGGAGCTCGAACCGGAGATGGCGGCCGACATCCTCGAGGAGATGGACCCCGGCGAGGCGGCCGACATCCTGACGAGCCTGCCGGATGCCCACAGCGAGGAGATCATCGCCGCCGTCGAGCCGTCGGAGCGGGCGCAGCTCGAGCAGCTCATCGAATACGAGGAGAAGACCGCCGCGGGGCTGATGACCCCCGAATTCGTGTCGGTGCTCCCGGATGCCACGGTGGCCGCAACGATGGACGAGCTGCGCCGTCTGGCCGCGGAGATCGAGAGCATCTACTACATTTACGTGCTCGATACCGAGCGAAAGCTGCTGGGCGTGACGACCCTGCGCCGGTTGCTGCGGGTCGGCCCCGAGGAGCGGATCGGCGACTTCATGGAGACGCGCCTGGTCACCGTGCGCCCGGAGGATAGCCCGCGGGTCATCGCCGAAGTCTTTCAGAAGTATTCGTTCCTCGCGTGTCCGGTGGTGGACCAGGAGATGCACATGATGGGCGTCATCCTCGTCAAGCACGCCTTCGACGACCTGCTGCCGGAGCTCCGGCGTGAGGCGCGGGCATGAGCGAGCGGGCACGGGGACGGTGGGGCCGCTTCTGGCTGCGCGCGCGGCTCTTCCTGGCCGTCCTCGGCCCGGGCATCATCACCGCCAATGTCGACAACGACGCCGGCGGCATCACCACCTACTCGCAAGCGGGCGCTCGTTTCGGCCTGGCCACGCTCTGGATCTTCCTGCCGCTGTGCCTGGCGCTGATCGTCGTGCAGGAGATGGCGAACCGCATGGGGGTCGTTTCCGGGAAGGGGCTGTCCGACCTGATCCGCGAGCGCTTCGGCGTGAAACCCACCTTCTGGCTCATGCTCGCGCTCCTGGTGACCAACCTGGGCAACATCCTGGCCGAGTTCGCCGGCATCGCGGCCGCCGGCGAGATCTTCGGCGTCCCACGCATTATCATCGTGCCGCTGGCCGCCCTGTTCGTCTGGGGCATCGTCCTGCGCGCGAGCTACCGCACGGTCGAGAAGGTCTTCCTGGTCGCGTGCCTCTTCTACGTCAGCTACATCCTGGCGGGGATCGCCAGTCATCCACCGGCCGGCGAAGTCGCCCGCGCGCTGGTCGTGCCCAAGCTGACCCCGGATGCGGCCTATCTCATCATGCTGATCGGCCTCGTCGGCACCACGATCGCCCCCTGGATGCAGTTCTACCAGCAGGCGGCCGTGGTTGAGAAACACATCCCGGTGCGCGACTACAGCCTCTCGCGCATCGACACGATCGTCGGCTGCGTGGCCGTCACGGTCGTCGCGATCTTTATCGTCGTCGTCTGCGCGACGAACCTGCACGCGCGAGGCGTGCCGATCGAGACCGCGGCCGACGCGGCACGCAGCCTGGCGCCCATCGCGGGTCGCTATGCCGCGTGGCTATTCGCCTTCGGCCTGCTCAATGCTTCCGTCTTCGCCGCCAGCATACTCCCGCTCTCCACCTCCTACACGATCTGCGAAGCGCTCGGCTGGGAGTCGGGCATCGACAAGAAGTTCCCCGAGGCGCGGCAATTCTACATTCTCTACACGGCGCTGATCGCCGTGGGCGCGGGCATGGTCCTCTTCCCGCGACTCTCGCTGCTCGGGATCATGTATGTCAGCCAGGTCGTCAACGGCCTGCTTCTGCCGGTGGTCCTGGTCTTCATGCTGATTCTCATCAACGATCGCCGCATCATGGGCACGTACACCAACTCGCGGCTGTACAACATCGTCTGCGTGGCATTGGGCGTAGGGCTCTCGCTCCTGGCGGTGGGCTCGGCGGTGTTGATCTTCTTCATCGGCTGATCGGCGGCTGGGCTTCCCACTCCCGGCGCAGCAGGCCGAAGTGGATCCGGTCGAGCCACTCGCCGCGCCAGCAGACCATTTCGCGATCGGCGCCTTCCCGGCTGAAGCCGAGCTTCTGCGCGACGCGGATCATCCGCGGATTGAACGACCAGGTGTCGAGGCCCACCCGGCGCAAGGCGGGAGTGGCAAAGAGGTAGCCGATCCAGAGCGCCAGCGCCTCGGTGCCCAGCCCGCGATTCAGGCACTCATCCTCGCAGATATCGATGCCCAGCTTGCAGGTGTCCGGGAAGCGCTCGAGATCGTGGCGGTTCACCCAGCCCACCGGCCGGCCGTCGGGCAGCGCGATGATCGCCGTCATCCGCGGGTCTGGCAACGGTTCGGCGCAGAGACGCTGGAAGCGCCCTCGCAGATGCTCCCGCTGCTCGGCCGTGCGCGCCGGGGGACCTTCCTCCCATGGCGCGTCGAACTCCCGCCATTCGCCGGCCGCCTGCCAGCGGGCGTAGCTTTCGGCGTCGGCGGCCAGACGGTCGCGGAGAAGCACCCTGGTTCCGGAGGCCAGCACGCGCCCTTCCGAGCCGGCCTGCGGCGCGCGCGGGCCCGCCTCGGCCGCCTGCAGGATCGCGCTGATGCGGGCCAGATGGTGGTCGTCGTGCTCGGCGGTGAACACGAGCAGATCAAGGAGGCGCATGGGCTGATTCAGGCGCGGATGGTGCGCGGTGCGCGCGATCGCGGCTTCGTCGAGCGACTCGAGCCGGCGCACCAGCTCCCGGCGCCGAGCGTGGAAGTCGTCGATCAGGTGCCGTACGGGTTGCTCGTTGAAGCCCGCCCGCTCGACGCGGCCGGACTCGAAGGGCGCCGGGCGCAATGCGGCCGCGCCCGCCGAGAAATCATCGAGGCGGGCCATCCACAGCTCCTCGACCTGAAAGAGGTGACCGATGATCTCCTGAACGGACCAGGAGTCCGCGGCCCGGCGGGTCAGGGCCCGCGGCTCCTGCCCGCGCACTCGGTCCGCGAGCCGCGCCGGCGTCCCGCGCAGCCGCTCGAGCAGGAGCGGGAACGCGGTCACCGGCAGGCTGAAGTCGAAGCGTCGCTCAAGCCAGGGCATCGGCGCGATCACGGACCACCTCCCGCGCGGGTCGCCTCCGTTGACTCCTCAGACCTCGGACTCTATTCTGCACCCGTCTCCGCACGGCGGTCCAGGCTCACCGGCACGACCCAGGGTGAAAGGAGCCGGCATGGCGACATCCCGCGAACACTGGGGCTCCCGCCTCGGCGTGATCCTGGCCGTGGCAGGCAGCGCGGTCGGTCTCGGCAACTTCCTGCGCTTCCCAGCCAAGGCCACGGTCAACGGCGGCGGGGCTTTCATGATCCCCTACTTCGTGGCCCTGCTGCTCCTCGGCATCCCGCTCGTCTGGGTCGAATGGACGATCGGACGGCTGGGCGGCCAGCACGGACACGGAACGGCCCCGGGCATCTTCGACGCCATCGCCCGCCGCCGGATGGCCAAGTACCTGGGCACCATCGGCGTCCTGGGACCGTTGGTGATCCTGGTCAACTACATGTACATCGAGTCCTGGACGCTGGGCTATGCCTGGTTCTCGTTCAGCAAGCACCTTTTCGCGGCCACCGACCCGACCAGCATGAAGGCCTTCCTCCAGGGCTACCAGGGCGTGGTCCAGAATGAATTCTTCGCCAGCGTCGGCACCGCCTACTTCTTCTTCATCCTCACCTTCTATGCCAACTACTACATCAACTACCGGGGCGTGCAGGGCGGCATCGAGAAGCTGTCACGCTGGGGCATGCCGGTGCTGGTGCTCATCGCCATCGCGCTCGCCGTGCGCGTCCTCACCCTGGGCACGCCCGACCCGGCGCAGCCCGACCTGAACGTGAGCAATGCACTCGGCTTCGTCTGGAACCCGGATTTCGCCAAGCTGGGCGACGCCAAGGTGTGGCTGGAGGCCTCGGGCCAGATCTTCTACACGCTCTCGGTCGGCATCGGCGTCATCCTCACCTATGCCAGCTATCTGCGCCGGAAGGACGACGTGACCCTTTCGGGCCTGAGCGCCGCGTCGACCAACGAGTTCTGCGAGGTGATCCTGGGCGCCTCGATCGTGATCCCGGCCGCGTTCCTCTTCTTCGGCGGCCCCGGCGCGATGGAGGTGGCCGGCAGCGGGACGTTCAATCTGGGCTTCGTCACGATGCCGCTCATCTTCAGCCACATTCCGCTGGGCTTCCTCTTCTCGGGGCTCTGGTTCCTGCTGCTCTTCCTGGCGGGCGTGACCTCCTCGGTGTCCCTGATCCAGCCGCTCATGTCCTTTCTGGAGGACGAGTTCGGCATCAGCCGCCGCAAGACCACCCTCGTCCTGGGCGCGATCGCCTTCGCCGCCTGCCAGCCGGCGATCT
The DNA here is from genome assembly GCA_964603725.1 of uncultured bacterium. Classification (GTDB taxonomy): domain Bacteria; phylum Eisenbacteria; class RBG-16-71-46; order CAIMUX01; family WJJG01; genus CAZDKK01. The sequence continues at coordinate 10,723 of CAZRWW010000004.1, forward strand.
TCTTCCTGAAGCACGGCTTCGTGGACGAGATGGACTTCTGGGGCGGCACGATGTTCCTGGTCATCTTCGCCACGATCGAGATCATTCTGTTCGGGTGGGTCTTCGGAATGAAGCGGGGCTGGGAAGAAATGCACCTGGGCGCGAGTCTGAAGATCCCACGCGTGTACAAGTACATCATCAAGTACGTCACGCCAGCCTACCTGTTCATCCTGTTGGGATTCTGGGTCGACCAGCAAGGCCTGGACGTCGTCAAGATGACCAACGTGCCGCCGGAGAACCGGCCTTACGTGTGGGGCGCGCGAGCGATGATCCTCGGACTGTGGGCCGTTGTCATCGTCATGGTCTGGTGGATCTGGAAGCGCCGCGGGCGGCGAGCGGCGGATGCGATTGAGCAGGGAGAGACCCGATGAACACCGGCGGCGTGATCTTCATGGCCATCTCCTGGGCGCTCGTGCTCGGGATGTTTTTCTTCTCCTACAGCCGGGTCCTGCGGAAGGAGTGATCGCCGCCGCGCGATGGGGCCACCGCCCAAGGAGGCCGCCGCTCGATGAGGCCGCCGCCCAAGGAGGCCGCCGCTCGATGAGGCCGCCGCCCAAGGAGGCCACCGCGCCCGCCCACGGTCCACCGGCTCGACCGGAAAGCGCTACTTGTGGCGCAAGACGTGCCGCGCCACGAACCAGACGATGCCCGCCGCCAGGATCGCCACGATGACGATGTCGACGACGTGGCTGTACTTCATGACCAGCTCCCAGCGCTGGCGCAGGTAGTACCCCGCGTAGGCCAGGAAGGCATTCCACAATCCCGCGCCGATGATCGTGTAGACGCAGAAGGGCAGCAGCCGCATGCGGGCGAATCCGGCCGGGATCGAGATCAGGTGCCGGACGACCGGGATGAAGCGGCAGATGAAGATGGCGCCGCTGCCCCACTTCGCGAAGAACCGCTCGGCCGCGACCAGGTCCTCGTGGCGCAATAGCAGGTACTTGCCCCAGCGCTCCACCAGCGGTCGCCCGCCCAGGGCGCCCATGTAGTAGGAGAGGAGCGACCCGACGATGCTGCCCAGCGTCGAGGCGAGAATCACGCCGAAGAAGGTCATCTTGCCCTCGGCGATCAGGAAGCCGGCGAACGGCATGACCGCCTCGCTGGGAATGGGCAGCACCATGCTCTCGCCCGTCATCAGCACGAAGACGCTCGGGTAGCCGCCCGCGGCGATGAAGGCGGTGGCGATCTCGGCGATTCTCTCGGTGACGCTCATCACATGCCCTCTGATGGGTTGCCCTCGACCCGGCCCGGGGTCGTCATTCGTCCTCGACCCGCCGGGGCTGGCGACGAAGCCGCTTGGCCGCCCCACGCTTCCGTTTGCGCTCGAGCCGCTCCTGCCGGGCGGCCTCCGAGGGCCGGGTCGCCCGCCTGGGCTTCGGACGCACGGCCGCCCGGCGGATCAGGTCGATCAGCCGGTCCAGGGCATCCTGCCGGTTGCGCTCCTGGGTCCGGTAGCGCCGTGCGACGATGACCAACCAGCCGTCCCGCGTCAAGCGCCGTCCCGCCAGACGCGCCAGACGCTCGCGGACGTCATCGGGCAGGGCGGCCGAGCTGCGGACCGGGAAGCGAAGCTGCACGGCCGTGGCCACCTTGTTGACATTCTGGCCGCCGGGACCGGGGGCGCGGATGAACTCGAGCTCTATCTCGCGCTCGTCAAGCTGGATGTGTGGCGTGATTCGGATCATCGCGCGTGCATCACCCGCCAGTGCCGCGAATCACGCCCCGCCGCCAGCCGCAGCCAGTACAGCCCCCCGGGGACGGGGTCGCCGCGTCCATCGCGACCGTCCCACAGGAATCGGTAGTCCCCCGCTGCCAGGTGGCCGTGAAAGAGCGTGCGCACGCGCCGGCCCGAGGCATCGAAGACGTCCAGCCGCGCGCCCGCCGGCGATGACAGCGCGAACTGCAGGAAGGTGCGGTCGACAAACGGGCACGGCCAGGCCTTGCCCGGAGCGATGACCGGCCAGTCGGGAGCGCTGCGGCTGGTCACGCGGACATCGTCGACGTAGAAGCCCTCGCCCGTGCTGTCGGCGTCGCTCACGAAGCGGAAGCGAATCCTGAGCGGCGCCCCGGCGGGGAAGTCGAGCGCGTAGACCTGCTCCGCCCAGTCGCACTCGATTGCCAGCGAGCCCAGCGCGCCCCCGCTGCCCAGGAAGTCGAGGGTCCCCCACTCGCCCGGATCGCCGTCTTCGGAGCGGGCCTCGATGTACAAGCCGTCGCTGCCGTAGGTCGCGACGTTGAAGTAGCGCCAGAGGCGCAGCTCGGCATCGGGCGGACAAGTGAAGGTGGGCGATTCCAGAACCGCCTCGAGTCCGTCGATGTACCGCCCGGTCAGCTCATCGCCGCAGTACCAGCTCGCGGCGCCGGAGTGGGCTCGCCGGGTGCTGAGGTGCCAGGGCGCCTCCGGGCTCTCCCACGCCGTCGCGCCGGACTCCATGTCGTCGGAGAAGCCCGCCTCACCGACCACCAGCGTGAAAGGCAGGGTCCAGTTCTGCGCGCCGGCCGCGATCAAGATCTCGAGGGCGGCGGCGTATCGAGGAGTCGGGCAGTCGCCCTTCACGCGCACGAGCAGCCCTTCTCCAAGCCGGGCGCTGGCGCCGGGGCCCAGCCCGCCCGCGAACATCGTCACGCGGTCGGTCACCGCGATGTGTGGGTCGCCGGAGAACAGCACAACGTGCGCGGCCGGCAGCGTTCCGTTCCCGCGGTTGCCGACCGCCAGCTCGAGCAGCGCCCCCTCGCCCGGCTCGATCGTGCCGTCGCCGTCGCCCGCGATCTCGATCGCCCGGCAGGCGGTCACGTAAGGCTCGGCCTCACGGACGATGACGCCCGCCTTGGCCTGCCAGGTCTGGCCGCCGGCCGCCGTGATCGTCAGCGCGAGATCCGCTCCACCCCCGGCGGCGGCGCCCGCGCCGATCTCGATCACGAGCGGCTCGATCGCCCGCGCGATCGCGCCGGGGGCGATCGCCGCGGGGCCCGCGGCCGCGCCGTCCACGACTGTGATGGCGGCGTGCTCGCCGCTCAGGCCGAGCGCCACGCCTTCGGCCGTCGCGCCGCCGAGATTGCGCAGGGTGATCCACAGCTCGACCCGCTCGCCGGCGTTGATCTCACCGTCGCCGTTGCCGAGGCTCGCCCCCGCCCCGTCATCGTCGATCGCGATCTCCGCCACTGCCAGCAGCGGATCGCCGCCCGCGCCGACGAGCAGCGGCACCGTGGCCGCGATATGGTTGCGCGCGGTGGCCGTCAGCGCGCAGGCCGCGCTTGCCAGGGCGGGCACGGCAAAACGCACGCGGCCGGCGTCGTCGGTCGAACCCGCCTGGTAGAGGGCCCCGTCCTCGCTGCGCAGGCACACCCGCGCGCCCGCGACCGGACCGCTGCCGCCCGTGATCAGCGCCTCGAAGCTCCCTGGCCCGCTCGGGACGCTCGCCGGCGCGCTGATCGCCAGGGCCGCCGGAACCCGCGTGTACACGGCCAGCTCGGGATCGCCCAGGAGGTTCACGGAGTACTGGTGCCACCGGTAGACGTTCTCCGACCGGGAGAAGGGGATCATGCTCGCCTTCGCGGACGCCAGCGCGGCCCCGATGCGCGTCTCGCCTTCGACCAGCACCGCGCGGAAGAAGGCCTGCATGAAGGTCTCGGAGTAGCCGTAGCCCGGGTTGCCCGGCGCCGCCCATCCGTAGCGCGAGTTGCCGATCGACGCGAACCCGCCCCCGCCGGGATTGAGCAGCAGCTCGCCCAGCACGGTCGGCCGGCGATCGAAGGCGGCCGCGAGGCATCCCACGGAGTAGAGCAGGAACGACCGGGCGCCATTGGTCAGGCGCGCCGCGTGACTGGTGAGGAAGTAGCCGGTGCCCATCGACAGCACGTCCGGGCTTCCGTGGCCGCAGTGCAGCACGAAGTGGGGGCCTTCATTGAGAGCCTGTACAACGGATGCCACGCTCTCATTGCCCCGCGATTCGTACAGCTTCGTGATCGGATCATACCAGGACCCGAAGTACAGGTCATCGAGACGATCGAGTCCGACGCCGTCGTCTGTATAAGGATAAGGGTCGTCGAAGCTGATCTCGCCCAACATGAGCACGCCGGTTTGATAGCCGACCGGCGGGCTCTGCTCGTAGGCCAGGACCTTGGCCACCCAGGCCTCGGCCTGGGCGAGCGTGGCCGGCGTGACGCGTCCGACGTGGATTTCGGGGGCCAGATCGACGCTGTCGGCCACTTCGCCGAAGGTGCCGTCCCGGTCGGCATCCCAATCGCCGTCGAGATCGGCGAAGTAGAGATCGGCCGGAATCGAGTTGGCGATCTCCCCGCCGATCTGGCAGTCCATCGCGAAGGCGAAGCGGTAGCCCACCTGCGCGGGCGGCCCCGCCAGCAGCGCGTGCGTCGTCCCGCGGGTCTCGAAGGCCAGGCGCAGATGGTTGCGGACCTGCTCCGCCAGGTCCTGCCCGGCGTGGGCGGCGGCAATCTCCTCGACCGTCACGATGCCCGCCGGCACGCCCTTGCGCGTCTTGTAGGCCGCCAGCGGCTCGAAGGCAGGCGCCAGCTCGGCGGTCGTGACGATCACGTAGCGCCGCACCTCGGGATCGATCGAATCGGCGAGGCTGGCCGCGGACAGCGCGCGGGTCGGCCGTCCGGCCGCCGACAGCGACAGGGTCGGCGACCCGGGCGTGGACGGCGACAGGGTCGGCCACCCGGGCGTGGATGGCGCGACAGGCTTCGCCGCGGGCGCCGGCCGGCAGACGATCTCGACCGTGATGCGCGGGTGGATGAGCAGCCGCTCGTCGCGCGGCAGGTATCGCACAGGGTTGACGCGCAGCATCGCGACCGGCTTTCCGCCCGACCAGGAGGTGCCGCCCAGCTCGGCGGCGGTCGCCGGGAAGGGCCCGGTCGAGGCGTAGATCCGTGCGTCGCGCACGACCGCCGGGCCGTCCGGTTCGAGACCGGGAATGACCGGTCGGTCGACGGGCACGAGCCTCGGGGCATCCAGGGTGACCGTCTCGAGCGACACGACCCGGATCCCCGCGGCGACCATCCCGGGCGGCAGGTCGATGCGGCGGCTCACCGCCGGCAGGGCCGGCTCGCCCGGCCGACCGCTCAGGACCCCGCCCGGGATCAGGACGGCCGTGCCCCCGGCCACGGCCTCCAGTCGCACTTCGCCCGGGTCGATCGCGATCTGGGCGCGGACGGCGATCTCGCGGGGCCCGTCCGCGCGGGCGAGGCCCGCCAGCAGGCACAGGCCGAGCGACACCAGGGCCATCACGCCCTGGGCAAGGCGCAGTCCGGGCCTTCGCCGTTGGGGTGTCATCACATGGGACCCTCCGCCCTGAATCGGCCTATCAGAATTCTCGGCGCCTCGGACCGCGAAACTGGGGCGATTCGGTCAGCCATCTCCATGTTCTATGCGCCGGGCGAGGAGGCCGCGCGGTCGATCTCGTCGCGAAAGCGGCGGAAGTCAACCAGGCGGTTCGTGACGAGGTCGAAGAGGATCGCCGGGTCTATCTCCTCATACTGGTGAACGATGAGGTTCCGGAAGCGGACGATCGTGACGTAGGTTGCTGACGATTGAAGGACTCCCAGTCGCTCGAGCGCAGTCATGGCATCTGCCGCCGAGGCAACCGGACCGGCGCCTCGCATGGCGATGATCCGCTCCGCGATGTCGATCATGATCTCCGCAGCGACTTGCAGCGCGCGCTCCGCCATGGAGCGTTGCGCCCAGTTCTCGGAGAACTGCTCCGCGGTGACACCCATCAGGTGCGTCTCGAGCCGACTTACCTGCGTGTCCAGCAGGGCGAGCTTGCGCTGGATGACGCCGTTGAATTCTGGATTCATGCCGCACCCATTCGAAACGAATACTGCCGGGCGTAGGAAGCGAGCTGAGATTCGTACTCCCGGCACGTCAGGGAGAAGAAGCGCAGGAACACCTCCCGGTCGCGGGTGAACAACAGGCGTCCCTTGAGAGCTTCGAAGCGAAAGACCGGCTCGGCGTTCCTCAGGAGGCCGACATCGCAGTGCACACCGGGCGCGACGCGGGCGGCGATGTCTTGCACCTGACCGATCAGTCTGAAGGACGCCGGCTCCGCCAAGTACAGCGCCAAATCGATGTCGCTCCCCGCCGCCACGTGTCCATCCCTGGCGGAGCCCATCAGCAGCGCGAAGACGATCGCCTCGCACTCCCGGCTCAGCGCCTCGCCCAATGCGGCGGGATCGAAATCGACCGGTTCCGTCCGGCCGGACAGGTGTCTCTTCGACAGCCCCATCGTGAACCTCGCCGCCAACCCTAGCACGCCGCGGGGGACCGCGCCAGCCGGCGGAGCCATTCGCGCGCGCATCCCGTCAGGCCCGTTTCCCCGTCCTGGTCTCCCGCAAGGTCTCCCGCAAGAACCGCAGCAGCGCTCGTTCCGCACGGGCGCGCTCCGGCCCATCGGGCGCCGCGCGCGCGTTGCGCACGAGCTGGCGCAGACGCTGCCGGTCGATTCCGGGGCACCGCTGCGCGATCTCCTCGATGCTCTCGTCGTTGCCCGCCACCAGGCGATCGCGCCAGCGCTCGATCCGGTGCTGCCACTCCACCTCGCGGGCGTGGCCCTGGTCGATCGCGGCCAGGGCGGCCTGGATGTTGGCAGGGTCCACCCGGCGCATCAGCCCGCCGATGAAGAGCAGCTGTCGCCGGCGCGCCCCGTGGCTGCTCATCGCGCGGTACTCCTCGATCGCCGCGCGCAGCTCCGGCGACAGATCGATATGGCGCAGCTGTTCGGGCGGCAGCTCGGTCAACCGCGCACCGAGATCCTGCAGCGCCTGCGCCTCGCGCTTGCGCTGCGATCGGCTCTTCTCGTCCATGCTCATCTCCGCCACGAACGGCGCAGGCGCGCGTTCACGCGGGCCATCGCCCATCCGCTCATCTCCGGCGCAGCATCGCCACCAGCGGCAGCCCGGCCAGCCCGGCCACCGCGCTGGCAGCGAACGCGGTGCGCAGCCCGAGAAGGTCGCCGGCCACCCCGTAGATCAGGATGGCGCCCGCGTGGATTCCGAAGCTCAGCGCCATGTAGATGCCGTTGGCCAGCGCCCGGTTCTCCGGGTAGTTCTCCTGCATCATGGCCATGATGACCGGCGCCACCGAGAGCGACGTGAAACCCATGAGCAGGAGCAGCGGGAAGCGCAGCGCGCCCGTCGCCGGCAAGAAGGCGAACATGAGCAGCGGCGTCGCGAGGAACGACGCAGCGAGCACGCGCCGCCGCCCAAACCGGTCGCTGATCGCGCCGCCCGTGAGCGCGCCGACCGCGCCGGCCGCCTGGAGCACCGTGAGCGAGGCCCCGGCCAGCCACAGGTCGGCTCCCGCCTCGCTCAACATCAGCGGCAGGTAAGTGGTCAGGGCCGAGATGATGAAGCCCCGCACCAGAAGGACCCCGGCCAGCGGCGGCAACAGCGGCCCCATCGTGCGCAGCGCCTCCCGCCAGGGTCGCCCGTCCGGCCCTCCGATCGCGCGCCCGGGCACATCGCGCAGCCACGCGTACAACAGACCTGTGAAAGCCAGACCGCCCAGCATCAACCAGGGCGTGCCGCGCAAGCCGAGCCACGCCACGGCCGAAACGATGACGATCGGCCCCAGGGTCCGACCCAGCTCGCCGCCCACCATCCAGAAGCCCATGCCCCGCCCCAGGCTGCGGCCCGACAGGTGGCCGGCCATGACCGGCCCGACCGAGTGCAGGCCGGCCGAGTTCAGGCCGGCGATGAGCAGCAACCCGGCCAACAGCCAGTAGCTCGGGCAGACACCGAGCAAGCTCATCACGATGGCCGCGATGGCCGGCGCGAGGATGACGAGGTAGCGCAGACTGATCCGATCGGCGGCGTGTCCGATGAACGGCTGCGCGAGGGAGGGCACCTGGAGAAACACCGTGAGCAGTCCGGCCGAGGCGTTGGTCAGAGCGAGCTGGCTCTTGAAGGCCGGCAGCAAGGGCGACAGGAAGGCCGTGTAGGTGTCATGGACGGCATGGGCGGCGCTAATGGTAAGGACACCGCCGGTGCGGAAGCGCCCGGGCTCATGCCTCACGGCGGACGCGGAGTCGGGTGTCGCGGCTGTTTCCATTGCGTGGCGCTCAGGATAGCACCCCCGGCGCCGGGCGTCGATGTCCGGCGCGCCTGGCAAGGCTCGGCGGAGCTCGGTCGGTCTTGGCGCGACCGGGCAAGACTGGGCGGGGCTCGGCCCGGCCGGGCAAGACTGGGCGGGGCTCGGCGCGGCCGGAGATCGCTAGAGCACGACCTCGACGCCCTGCCCCACGGTGAGCGCGATCCGCATCTTGCCGAAGGGGGTCGTGTACCGCACCTGGTCGTGGCTGACGTTCTGCGCGCTGTGAACCAGCCAGCGGATCTCGGTGGCAGCCAACACCGTTGGCAGCGAGATCTGGACCTGCATGTCACGATTGATGAGCGCCCGTTTGATCTCCCCGGCGACCATGTTGGTGATCTCGCCGATCGCGTCGCCGAGGTCCTCGCTGTCGAAGGAGATCTTCTCGCCGGCCAGATGCGATGCGACCCCTACCGCCGCGCTCTCTTCGTATCCGACCGAGATGGTCCATTGCACCTCGCCGTAGATCGAGATCATGCTGAAGACGACGTTGCCCGCGGTGGTGGCGAAGGGCTCGTCGGTCGTCGCCAGGTCAACATCGCACACCGAGCGCATGACCCGCTTCAGGGCGTCGCCGACCACGTCGCCGTGCGGGACCGTCCACGGCCCGGTCGGGTCGGGAATGCCCTCGATGAGGCGCTTCAGCCCCCGCTTGAGCCGGTCGACGTTGAGAGGCTTGAGCAGGAGGGCGTCGGCGCCGGCTTCGTTGACCACGGCCATCATCCGCTCGCGGCCCATCTCGGAGGTGATGATGACCGCCGGGGGGCAGCGCCGGTGCTTGCGTCTCAGCGTGCGCAGGAACTCGATGCCGTCCATGCGCGGCATCTCCATGTCCACCAGCATGAGATCGACCTCGCCGGCGCGGTACTTCTCGAGGGCATCGACCCCATCGCTGGCTTCCACGAAGCTGAAGTCGGCCAGGCCCGTCTCGGAGAGTGAGCGGATGAGCATCTTGCGCGTGGCCACCGAGTCATCGACCAGGAAGATGCGGATCTGCCTCGGCATGGTGGTTCCCTTTGCGTAGCGCTCCCGAGCGTGCTTGCCCCCGCCCGCGTATGCCAACCTCCCGGGCAACCCGAGCTGCCGCCGGCGCCTGTCAGGCCGCGAGCGCTCAAGCCGCGGGCACCCAGGCCCTGCGTCACTCGTCTGTATCGACCGGGGTTGGTCGCATCCGCAGGGGATTCTCGGCCGCCCCGCCGCCCATAACCCGAGCGGGGGCCGGCCCCTAACGTCGCGCTCACGCAGTCCGAGACGTTCTTTCGCGGCGCCCTAACCGATCCGCGGGGGCCCTTTGCTAGCCTCGCCGTGCGTCGTGTTCCGACCCGCCCGCCGGCGCCCAGCCGAGCAGGCTGGACGCTGGCTGGGGCGGGAGCGGGATTCTCGGGTGGAAGGAGTCATGGGCTGCCCCCGGCCTCCACTGCTTGGCTTGCACGGTTCGAGCATGGACTCGCCTGCCGAGACCGCCGGCGGAACGCGATTGGCAAGCGGAACCTGAATGACTCTGAGCGCACACGAGGAGGACTTCGCTATGAGGTCGGCATCCCTGAGTCGGGGCTTGCTGTGTCTGGCCGCGCTGACGATCATCGTCTACCCGGCCGCGGCCCAGCATGCCTTCGACGGCAACTCCCTGTTCGGCAACCTCGGTGGAACCTGCCGGCCGGCGGCATCGATGCCCTTCGATGCCTGCGAGCTGGCCTGGCAGTACTTCACCTACAACGACAGCCTCGTCAATCCCATGCTCGGTGACCCTTACAACACCGAAGACCCCGATTGGCTGCCCACGCAGATCCCCACGCAGTGGGTCATGGTCAGGGCCGAGGCTCACGATGTCGAGTGCTTCACCTGCCCGGGCGGGTCCGCGTACACCGTGCCCCGGCATGTCTGCTACCGCGGCGCCATGGCCCCCGCCCCCACGGGCGAGGGCGACTGGACCCAGGGTTGGACCTACTACTCGTTCGACGGCGCCGGGCGGACGGACATCAACTACGGCAAGCCCCTGGTGATCCTGCAGGGTCCCCAGAGCTCCAACCTGCAACTCACGGCGAACAACAACTACCTCGTTCGCGGCAAGGTGAACATGCTGGCGGGAACGACGCTGACGATCGACCTGGGCGTGGTCTGCTTCGGCGAGAACGCGACGGCCGGCTACTTCGTCATCGAGCGGGGCGCCAAGATCCAGGCCGTGGGCACCGCCCAGCAGCCGATCATCCTGACCACGGACTCGGCGCCCGGGTTCATGACCCGCGGCGGCTGGGGCGGCGTCGTCATCCACGGGCGGGGCGTCGCCAACTGCGCCGACTGCCTCGGCGGCGAGAGCTGCGAATCCGAGGGCGGCGCCGGCTTCTTCTGCGGCGACAATAGCTGCGATGACAGCGGCGAGGTCAAGTACGCCCGGGTCGAGTACTCCGGCGTCGAGATCTCGGTCGACAACGAGCTCAACTGCTGGACCTTCAATGCGGTCGGCTGCAACACCAAGCTCTCCTACCTCCAGGCCCACATGGGCGACGACGACCTCTTCGAGTGGTTTGGCGGGGAGTGCGAGGCTCACCACCTGGTCGGCACCGGCGGCGGCGACGACGGGCTCGACTGGCAGATGGGCTTCCGCGGGCGCGTGCAGTTCGCAGTCATCCAGATGTATGACGACGCCGGCGACAAGGGCATCGAGGCCGACAACAACGAGTTCAACTATGACAAGGTCTGCCGCTCGAATCCTCTGATCGCCAACGTGACGCTCGTGGGCCCGAACACAGCCGCCGCCACCGCCACCTACGGCATCCATCTGCGCCGTGGCACCGACGCCCAGATCTACAACTCGATCATCATGGGGTGGCGGCAGCAGGGCCTGCGCCTCGAGCACAACCAGACCGCCAACCGCGGCGTCTATCCCCAGACCGGCGCCATCTGCGGCAGCGACGTGGCCGAGAACAGCTTCGGCGCCGGCGGCTTCCCCGTCCGCACCTCGCCCAATCCGGCCGTGACGCACACGCGGTTCTCTTTCGAGATGCCGGCGGCCGGCCGGGCTCAGATCACCGTGTTCGACGCCAGTGGACGCCAGGTGGCTGCTGTGCTCGACCGGGAACTGAGCGCCGGGACGCAGGAGATTGAATGGACCCTGCCCACGGACCGCGGGAGGGGCGCCTACTTCTATCGGATCAAGACCCCGGGCGGCGTCGCCACGGGACACGTGTTCAAGCTGACTCAGTAACAGCACAGCTATGATGCGCATTCTCGGCATACACGGCGGGTGGCGGGTCGGCGGAGCCCTCTTGGCCCTGCTGATCGCCCCCGCCGTGGCCTGCGCACAGGCCGACGCGGCCGGTGACACCGGCCACATCATCGGCCGCATCTTGAACGGCGAGACGGCCCGCTCCCTGCCGGTCCCCAACGCCAACATCATGCTGTACAGGATCATCACGCCGCAGGACTCCATCGGCGTCCAGATCACGGGGACCTTCTCGCTCGCCCCCGACGGCAACTACCATCTCACCGTTGAACCGGGACGGTATCGCCTGAGGGTCAGTCACATTTCCTTCCAGACCGCCTGGACGGAGGCTTTCCATGTCGCGCCGGGCGCCACGGTTTCCCGGGATCTGCGCCTGATCGCCGGCCCCGCCCTCACGCTGCCCAAAGTCGAAGTGCGCGGCACGGTGATTCGCAACACGCGGGTGGCCCTGCTGGCTCAGGAGAGGAAGGCCGAGGTGGTGGCCGACGCCATCAGCGCCGAGCAGGTCAAGCGCACCGCCGACTCCAACGCGGCCGAAGCGCTGCGCCGCGTAGCCGGGCTCTCGCTGGTGGACGACAAGTATGTCTTCGTGCGCGGCATGGGCGAGCGCTACAGCTCGACCCAGATCAACGGCGCCACCGTTGGATCGCCCGAGCCCAACAAACGGGTTGTGCCCCTGGACTTGATTCCCGCCAACATGCTCGACAACGCGTGGATTGTGAAGACCTACTCGCCGGAGCTGCCGGCCGAGTTCGGCGGCGGCGGCGTCAACATCCGCACCCGCGACTTCCCCGGCCGCAAGACCTGGTCGCTGGCGATGGCGAGCGGTATGGACGCCGGCACGACGGGCGAACCGTTCCTCGCCTACGAGGGTGGGGGCCTGGATTTCCTGGGCATCGACGATGGGAAGCGCGACCTGCCGGATTTCTTCAAGCGCGTGGCCGCGAACAAGAAGATTGTCGGTTACTCCCCGGTGACCGGCCAGGGATTCAAGCCCGACACACTCGAGCAGCTCGGCGAGTGCTTCAACAAGGTCTGGGTGCCCACCACCCGGCGGGCGGCGCCTCGCTACAACATCGAAGCCTCTTACGGCAACGAATTCCGGGTGCTGGGCAATCCACTCGGACTCATCTTGGGAGGCGTCTTCAAGACCTCCTACGACACCAAGGAGAGCATCAATAACTCTTACCGTCCGGGCGATGTCGAGGGCACCTTCACGCCCAACACCGAGTATGACGTCAAGGCCTCCAAGGCGAAGTATCTGTCGAGCATCCTGGGCAGCGCCAACTACCGCTCGGGAAACGTGGCTGTTCTGTCCCTGCGTTCCATGTTCAATCGTATCTCCGAGGACGAGACGCGCGTGTATGAGGGTCAGAACTACAACACCGGCGCCTACATGCGCAACACGCGCCTGCGCTGGACCGAACGGGTCCTGTGGACGAACAACCTGGGGATCGAGCACCGGATTCCGCGGCTCGGGAATTCCACCCTGACCTGGCGAGTGGACTATTCCCGCGCCGGGTTCCACGAGCCCGATCGGCGCGAATACAACTACGAGTTGCGCCCCGACTCAACCGGCGGGTACTGGGAGTTGACCGCGCGCGGCGCCAGTCGCGGCTTCACCCGGATGTTCGGCGATCTCGCCGAGGAGGAGCGCGGGTTCGAGGCCAGCTGGCAGATCCCCCTGGGCCGCGCCACGGACAGCCGCTCGTCGCTCAGGCTCGGCTACGGCCACACCTACAAGGATCGCGATCTCGCTTACCGCCGGCTGGCCTTCCGGCGACCCAGCGGGCGACCCCTGGACTTCACGCTTCCGCCCGAATCGCTCATGACGAATGAGAACATCGGCTACAATCCCAGCAAGCTCTTCGTTCTCACGGAGCTCACTCAGCCGGAGGATGCCTACCAGGCCACCCTCGAGGTCACGGCGCTCTATCTGGTCGCCGACTTCCCGCTCTTGAGACGCTTGCGAGCCAGCGGCGGCGTGCGCATGGAAGACTGGCGCCAGGAGGTGATCACCCGCGACCGCTTCGCCTCCGACCCGGCGCAGTCGGTGGTCGGCCGGGCGCTGCTCGACAAGGAAGACTGGCTGCCGGCGGCCAACCTCACCTACCTGCTCACGGCCAACACCAACGTGCGAATCGGGTTCAGCCGCACAATCTCGCGCCCCGACTTGCGCGAGCTCAGCACCTTCACCATGCCCGACTACGACAGCGGCTTCGAGTACCGGGGCAATCCCGCGCTCAAGCGAGCGCACATCTACAACTACGACGTGCGCCTCGAGACCTACCCGAGCGCGGATGAGAAGGCCTCGGTGAGCGGATTCTACAAGGACCTCAACGACCCGATCGAGAATTCCTTGATCCCCGCCGGCGGCGCGCTGCGCAAGGTTCCCGTGAACGCCAGTTGGGGCCTTCTGTATGGGGCCGAGCTCGAAGGGCGAGTGCGCATGGGCCGCCTCACCAGGCATCTGCGCAGCCTGGCGACCGTCGCCAATCTGACGCTGACACATTCACGCGCCCGCGTGCCCCTGACCAGCTTCTCCACCGGCGATCGCCAGCGCGAGCGGCCGCTTCAGGGCCAGTCGCCCTACCTGTTGAACATCATGCTCTTCTACACGCCGCCGGGGAGGCCGTACTCGTGCGCGATCACCTACAACGCCTTCGGCAAGAGAATGATGGAGCTGGGTCTCGAGAAGATGCCCGACGCCTACGAGCAGCCCCATCAGACCGTGGACTTCACGCTGGACTATCACCTTGGTCGGTACCACGTGAAGGTGACGGCCGCCAACCTCCTGGACCCCAAGGCCCGCTACACCCTGGGCTCCGAGACGGCCGAGGAGTGGCGCAACGGGCGGAGCTACCAGCTCAAGATTGCGATGAGCGGAAACTGAAGACCGGCGCCTACGGATTGAAGACCGGGGACCGGCATCGAATGAAGGAGGAAACAGCAGTGACCCATGGCAGGAAGACTCCGCGATGGCTGGCCGGAGCTCGGGCCGGCTTGTTGTGCCTGGCTGGGGCGGCCGTCCTGCTGGGCCTGGGCGCCCGGCTGGGGCCCTCGGGATGCGGCAGCCGGGCGGACATGCGGGTCGAGAGCCCGGCGTCTGCGCCGGCGATGCCGCGGGCCGGCGCCGGCGCCGAGCGCGCCGCCCCGCGCGCCGACACCCAGGCGCCGCCCGCGACGGCCATGGAGGCGCAGCCGATGACGGCCGCGGCGGGGCAGCCCGCCACGGCTTCGGCGGCCCAGCCCGTGATTGCCATTGCGCCGCGGCCAGCGACGGCCTTGGCGGCGCTCCCCGCGACGCCGGATCATCAGCGCGAGGTAGTTCTCCTGGAAGGCAAGTATGACGTACCGGTGGTTTCCGCCGGTCGCAGCCTGCCCCCCTCGCCGGTGACGTCGGCCCCGGGGTACAGCCCCCCCGATGACCCGGAAAGCGACGCCGTGGAACGCGGCTTCCGTCTGGCGGGTCCGAACGACACCCCGCTCACGAAGGGCGCCGAGTCGGCGGAATGGCTGGCGCGCGACCTGCTCCATGCGCTGAGCCACAACCAGCGGGAGATCCTGCTCGAGCGCCGCATCACGTTCGACGAATTCGCGGGCATCCTCTGGCCGGAGATGCCCCAGAGCCGCCCGGTCACGAACATCTCCGCGGCAGACGCCTGGTTCTTCCACGTCCGGGCCGCGGTTGCAGCGATGGATGCCGCCCTCGCCCAGTGGGGCGGCCGGCTTCTCACATTCACGCGGCTTTCGTTCGAACGCGGTCTCGTGCGGTATCCAAACTACAACCTCTACCACGGCGTCAACATCCATGCCCTGGGAGCGGACGGCGAGGAGGTCGTCCTGAGTTTCGCCAGCGCCTTCGTCGAGAAGGACGGCGTCTGGAAGGTCTTCATCTACAAAGACTGATCGCTTCTTGGGACTGGCGGCCCCATCAGCGATCGCCTGTCAGGACCACTCGCCTGCCAGGCCCGATCGCCCTCCAGGGGCGATCGCGTCCAGGAGCGGCCCATTTACCGAGGCGCGGCAGTGGTCCGGGCGATTTAACGGAACGCTCAAAGAATCCTAACCCTCTGCGGGTTCAATGCGGTGACTGCTCGCGCTGAGCGGTGGCGCCGCGTCAGGGCGAGGATCGCCGCGTCAGGGCGAGGATCGCCGCGTCAGGGCGTTGATCGCCGCGACAGCAAGACCGGCGCGCGCAGGTTCGGCCGGACGAGTGCCGGAGGAGTGATGACCGCAAACGGTGTAAGGCTCCGACGCCGCGGTGGCCGCTGGGTACGGCAGGCGGTCGGCGAGACTCCGCCGGCGGCCGGCTCGCCCGCCGTCCCCGAGCGCCTGCGCGGCGCCCGGCGGCGGGGCGGCCGCTGGGTAACGCGGGGATCAGAAGTGACGGGGCGCTGGTCGGTCGGCAGTCACGTGGGCCGGCGCCTCTGGCTGGTGGCGATGCCGCTCGTCGGCATGGTGGCCGCTCACAGCTACGACGTCCGCCCCGCCATCGCCGACATCGACGCTGCGCGAGTCATGGGCCGCACGCAGCTTATGAACGGCAAGGACGATCTGCGGGTGCAGGTCGACCTGATGCAGAACGAGATCCAGGCTCTCACGGCGGAGATCGACACCCTGCACGCGCCGCTGATCACCTTCCACCAGGCCGTTCATGACAGCCTGTTGCGCATGCGCGCATCCCAGGTGACGCCTCTGAGCATGGATGAGCTTGATTCATTGCGGGCGCTGCGCGACCGACTGGCCGGCGAGGTGCTCGCGGCGCGCGCCGAGTACTGGAACCGAACCAGCGTGCTGGGGAATCTGCGGGCCATGCAGGCAGCGCTACAGGATTCGATCGACGCGATCGCCAGACAGGCGCTCGCCATGGAGTCGGCCGACCGGCCGGTCCGCAAGCGAGGCCTCACGCTGCGCTCCGTGGTCACCTATGTGGGATATGCGGTGGCGCCCGTGCTGGGATTCATGTGGGCGCACAACTCATAGGGGTAGGCTTTCAGGCCTCGGGCTCCGGGGCTTTCAGGCGTTCGGGCTTTGGGGCTTCCAGGCATTCATGTCTTGAGGCTGGCAGGCCCCGAGGTTCACAGGTTGCAGGCCGATTGGCTCATGGACGGACGGCGGGAGCGCCGTCCGAGCTGGAGACAACAGGGATGAGCAAGAAGCACACCTTCAACAGTCCGATCCTGGTCCCGATCCTCGACATCGCCGTGGCCATTGTGCTCGCCGTGGGCGGCGGCGCGCTGTGGTTCCAGAGCCGGGGCACGGCTGCCGTCGCGGCATCGCTGGAGGCGCTCCGGCACGAGAGCGCTGTCAATCTCGCTGAGCTGCGCCGCGCTCACTCCCACCTGACCGCGGCCGAGCAAGAGGCCGCGCACCTGCAGGCCGAGTGCGAGGCGCAGTCCGAATACAACCGCTTCCTGATGGATCGCATCCAGGAGGAACAGCAGGCTCTGACCGAAACGTGGGAAGCTCAGCGCCCCCTCGTCGAGAGCGCCGCGCGCCTGCAAGCGGAGATCCGCGACTTGCGCGACCGTGCGCGGGCCTACCGCACCGATGCGATCGAAACCGACTGGAAGATCGACAGCCAACGAGCCGAGGTGATGGCGCTTCAGCTCCAGGTCCAGGAACGCCGGCAGGTCCTCGAGGCGACCGGGCGTCAGGCCGACCAGGCTCGGGTCGAGGGCTCGAATCGCGCCGCCCTGGAGCCGAGAATGCTGGCGAACCACCTTCGCGGGCAGTAGAGTACGGCCACACACAAGGGGGCGTTGACGGCCCCCTTCGGCGGCTCGGCTCGCGGCGCGGTGGAATCGCATGCAGGACCTTCATTCTTCGACCCCCGGCAGCACGTCACCCCCTGTCTTCACCCCAGCTCCAGGCGCGCGCGCGGCGCGGGGCCGCTCGGTCATGCTCTGGATCCTGGCGATCCTGCTCACCCTGGCCGCCGCCATCTACCAGCGAATGACCGGGCCCACCTACGCGGTTCGAGGGTCGGTGACCGCCGGCGCGGACGAGATCCACTACCGCGTCGCCCGGTCCCACGCGGGCGACGGCGACCACGAGGTGAGCATCACCGTACCGGGTGACGACTGGGAAGGAACCCTGGTCTACCGGCGCTATCCGACCCAGGATGACTGGACCCATGCGCCCATGACCTCCCGCGGCGGCCATCTCGTCGGCCGGCTTCCCCATCAACCCCCCGCGGGCAAGGTCGCCTATCAGGTCTTCCTCCGCCCGCCAGGCGGCGGCAGCGAGTCGCCCGGTCAGGCAGCCGAAGGAGCGGCCGCCGGGGTCGCCGTGGCCGGGGAAGCGGCGGCCCAAGGAACGGCGGCCGAGGGAGTGGCGGTGCCTCCCGACGGGCCGGTCGTCTTGCGCTTCCGCGGCGACGTGCCGGCCTGGATCGTGATACCGCACGTGATCGTGATCTTCCTGGCCATGCTGTGGTCAAACCGCGCGGGCATGGAGGCGCTGCGCCCGGGGAGGCCACTCGGCAGCCTCAGCGCGTGGTCGCTGGGGCTGATGATCGTGGGCGGTCTCATCTTCGGCCCGGCAATGCAGTGGTATGCGTTCGGCGCCTTCTGGACCGGGTTCCCTCTGGGCCACGATCTCACGGACACGAAGACTCTGGTCGCCTCCCTGGCATGGCTGGCGGCCGTCATCGCAGTTCGCCGGGATGGGCCCCGCGGCAGGTGGTGGGTGCTGGGGGCGGCTGTGATCACCCTGGCGATCTTCCTGATCCCCCACAGCGTTCTGGGGTCGGAGCTGGACTATGGCGCCATGACCGGAGAGTAGGCCCGAAAGATACCTGGTAATTTATCCACATAATGGCTAAAAGTACGTGGTACTTTGGCCACAGACTTGCGAGCAGACTATGGGCGACGTCGGCATGGTCACCGCGGCGCGCATATCATCCCCGGGGCCCGTGCGCACCTCGGAGCCTGGGCGCGCCATGGAGCGTTCAAACCCTTCTCGGCCGCCGGCCGTCGTTACTTCGAGCACGAGGCAGCGGGGGGACGAACCCGGATGACGCCGACCGAAACGCAGATCAGCGGCGCGCCCGGCGACATCCCCGAGGGCGTTCACGCCGACCTCGTTCGCGCTGCCCAGGCCGGCGACACCCGGGCCTTCGAGCAGCTCTACCGGGCGCACGTGGGTCGCACCTATGCGCTCTGTCTGAGGATGATTGGCGACCCGCAGCACGCGGAGGTCCTGACTCAGGATGCCTTCGTGCGAGCCTGGGAGAAGCTCGCGACCTACAGCGGTCAGGGCAGCTTCGGCGGCTGGCTGCATCGCCTGACGGCGAACCTGGTCATCGAGGACCGCCGCCGGGCGGCTCGATCGGCGGCCTGGTTCACGTCGACCGAGGATGCCGGCGAGCGGGCGGCTGCTCCCGCGCGTTCGATCGAGGACGCGCTGAGCCTGGAGCGGGCCATCGCGACCCTGCCGCCGGGGGCGCGGACGGCCTTCGTGCTGCACGATATCGAGGGCTACCGCCACCGGGAGATTGCCGAGATGATCGGGGTCGCCAGCCCGACGGTCAGAGCTCAGCTCCACCGGGCACGATCCCTCTTGCGGCGGGCGCTCGAGGACACGCGGAAGGGGACCGCACGATGAATCATCAGCAAGCCTGGGATCGGCTGGATGACTTCGTGGCCGAAGCCCTGTCCGCGCGCGAGAAGGCGGCCGTGGACGAACACGTGACGATGTGCGCCGCCTGCCGCGAGGAGATCGAGCACCTGCGCGACCTGCGCCGCAGGACCGCGGATCTGGCGCGGGAGATCGCGCCGCCCCGCGACCTTTGGCCGGCGATTGCGGCCGCCATCGAGAAGCGCCCGCAGCTCGCCCCAGAGTCGCCGGCGCGATTCCCGAGGCTGCGCGCGTGGCGCTGGCTCTGGCCGGCGGCCGCGGCGACCGGCGGCGTGGTCGCCCTCGTGCTCATCATCACCCTGGGTCTCGGTCGCCCGCATCCGACGGATGCGGCGCCGGATCCCGCCGCGCAGATCGTGGCAGCACTCGAGGCCGAGTGCCAGGCCGGCGAGACCGAGCTGGCCCGCTACACCGCTGACCCCGAGTGCCAGGAGAGCGGCTCGATCATCGCCTCGATCCTCAGCGAGATCCGCACGATCGACACAGCGATCTCAGAGGTCAAGGCCGCCTGGTCATCCGACCCCGACAGCCCCCAGCTCGTCCGGCTCCTGGCGTCGTACTACCGCGCCAAGGCCGCCTTGCAGGGGCGCGCCACGCAGGTGGCATCGAGGGTCTCTTGCTGAAGTGCCAAGGGGAGGTGCGATCATGAATGCATCCGGACGTTGCGCGACCACGATCTCCGCGGCGACGCTGCTCGCCGTCTGCTTGAGCATGAGCGCCTGCGCTCAGGAGACCATCGATGAATCGCGCCAGGTCAAGCCCACCGTCCGCGTCGAGGTGGAGAACATCAGCGGCAGCGTGACCGTCACCGGTTGGGATCGCGAGGAGGTCAAGATCACCGGCACGCTGGGTCGCGGCACCGAGCGTCTCGACATCGATGGCACGCCCGACCGGATCCGCATCGAGGTCGTCCTCCCCAGACGTGCGCGCAACGTCGACGAGACCGACCTCGAGATTCACATGCCGGTGAAGGGCTCGCTCGAGGTGAACACGGTCAGCGCCGACATCGAGGCGACCGAAGTCGATGGCGAGGTCTACCTGAGGAGCGTGAGCGGCGACATCGATCTCAGCTCCGGCTCCGTCGAGGCCGACGTGGAGACGGTGAGCGGCGAGATCCGCCTGCTGGTCGACTCCGACCAGGTGCGGGCCAAGGCGGTCAGCGGTGACATCGTGATTCGCAAGGCGCACGGGACGCTCAGCGCGGCGACCGTGAGCGGGGACATCGTCGTCGAGGGCGGCGCCTTCCGCCGACTGGACGGAGAGACGGTCTCGGGCGACATTCGCCTGACGGGCGATCTCCAGCAGGGCGGCGTCTACCGGTTCGAGTCCCACAGCGGCACGATCGAGTTGTGGCTGCCCGCGGGCGTCAACGCCGACTTCGAGGTGAGCTCTTACAGCGGGGAGATCGAAAGCGACTTCGGCGGGCACCCCCGCCGCAAGGGCCGCTACACCCCCAGCCAAGAACTCGACTTCACTGCCGGCGATGGCGGCGCTAGTGTGCGCATCGACACGTTCAGCGGGGACGTGGAACTGCGGGCGCGCTGACCCGGACTGAGGGCGCGCCGGTCCGCACTCCGGTCGCGCCGGTCAGCGCTCGGGGCGCGGCGGCCGGCGGGACAGGGAGGTCGGAACCATGGGGCGCATCCTGGGCCGCCGGCAGCGGCGGGCGGGCACCTCGCCGGGCACGATCGAGTACGCCGGCGAGCGGAAGATCACCGAGCCGCGGATCACGATCATGCGCTACGACGCGGGCGCGGTCGACGAGCTCGAGGCCGCGTCGCTGGAGCAGTGCCGGGAGCACAGCCGGCGCGGCCCGGTGACCTGGATCAATCTCGACGGCCTGCACGACACGCAGATCGTCCGCAGCCTGGGCGAGCACTTCGGCCTTCACCCGCTGGTGCTCGAGGACATCGTCACCACGACCCAGCGCCCCAAGTTCGAGGACCATGAGGGCTACCTCTTCTTCGTCCTGCGGATGCTCACCTTCGAGAGCGACAAGAACGAGGTCCAGTCCGAGCAGATCAGTCTGATCTTGACGCCGGCGTGCCTGCTCACGTTCCAGGAGAACATCGGGGACTGCTTTGCGCCGGTGCGCCAGCGCATCCGCCAGGGACAGGGCCGCCTGCGCACGCTGGGGCCCGACTATCTCGCCTATGCCCTGACCGACGCCATCGTGGACAACTACTTCATCGTGCTCGAACAGGTGGGCACACGGATCGAGGAACTGGAAGATCTGCTCGTCGAGCGCCCGCATCCGCAACACCTGCACGCCGTGCACGAGCTGAAGCGGGAGATGATCCTCCTGCGCAAGGCGGTCTGGCCGCTGCGCGAGGTAGTGGCGTCGCTCGAGCGCACCGATTCACCCTTGATCAACGACAAGATCAACATCTTCCTGCGCGACCTCTATGATCATACGGTGCAGGCCATCGATGCGGTCGAGTCCTTCCGGGACCTGCTCGCGAGTCTGCAGGATCTCTACCTCTCGAGCGTCAGCAATCGCATGAACGAGGTGATGAAGGTGCTCACCATCATCGCCACCGTCTTCATACCCCTCACCTTCCTGGCCGGCGTCTACGGTATGAATTTCGAGCACATGCCGGAGCTGCGCTGGCGCTTCGGCTACCTCGCCTGCTGGGCCGCCATGGTGGCAATCGCAGTGGGGCTGCTGGCGTACTTCCGCAAGAAACGCTGGATGTGAGCGGGACGGACCGACCACGGGCGCGCGTGCCCATGCGCGGCGCGGCCCGGCGGGCGAGGACCGGCTGAGAAGGGCAAAGCGGCGCCCTCGCTTTGCCAGCGAAGGGCGCCGCTCGCGTCGTGCGGGGCGGACCCGGCGCGGATCCGGCCCCTGAAATCACCGGCCTACCGGAACAGAGACTTGATCTGACCCCAGGTCGACTCGTCCAACGGCGTGGTGCCGCCGGAGAAGGTGGCCGTGCACAGGCCGGTCTCATCGATCACGATGCTGCCCGCGCCCGGGTCGACCAGGTTCGTCTCGTAGTAACGCAGCTCGAACGGCGGCGTCACCGGCGCGAAGTTGAAGGACTGATAGATGAACCCCGTGCCATGGCTCGGCAGGGCCGAGAAGGATCCCACCGTGACCCCGTTGATTCGGAAGTCGAGATCCACGTGCCCGGAACCATTGAGCACGTTGTACGAAATCTTGAAGGCCAGATCGACGTGATCCACGTAGCTGAGCGGGACGTTGCGGTTCCCATAGACCGTGTCGCCCACGTGCCACCAGTACGGGTAGCTCGACACGACCCAGGTGTCCGTGGAGACAGGGAAGTTCACGGTTTCATTGCGCTCCGGATCCCCGGTGAACACGCCGGGAACATAGCTCTCATCACCCGGGATTCCGTTGTTGTCCAGGTCCTCCGCCAGGGCGAACCCGGCCGGGGTAACGAGCAGAACTGACAGAACCAGTAGCAATCTCTTCATGTGGCTTCCTCCTCACCTTGATGCAGGTACGGTGCTCGCCGCACCAGACCCGTCTGGACCAGCACTGAGAAGCTTGTCAATCGTAAGGATACTCCTTGCGCGGCGCCGAATCAAGGCTGCCCGGTCCCCGAGTCCCCGGGCAGTATAGCTTACAATAGTACACATACCGACACCCCCCGATGGACACCCCCTCCCACGGCCCCTACACTCCGTCCCGTCTCGATCAGGGTCGGGCCGAGGACGAGGCGAATGGAGCAGAACTCACCGCGTTGCGCCGCACGGGTTGTCCTGGCCGCCGGGCTCCTCCTGCATGCCCTGTTCCTCGTCTCGCTCCCCACCGGCTTGCTCAACAGCCTTTTCGTGGAGGCCAGCCAGGGTCACGGCCAGGCATCGGACTTCTTCGGCATCTACCAGGCCGGCGCCAATCTCATCCACGGCCACAGCATCTACGACTCGGCCGATTACCGGCACGAGGCGCCGCAGGCCGTCCCCTACTACTACTTCTACCGCTACCTGCCGCCCACGGCCTATGTCGCCGGGCTGGCGGCCGCGCTGCTGGCGCCGTGGCCGGCCTACTGGCTCTGGGTGCTCATCAACGAGATCGTGATGGGTGCGCTCATCTGGGCGGCGCTGCGCGATCGCCGCTGGCCGCTCGAGCGCCGGCAGATCGCGGCCGGTCTGTGGCTGGGGTGCTTCCCGTTCTACATCGAACAGTTCATGGGCCAGTTCTCGTTCACCATGGCCGCGCTGCTCTACCTGCTCTGGCGCTGGGATGTCCCCGCCGCCGAAGGAGTGCCGCCCCTAACGGTGCCTTCCGCGGCGCCCGGCACGGCGCCCCCTCCGACGCCGCCCGCGGCAATGGCGGCCGGCGCCGCGCCGCGCCTCCGCTCCCGCGAATGGCTCGTGACCGCCGTCTGGACCGCCAGCGTGATGCTCAAGACCTACACCGCGATGCTGGTGGTCCCTTACCTGCGCGACCGCCTGTGGCGTCGCATCATCATCGGCGCCGCGCTGGGGATCGCCTTCTGCGCGCCCTATTTCATCCTGCGGCCGGACGACGTGCGCGAGTTCCTGCGGCTCAACCTCACGCCCTTCATGGCCATCTACAAGGGCGCCTTCGGGCTGCAGACGGCGCTGCGCGACCTCGTCTCGCACCTCCCGGACGCGATCACGGGTTGGTCGCTCTCGCTGGCCGGGCGCGCGCTCACGCTCGAGAGACTCGCCCTGCCGGGCATCTCGGTCGTCGTGCTGATCGCCGGGGTGTGGGCCACGCGTCGCTGGTCAGGCGCGCCGCACCGGCGCACGCTCGACCTCGCCCTGTGGACGACGGTCTTCTTCCTGATCTTCAAGAGCGTCTGGGAATACCACTATGTGATGATGCTGCCCGTGGTGACGGCGCTCTACTGCGCCTTCGCCCCGCGGGCGATCCTCGTGCTGGGAATCTGGCTGTTCCTGCCCACCCTCTATGCCGCGACGCCCGTCGTGACGGGCGTCGCCGCGGGCGCCGATCTGAGCGCGTGGCCGGGCTGGTTCCGCGTGCTGCACTTTCACGCCAAGGCGCTGCCGACCGCGCTCATCTTCCTCTGGCTGCTGGGGCGCGCCCGCGCGCGCGGTCGCGGTGCCAGCTAGCGCTCGAAGATCTCCTTGATCCGCCCCCACGTCGCGGACTCCGCGTCACCCTCCAGCGAATCTTCGACACCGGAGGTTCCGCGCTCGAGGTAGACCCCGATGCCCAGCGAGATGTCCATCATGCCCCAGACGACGCCCGGGTGCTGCCAACCCGACGGGTAGCCCCCGCCCGGAGCGACGTTGGTCCAGGGATGACCACCGCCATTCCCCTCGTCGACGGCAACGAAGAACTGGCAGGGCGATCCCGACAAGTCGACGTAGTAGCCCACTGTGAATTCACCGGCGACGGCCAGGCCGGCGACCAGATTGCTCCGGACATCATGCTGGGTGACCGTGGGCCACAGACCGGGAGCGCCGAGCACGACGCCTGGCTTCATCCAGAGGACCAATCCGGGCTCGCCGGTGATCCCACCCTCCCAGACGTAGACGTCCACGGGCGGGTAGGCATAGGATCCAATCTGCGTCAGCCAGAACGCCGCGCACATGATGATGCACGGCCCCTCATCGTAGGCCTCGCCAAAGGCCCCGTAGTAGGGGGGCTGAGTCCCACCCCAGTGCCAGCAGTAGGCGTTCTCAAAAGTCCCGCTGTGGGCACAGACCGGCGGTCCCGGGCAGTCGTTCCGGTCCGAGGGCATGACCAGGACGTCCGCACGGTGGCCCAGGCTGCCAGGTTCCGCGCTCGCCCTTGCCGCTGACAGAGCACTGATCAGGATCACAGTCAGAAGCAGTGAGAACCGCATGCCGCACCTCCTTGGCCCCCAGCACGGGGCGCTCACAGGTGGAGGATCGTAACGGGCTCTGGCGAGAGTATGGCACCCCTGCGGCAGGACCGGCAAGAACTATCGCCGGCAGTGGCCATCGCGGACACCCCAGGTTGCCGGCACGGCCGATATCCACACGCGTTGATCAGAGATAGCACTGCAGGCTGGACTCGCCCAGCTCCCGCTCGAGCCGCCGCTCGTGGGCCATGAGGTTGTACACGACCGGTCGCGCGACCTGCTTGAGGAGCAGCCGCAGCGGCTCGCGCACCAGCGCGCAGCGCATGACGAGGTCGGAGCCGATCACGCGCTGGGTCAGTCGCTCGATGCGCGGGTTGCCCGAGTCCATCGCGGTGTCCTTGATCCGGACGCCGTGGCGGTGATTGAAGAGCTCGTCGATGACCGAGTGCACCATCGTCAGGAGCGCCCGGTTCGTCATGTTGTCGCGCACGGGCCGTCCCCGGCCCGACCAGATCGCGGCGAGGAAATCTCCGACCGTGTCGCCGGGCGCCTCGTTGCAGGCCTTGCCGACGTCGCCCGAGTGCGTGTCGGAGTTGCAGGTGAGGTACTTGCCCATGTCGCGGGCCAGATTGGCCGTCACCCGGTTCAGCACCACGGTGCGGCCCGCGTTGAGCTCGAGGACGTCGAAGTAGGCCGCGGCGTCGCGCACCTTCTCCAGCGTGACCTGCCCGTTCTTCAGCTCCTCGCGCTCCCACCACGTCGGGTGGTTGTACTGCGTGAGGATGCCCCGCGCGCGGCAGTAGTCGCGCATGTCGGCCAGGGTGACCACGCGCTCCTGGATCTCGGCGTACTGGTCGGGAGTGAGCTGGTACAGGTTGACGTGGATCGAGAACCCGATGCCCGGATCCCGCAGGTTGTGCTCGACGGCCGGGATCAGGAGTCGCCGGTCGCCCGCGGACAGCGAGCGGCGGAGCTCCTCGAAGCCCGCCATCGTGTTGTGGTCGGTGAGGGCGAAGTA
Organism: uncultured bacterium; assembly: GCA_964603725.1. Taxonomy (GTDB): domain Bacteria; phylum Eisenbacteria; class RBG-16-71-46; order CAIMUX01; family WJJG01; genus CAZDKK01. The sequence goes on from CAZRWW010000004.1 coordinate 36,546, forward strand.
GTCCATGCGGCGTCCGGGATCGGGGTGGCCGAGGGCCGCCTCGAAGAGCGCGCGCGGCATGTAGCGGTCGAAGTCGGGCACGTCCCACGAACGGCACGAATGGACGTGCAGATCGGCTTTGCAGAGTTTGGCTTTCTTCATAACGTGAGTATCAAGGCGAGAGGTTCGCCGAGCTTTGCGGTTGCGTTTCCTTCTGGTTGCGGCCCTTGCGCTCCGGCTGCAGCGCGGGCTGCCGGCCGACCGGCAGCCCGGGGGCAGACCGTCGATCTTAGCAGACCCCCGTCGCGGGGTCTCCGGAAAAGCTACGCCAGAGTAACCGCGCGGTTGCGGCCGAGGTTCCCGGGCAGCTGCCGGCCGCCCCCGGGATTCGGGCACCTGGCCCGCGGGCCACCGGGGCTGCCTCACCGCACGACGATGAACCCGCGGCTCTCCGATCCGTTCGCCCCACGCGCCCCGTCCACCAGCGCCCGGTACCAGCCCGGCTCGACCCGTCGCCCGTATCGGTCCCGCCCGTCCCAGGACAACCAGCGGCTGTCGCCGGCCCCGCTCGCGCCCGCGCCGGCGGGGTCGCCGATCTCGCGGACCAGGCGGCCCTCGGCATCCAGGATCCTCGCCCACTGGGCGCGGAAGGCGGCTCCCCCATGCACAACCGAGGGTACGATGCGGACCGCGGAAGCCCCGGGCAAGCCGCTGGCCCCCGCGGGTCGATCCGGACCTCCCGCCAGGCTCGAGAACGCGGGGCCGGCGAAGTAGACGTTGTCGTCGTAGCTCTCGCGCCCATCCATCCACACGGCCGCGACGCCGCCCCCGGGCAGACCCGCCGCCGCCACGCCTTGCTGGGGACTGATCTCCCACTCCGGGTCATCGTTGACCCGCTCGGGCGGCGTGAAGGTCACCCCTCCGTCGCCCGTCGCGGCGCAGAGGATGTCGGTATCCCAGGTGGGCTCGTGGGAGTCTTCCCAGAAGACGTGGGCCAGGCCCAGACCGTCGTAGGCGATTGCCGGGAGCTGCTGGACACCATCGGTTTCCGGATGCGCGCGGTGGTTCGCGCCGAAGGTGACGCCGCCGTCGGTCGACTCGGCGAAGTAGGCGTCCGGCACCTCGCTCAGGTGCGCGCTCGTCCACACGACCCCGACCTGTCCGTCCGGCCCCACGTCCAGTGAGGCGCACGGCATCACTCAGCCGTCGTAGAACCACGGGACGTGGCTCACCTCGACGGGCAACTCCCAGGTGCGGCCGCCATCCAACGATCGAGCGGCGTGAACCCAGCGGTTCCAGCCGGCCGTGGTCTGACGCCACACCAGGTGGACGATCGCGGGGTCGCCGCCCACCGCGATGTCCGGCAGGGGCGGCGTGCACGTGGGACCGACGACCTCGCGATTGGCCTTGACGTTGCGCCGAAAGGCCGTGCCATCCGGCGAGTAGGATACGTAAAGGTCGACGATATCAGGGCTGTTGCGGAAGTCACACCACACGATGTGAACGCCCCCCGCCGGGTCGCCCGCCATCGACGGCCAGGCGCGGTCCTCGGCCTCCGCGTCGCTCACCGGCACGGGCGCCTCGAACGACGCCCCCCCGTCGATCGAGCGGGCGCAGAAGACGCGGCCCACGCGCCCCGGCTCCCACATGACCCAGGCCGCGTAGACGATGCCGTGGCCGTCGACGCCCAGGCAGGGCCAGCGCACGAGCATCGGCGTGCCGTAGCCGGGGGCGCTCGCGGGATCGACGCGGATCTCGGGCTCGAAGCTCGCCCCGCCGTCCAGGGAACGGGCGCAGTAGACCGATCCGGTCCCGTGGCGCCAATCCTCCCAGACCGCGTAGAGGTTGCCCTCGGGCCCCCGCGCAATCTCGGGATCGGCCTGATGGTAGCCGTCGCCGAAGTGGTTGACCCGCAGGTTGGCGCCGAAAGCGCCGAGCGCGGGCGATCCGGCCAGAAAGACCGCGCCGGCGATCCATGCCGCCGGAACCAGCCTGTGAGATCTCATCGCCGCCTCCCCGCCGCCGGCAGACGCCGGCAGACACCGGCCACCCAAGTCTAGCACGGGCCGCCGGCGCGTGTGGGCGAGTCGAGGGCGATTCCCCGGAAACTCTCGGGCGGCGCATGCGTAGTCACCTTCGTCATGCCCCCCAGACATGCCAAACCCCCTGGAGGCGATCCATGCAACCCAATCTCAACCGCCGCGACTTCCTCAGGTGGGTCGGGGCGGGCACGGCCATGGTGTCCCTGCCGGCCGTCTTCGGCTGCCGATCGGGCGCGGCGCTGGGAGCGATAGCCGGCGCGCCCGGCGCGCACACGACCTACTTCGACCGCTTCGGCGTGAGCGAGGCGGTCCTGGGACGCGTCCTGGCGCAAGCCCTGTCGCGCGGCGGCGATTTCGCCGATGTCTATCTGCAGCACACGATCTCGCGGACGACCGGCATGCAGGAGAGCCAGGTCAATCGCGCCTTCGGCACCGTCGATCTCGGCGCGGGGATCCGCGTTCTCAAGGGCGACGCCACCGGGTTCGCCTTCTGCGAGGATCTGTCGGAGCAAGCCCTCCTGGCGGCCGCCGGCACGGCGGCTGCGGTGGCCGACGGCGCTCCCGCGGCGCGGCCCCGCCCGCTGGCCGCGGTCCAGGTCGCGGACTTCTACCCGGTCGAGGTGCCGTGGAGCGCGATCGGCATCGACCGCGTGGTGCCGATCATCGAGCGCGCCGACCGCCAGGTCCGCCAGCAGGACGCGCGCATCACCAAGGTCAGCATCTACGCGTCGGACGAGGACACGCGCATCCTGCTCGCCAACTCCGAGGGCGTCCTCGTCGAGGACGCGCGCCCGATGGGGGTCCTGCGCATCTCCTGCTCGGCCAAGGACGGCGATCGGATCGAGAGCTCGATGGACGCCATCTCGGGGCGGCAGGGCCTCGACCTCTACAGCGACGCCAATGTCGATGAGCTGGTGCGCGAGGTCGTGGCGCAGACCGTCGGCGGGTTCGAGGCGGTCGAGGCGCCCTCGGGCGAGATGCCGGTCGTGCTCGCGGGCGGCATCGCCGGGGTGATCCTGCACGAGGCGATCGGCCACGGGATGGAGGCCGACTTCAACCGCAAGGGCACCTCGATCTACGCCGACCGGATCGGCCAGCGCATCGCCGGCTCCGACGTCACGATCTTCGACGACGGCACGCTGCCCGGATTGCGCGGCTCCCTCAACGTCGACGACGAGGGTGCGGCGACGCAGCGCACCGTGCTCGTGGAGAACGGCATCCTGCGGTCGTACCTGCACGATCGTATCTCCGCGCGTCACTACCAGGTCGCTCCGACCGGCTCCGGGCGGCGTCAGTCGTTCCGCTTTCCTCCGGTGCCGCGCATGCGCACCACCTACATGATCAGCGGTCCGCACGACCCAGAGGAGATCATCGCCTCGGTCAAGCGGGGCATCTACGCGCGCGTGATCGGCAACGGCGAGGTCAACATCGGAGCCGGCGATTTCAGCTTCTACCTGGTCCAGGGGCGGTTGATCGAGAACGGCAAGCTCGCGGGCCTCATCAAGGACGTCAACCTGACCGGCCAGGGTCCCAAGGTCCTCGAGGCCATGGACATGGTCGGCAACAACATGACGCTCAAGGCCGGCGGCGGCAGTTGCGGCAAGGACGGCCAGTTCGTGCCGGTCGGCTTCGGGATGCCCACGGTTCGCGCGGGCGGGATCTCGGTGGGAGGGCGCACGGCATGAGTCAAGATCTGATCGCCAAGGCTCGGGGCGTCGTGACCGCCGCTCGCGCCAAGGGCGCCGACGGCGCGCGCGTCTCGATCAGCCGCAACCGCAACAGCCGCGTGGAATGGCGGGATGCGGACCTCGATCGCATCCGCGAATCGACGACCATGTCGCTCACCGTCAACCTGTACGTCGGCGGCCGCTACAGCTCGCACACGACCAGCGACCTGCGTCCCGACGCGCTCGCGAGCTTCGTCGAGAACGCCGTCGCGATGACGCGACTGCTCGCGCCCGATCCGCATCGCAAGCTGCCGGATCCGGCGCGCTACGCCGATCGCTTCCGGGGCGACCTGGGCGCGGATGATCCCGCCGGCGCGGCCTCGCTGGACGGCGCCCAGCGGCGCCGGCGCGCGAAAGGGCTGGTGGAGGCGGCCCGGTCATCGCCCGGGGCCGGCAAGATCATCTCGGCCAGCAGCAGCTGGGGCGACGTCGAATACGAATCCGCCATGGCGACCTCCAACGGCATGGAGGCCTACGAGCGCGGCACGGCTTTCTTCTGCACGTCGGTCGTCACGGTGCGCGACGAGGACGACCGCCGGCCGCGCGACTACTGGTCGACCGCCGCGCTCTTCCTCGACCAGCTCGAATCGATCGAGGAGGTGGGCCGCGCCTCGACGCGCCGGGCGCTCGCCCGGCTGGGGGCGCGGCCGATCAAGACCGGCAGCTACCCGTGCGTCATCGAGAATCGCGTCGCCGGCGGCCAGATCGGGAACCTGCTCTCGCCGCTCAGCGGGGGAGTGATCCAGCAGCAGCGCTCCTGCATGGCCGACAGGCTGGGTGCGCGCATCGGGTCATCGTTGCTCACGATCACCGACGAGCCGCACCTCAAGGGCGGCCTCAGCTCGACCAGCTTCGACGGCGAGGGCATGGCGACGCGCCGCCTGCCGGTCTTCGAGCAGGGGGTGCTCAAGAACTTCTACCTGGACACGTACTACGCCAGCAAGCTCGGCCAGGAGCCCACGACCGGCAGCTCGACCAACCTCGTCTTTCCCGCCGGCACGCGGGATCTGAACGGCCTGCTCGCGGCGCTGGGCACCGGCATCCTGATCACCGACTTCCGCGGCGGCAACTCGAACGACACGACGGGCGACTTCTCCACCGGCGTGAGCGGCCACTGGGTGGAGAACGGCGAGCTCGTTCGTCCCATCGCGGAGATGAATCTGGCCGGCAACCTCTTGACGTTCTGGCAACTGCTCGAGGAACTGGGCAACGACCCGTTTCCCTACTCGTCGACGCGCGTGCCCAGCCTGCGCTTCGCCGAGCTGCAGTTCTCAGGCGTCTGACCGCTGTCCCCAGGAGAGGAGCGGGGGCCCGCTGGCCCCGCTCGCCCCTCCAGGCCCCGGGTGAACCCCACCACCCGGGGCCGACCCGTTAAGGCCGCCTAAGGCCGCGCTCAACGCACGAGCACCAGCGCGCGCTGCTGGGCGCCGCGGGGCGCCTCCAGGCGCAGGTAGTACACGCCCGAGGCCGCGGGATCCCCCTGGCTCGTCGCGCCGTCCCACTCGACTGTGTGCTCGGCGCCCTGCAGCCGCCGGTCGACCAGGGTACGCACGAGGCGGCCGGTGACGTCGAGGACGTGCAAGCTGACCTCGCCCGCCTCGGGCAGCGCGTAAGTGATGCGGCTCAGCGCCCGGGTGGGGTTCGGTCGCGGCGCGTGGAGCAGCGCGTGCGCCGGCGGCGCCGGCGACAACGGCTTGAGCACCCACCCGTCGGGATCGATCGCCAGCACGCGGGGAAGGCCGTCGACGCTGAAGGTGAACGTCTGTTCGCGCAGCGTGTTCTCGACCTTGAATCGCCTGACGATGAGCGGATCCCCGGCGATGCCGATCTCGACGTCGATCGGCATGACGTACACCTCGGGCTCGTCTTGCTCCTGCACGATCTCGAGGGCGACTTCGTACCCGGCGGCCACCCGCTCGCTCGACCAGGTCCAGCGGTAGGACGGACGCCCCTCCGCGTGGAGCCACTGATCGAAGAAGCCATCCAGCTCCAGACCGGTCTCTCCCTCGACGATGTCGCGGAAGGCTTCGGTGGTCGCCTGGCCGCCGCCGCCCAGGGACTGGTAGTAGGCCCTCAACGCGGCGAAGAACGCCTCATCATCGGCGACGACATGACGGAGCATGTGGAGCACCCAGGCCCCCTTCCGATACGGCGTGATGCCGAAGAGCTGAGTCGGATTGTAGACCGTGCCGTTGAAGTCCAGGCCCGCGGGCGGGGCGGCGCTGTCCAGCTCGCGCATGTAGTCGGCGTAGGCCTGAGGGCCCTGGGTGTGCTCGACCCACAGAGCTTCGCTGTAAGTCGCGAATCCCTCGTTGAGCCAGACGTGCTTCCAGTCCGCCAGACCCACCCAGTCCCCCCACCACTGGTGCGACAGCTCGTGGATCAGGATCCACTCCTGACTGTGGTCGCCGGTGATGTAGCGCCCGCCAAGCGTCGTGCAGGTCTGATGCTCCATGCCGCCGTTGATGGGCGCCGTGACGACCGCGTACTTCTCATCGGCGAAGGGATAGAGTCCGATCAGGTCCGAGAGGAACTTGATCATTTCGCCGGTGCGAGCGAACGTGACGCGCGCGTCTTCCAGGTCCTCTTGATAGACATAGAAGCGCAGGGGAATGGTGACCGCGCCGCTCTCGACCGGAACGGCCACCGAATCCTCCAGCACCGCGTAGTCCGAGATGGCGAGCGACACGAGGTAGCTGGCGACCGGATGGCCGTGCGCCCAGCGCCAGGTCCGGCGCCCGCCGAGCGCCTCGTCCACGCCCAGGAGCTTGCCGTTCGACACCACGGTCAGGGCCGAGTCCGCGGTCACGGACATGTTCACGGTGGCCTTGTCCCCGAGCACGGGCTTGCATGGCCACCAGGTCCAGGCCCGATCGGGCACGCTCATGGTGTAAATCACCGGCGTGGTCACCTGCCCGTAGGTGTGGCTGCGCCAGTTGAAGGGATAGTCTGAGACAGCGCCGCCGATCTGGGGCGGGGTCCCCTCGTAGGAGACCGTCACGCGGAAGACTTCATCGGCGGCGAGCGGCGCGGACAGATGTATCCGCAAGCGATCGGCGAAGCGCTCGAAGGCGCTGACCGCGTGGGTGCTGCTGCTCACCTGGTCGATCGCCAGCTCGTCGGCCAGGGCCAGGACGATCTCGTCCAGACCGGGTTGCACGGCGCGACCCACCAAGGTGCCCGTGCCCGTGATCGTTCCATCGCCCACTCCGATGGCGAGGTCATAGTGGGTCGCGTCATAGGCGCTCCAATCGGCCGGCATCGGGTTGGCGGCGGCGCCACCGGTCAGCCCGAGCAGCGCCAGCCCGCCGGCGGCGACCGGCCGCTGCCAGCGGCGCAGCATTCCTGCGGACATCATCGTCGGTCCTCCACTCGCACGGCGGCCCCAGATCGCCCGGGGCTCCCCGGGCGACCACTGCCGATAGCGTAGCAGACGGGACGGGGGCGCGCCACGCCGGGGTCCCGCGCCGCAGTAACGACCGCGGCCACCCTCCGCTCCCGGAAGGTGGCCGCTCGTCGCCCTTGAGTGGGTCGTTTCACATCATCTCAGCAGGATCACGCGGCGGGTCGCCTGCTCCCCGCCCACGCTGAGCTGGTAGTAGTAGATGCCGCTCGGCTGCCGCTCGCCGCTCGCGCTCGCGCCGTCCCACGTCACCACGTGGGCGCCCGCCGCCTCGACGCCGTCGACCAGCGTCCGCACGAGGCGACCGCTCGGGTCGAAGACCTGGAGCAGCGTCCGCCCAGCGGCCGCGGGGACGGCGTAGGCGATGCAGGTCGTCCGCGTGAACGGGTTCGGGCGGGCGCCGCTCAGGAACAGCGCGGCCGCGTCGCCCGGGCGCACGTCGCTCGTCTCGTAGCAGCCGATGGCCAGCGCGCCCACCTGCCCGCACATCTCGGAGACGCACGGCGTATAGTTCCACAGGCGGAAGTCGCCCCCGGCCGCGTCGCAGAACTGCGGATCGAGCGAGATGTTGTCGAGGCCGTACTGCCCGGCGATGCAGCCGACCCAGTCGCCGCCCGCGTTGCCGAAGATGTCGCAGCAGTCGAGCGTCGCCGCGCCCGACCACACGCAATTGACCGCCTGGCCCGCCTGGCTGAAGGCCACGACCGTGTTGCGCATCGTCAGCAGGCCGCCGCTGTCAACGTGGATGACGCCGCCGTCCGGCGCCGAGCCGCCGTACAGCGTGCAGTGATCGAGGAGCACCGTGCTGTCGAAGAGATGAACGTCGGCCGCATGGTGGTCCGACGCATTGCCCGAGAAGACGCAGTAGTGGAGCTGCGGCCCCGATTCGCTGACGGCCGCGACCGCGCCCCCGATTCCCGCGCCCGTCACCTGGTTGTCGATGAAGTGCACGTTATTGAGCGTCGGCGACGCGCCGTAGCAGTAGACGCCAGCGCCGCGGGCATCGGTGAGGAAGCCGTGGGTGATCGTCACATTCTGCAGCACCGAGCCGGCGCCCTCGCCGTTGACGAAGCTGACGCCCCGCGCCGCGTACTGGCAATCGATCACGCAAGTCGCGGGGTTGCCGCTCAGCGATTGAACCGTGATCGCCTTGCCCTGGAAGTTCAGGTCTCGGTTGCCGGGACCCATGAACACCGCATCCACCAGCTCGATGAGATCGTCTTCGGCGGCCGCGTCGATCGCCTCCTGGATCGTCAGGTAGTCGCCGCCGCCCTCGGGATCCACGATGATCGACCCGGCCTCGATCGGAATCCGGACATCGTAGCGCAGCCGGTTCGCCTTGGTGGCGACCACGCGCAGCTCGCCGCCCTCGCCCTGGGGGATGATCGCGATCGGCAGCGGCGCCCCGGTGGCCTCCGCCACGCCGATGAGCGCGCCGTCGACCGAGAGCCCGATCAGCGCTCCGGCCTCGGCCTGGACCGTGAAGGTCGCCTCACCCGGCTCCAGGTGGTCCTCGTGCAACACGGTGAGCGGCGTGGGAACCCGGTCGTTCATCGTGATGAAGACGTCGCCATGGTGATGGAACAGGTGATAGGTGACCGTCTTGTTCTGCGGGTTATACGGCCAACTGCTGGCCTGCAGGTAGTACTTGCCGTAGGTCTGGCCGAAGCCCGGCCGCAGGGCCGTGGCCGACGTCCCGCCGGTGCCGTAGCCCGGGTCGAATCCGGGCCACATGCTGTCGAAGACGCCCCAGATGTAGGCGTCGTTGACGAACGAGTACGACGTCTCGGAGGCCGCCAGGAGACCGACGGCGCCGTACTGAATCCGGTGGAACATCTCGGTGAACGAGGTCCCGGCGTAGTTGTATTTGCCGGTCAGGCAGTTGACGCTGAAGACGAATGGGTACTTCGTGTTCGTCAGCATGTTGACGTTGCCGTTGTTGTACGCGGGCTCGCCCCAGCCCGTCACCAGGCCGTGGTCGCGGTGCATCACGAAGTAGGCTCCGGCATTGATGTCGTTGTTGATCCGCGTGGCGTTGCCGCCCCAGTCGGTCAGGTGTTGCGGCGTGGCCGGAATGTAACCGAGTCCGTTGGGGCCGAAGTAGTTGACGACCATGTAGGTGTTCTGGTTCGTGGACCACTGCGTTCCCGGATACCCCGAATAGATGGCGTACTCCCGGACGGGGGTCTTGCCCAGGACGTTGGCCTGGTGGCCGTAGATCACCTCGGCGCACAGGATGAACCAGCGCTCGGTCTGCCAGCCGCCGGCGATCAGGGGACGGTCATAGAAGCTCGGATCCATCACCGGCTGGCGCTCGTGAGAGAACATCTTGCGGAGCATGTTGGCCAGGTCGACGTCGGTCCGCGGGCAGAGACGCCCATGGGCCATCTCGGGCAGCTGGTTGCCGTTGGTGTCGGCGTAGATGTTGTCGCTGACGCAGTAGCCGTTGTAGATGGGGGACGCGACGCCGGGCAGATTCTCGCGATAGCCGTCGCCCGCGACCGACCCGGCCTCCGCGCCGCCGCCCGCATCGCCGCTGCTCGGATAGTCCCCGAGGATCAGGAACGCCACGGGCGGCACGTCCCAGGTGGCATAGGCGTTGTTGAGCCAGCTTTCGATCTGCGTGGTCGTCGTTCCCGTCTGAGCGGTGGTGAACACCTCGGTGGTGATGCCCTGCGCGTTGCGCCACGTCTTGATCGAGTCGGCCCACGCGATGCAGGTGGCATTGTCGGGCGTGATGATCACGTATTCGTAGCCGCTACGACCGTCACGGGGCGAGCGGCTGTTGAAGTCGATCGCCGGCAGGGTCTCATAGTTGAGGATCTGGTCCTGGAGCAGACTCTCCCAGTAGCGGTTGCGCAGGCGATCATCCGAGAAACGCCCCGCGCCGCCGACGAAGTCGATCCGGATGTCCAGGCTGGTGTAGACCGTGAGCTCCCGGGCGACGGGGTTGTACTGAAAAGGCGTGATGCCGAGAGTCACGGCGTTCGCGCCGCGCATCTCGACCGGCTCCGAGACCAGGACGGGGCTCGCGGGGAAGTTGGCCCGCCGCCCATAGATCGCCATGTCCTTCACATAGGTCGGGGGCGTGTCGTCGTTCTCGAACTGAATCGGGGCGGCCGGAAGCACATCGAGCCCCACGAGCGTGCGCGTCTCGGCGCCCAGGATGGTGACCCTCGCCTCGGCCCCGAACGGCACGGCGATGAAGCGACCGAAGCCGGGCAGGTCGGGGGCGCCGGCGTCGTTGGGCAGGAAGCAGCCGGGCAGCCAGACCTTCTGCAGGGTCTGCCCCTCCACGTCGACCGGCTCGAGCCCGAACGCCTGCATGGCGTAGCGGACTTCCACGCCGGCGGCGTCCTGGGCCCGCAGCTCGAACTCGGTCTGGCCCGAGTTCTCCTCGATCCGGATGATCTCGCCCCAGGCCGCCAGCGGCGCCGCCAGCAGAACGAGCAGCGCCACGGCCAGAAAGTGTGAACGCTTGAGAATCGTACTCATGGACCCCTCCCCTGTCTGCCACCAAGGATCAGCACGTCGTTTCGACCGACCTGAAGACTGGCGTTCCACGCGGTGTTCACCCAAGGCTGTCGCGCCATAGGAAGCGGGAAACAAAGCAGTTCGTGGTCCGATCCCGCCTACAGGACGACTCCCGCAGCCCGCTGTCGCGCCGGGCCTGCGCCGAGCCGTCACCCTAATCGCACCGGCCCAGTAAGTTTACGCCACAGCAGATAGGGCGCGCAACTCTATTGAGCGAGCTCTGGCCTCCGTGGCCCCGGCTCGCCGGCCGCCAGGAACTGCCGGACCACCGACAGCGTCTGCAGCAACCCGGCGCGCTCGCGCACCTCGAGCACCCACCAGGCGCACTTCGGCAGGCGGCGCAGCAAACCCAGCCGGCCGGCGATCTGGGCCACTTCCCGGGGAGGAACGTGCTCGCGGCCTTCCTCGGCATGGTAGACGTGAGCGCCAAGGAAACGCTCGGGCTGCGGGCCGACAAAGTCCTCGATCGCATAGTGTTGGCTGGTCACCGAGGGGCTCACGTAGGCGTGACCGATGTCGAGGGTGGCCCACGGCCCCGCCTTGCGAATCAGCTTCTCGTACAGCTCGGGCCGGCTGGTCCAGCCCCAGGCGAGATTCTCCAGGCACAGCCGCACGCCGGTGCTCTCCGCATAGCGCACCAGGTGGGCGAGGCTCTCGATCGTGCGCTCCCACGAGAGGCCCAGCGTCGAGTCGTGGCCGAGCCCCACGTGAATCGTCACGACCTCCCCGCCGAGGCGCGCGACCAGGCGGCACACCTGGCGGAACACGCGCATCGCCTCGCGCGAGCGCTCCGCATCGACGTCACCGAGATCGGTCTTCTGGAACGCGCAGTGATAGCGCACCTCGAGCGGGTGCAGGACGGCAATGCGCCGCGCGAGCTCCTCGGCGGCCTCGTCCGAGTCCGGCAGATCAGCGCGCCGCAGGCTCCACTCGACCCCATCGAAGCCGTGCCCGAGGGCCAGCGCGCGCAGCTCGTGTACGTCGGGGATGAAATTGCAGCAGGCGATCCTGGGCTGGTTGTTCAAGGTCGCGTTCCCCTGTGCTCTCCGGCGCTCAGGCGCCGCAGCCGTTCCGGGATCTCCCAGGCTGCCATCAACCTGGCCGTGGCGGGCGGCACGAGGTGATCCCACGCCAGATTGGCCGCCATGCGGGCGCGCACGTCGGTCGCGCTGATGCCCTTGCGCTCGACCGGCCGCTCCGAGAGCACCTCGGTGCGCAGGCCGAGCCCGCGGAAGCGCTCCAGCTTGCGACGTCCCCAGTCATCGTACACGGAGACGAAGAAGGTCGCCGTGAGGGGCACGTAGCAGTGATAGAGCTCGGGGAAGTTGATCGGGAAAGGCACGACCGTGAACGCTCCGCGCTCGACCCCGGCCTCGTCCAGGACAGCCTCGACCAGCCTGTGGCGCTCGTAGTAGCTGAGCGGATTGGCCTCCGGGCGGCTGCGGTGGGGATCGGCGGGGTCCGCGGCGGTCAGGCGCGGATCGGGGTTGGTGATGCCCACGATCAGACGGCGGCAGCGGGCCTTGCCGTCGAGCAGGTAGGCCAGGTGGTCGTTGTGCAACACCTGGAAGCGCCCGTGGATCACGCCCTCGTCATGCACCGCGGGATGCCTCCTCGCTCGCGAGCCGCTCCGCGCCGCGCGCCCGCCGGAGCCGGCGCGCCACCTCGGCGTTCGTATGGACTGCCAGGTAGATCAGTCCCAGCAGGGGCATCGGCCTCCAGAGCAGCGTCCCCCACGCGCAGAGGATCATCACCGCCGCACGCGTTCCCTTGCTCACCAGGGTCGGGGACCCGAGCGCCAGGCCGAGTCCTTCCGCCCGCGCCGAGGTGTAGCTGATCAGGTTCGAGCCGATCAGCGCCAGGCCGCCGGCGCCGATGAGCACCGCCAGGGGCGCCGCGTGCTCCCGGCCCAGGAAGGCGGTCGTGCCGATGACCATGGCGCCGTCGGCGTAGCGGTCCAGGGCCGAGTCCCAGAAGGCCCCCGCGCGCGAAGCCTGCCCGCGCAGGCGCGCGAGCTGTCCGTCGACGCCGTCGAGCACTTGCGCCAAAGCCGCGACGCACCCCGCCAGCCAACCGTGGCCCAGGGCGTAGATCGTGCCCGCCGCGACCCCCAACCCCGCGGCGGTCAGGGTGACCCCGCCCGGCCGCACCCAGCGCCAGCCGGCCAGATGCGGCGTGAGCCGGGCGGAGAGATGGACTTTGATCCACCGCAAGACGAAGCGGTCGCTGGGCTTGGTCCGCCAGTCAGCGGAAGGGGGTGTGACGTGCGCGTGCATGCGGACATGAAAGCCCGGTCGACAAGGGCAAGTCAATCCCGGGTCCACAAGATGCTCGCCGGTGGTGGGCCGCCCGTCAGGCCCGTCAGGCCCGTCAGGCCCGCCTGGCTCCTCGCCGGCGCAGCCAGAGCTGGGAACCGAGGCCGGCCAGCGCGAGGAGCGCCGTCTCGAACCAGGGCCAGGCGGCATAGTCGATCCGGCGGAACTCCCGGTCATGGCCGGCCGGCGTGATCTCGATGTCTTGCGCCATGTCGGCGGCGGTCAGCTCGCCGTGCAAGCGGGTCAGGAAGCTGCCTTCCTTGACCTGCTGAGCGACCAGCGGATGGTGGCGCCGCAGGAAGCTCAGCTCGTCGCGACCGATGCGGTTGGCGTACTCGGTCCGCGCGCCGGGGAAGGTCATGCGGTGCGGCGCGCAGACGTAGACGTACACCTCCACGCGCGGGGCGGAGCTGATCGCGGAGATCCGCATCGGGAGCACCGCCTGCGCGGTGTCGAACGAAAGGCTGATCGCCGGCGTGCTGCCGTACCACCAGGGCGCGCTCGGGTAGCCGGCGAAGGCCGTGGAGTCGATGCGCATGGCGACGAAGTACCAGGCCTTGTCGATGTAGAACTGCAGCGCGTCCGTGACCTCGCCGCGATTGGCATCGCGCAGGTAGCCCTTTTCCTCGAGCCACTCGGCCAACTCGCTCGGCGAGTCGGCGCCCACCACGCGCGTGTCATAGACGCCGACCGTGCGCTCCTCATAGACGATGACGCCCCCCGATCCAGCAGGATCGATGCGGAAGTCATCCTCCTGGCCCAGGCCGCAGCAGCCGAAGCGGCGGTCTCTGGTGATGGGCGCGGTGTAGTCGTAGGCCTGCCGGAAGAGCTCGGCCTCAGCCTCTGCGAGCTGAGGCAGGCCGGGCACGGGAACGATCCAGGCGAAGTCTCGCGCCTGGGTCTGGAAGCCGGTGCGCAGGATCAACGTCTCGCGCCCGGCGGCGGGATCGAAGTCAATGAAGGCCTGCTGGGCGCCCTCGTAGATGTGGTAGTCCCCCCAGGGGATCATCCCCCCGTCGGCCTGCACCGAGGCGGCGGCGCCCGCCAGGAGCGTCAGGGCAAGCAGGGTTCGCTGCGGCATGCGTCCCTCCCGCGGCGCACATCCCCTACGGCAAGAACGAGACACAACCCCGCAAGTCGACTCCCGCCAGGCTCACACGATGATCGTCGCTCGTGTAGTCCACGGGGGCCGAACCCAGACCGGTGGAGACTTCCACACCCAGTGCCCACTTGGTGCCCGGCAGCCACCACTCCTGCAGGGCCAGCACGCGCAGGCCCCAGCCCCAGGCGGTCATCTCCACGCGTTCCAGGGGATTGGCGCGCAACGACCCCGGGAAGCGCTCCGTGACCCGGACGTACTGGAGCGCCAGGCCGATCCCGAGCCCGGAGCCCACGCGGCGGAGCGGCCGCCCCCGCACGCCGACCTCGAGCGGCATCGCCCGCAGCCTCGACGAGGGCCCGCCGGAGAAGCCGCCGACGTCGTGGTAGGGGTCGCCGCTGTCTCCCAGGTAGCCGCCGCCGATGAAGACCTCGCCGCCGCGCTGCAACGGGACGGCGCACCGCAGGAGGAAGGAGGGCACGATCCCGTAGGTCTGATCCATGTCGCGATTGAAGAAGCTGCTCGCCCCGACGCTGCAGGAGAGGATCGGCCCGAGGCCGGCTCCGGCGGAGACATCTCCCGTGGTCTGGGCCGCCGCCGGGCCGGCGCCCAGCAGGCCCAGCATCACCAGCAGAAGACTCCGGCCCATGGGGCCCGCGGAGCGGGCCGCCCGCATCGGACTCTGCAGCAGATTCAGTCGGACACGTTCAGGCGGCATGTTCGCGATCCCCATCACCTCGCGCTCGTGGGGCGTCACGCTGTGCTCGGCATCTAGTACCCTGATCACCCGCCGCGGTTTCCCCGGCGCGAGCGCGCTGCGCAATCCCCGGCGCGGCGGCCGCCTCACGGGTCCGGCCAACCCCCGTCAACCTCGCGACCCGCCCGGTCTCGGGCGTCGCCGGCCGCTCCTGAGAGACGGCCGTGGACCGGCGATTCCTTCCTGTGCTAGTCTTCCTGCTCTCCGCCGGGGACCAGGCGCCCGGGCGGACAGACAGCCACGGAGAGGTGTCCGAGTGGTTGAAGGAGCTCGCCTCGAAAGCGAGTAGGCTCTTACGGGTCTCGGGGGTTCGAATCCCCCCCTCTCCGCAGCTTCCCCTACCGCGCGCAGCCACAATCGCGCACAGCCCCTGACCGCGCTCCGCCGGCCTATCGCCTCCAGCCCCGACCGCGCACAGCCCCGGACCGCGCTCCGCCCCGGTGGCGGGTTGCGCCCCAGGAAGACGCCCGAAAAGCGCGTGGGGCCGGGCCCGCTCGGGACCCGACCCCACGCCGAGACGCACGCCTGCGCGCGGCTGACCGCGCGGCGCGTGTTACTTCATCAGCACCATCCGCTGCGTGTCGCTCTGGTCGCCGACACGGAGCTGGTAGTAGTAGACGCCCGAAGCCACCCGCTCCCCGGCGGCATTGGTGCCGTCCCAGGCCACGACGTGACTGCCGGCGCCCAACGTCTCATTCACCAGGGTCCGCACCAGGCGGCCCGACGGATCGAAGACCTCCAGCACGGCGGCCGAGCCGGTCGCGTTGGACGGAATCTGGAAGGCGATGGTCGTCGTGCGCCCGAAGGGGTTCGGCTGCGCCCGGCCGAGCAGCATGCCGCTCGCCGCCAGCTCCTCTTCCGCGCCGCTCATCGCGAAGCACTCGATGCCGTTCGCGCCGATCTGCCCGCAGGCGTACTGCTGGCACGGCGAGTAATTCCAGAGCGTGAAGTCCCAATTGGGAGCATCGCAGAAGGCCGGGTCGAGCGAGAAGTTGCCGTTCACGCCCAGCAGGCCCGCGATGTACCCGGTCCAGTCGCCGCCGGCGTTGCCGAAGGCGTCGCAGCAGTTCATGGTGACGTTGTCGGGAGCGACGCACTCGAAGGCGGCGCCGGCTGTCGAGAACGAGAAGATGTTCTTCGTGAACGTCCCCTGGCCCGAGGCCAGGTAGACGCAACCACCGGCCGTCCCGCTGTTGCCGTAGAAGGTGCAGTTGCCGACCGTGACCGCCGAGGTGGCCAGCGCCATGGCGCCGCCGCTCGCGCTCTGGTTCCCCGCGAACTGACACAGGTTGAAGGTGGCCTGAGATCCCTCGCAGTCGACCGCGCCGCCGAGGCCTTCAGCCGAGTTGCTGAAGAAGTTGCAGCGCGTCAGCCCCGGCGAGGCGTTCAGGCAGGCCACCGCGCCGCCCTGGCCGCTCATCCCCGGCTCGGTCGAGTTGCCGGTGAACGTGCAGTACGTGAGGGTCGGGTTGGACCCGTCCTGACAGAACAGCCCCGCCCCGCGGACGCCCACGTTGCCCTGGAACGTGCACAGCGTCATCTGCGGCGATGAGCCGCCGACGCACGCTACTGTGCCCAGTTGGGTCGTGTTGTTCCTGAACGCGCAGTTGCTGACCACCCACGGGCTGGACATCTGCTCGAACAGGACGGCCGCGCCCGTGTGGGCCGTGTTCCCCTCGAAGGTGCAACGATCGATCGCCGGCGCCGCGCCCGTGCAGAGCAGGGCGCCGCCGCGCTCGCCAGCGTTGTTCTGGAAGACCAGGCCGATCAGGTTCGGCGCCGCGCCCTCGCACAGGATCGCGCCGCCGCTCGCGCACTCGCCCGGCCCGTAGCCGTTGCGGATCGTGAAGTTGCGCAGGATCGTGGTTCCCGTCTCGCCCGTGTGGAAGCGGAACCCGCGGTGCGGCTCGATCTCGCTGCCGCCGCAGTCGATGATGCAGGCGGCCGCGTTGCCGCTCAGCGACTCGATCGTGAGCTGCTTGCCGTGCGTGTCCAGGTCGCGATTGCCCTCGCCCACGAAGACGCCGTCGGCCAGGTAGATCTGGTTGCCGTCGGAGGCCGCGTCGATGGCCGCCTGGATGGTGGGGTAGTTGCCCGTCCCCTGAGCGTTCACGAGGATCGAACCCGCCTCGATCGGAATGCGCACGTCATAGCGGTAGAAGTTGGCCTTCGTGACCGTGATGCGCAGCTCGCCTTCCTCGGTCTGGGCCACGATCGGAATCGCGACCGGGCCACCCGTGGCCTGGGCCACGCCGATGATCTCCCCGTTCACCGTGAGCCCGATCATTGCGCCCTGGTTCGCCTGGACCGTGAAGGTCGTCTCCTCGAACTCGAGGTGATCGTCGTGCACCACGGTGAGATTCTGCGGCACCTGTGTGCCCATGCGGATGAAGACATCGCCGTGGTGGTGGAACAGGTGATGTGTGTGAACCTTGTTCTGCGGATTGTACGGCCAGCTGCTGGCCTGCAGATAGTGCTTGCCCGAGGCCATCGCGAACGCCGGCATCAGGTTGGTCGGGCCGATGTTGTCGCCGGAGCCGTAGCCCGGATCGAACTCGGGCCACATGCTGTCCCACATGCCCCAGATGAAGGCGTCGTTGACGAACGAGTAGGAGACCTCGGAGGCCGCGGTGAGGCCGAGTGCCCCTTCCACCTGGCGGTGGAACTTCTCGGTGAAGGAGAGGCCGCTCCAGTTGTACTTGCCGGTCAGGCAGTTGATCGTGAAGACGAAGGGATACCGATTGCCGTTGATGTTGATGGCGTTCAAGCTGCTGTTGTTGAACGCCGGCTCGCCCCAGCCGGTTTCGAGGCCGTGGTCGCGGTGCAGCACCATGTAAGCGCCGGCATTGATATCATTGATGATGCGCGTGGCGTTCCCGCCCCAGTCGGTCAGGTGCTGCGGCGTCGCCGGGATGTACCCCAGCCCGTTGGGGCCGAAGTAGTTGACGACCATGTAGGTGTTCTGGTTCGACGACCACTGCGTGCCCGGATACCCCGAGTAGATGGCGTACTCGCGCGTGGGCGTCTTGCCCAGCACGTTGACCTGGTGGCCGTAGCAGATCTCCGTGGCGAGGATAAACCAGCGCTCGGTCTGCCAGCCGCCCGCAATCACCGGCTTTGCGTAGAAGGTGGGATCGGTGACCGGGTTGCGCTCGTAGTCGAACATCCGGCCGATCATGGTCTGAAGATCGCTGATCGAGTGCGCGGTGATGCGTCCGTGCGCCATGTCCGGCAGGTTGTCGCCGTTGACGTCAGCGTAGATGTTGTCGCTGACGCAGTAGCCGTTCCAGATGGGCGAGGTGACCGCGTAGTCGTCGCCGCTGCTCGGGTAGTCGCCCAGCAGCAGGAAGGCCGCCGGTGGCGTGCTCCAGGTGTTGTACGCGTTGTTGAGGAAGTTCTCGATGGCCGCGGTGGTCGTGCCCCCGACCTCGGTCAGCGTGAAGACGTCGGCGCTGACGCCCTGGAGCGTGCGCCAGGCCTTGATCGAGTCGGCCCAGGCGATGAAGGCGGCATCGTTGGGGCAAATGATGATGTACTCGACTCCGCTGCGATCGCCGCCCGGCCGGTCGAAGTTGATCACGGGCAGGGCAGAGTAGTTGATCAGGTGGTCCTGCAGGATGGGCTCCCAGTACCGGCTGCGCAGCCGGTCCTCGCCGAACTGGCCGGTGCCGCCCACGAAGTCGACGCGGAAATCGATCTTCGTGTAGACCGTCAGCTCGCGCGAGACAGGGTTGTACTGAAAGGGCGTCACGCCCACGGTGACCATATCGACGCCGCGGATCTGCCCCGGCTCCGAGATCATCACCGGGCTGGCCGGGTACAGGGCCCGGCTGCCGTAGATGGACATGTCCCGCTCATAGCGCGGCGGCGTGTCGTCGTTCTCGAGCTGGATGGGCGCCGCCGGCGCCACGTCGATGCCGCTGTAAGTGCGGGTTTCGGTCGCCGTGATCGTCAGCACGGCGTGCGCCTCGCGCGGGATGGCCACCATACGGCCGATGCCCGGCAGGTTGGGCGCGCCCGGATTGTTGGGCAGGAGCGACCCGGGCAGGATCACTGCCTGCATGGTTGCGCCATCGATGTCGATCGGCTCGATGCCGAACCGATCCATGGCGTACTGGAGCTCGACGCCGCCGCGGGTCTGGGACTGCAGCCGCAGCCCGGTGGCGCCCTCGTCCTGTGCGACCTGGATCATTTCGGCGGCCACTGGCCCTGTCAGACTCAGCAGCCCCACCAGGCTCAGCGCCACCAGGGCGCACCGCACACTGAAACCGGAAGTGCTCATCAACCCCCTCCTCGCTGGTGTGGAAGACCGGCTGTTTCGCTGGGGTCACACGCAGCGCACCCCGAAAGACGCCACGCTGTGGCGCTCTTTCGGTGAGCGCTCTGCGCGATCCCGATGATTCCACTCGGATGCACTCCGGCCTGACGTCTTCTCAGCGTGACGTCGTTCCGGAGGCGATCAGGGACAGGCTCCGTGTGGATATCCGGCTGCTATTATACCAGTTGCACGGTAAGGGGCGGCGGGCTTTTTTCGGCACGCGCAACAAAGTGGTGTTAGTCTCCGAACCTCGCGCCCGTCACAGCCTTCCCGAGCCACTTTGTGCTTTACCTGTGGCTGGGATCAGCCGAACAACTGGGGCGGAGACTGGACACGGGTAACAGGACCTCCTGGGAGATCGCCTCAGGCCGCCCGCGGGACGAGGTTGATGAATGCGAGCTTTCGACCCTCGACGCATACGGTTGTCGGCCAGGAGGTCGCACCGCAGGACAGCGAGGCACGCCGCAGGGCCGTCGCATGACCCGCTGCCGAAGGAGCCGCCGGACGACCCGCCGGCGGCCACCGAGACTCAGGGGCGACCTGCCGCTTCCTCCACGGCGCCCCGGACAACGGGAGCGGCGGAGGGCATGCGTCCTCTGCGGGCTCGGATCTCGCTCCTCGAGTCGATCAATCTCATGGATCTCGAGACGCCCGCCGGCGGCATGCATCATCTCGAGGGCGGCCACCCCTCGCCGCAAGCCAGCGCCAAGATCGCGGCCCAGGCCGCCCAGATGGGTCTGCGCCTGCGGGCCCGCGCTCCCATCCTGGACGGTCTCGCTCGGGCGGCGCCCGATCCCGCCGAGCTGGGCCAACTGATCACCGACGACCGCGTCCTGGCCGCACAGGTGCTCAAGACGGTCAACTCGCCCTACTACGGGCTGATGCGCCCGGCCGAGTCGGTCCACCAAGCGGTCTACCTCCTGGGCCTGCTCGAGATCCGCAGCATCGTCTGGCGCACGTGCGTCAACGAGGCCTTCGAGGGCGCTGATCATGCGGCGAGCGAGCTGCTGAGCGAGATGTGGCGGCACGCCTTTGCCGTCACCCGCGTGGCGCACGCGATGGCGCGCTCGACGAAGCTGCCGCGAGCCGGCGAGGTTGCCCGCGCCGCCTTGCTGCACGACATCGGCAAGTTCATCGCGCTCAGCGTCTGGCCCGGCTGGGCACACACCTTCTACACGCCGCTGTGCTTCAGCAACCGCGATCGTCTGGGGCTCGAGAAGGACTACATGGGCGCCGACCATGCCCGCCTCGGGGCCGATGTGGCGCGGCTCTGGGGCCTGCCGACCGAGCTGTGCACGACCATCGAGCATCACCATGCGCCGATCTACCAGAGCCCGGGCCGGGTCACCGGCAATCGCCGCGCCATCGCCGTCGTGCACCTGTCGGACTTGCTGTGCCACATCGCGGAGCCCTACCTGGCCGGCCGCCAGATGCTGCCCGCCCATCTGCCGGTCGCCGGCTGGATGAGCGTGCTGGGCGTGCGCGACAACCTCGAGGCGATCTGCACCGAGGAAGTCGTCCAGGCGCTCCTGCCCCCGAGCATCGATCGCCGCCACGTCTTCCCGCTTTCCGCGTAGTCCCGCCCCCGGTACGATGCGCCGGGTTCGCCCGGTGTCCGCTGTCCAGGGCCTGCCCCGGCGGCGTCCGGAGGCTGTTTCAGGGGGGAGGTCACGGTGGGGTCGCTTGATCAGAGGCTCGCGTTCGTCGTGGAGCTGGTGGCCTTCGGGGAGGCCAAGCTCCGCCTCGCCTTCGATGGCTCCTTCCGCCGCTACGTTCCGCGGCGCCGATCGGCCAACTGGCTCTACGCCGTCCAACCGCTGAGCTTCACCAGCGCCCTGCCGGGCCGGGGGACCTACGCGTTTGCCTGGGACGTCGTCAGGCTGCGCCGGCGCGAGCGCGGCTTCCAGGCGCGCGGGATGCACACTTATCTCTACAGCGCCGAGGCGCACGGGGGCCACGCCTGTCCCATCACGCCGAGCCTGATCGCCGCTCCCCGCGCTCGGCAGGCCTACGTCGTCCTGCACGAAGCCTGGCACGCGACCTTGCGGCTCGAGGGCATCCGCATGCCCTACGCGCTCGAGGAGGCGACCGGCCGGGCGATCGGGGTGCTGGGGGCAATCGCGTTCGCCGAGGCTCACGGAGACGGCGCCCTTGCGCGCGAAGCCCGCGCGCAGGCCCGGGCCTGGAGCGCCATGGCGAGCTTTGTGAACCTCAGCTACGTGCGGCTCGATCGGCTGTACAAGCGGGGCGGATCGGCGCGCGAGCGCGCCGCCCTGGTGCGGGACGTGCGCCGGGAGGCCCGCGCCCTGCGCGCGCGCACCGCGTCGCCTTGGGAGCGCGAGGAGCTGGGGCGCGAGATCAACAACGCCTTCCTCTTTCGCTACTACGACTACACGAAGCTCTATCCCCTGGCGCTGTCGGTCTGTCGCTCGGCAGGGTCGCTGCCCGCGGCGATGCGGGCGTACAAGCGGGCCGGAAGGCAGGGGGCGCCGGCGCTCCTGCGGGCGTACCTGCGCGCGCGTCGCTGACCGCGCGGCGAGTCGTGGAGGGCCGCGGGAAGTCCGTCCCCCCGGCGCACTTTGCCCTTGATTCGTGCGGGGAGTCCGCTGACGATTCCGGCGTCGGCCCGAGCAAGGTCGCGGAAGGTGAACAGGGGCCGGTGCCAGACCCGCCCCGTGGCATGGGAGGTTGCGATGGCTGCCGATTTCGAACGGGCGCTCCAGGTCGGACGCCCGCCCAATATCACCCGGCTCTTCCCCAATTCTCGCGCGCTGATCGTGAGCGGCAAGGCGATCGACCGGGCCCTGATGGCCAAGGGCCGGGCCATGACGATCGCGGCCAACGCGCGCAGCTACTTCGTGGCCCGGGGTGCCCTGCGGGCGGCTCAGCGGGCCAACGCCGCCATCATCCTGGAAATCGCCAAGTCGGAGGGCGGCGCCAAGGCCTACTGCGCGATCAACTACTGGAACATCGCCCGTACCGTGGATGCGCTCTGCAACGAGCTCAAGATCACCGTGCCCGTGGCGGTCCACGCCGACCACTACGGCATCAAGGGCGCCGCGGATATCGAGCAAGCGCGCACGGAGATTCCGAGCATGTTCGACGCCGGGATCACCTCGATCGCCATCGACGCCTCGCACCTGCCGGATGACGAGAACCTGCTCGCTTGCCTGACGCTCCACCCGTTGGTCCCGAAGTGGGCGGGGCTGGAAACCGAGGTCGGCGAGATCAAGGGCAAGGCCGGCCTCTCGACCAAGGAGGAGGCGCTCTTCCTGATCCAGGGCCTGAACGCGCACGGCATCTCACCCGAGTGGATCGCGCTCAACAACGGCACGACCCACGGGATCGAGGCGAGCGACGCCGGCATCCAGGTGGACTTGACCGCCGAAATCCACGAGGCCCTCACGCCGTACAAGGTCTCGGGCGCCCAGCATGGCACGTCGGGCAACAGCTCCGAGCGGCTGCGCCAGATCGCCAACCGCACGCGCACGACCAAGGCCAACGTGGCCACGGCCCTGCAGATGATCTCCTGGGGCGTCAAGGTGAACGACTACGGCAACGCCGAGCTCGATGCTAACGGCAAGTTCATCAAGGTCGCGAACCAGGGTATGTCCGAGACGGCCTGGAACGAGATTCTCAAGTTCGCCAATGAGAAGAGTTACAAGGCCGGCGACTACAAGAACATCAACCTGCAGTTCGAGAACCGGCTCCTCGCTCAGCCGGCCGAGATCCGCGAGCGCATGGCGGCGGGCGTCGAGGAGTTCGTCCACGGCCTGCTGACCAGGGTCTTCAACGCCCAGGACACGGCGCCGTTGGCGATGGAGGCGATCCTGAAGGCCGGCTCCCACGACCTGGGCCCCAAGGCCAAGCCGATCGAGGACCCCGGGCAGTGGACCGAGGCGCGGATCCGCGAGCGCGCCAAGTCGCTGCAGGGCAGCAAGGGGCCGGCGGGCAACTTCGACGATTAGGCCGACCGCTCCCCGCCCGCAGCGGCTATAATGAAGGGTTGGCGCGCCGGCCGCAGGGGTCGGCAAACCGCCGGACACAGGACGGGGAGGATCGAAATGGCAGCGCGCGCGGCAGCCAAGCGGATCGCGATGGTCCTGCTGGCGTCCCTGATCTGGGCGCCGGCCTTCTTGAGCACCGAGGTCAAGGCCGGCCACGAGCCCTACGAGCAAATCCGGGTCTTCGTGCACCCGGACACCGATCGGACGGCGCTCTTCTACCATCCCGACCTCGAGCTGATGGGCGTCGACGAGGAGGCGATCACGCTCCTCTCGCGCCCGGGGCTCACCGCGGGCCTGCGCGAGCGCGGGTTCGACGTCGAGGTGCTGATTCCCGATCTCGAGGCTCACTACGCCGCGCGCAACGCGGGAACCCGCGACTACGGCGTCTGGCACACCTACGCCGAGATGCGGGAGGAGATGAACCTCATCCACGCCGAGTTCCCCCAGCTCACCACGGAGCCGATGGCGATCGGCCACACCGGCGAGGGACGCACGATCTGGGCCATGAAGGTCTCGGACAACCCGACCGTCCAGGAAGACGAGCCCGAGGTGCTCTTCGACGGCGTGCACCACGCCCGGGAGATCATGGCGCTCGAGATCCCCCTGCACTTCATCCGCTACTTGTGCGAGAACTACGGCGCCGATCCGGTGATCACGTTCATCGTCGATCATCGCCAGGTCTGGTTCGTGCCGATGCTCAATGTCGACGGTTTTGTCTACAACGAGCAGACGAGCCCCTTTGGCGGCGGCATGTGGCGCAAGAACAGGCGCGACAACGGGATCCCGGGCTGCGAGGGCGTCGACATCAACCGCAACTACCCCTATCAGTGGGGCGGCCAGGGTTCGTCGAGCGATCCCTGCAGCGAGACCTACCGCGGCCCCTCGCCGCGCTCCGAGCCCGAGATCCAGGCGCACACGAGCTTCATCAACGCGCACGACTTCGCCACCTGGAACAGCTATCACAGCGTCGTGGGGGCGATCCTCTTCCCATGGGGCTACACGACCCAGCCGACGCCCGATCACGCGCGCTTCAACCGTCTCTGCGCCGAGCTGGTTCGCTACAGCCGCTACGACTACGGCCAGTGCTCGACCTACCTGTACATGGTCAGCGGAGGCTCGATCGACTGGGGCTACGGCGCGACGACCGAGCATCCGCAGATCTTCTCCGTGACGACCGAGGTGGGCGGCACCGGGTTCTGGCCCGACCCGAGCGAGCGCGAGGGCCTCATCGCCGAGAACATCTACAGCGACATTCATCTCTGCCTGGTGGCGGGCGGCTATCTGCACCTCGAGGGGTTGGCGGTGACAGGTGGCGACGGCAACGGCCGGCTCGACCCCGGCGAGACCGCGGTGCTCGCCCCCAGCGTGATCAACCTCGGGATGAGGCACGCCGTCACCAACGCGCGGCTGACGGTGGCCTGCGACGACCCCTACATCGTGCTGCACGCGGCGCAGACCGGCTTCGGGACGATCAATGCCGGAGAAACGGCGACCGCCGGGGCGCCGCCGCTGGAGCTCAGCGTTGAGGGGAGCTGTCCGGAGGGGCGCGAGGTGAATTTCCTGTTCCGCCTGGAGGGCGACGAATGCATGGTCATCGAGGAGACCGTGCAGCTCGTGATCGGCGTGCGTCCCCTGCTGTACGGCTGCGATTTCGAGTCTGAGTTGCACGGCTGGACGCAGGATCCATCGCACAATGCCCAGCTCGGCTACTTCGAGCGCGTCGATCCGATCGCCACGCCCTACCAGCCAGGGGACGACACGACGCCCGACCCGGGCGTCAACGCGTGGATCACCCTGCAGAACCCCGGTGGCCAGATCGGCTATGACGTGGACCGCGGCATCGCCGCCACCCGCTCCCCCGCGATCGACCTCTCCGGCGCGGGGCGCGTGCGGCTCGACATGAACTACTTCTTCGGGCAGAACGAGGAAGGCGACGACCCGGAGGACTTCTTCCGCATCGATGTCTCCAATGACGGCGGCGCCACTTACCCGGTCAACCTCGTGCTCATTGGGGACGTCAGCCACGGACCCGATTGGCTGAATCTGCAGGTGGATCTCCAGGAGCATCTGGCGCTGACCAATCAGATGGTCATCCGCATCCAGGCCTCGGACGGCGTGGCGTCGGCCGACATCATCGAGGGCGGCACGGACGATGTGTTCATCTACGACGCCGGGCTCGCCAATCGGCCGCCCACGCAGCCGGCGCTTATCTACCCGCCCGCGGGCGGCACCGGCGTGTCCCTGACGCCGGAGCTGCTCGTCGGCAACGCGACCGACCCCGAGGGCGATCCGCTCACCTACGGCTTCCGCATCTACTCCGATCCGGAGCTGACCTCCCTCGTGGCCGCGGCCGACGGCGTGCCGGAGGGCGCGGGCGGGACGACCGCGTGGATCGCCACGCCCCAGCTCGCGCCGGAGACGACGTACTACTGGCGGGCTTATGCCGCCGACCCCGTGCTGCGCGGCCTGTACGCGCCGGCCGCCGAGTTCACGACAATCGGCGGGGGCTCCTCGGCCGGCGAGGCGCCGCCGCGCGGCGGCCTGGCCCTGGCCGCCGGACCCAACCCAGCGCAGGGCGAGGTGCGCATTCGCTATTACACGCCGGCGACGGCGAACGCGCGGCTGGAAATCGTCGACGTCGCCGGTCGCCGCGTGCGGACGCTGCCCGGCGTGCGCTGGACCGCGGGTTGGCACGAGGTCGCCTGGGACGGCCGCGACGAGGCCGGCCGGCCGGCGGGCAGCGGCGCGTACTGGGTGCGGCTGGTTTTGCCGACCGAGACACGCACGGTGCGCGTGATGCGGATGCCATAGGCCGCTCTCGTGCGGCCCGGCGCGGTGCGACGATTGGCTTGATCCACCGGCACCCCCCGGGGAGATGCGGACCGATGCGTTGGATGCCGTGCCTCCTGGCGCTCGCCGCGGTCGCCGCGCCGGGCGCCCCGGCCACCTACACGGTCCTGCCCGACGGCTCGGGGGACTACGCGACGATCCAGGCCGCCCTGGATGCGGCCGGCCCCGGCGACACCATCGAGCTCGGCGACGGGACCTTCACCGGCGACGGCAATCGCGACCTGTCCTTCGCGGGCAAGGCGATCCACCTGCGCTCGGCGAGCGGCAACCGCGGCGCGTGCACGATCGACTGCCAGGGCAGTGAGACCGCGCCGCACCGGGCCTTCGTGATCGCTGCCGGCGAGGGCAGCGGGACCATCATCGCGGGCATCACCATCACCGGCGGCGTCGCCCGGCGCGCCGGTTCCGGCGCCTCCCCGGCCGATGCGCGCGGCGGCGCGATCTACTGCTCCGGATCCGCGCCGCTGATCCGCGATTGCGTGTTCAGCGGCAACGCCGCCGAGTTCGACGGCGGCGCGCTGTACAGCGCCTCGGAGGCGGCCCCGGTCGTGGAAGACTGCCTGTTCGCCGCCAACCATGCCACCACCGGAGGCGCCGTGCACTGCTCCGCGGACGCCGCCGCGGTCAGTCGCTGCGAGTTCACCGGCAACACCGCCCGCAACGGCGCCGCCCTGGCGTGGCGCGAATCCGCCGTCGCGCTCACCGGCTGCGCGTTCACCGGCAACGCGGCTGAGGTGACCGCCGGAGCCGTCAGCGCGGGCGCCTCCGCCGGCGCGGCCGTCCACGACTGCGCCTTTTCCGGCAACACCGCGCCCTACGGCGGCGCCGTGACGTGCTTCGGCGGCGGCGCCCCCACGTTCTCCGCGTGCGCGTTCCGCGACAACAGCGCCGCGGGCCAGGGCGACTGGCCCGCCGGCTGCGGCGGCGCCCTGTTCGCCGACGTGTTCAGCTCGCCCGCGCTGACGGCCTGTGAGCTCCGCGCCAACACGGCGGTCGCGGACGGCGGAGCGATCTACGCCAACGGCGTCGCGACGGCCATCGCCGGGTGCGCCTTCACCGAGAACGAAGCGCGGCGCAGCGGCGGTGCAGTCTACTGCGACAGCGATTTCCCTGAGATTACGGCGTGCCTGTTCAAGTACAACATCGCGATCGCCGCGGGGGGCGGCATCTACTTGTTCGGAGGATTCCCGGAGCTGAGCGGCTGCAGCTTCTACTCGAACAGGGCCGACGCCGGCGGCGGCTTGGCGGTCGCGGCGGGCGCCGGCGCGATCACATCGTGCACCCTGCAGTGGAACGCCGGAACCCTCGGCGCGGGCGTGGCGGCGCTCGACGGGGCCGTGGCGACCCTGGCCGGCACGTTGATCCTGTCCAACCGGATCGGCGCGGCGGTCGCCTGCGACAACGGCGCCCGCGTGACCCTGTCGTGCTGCGACTTGTACGACAACGCCGGGGGCGACTGGGAGGGCACGGCGGTCGCCGATCAGTGGGGGGCGAACGGCAACATCAGCGCCGATCCGGACTTCTGCTACGCCCGCCCCTGGCTGCACGACGACTGGTCGGTGCATGACGTTTCCCCCTGCGCCCCGGCGCAATCCGCCTGCGGGCTGATCGGGGCCTGGGCAGCCGACTGCAGCGGAACCCCGGTCGAGGCCGTGCGCTGGGGAGCGATCAAGGCGCTGTTCCGGCGATAGGCTTGGTTGTGCTGCGAGTGCCTGTGATGGACTTGGGGCCGCGCGACGGTCTAGGCCAAGACGATCCGCCCGAGCCCGCCCTCGGGCATATGGTGCACCCCCGCTCGGCCGGGCGTTCACCCTCGGCGGGCCCCGGCCAGTCCTGGAGGTATCCCGCCCCCGCCAGGTGGGGAAAGACACCGGCGTTGCGCTCGCGGTCGGCCGAGAGCACGTACTTGAGCGGTTGGAGATTGGCCCCCGAGCCGGCCGCGAGCACTCTGCCACATTGCACAGGCTCGCGCACCCGCCTTAGACTGAGCGTCTCCGCCCGCCGCGCGGCCGATGGCGAACCCGGCATCCAGATGCCGCCGGCAGCGGGGCCGAACGGGAGCACCGCCCATTGGAGGTTGGCATGGCCCTCGCGCTGCAGCATCCCGCGACCGCCCTGACCCTGCTCTGCATCGTCCTCGCCCCGGCCAGCGGGACCGCTCCGGCGCCGGCCGCGGTCGCTCCGCCGCCGGCCGGGACCGCTCCGGCGCCGGCCGGGATCGCTCCGCCGCCGGCAGGGATCGCTCCGCCGCCGGCCGCGGCCACTCCGTGGGCCTCGCCGCCGCGGCCCTATCCCGAGACCCCGCGGATCGCGGTGACCGACACGCTGCACGGCGTCGCCCTGGTCGATCCCTATCGCTGGCTCGAGGACTCCGCCGACCCCCGGGTGCAGGCCTGGGTGGTCGCGCAGTCGGCCCTGACCCGGGCGCTGCTCGATTCGCTGCCGCAGCGCCCCCGCCTCATCGCGCGCCTCACGGAGCTCATGCGGTGCGATCATGAACGGGTCCCGGAACGCGCTCT
This sequence comes from uncultured bacterium, assembly GCA_964603725.1. Taxonomy (GTDB): domain Bacteria; phylum Eisenbacteria; class RBG-16-71-46; order CAIMUX01; family WJJG01; genus CAZDKK01. The sequence continues at coordinate 65,096 of CAZRWW010000004.1, forward strand.
CGCGGGCGAACGGCTCTTCTACAGCCGGCGCGCCGCAGGCGACGAGAAGTGGACCTACTGGATGCGGCGGACCGACGACGCTTCGTCGGCCGAGCTCATCGATCCCAACCAGTGGCCGCGGGAGGCCACCCTGGCGGGCACCGCCCCTTCGCGCGATGGCCGTCTGGTCGCCTTCGGCACGGCCCACGCCGGTGATGAGAACCCGATCGTCCGCGTTCTTGAGACCGATACCGGACGGCTCCTGCCCGATACGCTCCAGGGTTGGAAGCATTACGTCAACGCCTGGCTGCCGGATGCCTCGGGGTTCTATTACTCCGCGAAGCCACGCCGCGGCACGGTGCCGGAGGGTGACGAGCATTACTGGCCGTCGCTCTACTTTCATCGCCTGGGCACACCTGCCGCCGACGATGTGAAGATCTTCTCTCATCCCACGGTGAGGGAGTATTGGCACGATGGCTCGATCTCGGAGGATGGACGCTATCTCATCCTGAGCCGCAGCCTGTTCAACACGAATGAGGTATACTACCAGGAGCTGGGCAAGGACGACGATCCGATACCGCTGGCGATCGGCTTCGACGCATCCTACACAGCGCACTTCATCGAGGATAAGATCCTCATTCTCACCGACAGCGGCGCGCCTCAGTACATGGTCTACGTCACGGACAACGCCCACCCCGGGCGGCAGCACTGGCGGATGATGATTCCGGAACGGACCGACGAGCGATTGTCCTACATCAAACCAGTGGCGGGACACATCTATGCGGTCTACGTTCGCAATGCGTATGATGTCATCCGCATCTACGACCTGGAAGGGCGGCATCTGCGGGATCTGCCCTTGCCTGCGTTGGGAAGCGCCTCGGTAAGCGGCCACTGGTCGCGCGATGACGTGTGGGTGGAGTTTGAGTCGTACACGTACCCGCCAAGTACGTATAAGTATAACTTCGCCAGCAACACGCTCGAGCTCTATCGCGCCCACCCGCTCGAGGTCGACCTGGAACGGTTTGTTGTCGAGCAGGTGTGGTATCCATCCAAAGACGGAACGCGCGTATCGATGTTCCTGGTTCACGACCGCAGCCTCGTCCGCGACGGCGGCAGCGCGGTTTGCCTGACGGGCTACGGGGGCTTTGACGTTGCGGTCCAACCGCGCTTCTCGCCGGAGAAGATCCCGTGGCTCGAGGCCGGCGGCGTGCTGGCTGTGCCGAACCTGCGTGGCGGCGGCGAGTATGGCCGAGCGTGGCACGAGGCGGGCATGCGCGAGAAGAAGCAGAATGTCTTCGATGACTTCCTGGCGGCGGCCGAATGGCTCATCGCCCAGGGCTACACGAGCCCGGCCAAGCTGGTCATCAGCGGGGGCAGCAACGGCGGGCTGCTCGTGGGCGCCGCCTGCGTCCAGCGACCGGAGTTATTCCGGGCGGTGGATTGCGCGGTGCCGCTTCTCGACATGGTGCGCTACCACCTCTTCAGACTGGCCAACATCTGGGCCGAGGAGTACGGCAGCGCCGCCGATCCCCAGCAGTTCGCCTATCTGCGACGCTACTCGCCCTATCACAACGTGGTCGCGGGAACCGCCTACCCGGCCAGTCTGGTCTCGAGCGGCGAGAACGACGCGCGGGTCGACCCGCTCCACGCTCGCAAGATGGTGGCTGCCCTGCAGCACGCCAATCCCGGCGGAGAACCGGCGCTGCTGCTCGAGTACCGCGCCTCGGGGCACGGCGGCGGGACCACGCTGAGCGACCGGATTGCGGACACCGCCGATCGGTGGTCGTTCCTGATGCACGCAGCAGGAATGCCATAATCCTTTTTGCCACAATCGGTTAACCACTCGAAGCCCAACGCGGCGCCCGGGCCGGCGACAACACACTCTCCGCGCAGGATCATCCTTGGCACGTCCGAACTTTAGAGCGGCACCGCGCCGCGGGACGACCCATGCCGTCTCTCGACCAGGCGCACGGCGAGCCACGAGTCCAAGTGGGGGTAACGCAGATGATGCGCAGGATTGTCGTTGTCGGCTTGCTTACACTCGTGCTGGCGGGCTGGATCGGCGTTGCCCGATGCCAGGAGGCGACCACTGGTTCCATCAGCGGCGCCGTGCTCGATCCGGACGATCGCCCGCTGGCGGGAGCCACCGTCACGATCACGTCCGCCCAGGGCGCTCGCACCGGCATCACCGACGAGGACGGGCGGTTCCGCTTCGCCTACCTGACGCCGGGCATCTACGGGCTGACGGCCGCCCTCCCCGGCTACATCACCGCCGAGTGCGAGGACATCGAGGTGCGCCTCCTGGCGCGGGTCCGCGTCGAGGTGGTCCTCACGCCGGGCGCGTCGGAGAGAATCGCGGTGCTCGGCACCGCCCCCCTGATCGACCTCTCCTCGACCACCACGGGCGCCACGATCGGCTCGGCGCTCATGTCCGGCACGCCCCTCGGTCGCACCTTCGCTCACACCCTGACCATGGCTCCCAACGTCGTGGACGGCGGCATCGATAACTCCAACCCGTCCATCTCCGGGGCGAGCGGACTCGAAAACACCTACATCGTCGACGGAATGAACATCGGCAACACCGGGTACGGCAGCGCCGGATCCTATTCCATCGGCTACGGATCCCTCGGAACGGGAGTCAACTACGACTACATCCAGGAGGTCCAGGTCAAGACGGGCGGGTTCGAGCCGGAGTACGGCGAGGCGCTCGGCGGCTATATCAACCTGGTGACCAAGTCAGGCACCAACCGGCTCAGCGGCAGCGTGTTCACCTACCAGCAATTCGGCGCCTTGGAGGCCGAGCGCAAGAAGTCCGATCACTGGCTGCTCTCATCGCACACCGTGGACTACTCGAGCCGCGACTATGGCTTCGAGATCGGCGGGCCGGTCGTGAAGGACAAGGCCTTCTGGTTCGTGGCCTTCGACCCGACCTTCACCACCGCCACCCGCAAGACCTCCACGGCCGTCGCCAGCGCCCAGGGATTCAGCCATGAGCTCGATGTCCACCGGACCATTTACAACTACGCCGGCAACGTGAAGTGGCAGGTGAGCCCGACCCACACGCTGTCCCTGTCCGCTTTCGGCGATCCCTCGGTCGGCGAGAACGGTCCGCAGATGGGGTCCGCCGTGGCAGTGCCCAACCCGCGCACGCGTTTCTCGGAGATCACCTACGGCGGGAACAACGTCGTCGCGCACTGGAACGGCGAGCTGACGTCCAACTGGGCGATCGAGGGAACGGTCGCTCATCATCAGGACCAGTTCCAGGAGGTCCCGGAGCTCGACGAGCCCCAGGGGTTCGATCTGCGGGGGGGCGTGTTCACCCGGCGCGGCGGCGTGGGGTTCTACGAGGACAACACCTCCAAGAACACCCAGTATCAGCTCAAGTTCGCGAACTACTTCAGCGCGGGCGGCGAGCACAATCTCCGCTACGGCGCCACGTACCAGGACATCGGCTACGAGGAGGTGGTCAACTTCACAGGCCCGACGGGCATTCAGATCCGCCTGGCGGATGGCACCACCGTGAGCTCCACGAGCGGCTACTCGTGGGACATCGATCCAGACGCCACCCGCTTCCGGATCAACCGCATCCGCAGCGGCGGGCTGGGAGCCAACACCAGCGCCGACTACACGGCCGCCTTCTTCTCGGACACCTGGAGTCCAACCGACTATCTGAGCCTCATGGCCGGCTTGCGCTATGAGCAAGAGACCCTCAAGGGCACTGCAACCAGCTTCACCTGGAAGGAAAACTGGTCGCCCCGCTGTCACGTGACCGTGGATCCGACCCGGGACAACCGCTCGAAGCTCTCCTTCGCCTACGGGCGCTACTTCGGCAAGGTCCCCAACGACCTGGCAGTGCGCGCGCTGTCGCGGGAGATCTCTTATGTGATCGACTACGACCTGGGCCTGCTCGACCTGTCGGATCCCGACAATCCTCGCGGGCTCGGGCCGGATGCGCAGCTCGGCGATCCCTATGTGTTCGGCGACACGCAGACCCGCATCGAGCAGGATGCCAAGCTGAGCTACGCCGACGAGTTCATCGTCGGCGCGGAGCGTGAGGTCATTCCATACTTGAGCATGAGCCTGACCTACATGCACCGCGAGCTAGGCCGCACGCTGGAGGACACGCAGGACAGCTCCTACTCCGCGCTGCTCGCCGGCGCCGACTTCGGCGAATACGTCATCCGGAACCCGGGGCCGCCGAACTTCCCCAAGCCTGAGCGCACCTATGACGCCGTGACCTTCAAGGTTGAGAAGCGGCTCCACGACGACTGGCAGCTCCTGGCCTTCTACACCTGGTCCCGCCTGTGGGGCAACTACGAGGGCTACTTCCGCCGTCAGACGGGCCAGAGCGATCCGTTCATCACCTCGGCCTTCGACTTCCCTTACCTCCTCGACCCCGATGTGTGGAAGTACAGCAGCGAGAGCGGGGTTCTGCCCAACGACCGCACTCATGTGTTCAGCGGGCATGGATCCTACCGGCTCGGGTTCGGGCTCAACATCGGGTTGAGTGTGAAGGTCCAGAGCGGCGTCCCGATCACCAAACTCGGTTAGAACTGGGTGTACGCCAGCGAGGGCGAGATTTTGCTCGAGCCGCGCGGCGAGAGCGGCCGGACGCCCTCGACGGTCGAGGCGGCCCTGCACCTGGACTACCCGTTCACCCTGCCCGAGAGCGGCTCGATGCTGGGAATCAAGGAAGTGAAAGCGAGCATCGACGTCTTCAACCTCCTGAATCGGCAGAAGGGTATCTACGTCGACGACTACTACGAGATCGGCGGATCGGTGCAGGGAGAGCCCTTCAGCCCGGAGGGCCCCTGTCCGGATTGCGAGAACCCGGACTTCGGGAAGGCCTACGCCTACACCGGTCCGCGCCAGGTGGTCTTCGCGCTGCGGGCGAGCTTCTAGCGGACGCTCCCGGCGGAACCGCGCGGCGAGCTCGCCCGGCGGACCCTGCTTGCAGTCGCTACCGCCCGGCCCCGATCGAGTCCGGAATCACGCCGATGGTCTCAGCACCGCCGTCGCGGCACAGGTCCATCACCGCGACCACCGCGCCGTAGGGGACGGTCGGATCGGCATCGAGGAAGACGACCTTCGGCTCACCCCGTCCGCCGCGTTGCGCGAAGATCGTGCGCAGCCGGCCCGGCAGGCCGCCGGCGTCCAGCTCCTCGCGATTGAGCAGCACCCGCCCGTCGTCGCACACGTGCAGCACGAGCTGGCGCTCGGCGTACTCCGCGGGGAGGGGCTGGTCCACCTTGCGCGGAATGTCCGCCTGCAGGGCCTTGGTCATGATGGGCGCCACCATCATGAAGATGATGAGGAGGACCAGCAGCACGTCGATCAGAGGCGTGACGTTGATCTTCGATTGGCTGCGGCCGAGCCCGGAGAGTCCCAGCGCCATGGATCAGTCTCCCTGCCCGGCGGACTCGATCTCGCGCGCAATCAAGGCGGCGCCGCGGAATCCAGCCGCGCGACCCGCTTCGAGGAGTTGCTTGATCTCGCCGTAGGGTGCGCCGCGATCCGCCTTGATCTGTAGCTGCAGACCAGGCTCGAGCCGGCGGCACCGGCGCAGCGCGTCCGCGAGCTCGGCTCGGTCGATCGGGTCGGCCCCGAGCAGCATCCGTCCGTCCCCCTGCCAGACCAGGGTCACGACCCGGTGCTGATCGTCGGCGACCGCCGCCACGTTGCGCGCCCGCGGCAGGTCCACGCCCACGCCCTTCTGCAGCATGGGAGCGACCACCATGAAGATGATGAGCACGACCAGCATCACGTCCACGAGGGGCGTGACGTTGATTTCGCTGTTCAGCGATTGACCGGGCGCCCGGTCGTTGCTTCGAGCCGCCATGACCCGCTCCGCGAACGCTTGATGAAGTAGTCGATCAACTCGCTGCTGGCGTTGCCCATCTCGCTCTGGGCCCGCTCCAGCCTGCCCAGGAAGTGGTTGAAGCCCCAGACCGCGGGCAGAGCGACCAGGATGCCGGCCGCCGTGTTGACGAGCGCCTCGGCAATGCCGCCCGCCACCGAGTCGATCCCGCCGGCGCCGGTCGCGGCCATGCCGAAGAAGCTGTTCATGATGCCGATCACGGTGCCGAACAGGCCCACGAAGGGCGCCGTGGCGCCGACCGACGCCAGCCCGGACAAGCCGCGCTTGAACTCCTGCATGACCGAGACGCTCTCGCGCTCGGTGGCGCTGAGCACCGTGCTTTCGAATCCTTCCTCGAGATCCCCGCCTCGGGCGTCGGGCGCGACGTCGCGGATCGCGGCGGCATAGATGCGGGCCAGATGGCTGTGGGGGTGCCGTTCGGCCTCCGCCACGACCTGGTCGAGCCGGCCTTCGTCCAGCAAGCCTCGCGCCCGATGCACGAACTCGCGGGACTGCCGGTGCGCCCGCCGGAATTGCAGCCACCGGTCGATCATGATCCCGGTCGAGTAGACCGACATCAGGCCCAGGAAGATCAGGACCAGATGCCCGACCGTTCCCATGGTCTGCCATATCTCGATGGGCCCGTAGTGCGTCGCTGGCTCCATGCGTTCACTCCCTGCCAGTCAGGCCGGCACTCGGCGCGCCAGTCAGCGCGCCGGTCAGCGCGCCGGTCAGCGCACCGGTCAGCGCGCCGGTCAGCGCACCGGTCAGCGCGCCGGTCAGCGCGCCGGTCAGCGCACCCGCCGGTGCGCCTGTCAGTGCGCCTGGATGAAGTCCACCGTCAGTTCGAAGTAGACATCGACGGGAATGCCGTTGCGCTCACCAGGCTTGAAGCGCCAGTGCTTGAGCGCTTCGATTGCAGCCTCTGTGCAACCCATGCGGAGGCCCTGGATGACCCTCACATCGCCCACCGTGCCGTCCCGTCGGATCACGGCCTCAAGCTTCACCTGGCCTTCCACGCGGGCGTGACGCGCCGACGCGGGGTAGGCGGGTTGCGTGCGGCTGATCACGACGGGCGCCGACACATCGCCGCCCACCGCCAGCGGTCCGCCGAGCCGGCCCCCCAGCACGCCGCCCGGCCTTCCGCCGGGAACGCCGCCCGGAACGCCGCCGGGAGCCCCATCCGGCACGCCGCCCGCGATGCCCCCCGGCACGCCGCCCGCAGGATCGCCAGCGTCGCCATTCGATTCGCCGCGCTGCGGATCGTCCGCCTCGAGGGTCGCCGCGCCATCATCCACAAAGGATGGCGGCGCCTCGGCCACGCGCTCGACGGGGATCGGCTCCGGCGTTACCTGCGGCTGCAGAATCTCGGAGGGCAGCGGCTCGCTCGCCGTGTCCGCTGGAGGCGCGGACGCCCGCTCGGCGGGAGCACCCTGGGCGGCGGACGCCGGGGGCCCCAACGGCGGCGGGGGCGGCGCGAACTCGAGAAAGGCGACCTGAACAGGCGCCTCGCCTTCAGCCGGCGCCGCCAGATGGCTCACGCCCAGGACGACGCCCAGCGTCGCCGCGTGCAAGCCGAGCGCCGCGGCGAACGTCAGCGGACGCCGCAACGAGCGCGCCCGGCGGCGCGAATCCACTAGACTCTCGAACAAGCGCTCACCCCCCATCTCCCCACAGGGTCGGCAGTTCCGGGGCTCTTCCTAAGTTCCATTCAGAGTTACGGGTACCGCGCTGCTGCCCACCCGCAAAGTGGCGGAAGTCCGCATCGCTGCGGCACCTGCCCGCGGCGGGGGGATTCAGGAAGTACGTGGAATTGCCGAAGATGAATCAGAGGAAGCGACTCCAGGATTGACACGCCGGCCCCGGCTTGCCGGGGGGGGGTATCGGTGTGGCCTCAGGGCTGCACACGGCGGAGGCACATGCATGAAACGGGAGCCGACGCGGCTGGCTGGCCGGTGGGCGGTGGGGGCCCTGCTTCTGGCAGTGCTCGGCTCCGCTGCTGGGCCGCGCCCCGTCACCGCGCCCGCCTTCGCGTCCACCGTCCGCTTGCACTACGAGGACGCCTTCGATGATGTGCAGGCGACCGCGGAGACGGAAGCGGAAATCAAGGCCGCCTTCCTGCTGAGATTCCCGGATTTCGTGAACTGGCGCACGGCCCCGCGTGACACGCTGTTCATCGGCGTGAGCGGCGATGAGGCCCTATTGAAGATGCTGTCGCGCCTGGCGGCACAGGATAACCAGCCCGGGCTCGGTGCTCCCTATGTCGTCGCTGTCATCCCTGTCAACGGGCCATCTGTGGCAGGCAAGTGTCAGATCCTGGTTCTGGGCAAGGCCGTGGTTCCCGCCGAACTGCCTCACCTGCTGGCCGCGTACAAGGGCGGGGTGCTGACCGTCGGCGTGTGGGACGCCCCTCGGAGCGGCGCGATCATCCGGCTCTTCCGCGAAGGAAGTCGCGTTCGCTTCGACATCAGCCAGACACTGGCAAAGGAGGCCGGACTGCTGATCAGCTCCAAGCTCTTGAATCTGGCGCGCGAGCAATCCATTCGGATCGTTCCAGGGGCGATCGACACCCCCAGAGGATGAGCCCCGCCGATGCACACCCCCCGCTCAACCGCAGACCTCTCGTTGCGCACGAAGCTAATCGGCTTCACGTTGCTGGCCACGACGGTCGTCATCGTGGGCCTGGGGCTCTTCTTTGTCCATCGCGAGAATCGCATGGTGCGCCGGAGCGGTGCCCAGCTCGCGGAGCAAGCCACCGATCTGGTGGCGCTGAACACCGCCCCGGCGCTCCTCTTCGCCGACCGTGCCGCGGTTCACGAGGCGCTCGCCTCACTGCGGGCGGTGCCGGACATCGAGCAGGCCTGGATTCTCAACAGCCAGGGTCGCCTGATCGCTCACTTCGACCGGCATCTTCCCGCAAGCGCCACTGACAGCTCGGGCGTCTTGCAGATCGACACCGCCCGCCTGATGGTCGTCGAGCGTCCCATCGAGCACCGCGGGCGCGTGATCGGATCGATTTACGTCGCCTTCGACACGACCCCGCTCGTCCGGCAGGCGAACCAGAACGCCCTGCTGGTCACGGCCGCCGCTCTGGTCGCGATGTTGGTGTCGGGCTTGGTGGCGCGAGCGCTCTTCGAGACCGTGGCGCGCCGGCTGCAGAGACTCACCGAAGGCGCCCACGCGCTGGCCGAGGGGCATCTCGCCACGCGCATTCCCGAGGCGGGGCGTGACGAGATCGCCCAGCTCGGGCAGAGCTTCAACGCGATGGCCGCTTCCATCCAGGCGGCCAACGGACAGCTCTCCTCCGCTAACAAGCGGCTGCAGCGCTCGCAGGAACAGGTGCAGCGCTATGCCGAGGGCCTGGAGAAGATGGTCGAGCACCGCACGCGCGAGCTGCGGGCCGCCAAAGAGGCGGCCGAGGGCGCCAGCATGGTGAAGTCCGAATTCCTGGCCAACGTCTCGCATGAGATCCGCACGCCACTCAACGGCATCATCGGTCTGGCGGACCTGCTGGCCGTCTCCAACGTATCGACTCAGCAGCAGGAATGGATCAACAACATTCTTCTGTGCGGGGAGAACCTGCTGGCCCTGATCAACGATGTGCTCGACTTCTCCAAGATCGAGTCGGGCAAGCTGGACCTGCAGCCCCTGCCCTTCCGGCCGGAGCGCACGGCCGCGCGCACCGTCGCCACCGTAAAGCCCCGCGCCGACGCGGAAGGCCTCTCCCTCGACCTCGAGGTCAATGGCGATCCCACGCTGGTCGTGGTGGGCGACGAGCGCCGCCTCTTCCAGGTGCTGCTCAACCTGGTGGCGAACGCGGTCAAGTTCACCGAGCGCGGCGGCGTGCGCGTGATCGTCGGCCTCACGCCAGACCCGGACAGTCGCCTGTGTCGCGTGCGCTTCGAGGTGATCGATACCGGCATCGGCATCGCACCCGAGAACCTCGAGATGATTTTCGAGAGCTTCACCCAGGTCGATGGCTCAACCGCCCGCCGCTACGGCGGCACCGGCCTCGGGCTGGCGATTGCGCGGCGGCTGACCCTGATGATGGGCGGCAGTCTCACGGTGCAGAGCGTTCTCGGACGCGGCTCGTCCTTCGTTCTCGATGTGCGGTTGCCGCTGGCCGATGAGGTCTCGCACGTCGACGCGGCGTAGACTCCTCGATCTCAGCGCGAGCGCTCGTACACGCCGCCGTTGCGCCATCCGCGCGAGCCCACCCGCTCAGCGCAGAAGCAGCAGCCGCGCGCGCTGCTCCCCCGCGCCGCCGGGCAGTTCCTGGCGCAGCCGAGCGAAGTACAGCCCACCGGGCTGCGCGGCTCCATCGTCGTCTTCCCCGCTCCAGACGAAGACGTGCCGTCCGGGCGCCAGCTCTCCGCGGTGGATGGCGCGGACACTCCTGCCGGTGAGATCGAAGATGTCCAGCGTCACCCGCGATGGCGCGGGCAAATCGAGCGCCAGGCGCGTCGTTGCGATGAAGGGATTGGGCTGGCCGCCGTGCAAGGCGAGCGCGAGCGGCGCCTCCGCGACATCGGTGGATGAGCTGATGATCGTGAAGAGCCCGTCGCTCTGGTCGCTGCTCGCATGGCCGGCGCCATCGCGCGCGACGGCCTCGATCAGGCAGTCGGATGAAGCCGGTCCCTGGACTGGCCAGACGAAGCTGCCGCTGTTGGCCAGCCCTGTGGCGAGGGTGTCGCGGAAGCTGACACCGCCATCGCGCGAGAGCAGGAGATCGATCGCCGTGACGCCGACGTTGTCACTGGCCTGCCAGGCGATCGTCACGTTCATCCACGGCCACCAGACCTCGCCCCCGTTGGGCGCGACGACGCTCACCACTGGCGACTGGAAGTCGCAGTGCTCAGGAATGAGCCACCCCAGGCTGCGCGTGAGAATCGCCCGCCGGTCGGCGGCGGTGTTCACCGCCTCGATGCCGAAGGCGAAGTAGACGACCTTGTGGTCCCCCGCCCAACGAATGCCGCCCGCGACGGACGGCAGGTACTGGCAGACCGCGGACGCTCCGCTGCGCGGCGAGATCCAGCTCGGATAGGCCTGTGAGCGCGACCCATCGCCGCCGCCGATGTCGAAGGCCAGTCCGTCGCCGATCGGATCGCCGGCGACGCCCGTGAGGTGGTCCGCCATGATGCAGTCGGCGCGATAGTCGGCGTGCAGCCAATTCTGATAGAACAGCCGGGTCCCGCCGGTGCCGTTGTCGTTCAGAAACCAGCCGATGTCCTGGCCCGAGGCGAGCAGCGCTCCGCCGTTCGACAGGTAGCTCACGATCGCATTCTGGTCATCGTCGCCCATGAAGCCGGCCACGCCCGTGAGCCAGACCACCGCGGGGTAGCGCCGCAGCGTCGTGGCCGGCGGCGCACCCAGGCCGCTCGTGTCCCATACGCGGTGGCCGACGCGCTCGTCCCGCAGCGCCGCGCTCACGTACATGTCCGCCTGGTCGCCCAGGTCGTCATCGACCACCAGGACCGGGACATCGCCGATGACAAGCGTGAGAGTGTCCGCCTGGGCGTAGCCTCCCGCGGCGCTGATGGCGAGCCGCAGGGCGACCTCGGTCCCGACCAGGGTCTGGGACCCCGCGCTGATGACGAAGCGCTCGGCGAGCTCGGTCGCCTGGCCCGGCGCCAGCGCCCCGTGCGTGACCGCGCCGTCCACCACCGTGATGCCGGGCGCGAGGGACTGAAGCTGCGCGGTCACGCCCGTGCGCGTTCCCCCGAGGAAACCGGCGCGCACCGTCACAGCCAGCTCCGCGCTCTCGCCCGGATCGAGCCAGCCGTCGCCGTCGCCCGTCGTCTCGTCGGCGACCCGCGTCGAGAGCAACGCGATGTCGGTGCCCGGATCGTAGTACACGAGTTGGCAGCCTTCGCCAATGCGACACGATCCGTACTTGCAGTAGAAGTAGCCCCCCAGGCCCCACCCCATGCCCCAGCTGTTCTTGACCAACCAGGCCCCCTGGCCGTCGCACAGGTCGTCGTCCCAGCCGACGATGAGGACGGCATGGTTGATCTGCTCGTCGCCGGCGTGCTGGTAGCATCCGCCGGTGTAATAGCGGAAGTCGCTGTACACGTGGAAGGACGTCACGATGGGGCCGTACTCGTGAACCGCCGTCTTGATCGCGTCCACGTCGTCGGGGACGTTGACCCACCGCTGGACCGAGGCGATCGGCGTGCACCCCGCCTCGGCGCAGGGAATGGCGTGACTGGCCTGATAGGGCATACACGCCTCGGCCCCCAGACCGTGCTCGCGCACGTACAGCCAGGCCGTCTGGTGCGAGCTGCCGTTGCACCCGGTGCCGGGCGTCGCGCAAGAGAGGATCTGCTGCTCGGAGAGGTCGAGGTCCTGGCCCGAGTGGATCTTGATCACCGCCTCGAGCGCGCCGACGGCCGCGAAGTCCCAGCAGCTCCCGCAATTGCCCTGGTTGCGCACTCCCGTCACCCCGCCCATCTCCCGCCAGTCGAAGCGCGCGGGCAAGTCGCTCCGGATGGGAAAGGGCGGCTCCGCCTGGCCGGCCAGACGCATCTGCCAGGGATCGGGGATCTCGCCGAGCAGGCCCTCGAACTCCTCGGGCGTCAGCTCATCGAGCGCCGTGGGGCCGGGGATCCAGTCATAGCCGCGGGCGGCGATCTCGGCGCGGATCTGGGTGAGCCGCTCCCGGTGGTAGTCGGCCAGGGACTGCGCGTCCCAGGCGGGCGCCGAGGCGGCGAGCGGCGCGGCGAGCAGCACCGCGGCCGAGGCGGCGAGCAGCGCCGCCGGCGCCACAGCGAGCAGCGCGGCCGGTGCCTGGGCGATCCGCATCTTCGGCGACATGCGATCCTCCGCACGTGGCAGCCCGCGGTCAGCATGCGGGCCTCGGGGGGGGCATCCTCACCCTTCAGACAGTCTAGCAGTCTAGCAGTCTAGTCGCCTGGCCTCCGGATTGACAGCCTGGTCCCAACTCCCGCTCCGGCGGAATGCGCCCGCATGTCGAGAGGCTCGCGGGCATCGCCCCGCGAGCCTCTCCTCGAGCCGGGACCTCGGGCGGCACGATCGCTCCCCTAGCGAACCGCCTCACCGTGCAGCCGGCCGTCGGCGCTGGCCGGCGCCGCCTCGGGATGCTGGTCCGATGCCTCCGCGGCCTGCGGCTGCTCCGCGTCCTCCAGGCGGAACTGCGCCGCCAACGCCCTCAGGTCGACTTCCGTGTCGTCCACGGACTCGGCCACGGGCTGCACGCGGTCCAGACTCACGCGCGCCTTCTCATAGGTGCCGTCGATCTCTAGCGCGCGCGCATAGGCCAGCGTCGCCGCCAGCGGATGACCGGTGCGCTCGAGCGCCACGCCCAGGTTGTTCTGGATCTCGACGATGTCATCGCGCAGCACGGCGGCATTCGCCAGCGCGTAGAGCCCCTCTTCGAACCGCTCTTGCTCGATGTAGATCAGTCCGAGATTGTTGAACGCCCAGACGTCGCGCGCATCCAGACCGATCGCCCTCTTGTAGGCTGCTTCCGCGTCAGCCAGCTGACTGTTCTCGTAGTAGCAGCGCCCCAGGACACGCTGGACGCTCGGCGCGGCGGGGTCCAGCAGATCGGCCTGCGTGATCGCCTCGAGCGCCTCCCAAGTGCGCCCGGCCTCCAGCAGCACCCGCGCGAGATTGACGAAGCTCTTCACGTGCTCCGGACTGAGCGCCACGGCCCGGCGCAGCGCCGCGATGCCCTGAACCAGCTCTCCGGCCTTCCAGGCCGACAGGCCGAGCATGTAGTGGCCCCAGGGATTCTCGGGCCGCTCGCGCGTGTAGACCGCGAAGGCCTGCGTCGCCTCCGCGTAGCGCCCGGCGTTGTACAGCCACTCGGCCGAGGCGTAGTCGCTCGTGGCCGGCGCAGGGTCGCTCACGGCGACGGCAGCGTCGCCTGCGGCTGTGCATTCGTAGGGTTGCCAGGACGGTCGCCCCGACGGCTGCGCCGAGCCGACCTGGTCGACGGCGGGCCGGTTGCCCTCCGAAGCCCCCTGGCCGACCTCGATGCCCCTGACCGCGCCCACTTCCAGGAGCACGATCCCCACTGCAGCCAGCACAACCACGGTGAAGATGGCGAGCCCCGAGGTCTGCATGCCTCCGCGACGAAACCCACGTTCCATGATCCACCTCCTTCGATCCGGTCCCCGCCCCCTCTTGCCCGCACTGCCGGCGGGCGGATGCCGTTCGGTGCGGCCTGGCAAGGCGGGCAGGCAAGGGGCGCGCCACGGTGGGGGCGGCGTCTGACTCGATCGAGCACCAGACGGAAACGCATTGCGGTTTCAGCACTTGGGAAGGCTTTGGGCCGCGCCCACCCGGGTGCCGAAGGTCCGCTGGCGCCTCCAGCGGCGTGGGTCGTGTGCCGCCCTACACCGCGCAGGTGTTCGTGAGGACACGAAGAGCGCACGGGCGCGGAGGCAGGGGTGACAGGGCTGGCCGGGGCAACAGGGCTGGCCGGGGCAACAGGGCTGGCCGGGGCAACAGGGCTGGCCGGGGCAACAGGGCTGGCCGGAGCCGGCGCAGCGATCAGAGCGGATCGACCCCCGGCGTCAAGCGCTGGATCTCATCGGCATGCTCGTTCCAGTAGCAAGCTGCGACGCCATCCCCGAGCTCGTGCGAGCTGACGACGCATGGGCGCCCGTCGCGGTCGATGGCGTGGATGATCGCCGCGCTCGTGTAGCCGCCCCGCAGAGCGCGCAGATCGGCCATGGCCTCGTGGCAGGCCTCCGTCACCGTGGCCCCGCGCTTCATGTAGAGGATGACTGAGCGCGCGGTGCCCGCGCGCACCATCATCTCGCCCGTGTGCGTGCAGCCGCAGGCGCCGTACCGGTTGTCGGCGTAGATGCCCGCGCCGATGATCGGCGTGTCCCCGACGCGGCCGGGGTACTTGCGCGCCCACCCTGATGTGCTGGATGCGGCGGCCAGGTTGCCGGCGCCGTCGCGCGCCAAATAGACCACCGTGCCGCCCGAGAGCAGGCGGTGCGCCGAGGCCCACGCGAACTCGGCCAACGGGGCCGCGGGCCACCGCGCGCGAAGGTCAGCGGGAACGTGCTCATCGACCCAGCGCTCATGGTGGTCGCGCATCTCAGGGGTCAGCATCTCGGCCGACTCGGCCCCGACCTCGCGCGCGAACCTCGTCGCGCCCTCACCTACGAGGAACACGTGCGGCAGGCGCCGCATCACTTCGCGGGCCACGCTCACCGCGTGCAGGTGGTCGCGCAGCGCCGCCACGGCGCCGCACTCGAGGGTCGCGCCGTTCATGATTGCGGCGTCGCACTCGATCTCGCCGGCCAGGTTGGGGTGGCCGCCGCGCCCGACCGAGTGGATGCGCGGGTCAGCCTCCACCGGCCGGATCCCCTGTTCGACCGCCTCCAACGCCGCGTCGCCCGGCACCCGCGCTTCATCGTCCGGCTGCAGCGTCTCATCGTCCCGCCGCAGCGACGCAATGGCGTCCTCCATCCCCACCCGGCCTTCGCCGTTGGCCAGCACCACCCGCACGCTCATCCTCCCATCCCCGCGCCCCACCCGGCGTGGCCTCGCGCCCGACCGCCGGCCGCTGGGCCGCACGGCTGTTCGACGGGTCGGCTGGTCGTCTACTCGGCTTCCCGGCGCCGTGACTTGGCCTTGAGCCGTCCCGTGATCAGGTCGATGACCTCATCCGCCGCTGATTCCACGGGCTTGCTGGTGACGTCGATGACCGTGAATCCGCCGCGCTCGAAGATCCGGCGGGCGTACCGCACCTCCTCCCGCAGCCGTTCCGGATCGGAGTAGTCCGTGCTGCCCGACATGCCCATCTTCCCCTCGCGCTTGCGCCGGTGGACGAGCAGGCGGTCGACGTTGATATCGAGAGCGATCACGCGCCGCGGATCGGCCTTGAAGAGCTCCTTGGGCGGCTCGACCCCGAGCACGATGGGCACATTGGCGACCTTCCACCCGAGCACGGCCAGGAACATGCACAGGGGCGTCTTGCCCACTCGCGACAAACCCACCAGAATGACCTCGGCCTTCAGGAGATCCTGGGGATTGCGACCATCGTCGTGTTCCATCGAAAACTCGATGGCGGACACGCGCTCGAAGTAGGCCTGATGAAGCTGCCTGTACAATCCCGGCTGGCCCACGGGCTCGACTTGCAGGATGGTGCTCAGGTGGGTGAGCAGCTCACCCATCAGATCGATCGTCGCGACGCGGCTCTGGCGCCCCAGTCGCACGAGTGAGTGGCGCAGTCCGATGTCCACCAGCGTGTGCACGATGATGCCGCCCGTCCGGTCGGCCTGTTCCACGACGCTCTTGATCTGCTCCATCGTGCGAACGTGCGGGACGCGGATCACCGGGACGTGGACGCGCGGGAACTGCACCAGGACGGTGTGCACGAGCTGCTGCGCGCTCGCGCCCGAGGCGCCCGAGACGACATAGATGGGCGGCGGCTTCTTGTCCGGCGGCATCACATCAACTCCCGCCGTCCGGTCAGGCCGGCGGCGATCGGCGGTACGCGGGCGTGCCCGCGATCGCCACGATCTCGCCGAAGTAGATTCGGTGGTAGTCCTTCAGCGGGTAGTTCTCCTCGATGCCTGGGTGCAGGAACTGCCGGGGCTCGAGATCGTCCCAGTAGATCTTGCGGCATTCGAGGATCAGCTCCGCCTCCGCGTAGCCGGGCGCCCCCACGCGGCGCGAGGCAATCGGCGTGAGCCTCGCCGCGGCGATCTTGTCGCCGTCGCGCCCGGAGCGCGAGCCGAGCAGCTTGAGCGCCGCGCGCTGTTCTTCAGGGAGGGCGCACAGAGTGAAGGAGTCCCAGCGCTCAGTGTAGCCGTGCGTGTGCCGCGTCGGACGCACGACGACCTGCGCGAAGGGCCGGTTCCACATGACGCCCAGGCTGCCCCAGCCGACCGTCATCGCGTTGAATTCTCCGGTCTCGAAGTCCCCGGCGGTCAGCAGCAGCCACTTGCGCGACCACAGGTCGTGGGCGTTGATGCAGAGGTCCGCGATGTCGATCGGTTCCCGGGTCATGACACCTCCCCGCAGGCATCCGCAGCCAACGAACGGCACACACGGCCGCTATCTTGATGCCGAGGGATTCTAAGGGGCCCGGAGCGTGCGGCTCAAGGCGTGCGATGGATCTCGCAGAAGACGCTGGCCCCGCCGACCTCCTCGATGCGGGCGGGCACGCCCAGGGCTCGGCAGAGGGCTCTGAGGCGGTCGGGGCCGAAGGTGGTTGCGCGGAAGCCGTCCTTGCAGACGATCGTGCCGGCGCCGGTGGCCGCCTCGTCGATCGGCCCGACGAGGCCATGGCGCGCCTGGATCCGGAACCACTCCAGGCGCGCTTCCCAGAATCCGTCCGCGTAACTCGAGAAGAGGACGAGCCCGCCCGGGCGGGTCACGCGCAGCGCCTCGCGCGCGAGCGCCTCCGGATCGACGTGGAAGGCGGAGATGCCGTTCTGGATGCAGGCGACGACGTCGAAGCAGGCGGCGGGAAAGCCCAGGTGCAGGGCGTTCATCGCGGCCAGCTCGATCACCGCAACATGGTGGGGATTGAAGGGGGGGTCGCCAGGTGAGCCGCCGCGGGCCCTGTCGCGGAGGTTGTCGCGGCCCATCAGCAAGCTTTCGACCGAGGTGTCGATGCCGACGATCCGGCGGCCCGCACGCGCGAGGGGGTGCAGCGCACGCCCGTATCCGCACCCGAGCTCGAGCAACCGCGACCCGGGGGGCGTGCGCGCGTCGACGTGCAGGATCTCGCCCTCGAGGTAGGCGCGCACGCGGGGCGTCGCCAGCTCGTAGCACCGGCGCAGGCGCTCGGCCGCCAGCTTGCGGCTGTAGTAGTCCGCGGTCATCCGTCGTCGTCCGTGCCCGCGACCGTGTCCGTGTCCGTGCTCGCGCTCGCGCCCGTGTCCGTGTCCGTGCTCGCGCCCGCGCCCGTGTCCGTGTCCGTGCGCGCGCCCGTGCCCTTGGCCCGGCCGCGCGGCGGTGGACCCGCTCCATACCGTTCCCCGCTTCCCGCCAGGCGCCCGGCATCGCGGAGCGCCCGGCGGAGGAGGAACTCGATCTGTCCGTTCAAACTGCGCAGGTCGTCATCGGCCCAGCGCCGGAGCGCCTCCATGACCGTTGGATCCACACGCAGCAGAAAGGGCTTCTTCTCGGACACGTTGCGTACCTGTGACAGGTGGTGATGGATTGCGTCAGGTTGCGATCCCTCTCATCGAGCGGCCCCGCGCCGGTGAGCGGGCGCGTCTAGTGATAGAGCGAGCCGGCGTTGATCACCGGGTGCGGATCGCGGTCCCCGCACAGGACGACCAGCAGGTTGCTGACCATGGCCGCCTTGCGCTCCTCGTCGAGCTCGACGACCTTGTTCTGGGAGAGCTGCTCGAGGGCCATCTGCACCATCCCCACGGCGCCCTCGACGATCTTCTGGCGCGCGGCGATGATGGCCGCCGCCTGCTGGCGCTGAAGCATCGCGCTGGCGATCTCCGGCGCGTAGGCCAGGTGGCTGATGCGCGCCTCGATGACCTCGACCCCGGCCTTGTCCAGCCGGTCCTGGATCTCGGTCTTCAGATGTTCGGCAATCTGAGCGGTGTGGCTGCGTAGTGAGACCTCATCGTCGACGTGGGCATCGTAGGGATAGGAAGTCGCCAGGTTGCGCACCGCCGCCTCGCTCTGCACCTCGACGAAGTTGACGTAGTCGTCC
Source organism: uncultured bacterium (assembly GCA_964603725.1). Classification (GTDB taxonomy): domain Bacteria; phylum Eisenbacteria; class RBG-16-71-46; order CAIMUX01; family WJJG01; genus CAZDKK01. Next base: position 83,599 of record CAZRWW010000004.1, read on the forward strand.
ACTTCGAAGATCGCCTCGGCAGTATCGACCACCTTCCACACCACCACGGCGGCGATTTCGATCGGGTTGCCGTCGCGATCGTTGACCTTGAGCTTGCCGCTCTCGAAGTTGCGCACCCGCATGGACACCCGGCGGCGCGTGGTGAAGGGATTGACCCAGCGCAGGCCCGGCTGTTTGGCGGTGCCGACGTACTTGCCGAAGAGCTGGACCACGCGGCCCTCGTTCGGGTTCACCACGAAGAGGCCGCCCAGCATGATGAAGGCGAAGATCAGAATCACCAGGCCGAGGATGATCAGCGGCACATTCGCGCCGACAATGGACAGCACGAACATCAGGCCGCCCACGACGAGGGCGACGAGGAGCAGAAACAACATGCCGTATCCAGATGCGGTGCGGATGAGCTTCTCCTTGATCATGAAGGACCTCCCGTGCTTGCGAGACCGGCCGGCTCGGCGTTGCCTGGCGAGCCGGCATGGTTAGCGGCCCCCGCGATGGGGGCCGGGCACAAACCCAAGAAGAACCACTCCCACGCGCTGCGACGTGTCAGCTGAGCCCTGCCGGCGCAGAAGATGCCGAAGAGAAACGCCACGAGGGCGGTGATGGCGTGCTGAGTTTGCATCGGGGCCTCCTCCAGCGTCTTGCGCCCGCCGGCCCAAGGTTATGATATCACTATGATATTTTAACAGTATCATCCTGTCAAGAGCTTCGTTGAGAAGAAGGCATGGCGATGGGGGGCAGCAATCAGTCGGACGCCTGGTCCACCGTGGCCGGCGGCGTTGGCGCCACGGCCGGGCCGGGCACGGCGGGTGGTCCAGGCACCTCAGGCGGCCGGGGCACAATAGGCGGACCGGGAACTGAAGTCGGTGCAGGCACTTCTGGGGTTTCGGGCACCGCGGGGGGCCGGGGCACTTCGGGCGGAGCGGGCACCGTGGGTGGCCGGGGCACATCGGGGGGCCCAGGCACATCGGGGGGCCCAGGCACCGCGGGTGGCCGGGGGACGGCGGGAGGCCCGGGCACCTCTGGTGGTCCCGGAACCGCGGGTGGCCGCGGGACTACGGGCGGGCCGGGGACTGAGGGCGGCCGCGGGACTGCAGGCGGCCCGGGGGCCGCGGGGGGTCGGGGAAGCTCGGGCGCCCTCGGTACCGCCGGAGGCCGGGACAGCTCCTGGGCCAGGACCCGCATGCGCTCGTAGTGCGATCCTTCCCAGTAGATTCTCTGGCAGGACGTGCAGCGGAAGAACTCGTCGTAGTAGCGGCGCGTGAGCGGGGTCAACTCGTCCTCGATCTCGGCCTTGGCGACCGCCACGACCTCGCCGTTGCAGGCCGTGCAGCGCGAGAACGGCTGCACTTGTCGCCAGAGGTCGAAGCGCTGGAGAACCTCGCGCGTCTGCTCCGCCGCGTTGGTGGAGCGCACCCAGTAGCCATGCGTCACCGCCGAGTGCTTGAGCAGCCCCCGATCGCGCGTGAGGATGGCGCGGCGCTCCTGCACTGAAGCGCGAACGATCTCGATGTCCTCGAAGTTGCGGTGGTAGAGCACATCGAATCCCAGCATGCGCAGGCGGCGGGTGAGCTTGCCCAGATGGCCGTCGGCCACGAAAGCGGGATTTCGCAGAGGACGCTCGCGGAGTCGCACGATCGGGGTGATGTCGAGGCCTTCAAACACCGGATACACCGCGATGCGGTCGCCCGGCGCCAGGTGGTACCCGAACCCCACCGAGACGCCGTTGGCGAGGATGAGATCGACCTCGGGATGCGGCACGCCGAGGGCTTCGATGACGTCCTTGACCGACGGGGTACCATTGAAGGCGTAGGTGATCCCTGCAAAGCGCTGTGCGGGTGGGAGGAAGTCGTTGAGCTCGGCGTAGAAGCGGAGCTCGGCGGTATTGACGCCGGCAGGAGCGGTGTCGTTGCGCTGCTTGCTTGGGGTGTCCACGCCGATGATCGCCTCTCTCGTTGACCCGTCTACTTCTCTATCTTGTACACCACCACCGCCAGCGGCTCCGCATCCTCGTCGGCGGCCGTCCCACCCTGCATCGCCAGCGCCGCATCCTGCAGGCCGCTGATCAGCACCGCGCGGCCGTCGTCCAGGATCCGCAGCAGATCACGCTCCCCATTGCCTCCGCCCGCGATCGACACCTGGCGCGTGAAGTTGCCCTGCGGATCGAAGACATCATAGGTCAGCATGACGCCCGCCGGCTGGTCGAGATGGCTCGCGGCATGCTGGACCCAGAGCTGTCCGGTGGCATCGACCCACATGGCCGAGATCGCCTGATTCGTCTGGGCGATCTCCGTCTTCACCGGAACTGGAACTTGGGCCACGACAGCCTGCATGGCGTCCTCGACGCGCTTGAGTTCCTCGGCCGTGCGCCTGGGGACCTTGAACTCGCGCTCGATGATCCGATCCAGGGTGCCGTCCGCGTTGTGCACGTGCAGCTTGTACTCGTCGCGATAGGGAGCTGTGTAGATGCGTCCGTCGGGTCCCAAAGCCCAGTTGCGGCGGCCCACGACGTACTGGTCTTTCTCGATGAGCTGCAAGTTCGAGGCATCGAACTTGATCTCGTGCTCGTAGTACCGGGTCCGCTCCTGACCCTCGGCCGTGAAGCTGGCGATGAAGGCCTTGCGCACCTGTCCCGACGGCGTGACGCCGATGTTCGTGCCCGCCATGATGAAGTCGCTTCCGCGCACGGCCACCTCGGTGAGCGCGACCAGATTCCCCTGGCTTGGGTCCGCGGCGCCAAAGCTCACCGACGCGAGCGGCTGGCCCTGGCGATCGATCTTGATCAGCTTGCCGGGGAAGACCTGGATGATGCCGAGATTGCCGTCGGGCGTCCACACCAGGTCGATCGGGCGCCGCGTCTCGCCCGGCCCCTCGCCTTCGCGGCTGAGAGTGCGCAGGTGCTCACCCCCGGCGGAGAAGACCTCGATGTGCGAGAGCTGCAGATCGAGCACGTAGAGCGAGCCGTCCTTATCCGGTAGCACTCTGGAGACGACGCCGAAGAGCACCTCGCTCTCTTCGCCACCCACGCGCCACTGCTCCTTCAGCCGCCAGGTCTCCTGCCCGCCGGACGGCTGGGCGCTATTGCGCACGTGGAGCTGGCCATCGACGGTGACCTGCTCCCCGGCCGCGGCCTCGGCCGCAAAGCCGCCGGCCAGCCCGAGGGCGCCCAGGCTCCCGATGATCACCGCGCACGCGAGAAGGGCCAGCGGCGACATCCTGCAACGGTTCATGATCTTTGCCTCCGCGATACTTCCACGGGACCTCCCCTGTACGTCCATTTTACTTCCGCTCCACTTCCTCTGCACTTCCGCCGTGCTCCAGCTGCACTCCCGCCGCACTTCCCTTGCACTTCCGCCGCGTTTCCACTGAGCTGCCCCGATGCCGCGGCGGCCGCTCATCTTTCACCCGCCAACCACCATCGGAACGAGGTATCCGGACGCGCCGGCGCCTCGAGCCTGACAAACTGCGACTCGGCAAGCTTGTACGCCACCCACAGCACGGCCAGAGTCACGATCCAGACGACGACCGCGCCCCCCGGCACATACGCGCTTGCGTGGCGAACCAAGACTCGCACCGCGGCCCAGTGTATGTCAGGGTCCCACCAGTCGGCAATCGCGCCCGCGACGTAGAGGAGCTGCAGCCCCACGGCGGCGGCCAGGGCGACCCAGAGCACCGTGCGGCGCGCCGCCTCGTCGCACCTGCGACGCAGCGCTCGCAGAGCCCCCGCGACCAGCAGGAGATAGGGCACGCCGGTGATCGCCAGGACGATTGCCAGAACCGGCCCGTAACCGCGCACAGGCAACTCGGGATCCTCCGCCATCAAGGTCAGGCCCCCGGCGGACGCCACCACGTCCCCGGCGTCATCGAGCGCAAGATAGCGGTCGCGGATCACCTCGGGCGAAAGCCCGTTGCCGTGGATAGTCCGCATCGCCCGGCTGATCTGCAGCGCGACGAAGTCGATCGAGCTGCCCGGCGGGGTCGTGAAGGGCTTGTACAGAACGGGAGAGAAGCCCGGCTGGATCGGGATCGCCAACGGGGCATGGGTCTCGCCCCAGGGCGATGTGGCAATGGGCGGTCTCCCGTTCCAGGCGATCTCGAAGTCCCGCAGCGGCACCCGCAGGTGATGCTGACCCTCGCGGTCTGCCGCGAGGACGATCCGTTCCCGCGGTTCGACCAGGAGCGCCGACCCCGCCCGACCGATCCCATAGCCGGTCGCGAAGACCAGCAGGCTGGGCAAGGCCAACGCGGGGAAGATCGCGCGCCGGGAGATCGGCAACGCGTCCAGCATGGGCAGCCGCCTGAGCGCGGGCAGGACAGCCGTAAGGAACACGACCGCGGCCAGGAAGGCGAAGGCGCCGCGGCTGTCGGGACTGCCATCCTGTTCCTGCAGGTGGCCCGAGCAGAGCCACCCGAAGATGAGCACCGGAGCGAACTGGACCCACGGCAGGAGCGGGCCGAAAAGCGTCAGCCAGATCGTGCGCATGCGGAGCAGGCGACTCGCGGCCACCGGCGCTGCCGTCGCGCTGGCCGGCGCCGCGCGAAGCGCCTGGGGCTCGCGCGCGATCTCGCTCAGCGCCGCGGGGACGCCCCGGGCCAGATGCGCCGCCAGCGCCGCGGCCGCCAGCAGCGGCACGAGCGCGAACACAGGCGGCCAGCGTCCCAGCCACCACAGGAGTGCAAGGCCCATGAGCTGGAGCCCGAGCATCTGCGCGAAGTAGCGCCACGAGGTATCGGGCTGCAGCAGGTCGCGACGCCTGGCGTTCGCCAGAACCGCGGTGACCGCGAACCAGCCCAACGCGTGCGGAAGCAGCCACAGGCTTCGGGAGGGCGGAACCGGATAGACACGCACGTGCGCGAGCAGGAGGGCTCCGCCGGCGTCGAGCAGCGCGCAGGCGGTGGCGATCACGAGGCCCGCGCCGAGGTAGACGAGCAGATGCGCCGTCCACAGCGTCCCGCCCGTCACCGGCAACGCCAGGTCGAGCCGCGAACCTCGGGGTGTGCGCCCGGCCATGAGCTGAAACAGCGCCAGCGGCACCCAGATCGCCAGCAACGACACGAGGAATCCGGTCGGCGCCCCCACTGGGCGGCTCGCGGCCCACGTGGCCGACCCGCGAATCACGAGCGTGAACTGGAGACTGATGAGAATCAGCAGCAGCCACGCCCACAGCGGCCGCAGGATCGGATCACGGCGTATCAGGGCAGCGATCATCCCTGGCCTCCCACCAGTTCGATGAACATCTCCTCGAGCCCAACGCTGCGGCACTTGCTGCCCCTCACGCCCAGCCTCTGCTCGATCACCTCGCCGGCTTCACGCGGCCCGAGTCGGAATACGGCGTGCAAGGCATCGCTGCGGTCGCGCACGCCGAGGCAGCCCGGCAGGGCGCGCACGCGGCTGCGGTCGGCACCCGCGCCGCCCGGCACCAGCGCGACGGAGAACGCCTCGCGCAGTTCGTCCAGCTCGTTGTCGAGCAGGGCGCGGCCGTCGTGCAGCAGGACGACGCGGCCGGCCATGCGCTCGACGTCCGTCATATAGTGCGACGAAAAGAGGATCGCGGACCCGGCCTCGTTGAGCAGCCGGATCGACGTCTCCAGGAACTCCCGGCGGGCCGCGGGGTCGAGCCCGCCGGCCGGCTCGTCGAGGATGAGCAGCTGGGGCCGGTGACTGACCGCGCACAACAGCGCCACCTGGCGCGCCTGGCCCTTGCTCAGCTTGCCGACGCGCTCGCCGAGCGGCAGCTCGAAGCGACCCACGAGGTCTGCGGCCATCGCCTCGTCCCAGTCGGGAAACAGGTCACGATGCAGCGCGATCACCTCCGCCACGCGCAGAAACGAGGGCAGGATCTGATCCTCGGAGACATAGCCGATCCGGCGTTTGACTTCCACCGGCTGCTGACGCGGATCGAACCCGAAGACGCGCACCGTGCCGGCCTGCGCTTCGATCAAGCCCATGGCTATGCGGATCAACGTCGTCTTGCCGGCGCCATTGCGTCCCAGCAGGCCCACCACCTCGCCCGCCGCGACCGAGAAGTCGACGCCGGCCAGCACATCGACGCCGCGCTTGTACGCGCGATGGACCTCATTGAACTCGAGCACCGTCACTGCTGTTCTCCTTCCTCGCCCCGGGACGGCGGGCGCCGGTCACCCTCGGCCAGCAGGTCTGCAAGGACGCGCAGCGCCTCTTCATCCGCGATCCCCAGCTGCCGCGCGATGGTGACGGAAGCCGCGAGGCTCTCGCGAAGCTGTTGGCGCTTGCGCCAGTGCGACACATCCTCCGACACGGCCCTGACCACGTGCGGCCTGCCCGGGCGACGCTCGATGACCTCCTCGCGCTCCAGATAGCTGTACGCTTTGCTGATGGTCATCGGATTGAGTCCTAGCTCGGCGGACAGCGCGCGCGTCGACGGCAGCTCATCGCCCGGCTTCAGCAGGCCGCTGGCGATGTGGAACTTGACCTGATCCATGAGCTGCCGGTAGACCGGTACGCCGCTGTGTAGGTCGACCAGGATCAGCATCCGTCGCATCTCCTCCGCCGGCGAGTCCGCGCGCGCCGGCGCTCCGTTGTCAGGTGAGCTAGTTGATCTTCCTGCGGAAGATGAGATCGGCCAGTCGCTCGAGAGCGCGCCGCCGGATCGCGGCCGCGGTCTTCCAGAGCGGGTCCTCGCCTCTCGTCAGAGACGGCCACGCCGGGGCCTTGAGGGGCGGGGCGCCGAGCCAGCCGCCCAGACCGATTGTGACCTCGATCGTGCGCCCGTGGAACGCGCCGACGCTGACAATCGCACGCAGGCATGGCTGCGGCGCGCTGGCGGCCGCGTCGTCAACGTGCGCGGCGGCCCCGGGCGCCCACAGCAGCAGCGCCGCCACGACCACCCCGCTCAGTGTTGCCATCAGCCGTGTCATCGCCCACCTCCTTCGATCAACCTCAGTCCCATTACGCAGACCAAGGTGACTTAGTTTCGTAATACACTGCTACGGTCAATCTACGGCAAGTGGGGTGTATATGTCAAGTGATACACTTGAAGAATCTCTACGGAATCTCGACGGATAGGCAAACCAGGGGACTTTCAGGGGGCTGGCCGGGGGGTGCCGGAGAGGGCCCATGCGCCTGGGCGCTGGCGCGAAGTGCCGGCTGGGGCGCCCACGTCACATAGGGTTTATGTGTTGAGGCTGAAAGTACATGTATTTTTGGCCACAATACGGCCATAATTACCTGTACATCTGGCCACAGAGTGGAAACGGACACATAGAGGCGAGCCCAAGGAGACCAGCCGGCAGCGCGTGGGCTCTCAGGACAGCCCGGGCGTCCGTCTCAGTCCGGCTTCGCTATCCCCAGTCGTCGCATTATCTTGAGCAGACTCGAGTGATCGGCCAGACCGAGCTCCGCCGCGGTGCGCGTGATGCCCCAGCGGTTGCGCTCCAGTGCCGCCAGGATGATCTCCCTCTCGGCGGCGTCCTTGCGGTCCCGGAGCGTTCCCCCGGCGGGCGCCCCATGCCCCTCCGGCTCCGCCAGCCCGCGGCTGGCGCTCCGGATTTCGGCCGGCACATGCTCGCTGTCGATCAGCTCACCGTCGCAGGCGATCACCATCCGCTCGATGACGTTACGCAGCTCGCGCACGTTGTTGCGCCGCCACTCGTACGCGCGCAACTGGGCGACGACCTCCGGACTCACCCGCTTGGGCCGCCCGCCGAAGCGTCGCGCCGTCTCCGCGAGAAAGTGCGCCAGCAGCCCTGGAACATCCTCCGCGCGCTCGCGCAGCGGCGGCACGCGCAACACGTGAACGTTCAGGCGATAGTAGAGGTCTTCGCGGAACCGGCCGGCCGCGATCTCGCGCTCGAGGTCGCGGTTCGACGCCGCGATCACGCGCACGTCGACCGGCAGCTCGCGCGCGCCCCCGAGCCGATTGATCTTGAGATCCTCGAGCACGCGCAGCAGCTTGGCCTGCACCGGCAGAGGCAGCTCCCCGATCTCGTCCAAGAAGAGCGTGCCGCCGGCCGCGGCCTCGAAGGCGCCCTTGCGCAGGCGCGTGGCGCCCGTGAAAGCCCCAGCCTCGTGACCGAAGAGCTCGCTCTCGACGAGGTTCTCGGGCAGGGCGGCGCAGTTGACCGGCGTGAAGGGACCGGCGGCGCGCGGGCCGAGCCGGTGCAGCTCGCGCGCGACGAGCTCCTTGCCGCTGCCGCTCTCGCCCGTGATGAGGACGCCGCTCGGGATCGCCGCCAGGCGCGCGATCGCCGCCTTGAGCTCGCGCATGGCGCGGCTCTCACCGAGGAGCGGGCTGCCGTCGCCGAGGCGCTGCCGGAGCGCCCCGACCTCGCCGATCAACCGATGGCGCTCGAGCGCGTTCTCGATCTCGCGCACCACGCGCTCCATGGGCTCGCTCTTGTCGATGAAGTTGTAGGCGCCCAGCTTCACCGCCCGCACACAGCGTTCGTAGTTGCCGGTCCCCGTGTAGACGATGACCGGGATCGCGATGCCGCTCTTGTGCAGCTCGCGCAGCACGTCGAAGCCGTCCAGGCCCGGCATCTCCAGATCGAGCACGATGCAGTCGACGGGCTCGCGCCGCACGATCTCCAGTGCCTGCTCGCCCGAATCGGCTGTCAGCGTCTGGTGGCTGCCCAACCGGCCAAGGTCGTAGGCGTACTGCTCGCGCATCGCCGGCACGTCATCAACGATCAGGATCTGCGCCATGCTCCCTGGTCCTCTCCCGTGGTCTCTTCTCGTCCGGGCTCCGCGGCCGGCGGCCCGCTTCGCGGATCTCCTCGGCCCTCCACCGCCGCCGGCAGCCACACGGTGAATGTGGCCCCCTCCCCCGCGACGCTGTCCGCGCGCACGCGGCCGCGGAAATCGGCGACCAGACGACGGACGATGCTCAGTCCCAGCCCGGCGCCCCGCTGTTTGGTCGTGTAGAAGTCCTGGAAGATCTTGCTCAGCGCCTCGCGCGAGATCCCGGGACCGTTGTCGCTCACCACCAAACGCACGCCGAGCTGGCCTTCCTCATCGGTGGCGTTGTCGACCAGCACCCGCACTTCGCCCGCCCGCTCGCCGCGCACTTCGCCCGCCCGCTCGCCGCGCACTTCGCCCGCCCGCTCGCCGCTCCCACCGGTCGCGCCTCCTCCGGACGCCTCGCGCCCGGTCAGACTTTCGCAGGCGTTGCGGACCAGGTTCTCGACGATGCGACGCAATCCGATGGGGTCTGCCTCGACCGCCGCCAGCCCGGGGGCGACGATCGCGCGCACCGTCACCCCGCCGCGATCGCTCAGGCCTTGCGCGACGTCGCGCGCCACGGCTCCCAGATCGCACAGCTCGAGGGTGGGACGGACGGAGATGCGCGCGTAGTTGTCGGCCAACGATTCGAGGTAGGCCACGCTCGACTCCAGCGCGGGGCGGCGTTCCGTGAAGACCGCCGCTGATCGCTCGGGAGACTCCGCGGCGATCTGGGCCATGTGCCGCAGGATGTTGCGGATCGGCGCAAGCCCATTGCGGATGTCATGGTTGACCTGGCGGGCCATCTCGCCCAGGGTGGCGCGCCGCTCGGCCTCGCGCAGTCGCTCGGCGCTGCCCCGCAGCCGCTCGGTCATCGCCGCCAGGAGCCGGGCCAGCGCGCCGACCTCGTCGCGGCGGCGCGTCTCGAAGCCGATCTGCAGGTGGTCGAGATCGATCGCCGCGGTCGTGCGGGCCAGTTCCGCCAGCGGCCGCGTGACGCGCGCGGACAGCCAGGCTGCCACCGCGAGCATCCCGCCGGCCGAGGCGAGCAGCACGATGAGCAGCCACCGATCCAGGCTGCGCTGCAGCGCGACCAGTGGCGCGCGCGGTTGGCTGACGACCCACAGCGCCGCGCCCGCTCGGCCCGCGGCGCTGCCACCCTGCGCCGCGCGCGGACTCGCGGCCAGGATGAACGGTGATTCCCAGCCGCGCGCGAGATGGCCGGCGACGTCCGGCAGGATCGGTTCCCGCGCCGCGAGAGCGCCAGGGGCCTCGCCGAGTTGCCGGCGCAGTCCGTCGTCGGAGGACAGCACCTCGGTCGCCAAGGCCTCCCCGGGCGCCCCCTGTCCGGGCACGATGAGCGAGACCGCGCCCCCCTCGCGCCCGGCGAGCGCGCGCAGGAACTGCTCATCAATCCGCATGCCTCCGACCAGGCACAGCCGGCGGCCGCCCATCGCGAGCGAGTCCGTGGCCAGGAGCGCCAGAAACGGCGCGGTCGCCGTGCGAACCCGTCCCATGACCGGGACCGGTTCACGTCCGGACGCGCCGCGGATCAGCTTGTACAACTCGGTGTCGCTCCGACCGTGCTCGCCGCGGAAATGCCCGGACGTCAGGACGGTGCCGTCGGCGTCGCGGATCTGCAGCGCCGCCAGGCCGAGCACCGGCATGACGCGTTCGCCGTGATCGAGCAGGTAAGCGCGGGCGGCCCCCTCGCCCTCCTGGAGGGCCTGCCGGAAGCGGTTGTCATCGGTCAGCGTGCGCCGCAACGCAGCCAGCCGCTCGCGCACGAACCGGTCCCGGGCGGCCAGTTCCTCGGCCGTCGCGATTTCGAGCGCGCTCAGACGCTCCTCGAACTGCCTGGTCACGAGCGTGCTGATCTGCGCGCGGATCAGGGCGGCCAGTATGGCGAGCGGCAGCAACACCAGGATCGCCGAGGAGATCAGCACACGCGCGCGCAGCGTCACGGCTCGTCTCCTTCATCGCGATCGGGGGCGCCCCACCCGGCGGCCGCGAAGAGCGGCGTGCCGTCCCAGGCTATCTCCACGCCGCCCAGGCCGCGGCGGGTCACGAGATAAGGCCGCACGGCGACGAGCGGGGCGAGCGCGCGCCGGGCACCCCAGGGCCACAGGGCCAGCTCCTCGAGGCACGGATCGGGAACCGCGCGCGCCAGTCGCACGAGGCAGGGGGGAGCCCCGGGGCGACGGCACTCCGCGCGCAGGACGTCGCCGGCGACCGGCGTCACTCGGGCCAGCCCCATATCGAGGCGCGCGCTTCCATCCAGGGCGATGAGGCGTCCCGCGAGCCGCTCTGCGTCGAGATCGTCGCCATCGAAGAGCAATTGCTCGCGCGATGCGCCCGGCGCCCCCGCATCCCGCACCAGTTCGGGCGACTCGCGGATCCGGGGCGGGAGGCTGTATGCGGCGCAGTCTCCGGCGGAGCCGCCGGCAGCATCGCCAGCGGCGGCAGCGACGCGCGCGAAGGCCAGCGCACCGGCGGCGCGCGCGTCGGAGTCCATCGCGTCGGCGGCCAGGTGCTCTCGCGAGATCTCGACCGACCAGGGCCGATCGCGCCCGGACGGCTCGGCGGCCAACGCATAGATGCGGTCCCACGGCAGCGCGGTCACGGCGTAGGAGCGCATGAGCCGCGCGTACTCGATCTCGCGCTGGCTGCGCATCCAGACCACGTCCGCGCCCTGCGCCAGCAGATCCCGCGGATCGGCCCCGGGCGAGACTTCGGCGAGCAGCACCCCCGGCAGCCCCGTGCTCGAGGGCGCCAGCGCCTCCGGCCAAGTGGGGCACTCGCCCGCCTGTCCGGCCGGGTGATAGGGGTGCAGCACGAGGCTGAGCACCCTCCGCTGGCCCGCCGCGACGCGTTCCTGCCGCGCTGCTCCGTGCGCGGCCTCCGGGCGATAGGGTCCGGAGCCCAGCGGCCAGGACGATGACCCATCGTCGAGCGCCACCGCCAGCGCGGGACACAGAAACAGGTCGGGGGTCGGCAACGCGGCGGTCAGCGCGACCGTCAGAACCCGCGGATCGGGGTTCAGCTCGGAGACCGAGGCGATCCAGCTCCAGGGGAAGCGGGTCTCTTCTGCGCCGGCCTTGCGCCTCTGCGCCGCCCACGCGCGCCGCACCGCGCCGCGGTCGAGCGGCGTGCCATCCCAGAAGCGGGCCTCATCGCGCAACTCGAACTCCCAGTGCCACCCGCCGTCGGCGGTGCGCCAGCGGGCCGCCAGGCCCGGATGGAGGTTCCCGCACCGGTCGGCCTGGATCAGGGTCTCGTAGGTCTGGCGGAAGATGATGCGCTCGGCGTCGTTGACCGGCACCGGGGCATGCGTCGGATCCACGGGCTCCTGCAGGGCCAGTCGGATCGTCCCGCCTTCCTGTGGGACACCCCAGAGCGACGGACATCCGGGCGCCGGCGCCGGCGGCGAGGGGAGCTCCTCGGCCCACGGCGTCGGGGGCGCCGGAGGCTTGACCGCGCCGCGCTGGCAGCCGGCGGCCAGCGCCAGCGCCGCCCCGGCGAGCGCGGCCGCTCCGAGGAGCGCGCGTGTCAGCTTCTGGCCCACCGCGAGACAATCTCCTGCGCCGTCGTGCACACGCCTCCGTTGGCCTTCACCCAGTCGATGATCTGCGCATACACCCGTTCGTAGCCCGCGAACTTGTACCCCGCGAAGAAGGTGTTGTGCCAGAGGATCGCGGCGGCGCCGCCGTGCGCCTTGACCTGCTCCAGCGTGGGCTGGATGCGCTCCCACGTCCGATCGACGGACAGCCCCAGGTAGCTGCGGAACGTTTGATCCATGATCACCAGCGGCAGCTCCCAGAGATCCAACCGGCGTCGAGCGATGAGATCGAACGGCTGGAAGGGTCGCGCCATCCCGCCGCGGAAACCGACATCGTCGGCGAACCCCAGCGTCGTGTCGTACAGGAATCCGGCCTCCTGCTGGCGGCGCCACCCATCCTGTACAAGAAATCGCAGATAGTGCTGGCGCACACCCGCCACCGGACCGTGCGAGACATCTTCCAAGCGGCGCTTCTGGTCGGCCAGCATGCGCTCGTCGGCGCCCGAATCGTAGCTCGCGTGCAGCCCGATCTCCCAGCCGCCCTCGCGCAGGCGCTTGAACAGCGGAGCGAAGCGCTCCTGGTGCCAGTCGTAGCGCGCATCCTTGGGCTGGCCGGTGCGGGAGAGGAAGTAGAGGCTGGAGCGAACGCCGTGCCGCTCTTCGAGTCCCAGCATGGCGTCGAAGCTCCAGTATGGATCGCGACCTCGGAGTTTGTCCCAGATCAGCCTCGAGATGTTATACACCGACTTGTGCAACCGGTGGACTTGCTTCACCTCGTGGTAGGCCGCTTCGATCCAGCCGCGCGTGAGCTGGTCGAGGTCGTGCGTCAGGGCGATCGCGAACTTGTGCTCGCCCAGCGTGCGCCGGCGCGCGACCGGCATGCCCAGCTCCCGCAACCAGCCCTGAAGGAGACCCACATACTCCTCGACGAGCGGGCGCTGGCCGTAGCCGTGCCGGTAGGTATAGGCGCTGCGGGTCTCGAAGCGTCCGAACTCGTCGCGCTCGGGGCGCAGAAACTCCTCGTAGCGGCTGGCCAGGAAGAGCGTCGAGGCGATCAGATCGAGCCCGGTGACGAGAAGCCGCCCCTGGCGCATCAACAGCCCGCCCTGGGGCGCCCGCTCCTCGCCGCTCGCCTGCTCCGCCGGGCACGCCCGCTCCTCGCCTTGCTCCCCGCCGTTCCCCGGGCCCACGAAGATGACCGGCACCCCCTCGTGCACGACGGGCGCCGCGGAGGGAAGCGAGCAGGGGCACAGGAAGCCCGGCCCGAAGAGGCCGCTGGCCGCGAAGTGGAGGTGCGGGCGGCCGGCCGACTCGGGGGCCGGCGGCAGCTCTCGGCCATACGAGACCAGCAGATCGGGGACTGGGCCGATGGGCGAGCCCGCCGCCGGGCCGGTGGACAGGCTCTCATAGGGAACGCAGCGCACATCCAGTTCGAGCGCCCCCAACAGCAACTCGGCCGCGTAGCCGATGGCGTCAGCGAACCTACGGTCCTGGAAGGCGAAAACGGCTCTCACCGCGACTCCCTCTCCCTTGGGAGCCGGCGCGAGACGGCGCCGGGCCTCACCGCGGCCACGGATCTCCCCGCGGCCACTGAGCAGTACCACACCGGGGCGGCGCCTCATAGGGGCAACCCGCGCCCGCCGATTGACAGGCGCCCGCGCCGGTCCGTACCGTCGGGCAATTCCCGGGTGACGCCCGGGCTGCACGCGCGCTACAAGCGGGCGACGCGCGGGCGACACGCGGGCGACGCGCGGGCGACGCGCGGAGGCGATGGGTAGGAGCGACGGGGAGGCGCGATGGCGAGGCTGCCGGGCCGCTGGAGCTGGCTCGTTCCGGGGCTGGGATCGGCGTACGCCCGCAACGTGCTCAAGCTCTTCTACGGCACGTCGCTCAAGAACCTGATCACGTTCCTGGCCCTGCCGGTCCTGACGCGGCTCTACGCCCCGGAGGACATCGGCCTCTTCCAGCTCCTGCTGTCGGTGTCGATGACCTTCTCGATCGTGAGCACCCTCAAGTACGAGATGGCCATCGTGCTGCCCCGCCACCGCCGCGAGGCCGAGCATCTGGTCGTGCTCACCTTGCTGTCGCTGGTCGCGACGACCATCGTGACGAGCGGGCTCTTCGCGGTGCTGGGCGGCCCGCTGCTGCGCCTGTTCAAGGCGGACGATCTGGTCCCCTACGCGCAGCTCGTCGTCGCGGCCATCTTCGCCACGGGGCTGCTCCAGGGGGCGCGCTACCTGCAAGTCCGCGAGAAGCAGTACGGGGATCTCGCCCGCAACAACGTCGTGCAGGGCGTCGTCACGCAAGCCGGCTCGATCGGGGCCGGCATCGCCCACCCGAGCTTCCTGGGCCTCTTCGGCAGCTACACGCTGGGCTGCCTCGCGCCCGCCGTGGCGATCCTCCACCGGGCGCGCATTCACCGCTACCGCATCCACCGCCGCTGGCTGCGGCTCTTCGCCTGGAAACACCGCCAGTTCCCGCTGATCAGCACAGTCTCGATGTTCTTGCAGCAGCTCACGCTCGAGCTGCCCGTGTTCATGTTCTCGGCCTACTACGGGGCTCAGATCGTCGGCTACTACGCCATGGCCCACCGGCTCCTGACCACGCCGATGAATCTGATCCAGACCTCCGTCGGCCAGGTCTACTTCCAGGAGGCCTCCGACGCCTACCATCGCAGCCCGGCTCGTCTGCTGCGCGTCTACCTCGTGACGATCCGCCGCCTGGCGCTGGTGGGTCTCGGGCCGCTGGTGCTGGCCCTCCTTGCCGCGCCACCGCTGGTGAAGCTCTTCCTGGGCGCGCAGTGGGCCGCGTCGGGCACGTACATCCAGATCATCGTCTTCGGGATCTACTTCGGCTTCATCAACGCGCCCATTGGGACAACCTACTCGGTCATCGGGCGCCAGGAGATCATTCTCTACCTGCGCATCGCGTCGATCATCTTGAGATTCGGCTCGATGTACGCCCTGCGGCGCGATCCTGTCCTGATGCTGTGGGCCTCGAGTCTATCGATGAGCCTGTATTACATCGTCTGCAACGTGATGGTCTATGTATCCGTGCGGCGCCTCGTGACCCGCGACACACGCTGAGGACTACCGCGTCCGGTCGCCGTAGATCCCGAAGCCCAGATAGTAGGAGACGGGAACGCGCACATTCGTGAAGCCGCGCTTGTGAAACCAGACAGCCGCCTCCTCGGGAATGTGCTCGAACCGGTACTGGCAGGTGAGCCCGTCCATGAAGTGGATGAGCTGCTCCTGCACGGATTGCTCCTTTTCCTTCCCAGGATGGAGGGCATTCTTGATACGTCGCTTCAGGAGCGCGGCCGGGACGAAGGTGACCCGGAAGAACGCCGCGCTCAGGCCGGGCGGCAGCCGTTTGAAAACCTGTCGCAGGGCCAGCATGGTCTGATGGTGTAAGTCGGGTTCCGGCTTGTATAACCACACATACATCCGGCCGCCGGGCGCAACCAGGTGCGCGAGGCACGAGAAGGCCAGCTCGGTATTGGGGGTGTGGTGAATGACGCCGAGCGAGATCAAGACGTCGGCGCAGGATCCACGGAACGGCGGATGCATCAGGTCGCCCTGGACGAAGTGGACGTTGGCGCGTGAGTTGCGGCGCTGGGCGTAGACCACGCTGTCGCCGAGATCGAAACCGATGGCCGTCTCGAAGCGCTCCCCGAGAAGTGAGGTCAGGATCCCATTCCCGCAACCCGCGTCCACGATCGTCTTGCCCTGGCACGACTCGGGGCTCATCTCGAGCGAGCCGCGGAGCACGTGCTCGAGGCGCTCGCGGGGCTCGAAGCCCCAGGTCTTCTCGCTGTCGGGCTGGAAGCTCCATTCCTTGGAGAAGCTGGCCTGCGTGCGCTTCTGCTTGCGGAGCGACCGCCCCGCCCGCTCGAGATTGGCGGGCGTGAAGTTGTGCTCCCAGAGCTCGGCCGGGATGCCCGAGCGCTGTTGGTCGAAGAACCCGTAGTAGTGAACGAGGGCGTCCGGAACGAGCCGCGGCACGCGCTCGATGATGGGGTAGAGCTGCCGGCAATCGCCGCAGGTCAGGTAGCCCGATTCTGTCGCGCCGTCGCGCTCGGCCAGCGTCGTCAGTTCCAGGCTGCCCCAGCAGTGGGGGCAAGCGATGTGCGCCAACAAAGCGTGGGTCATGTGCGTCTCTGCCTCTTGACAGCCACTGGGGACCCTGCCTACCGTGCCGCAGCGTACTTCACAGGCAGGCTTCTCGCAAGGCAGCCGGGGAGCGGGCGAAGATGAGGGTCGCCACGGGAGCGGCCAAGCGCAACGACCGCGGGAGGGGCCACGCGCCTCGACCGCGCGAGGGGTCGCTCGCCTCGACCGCGCGAGGCAAGGGAATCGGAGATGATTTGCGTCATCGGCAATGCGCCCAGCGCCGGCAGCACGTTTCTCGCCGACCTCCTCGATAGCACCCCCGACTCGGTCTGCGGCCCCGAGCTCAACCTCTTTTCCAATCGCAAGCTCTACGACTTCGATCGCTACCGCCGGAACGTGGGCGCCACCTCGTCCTCCGGGTCGATCCACCGCTGGCGCATCGGGCTCAATTTCGACCGGCTCTACAGCTTCGGGCTGAACCGCGAGAACTACACGCGCATGGTCCGCGAGTCCCATGATCTGAGCGAATTCACCGCGCGGTTTGCCGGCTACTACAAGGCCCTGCGGGGCAAGAGCCAGCAGGCGCTCCTGTTCGAGAAGACGCCCGAGAACATCAACGCCATCGGGGAGTTCCTGACCGCGTTTCCCGAGGGCCGTTTCATCCACATCACGCGCAATCCCCTGCACATCTATCCCTCGCTCCTCAAGCGGGGCTTCGCGCCGTACGTTTCCCTGCTGACGTGGCTGCTGGACGTCGCGATGGTGCACCCCTACCGCGACCATGCGCGCGTGATTCTGGTCAAGTACGAAGAGCTGGTTCAGCGCCCCTTCGAGCTGACCGCCGACCTCCTGCGCCGGCTGACGGGGTCCGCGCCCGCTCCGGATGCGATCGAAGCCGCCTATCGCTCCAACGAGTACCGCAAGATCCACTCCAAGAAGATCGCCTCGTGGACCGTGCGGGAGTACGGAACGGTGCGCGACGCCAACCGCAAGGAGCTGCCGGATCACATGCTGCGGGACATCGCGCGGTTGTGGAGCGCGCGCGTGCGGCCGGCGTACGCCGCTCGCTTCCGCATGGCGGCGCTGAGCTTCCGTGAGGCCGTCGACTTCTATGGCTACACCGGCGCGATCGAGCAGGCCCTGGGCCAGGTCGGCGTCCCCTCAGATCTCCCGCAGCCCGATGGGGCCGCGCTGCGCCGCCTGGGCGCCAAGTGGCTCCACGACTGCGCCCACGGCGATGCCGGGCCCGGGATGCTCACGGCCTACTTGCGGCCGATCGTGCCCGTGTAACGACCTCCCGACCGTGCAGCCTCTGCAACATCCGAGAGAACTCCATCTCGTGGAGCAGGCGGGCGCTTTCCGCCGGCGCCGGATCGCGCCCCGGTCCGCCGGACGGGAGGGGCGTCCACTCGGCCGAGGCAGCGAAGGGGTCCTCCAGCGGCAGAATACGCCGCTCCCCCAGGTCCTCGATGCGCTCCCACGTGCACCACCAGTCGCACCGCGGAGGCGCCGCGCGAATGGCCGCCGCCCGCGCGTGCGCCCGCGTGTCGGCTGGCGCGTCGTGGACGGCCTGCTCGATGTCACCGACCCCCGGAGCGCCGTGATCCAGCACGCCGGCCGCATCGAGCGCCGCCAGGATCCCCGTCGGGCCCAGGCGCGCGCAGCGCAGGTCGATCTCACAGAGCTCGGCCCGCAGGCGCTGAAAGTGCCGGAACCCCGTCCGGGTGAGCCCGAGGTCCGGCGGACGCGCATCGCCGCCCATGGCCTCCGCGACCGCGGAGAAGACCGGCAGCTTGTCCCACGCCAGTCCCTGCCGCGCGGCGTGCGCCTTGAACAGCGCGAGCTTGATGGCCCAGTCGAGCCGCGTCTGCACCGCCGCGGGCGCCTGCTGCAATCGATCGAGCATCGCGCTCCACTCCCGGCAGACCTCCGCGGCCCAGGCCGGCAGCCAGGGCGCCCCCAGCCGGGCCTGCACCGCGCTCAGATAGTGCCTCTGGATCTCCACGGCCGACACCTGGCGGCCGCCGGCGAGGGCGACCGGCCGGCGGCAGGTCTCGTCCTCGGCGATCGCGCGCATCGCCACCAGCGGGTCGACCAGCCTCACCGCCGCCCCCGGAGCGTCGCCGTGGTCGATGAGCGCAATCACCAGCGCCGTGACGCCGCACTTGAGATACGCGGCGATGTGCGAGTGAAGGCTCTCGCCGCAGATCAGATGGAGACGGTGATAGCGACGGCGCGCCAGGCTTTCGTCCTTGGTGTGGAAGATTCCGCGGCGATCCGTGCTGCCGTCGGCCACCACCGCGCTCAGGTGATAGACGCGCGGGCTGAGCGCGGGTCTCAACCCCGGCGACAGGGGATTGAAGCCCCCGGCCCCGGTGTAGATGATCCGCGACACCAGATGCGGCACCAGGTCCGGGATGAAGTCGCGCGGGGGGCGGCGGCACAGGTATGATTCGTGGCACCCCCAGGTGGTCAGCGCGCCGCCGTAGTCGACATTGGACTTGTACAGATCGATGACCGATTGACTCGGGTCCTGTTCACGGTAGTGGCTGCACAGTCGCTCGAGGACCCGCTCCCCGGCCGCAATGTAGCGCACGACGTCGGACGGATTGGAGCACTCGGGCGTGGCCACCTCCGGATGCTCCCCGCAGTCCAGATAGATTCGCGATCCGTTCCCGAGAAACATGTCGGCCAGCGCCGGGCCTCGCACGCACGCGAAGCGCTCCTGGGCGAGCAGGATCAGGCCCAGGACCGCCTCCGGCCGACCCGGCGGTCCCGTGACGGCGTATTCCGTCTCGACGCCCATGACCACCTGGCTCACCCTACTGGCCTCCTCTCTGCCGGCTGGCGCGCAGGAACTCGACGCTGTTGGTCGACAGGGCGCGCTGGATGGCCGTGTTGCCCGCCTCCAGCAGCCGCTCGGCCTCGGCGCGCAGTTTCTCGCTCTGCGCGTCGGGCGCGTCGCTGTTCGTTCCCCCGGGGCGCGGGCGCTCCTCCTCGCGGCGTTCACGCTCTCTCATGGCCGTCATCCTCCTCTCTGCCCGCCGTGGCGGGCGCCGGCGCGGGATCCGTCCGGGCAGGCGTGCCCCGCAGCAGGTCCAGCGCCTCGTCGATCGTCAGCTCGTCCAGGTCCGCTCCCCGCGCGGCGGCCTCGGTGAAGCCCAGGGGATCGGACATGTCGAGGTCCCGGCGGCGAAAGCAGTAGCCGCCGCTCAGCCAGAAGCGCATCGAGTCCCAGTCCATCTCCTCGAGCGCGTGTCCCGCGCGGCGCAGCAGCATGGCCCGCGCCCAGGCCCGCGTGTCCGCCGGCGGGTTGCGGCGGAAGCGCTCGATCGCCGCGTCGGTGACCACGCGCTCGATCAAGCCGCGGTCGCGACAGATCCAGAAGAAGCCCTCCTCCTCGTCGAGCGCGGCGTACAGGTGATCGAGGTGCTTGACGAGCGGGGCATCCCAGCTCGCGCGCGGGTCCGCGTCGAGGGCCTGCTGGATGAGCGCGCGCTTCAGAACCCAGTCGAGCCGGCCGGCCAGCGCGCCCCAGGCGCGGGACTTCAGCTTCTCCAGCGTGTCGCCCCACAGATCGAGGATCTCCTGCGCCCGCGGCACGATTCCCGCGCAGCCGCCCTGCGCCACGAAGCGCCGCGCTCGCTCGTGGAGCAGCAGCTGGTGCTCGACCGCCGTCAGCCGCCGGCCGTCCCAGGTCGCAGCCCGCGCCTTCAGGTCGGGATCGCGGCTCCACCGCCGCAGCGCGTGGAGGGGCGACTCGAGCGTCAGGGCGAGGTCGACGCGGCCGGCCTCGATCATCGCCAGGACGATCTGCATGACCCCCACCTTGAGCAGGGCCGCGACCTCGCACAGGTTGCTGTCGTAAAAGATCACGTGGAGGCGGGCCATGCCCACCGGCCCGGCCGCTGGGTCGGCCTCTGGAGCGGCCGCCGGAGCGGCCGGCGCGCCGCACCCCGCCCGGGCCGGACGCCGCTCGCCGTTAACGCCGCACAACGGCTCGTCGCGCGAGTTCACGATGGGGCGGGCGAAGGTCGTCTGCAGACCGGCGATCTGCTCGAAGAAGTCGGCCCGCTGCGATAGCTGATAGCGCGCCGGCGGCGCGCCGTTCTCGCTGCCCGCCTTGCCCTGACCGGCGTACACGATGCTCGAGACCTGAAACGCGGCCAGGAAGAGCAGATACTGCAGCTTGCTCTGGAAGATCTCGTCCCAGCACTCCCGGGTGACGAGGAAATTCAGGTGGCTCCCGTAGGCGTTGCCCTCACCATCGCTGTTGTTCACCAGCACGTTCAGCTTCTGCGCCGCGGGCAGCCGCGCGTTGGCGCCCGCCATCGCCGCGCGCACGATCTGCAGCATCGCGTGCCAGGCGGCGACGTGGTCGTGGGCCGACGTCACCTCGGGCAGACAGATCTCGAGGTGGTCGAGGTCGATGTAGCAGCAGCCGCCGTTGCTGGGCAGAAACTTGCGCCCCCAGTCCTGGGCGTGCCAGCCCCGCTCGCTCCGCGTCGCGGGCGAGCCTCCACCGCGTCCCTGGGCGTCGCCCCCCCACGCGTCGCGGCGGCCGTCGTCGCGGTCGCGGATCTGCACCTCGCGCAGCGACGTCGAGTAGATGCCGGGAATCTCGCGCAAGAGAGCGCGCGCGGCGGAGCGGCCCGTGCCTCCGGGCAGTTCCAGGCCCTGGATGGAATTGCCCAGCTCCACGTCGGCGCCGCACAGCTTAGGCAGGCGAGCCCGCGGCCGGCGCGCATCGTTGCTGACAGTCGACATGCTGCCCTCCTCGTTGACCGCGCGGCGGCCGCGGCCCGGGCCGCGTCCCGGCGATCGCCGCGGTCGCCGCGTTGCCTCTCGCCGTCAGCCGGCGACGATGTAGCGGTATTCCTGAATCGACTTGCGTCGCCGGCGGTCGATCGCGACGACGTCGACGTCCTCGGGCAATCCGCTCAGATGACTGCGGCAGTTGCGCGGGGTCAGCAGGCGGGCCGCCTGCTCGAGCCGCCGCATCAGCGCCGTCTCGACGTCCGGCCAGCTCAGTCCCGCAGGCCCCGGACGCCTCTCGGCCTTCCGGAGGCACGCGCCCTGGCAGGCGTCGTTGGCCACCGCGGCGATCATCGCGCCGCTGATCAACTGGCTCGCCTTGACGGCGATCCGCGCGCCGTCCCGCAGGCACAGCACCGCCAGATCGCCGGCCCCGTTGGGCGCGAAGATGCGCGCCACCGCGGACTCGATGATCTCCGCGCGCGCGGCCGGGGCGTCGTGGCCGTTGGCGGCGTACGGCAGCGCGGGATCGAGATACTTGCCGAAGATGGCCCGGGTCGCCGCCTGGTTGGGCCGGGGCACCGCGATCACCCGGTCGCCCAGTCGCCCCTCCCGCACCAGGGCGGGGTCGAGGGCATCGACGCGGTTCGTGGCGCAGACGATCATCACGTTGCCGCGCTCCTCGAAGCCGTTGAGCTCGGCGGCGAAGGCCTGCTGCACGCGGTCGTCGATGTGGAACATCGCGCCGGTGCGCGCCGTCGCCAGCGAGTCGATCTCATCCATGAAGATCACGACCGGGACGGCCGGCTCCGCGTCGGCCAGCTCGCGGGCCGACTGGAAGAGGCTGCGGATGTTCGCCTCGGTCTGCGAGTACCACACGCTCTTGAGCGACCCGGGCTTGACGTTGATGAAGCGGGACTCGCCCGTGGGCGTCAGCGTGCCGACCCAGTTCGCCACGGCCTTGGCCAGCATCGTCTTGCCCGTGCCGGGCGGGCCCTCCAGCGTGACCGCGCCGCAGCGCCGCACGCGGTACTCGCGGGCGTGTTCCGGATGGCGGAAATGCAGGAGGAACGCGAGCTTGATCTCCGCGATGACGTCGTCGAGCCCGCCGATGTCCGCGAAGGTCTCGGCCGGAGGCTTCTGGATGAAGAGGTGGTCGGCCGCTGGCCGCGCGACGACCTCCAGCGCGAGCCACGCGTTGCGGTCCCAGCGGACCGCCTCGCCGCGCCGGGGGGGACAGGCCGCGAGCCGGCCCCCGCAGCCGACCACGATCTCCTCGTCGCGCCACTTGAGCACCAGGCGACCGTCCGGCGTCCGGCGGTCGAAGGTCGCGGTCTCGCCGCAGGTCGCCATGGGCAGCGCGGACTTCGCGAGCAGCGCGTTGCGGTCGTGGCTCAGCAGGACCTCGTCGCCGGGCGCCAAGGCGGAGGCCTCCACGCCGTCGGCGATCAGGACGGCGCTCTGGGCGCTGCCCTGACTGACCAGCGCCATCCGGCGCTCGCCGACGGCGACCCATCCCAGGAAGAGCGCGGGATGAACGGGCGGCGCGGTGAGCTTCTCGACGATCTCCTTGAGGCGCCGCTGCGTCTTCTGCGCCGCCAGGAGGCCCTGGCGCAGGCGCTGCACCTCCTCGAGGAGAAACGCGCCGACGTCGTCGCCGTTGGCCTCCGGCTGGCCGCACATGCCGCGCAGCAAGCGCAGCCGCTCGAGGGGTTCCATCAGGCGCCCCTCGCGACTCAGGATCATCTGGAGAACCGCGCGCGGGTCCTCGCGGAAAGCGGTTTGCGAAGCGATTTCAGTTCGCGGTGACGCTGCCATGCCGCACCCCCACTGGTTGCGTCCGAGCTTGCCGTCCGGCGTCTCCTCGAGATCTGCGTCCGGACGCCGGGCTCGGGCGCACGTAGTAGCCCCGGCGCGCCAACTGGCCGCGCCGCCATCCGAACAGCGTGCAGGTGGGCTCGCGGTCGCCTGGGTCGGTGACGACGAGCGCCACGCAGTGAGCCCCGGGAAAAACGGTTCGCTGCAGGTGCCGGTCGTGCGCGCTCAGGAACCCCTCGGCCAGCGCGCAGGCGCGTCGCTCCTCGGGCGAGGAATCCTGGCACCACGTCCCCACCGGATGGCTGTGCCACCAGCCCACCATGATCTCTCCGTCAGCGCGCCGGTCCCGGACCGCATCCACATTCCGCCAGGTGTCGGGCGTGAACGTGAGCCGATCGGCGGTGGCCTGCGCGTGCCGCGCCGCCACCTGGACGGTGACGTCCACGAAGAGCTCCGGCAGCGACCGATCCCGATGCACATGTCCCAGCAAGATGCCCCCGCACTCCGCCGCGCCGGCGGCCCGGGTGCGGTCCTTCACCTCGCGCAGCAGAGCCGCGGGCAAGAAGACCGGCAGGTCCGCGCAGTCATGAACACCGGACAGCAGCGCGCCCGCCTGATGGCGTTCCAGGGACGATTCCACGAGCGGCAGCGGCACGGTGTGCCGGCGCGCGGCGAACGCAGAGGGCGCCGCGTTGGTCTCCTCCCCGGCCGGGAAGAGCATGACGAGATAGCGTAGGCCCTCCTGGGCGCACAGGGCGCCGTCGTCCACGTACCGCTCGGCCGCGCGCCGAGCGGTGTTCTTGAAGTAGGCGTTGGGGAAGTCCACGCCCATGCGCTCCTCGCCGTCGACCCCCTCGACCTCGATGCGGAAGCCCTCGACGTACGGGGGGCCGAGCTTCGCGCTCCAGCGCGGGACCAGGCGCCCCGGCGCGATCCGCCTCGGCGCTCCCACCACTCTGGCCGGCGCGATCCGCCCCGGCGCTTCGACCACTCCGGCCGGCGCGATCCGCCCCGGCCCCGCGACCGGATCAGCCGGAGCCGGCCGCCCCCGCCGCAACAGGTCGAGCCGGACGCACTCCCACGCCGGTTCGAGATCCATCGCGACGGCTTGCCGGCCCAGTCGCCGCCAGTCGTCGTTGTAGAACTCGAGCGCGCAGCGAAATCCGCATGCGGGCATGGACTTCCCCCTTGCTTCTGGCCCCGCCCTCGACCCGCCGGCCGGTCAACCCGCCTGGATGTTCGGGTGAAGCGTCAGACTGTCGTTGGGAAGCAGCGCGTCGCCGACTCGCTCGGTGGCGTGCACGTGACGCTGCTCGCGCTCCAGCAGCGCCTGATAGCTCAGCGGCCGGCCATCGGCGTCTTCGACCGGCAGCCCCAGCTCAGCCAGGAGACTCTGTACAACCTCCCCTACGGTGGCATCGTGCGGCACCTCCTCGACCGTCAGGCGCTTCTGCCGGCTGGCATCGTGCACCTGGAGCGGGAGCGTCCGTTGTGTCTGTACAGCTTGCATGAGATCCTCCTTCCTGTGCATGTTTGACAACTACGAGCACCACATCCCGGCGTAGTGCCCGGCCAGTTCTCCATCGGCCAGGGCGCGCGCCTCGCGCCCGGCGGTGACGACCGCCAGCGCCAGCGACGACAGCCCGTGATCCACCAGGCCGGCGTCCAGCGGCTCGGGGAGCCGCACCTCGAAGCGGACCTCCGGCGAGGAGGTGTCGCGCAGGTCGGCGGCCGCGCGCACCAGCCGCCTCTGACCGGTCACGCGCAGGAGGTACCGACCCAGCCCGAGCAGGGACGTATCGGCCAACTGCTGCCGGCCGCCGATCGGCGTCCACAGGCGCAGCACACCGCTCGTCTCGCGCGCGACCCAGATCGGCTGCGCCTGGCGGCGCGCCTTGGGCTGGACCACGACGCGGCCGTCCGGGCGTGCCTGGCAGGTCCACCCCGCCGCGCGGATCCAGTCGACGGGAACCCCCTCGCCGGGCGGCGTCGCGGGCGCGGCGGCAACCGAAGAGCCCGGTGGCGTCGCGGGCGAGTCGGTCGCGCGCGAGCCCTCTGCCGCTGAGTCGCCGGCGGGCGAGCCCGCCGCCGGCGAGTCCGGCAACCGCGAGCCCGCCATCGGGCCGGTCGCGCCGGCGCGAGCCAACCAGCTCCAGCAAGCGATCAGGTCGGCCAGCCCGAGCCGGCAGCGGGCGGCTGCGGCCGCGCCGTCATCCAGGGGCACATCCAGCAGCACGCGCCGCTGATCCGTGAGCCGCAGCCCGATCTTGCACGCTCCGGGCAGCACGGCGTTCAACTCCAGCAGCTCCCAGTCCGACGCACCGCGCCGCGCGTCCGGCAGGGCCGCCTCGAAGCCCGCCCACTCGTCATCGAGCAAGAGGCGGGCCCATTCGGTCTGAGCCTGATCCAGCCCGAAGCGCCAGCCCGGCACGGATTCCTCGAGGCGAGCGCCAACGCCCTCGTCGCCCAGCATCCGATCGATCGCCTCCCACTGTTCAAGCTCCAGCGGCATGGTCACCCCCTTGGCCGGCGCGCGCCCGCTCTCCAGCGCCCGGCGCGGCGCCCGGTCCGGAGGCCGGCGACGTGCGGACGCGCAGCGCCAGATCGCGACGTCGCAACGGCCGGGTCTCGAGCGGGAAGCGCTCCTGATGCTGCCGCGCCCAGGCGCAAGCTTCGTGGTTCAACGCGTCATCCTCCCGCATCACGACGCGGTGATACGTGATGGTCTCATAGATCTGATAGGCAAGGTCCGTGATGGCCGTGCCGGGACGCATGCGGCCCACGCAGATGAAGGGAAAGCGGATGTTGGGATGGAAGATGCTCGGCGGCCAGAGCCACGTGATGACCTCCGGCACGCTGACCCGGCGCAGGTAGTCTTCCGGAAAGCGCAGGCCCACGTCGAACGCATCGGCCTCCGCGATGCCCTCCGGGGTCTTGATCAGCCCCCGGCAGTGGAAGCGCAGGATGTAGTAGTCAGGCGGGACAGGCCCGTGCTGGAGGATCTCCACCACGTCGCTGTGGGCGGCCAGCTCGGTGAGATCCTCGTGCTGCCGCGCCAGGAACGAGGTCAGGATCGCGTCGGACATCTTCGCTTTCCTCCCCTTCCTTATCCGGACGGGCCCTGCTCCTCCGGATGGATCTCGGCCCGCGACTGGCCGCCCGTAGTGCGGTGCAGCCCGTCGCGGCCCACCCTACGCCGCCGCGGGCGGCGCCCGCCGCCGAGCACGCCTCGTCACCGTCCGGCGCGCGCCCAAGTGCTTCGAGCCCCTCTCGATGCCGGGCGCGCAAAAAGCGCGTCACGGGCGATCACAGGTGATGCGTCCGCGCCAGCGCGCTCCATCCGCGTGAACGAGCGTGATGATGTCACCGCTCCGGATGCCGAGCGCGTGCAGCGTGCGGCGCTTCTGTCCCGCGGAGAGCATTCCGGTCGACAGGGCCGCCGCGACCTCCAGGCCGCGAGCCTGCATGCGGCCCCCGCAGCGCGGGCACGTCCGACCGATCTCCAGCAGCGAACGTCGCAGCACGTGCAAGGCCGCGCGCACGGTTCCACAGCGACAACAGACGACCTGCCTCACCCAGCGCAGGTTGTTCACGCGCAGCTCCCGCGGCCCGCGCGCGGCGAGCTCCGCCGGCAGCCAGGACAGCGCGCCCTCCAACAGGTCGGCTGCCCGCGCGCGGCGCGGATCGAGCCGCAGGGGCGCGGGGCTCCAGGCCTCGTGCGGCGACCGGCGGCAGTGCGGATTGCGCCGCACGAAAGCGCAGGTGTACTGATGATGCCGCAGGTCGAAGAAGATCTGACGCCCGCCCGCCGCCGCCCGCGCGGCGGGATCGAGCACCTCGCGACATTCGAGCAGCAGCAGCGCCCCCGCGATCGCGCCCAGGGCGGACGGCGCGCGCGTCGCCGCCCCCGTCGCCGCACCCATCCCCTCCGCCATCCCTGCCGCGACCGCCGGACGGTCCGCCATCCCTGCCGCGACCGCCGGGCGGTCCGCTGCGGCGCCTTCCGCCGGTCGCTGCGCGCCGCGCTCGCAGGGATACGCTTGCTCGAGCGCCGCGTAATCCTGGTCGCCCCACCCGCACTCCAGACAGGGCGCGTCGGCTCCGGGAACATAGACGCCGACTCGCGCCAGCAGCCCGGGCCCGTCCACGGCCGCGTCGATCCACGGCACGCCGAGCTGCCACGCTACGTCGTTGATGTGCTGCCGGGCGCGGCGATTGTCGACGCCCGCCAGGATCGCGTCGCCGCACAGCAGACCCGGCGGCAACTCCTCGACGTCGGCCCGGATAGGCGCGACCGCGAGGCTCGGGTTGATGCGCCGCAGTCGCCTGGCCTGCACCGTGACCTTGGCTTGCCCGGCGTCGGAGGGCAGGATGTCCTGACCCGAGAGGTTGGCCGCCTCATATGCATCCCGGTCGATGATCGTCACGCGCGCGATGCCTGCCAGGCGCCCGAGGTGCGCAATGAGGTGGGAACCGATGTTGCCCGCGCCGACGACGACGAGGTGGAAGCCGTTCATATCCCCTCCGGCACCCATTGGTAGCGGGCGTCGCCGAGCTCGGTCGTGCGGTCGCACAGCGCGCAGGTCGGCGCGTGGGTCCAGCACGGCCTCTCCTCGGTCTGGTGGTGCCAGACGCCGCAGCCCGGACAGCGGACGGCCGCCGAGCCCGGCAACACCTCCGTCATGCAGCGGGGGCACTGGATGGGCTGGCCGCCTCCCGCGTAGCGCTCAACGCGGGCGAGCGCCTCCGACGAGAAGAAGTAGCTGCGGGCGCTGTCGAGCCGGATGTGGTCGCGGTCGTCGAGCAGCCGCAGCCCCAGATCGAGCCGGGAACCGTTGACCCAAACTCGGCGGTGAGGCCCCGCCAGCAGGACCCAGCGGTGCGGCGGCCATCCGGCCGTGGCGCCGCGCATTCCCACCGCGAGATCGGGCTGACTCGCGGCGGGAACGAGCAGCACCTGCCGCCGGCGTTCCCAGCAAGCGCGCTCGCGGGCCGCCTGCTCGACGGGCACTCTCACGGGCGGCGTGCGATCGAGATCGTAGAGACCTTCCTCGAGCACGAGCACCGCCCAGGGCTTGATGTCATCGGGGAGCCAGAGGTGAGCCATGCTGGAACCTCCTCTCGGTGCGATCGTCCGCGCGTCAGCCGGTGACAGCGACGCGCCGCGACGCCGGCGACGATGGCGATGGAGACACCGCCTGCGCCGGCGCGGGCGCCGGCGATGCGGACAGCGTCGCGGAGCGCGTCCGCCGCAGGGCGAAGCGGGCCCGCGAACCCTGCGTCTGGACGAGGAACCGATCGATCTCGGCCTCCTCGAGCTTCGCGCGCAGGCGCGAGATGTTCTGGCGCAGGGCCCCGGTGCGAATGACGCGACCCAGGCGCAGCGTCAGTTGCTCGGAGATCTCTTGCAGGCTCTGCCAGCCGATCAGGGGGCCGTCGCCACGCCCGTTGTCGGTCGCCAGCACGGCCAGGAGCGCCGCCAGCGTCGCGCTCAGTCGCACCGGCTTGCCGTCGATGCTGGCGGCGGCTGTGCCGTCGGCCATGAGCTTCATGGAGAAGTCCGCCGTGCCGTGCTCGGCGAGGATCTCGCAGCGCCGATCGAGGCAGCGCTTGATCTCGCGGATCCGCCGCAGCTCGGCGCGGGGACTCTCGCCGCGGTCGGGCCGGCAACGCTCGCGCACGGCATCGAGCTCCGCCACGGCGGCGTCGGCCAGCTCCTCGAGCTTGGCGAGGCGGGTGGCCACGCACAGCAAGCGCCTGTGGATCCTGTCCAGCTCGGTCGCCATGCGGTCACGCGGGGGAGTTGATTTGGTTCTGGATCCGGATTTGGAGTGGATCATGGTGCACCTCCTTGCGCAAAACACTACACCCGGGTATCGCCTCAACACGGTTGGCGGGGAAACGAGTTTGGATGCGAATCGCTCTTCAGCGACGAAAGCGATTTCGGCGCGAAACCGAGCGGAGCCGCTCCTCGCCATCCGGCGGCGAGGCCCGCAGTTGCACACCGTCAGGCGCAGGCGCGCCGAGCCTTCGCGGTGGGTAGTGCGCGTCAAGGTCGCCGAGGGAGCGAGAACCCCGCCGCGGACTAGAAAGTATTGACAGAATGAACGCCGATGACGCGCGAGGGTGGCGCCCGCCGGCAGCGCGCGCCGATCGCTCAGCGCGACAGGAGGTCCGCGCGGGCGCGGCGCTCACTGCGCGCCCGCGTCAGCCCCCGGTTGAGTCTCGTTACGATCGCGCTTCTTGTCCAACGACCGGCCCGGGCAGCGCTTCGTCGCCGGGACCTGCGGAAACTCCCGCGTGCAGAGCAGGGGAGTGAGATGCCACGACTCGCAGAACTTCAGCGTCAGGGGGCGCGCCGGGATGTCCTGGAGGGTGACTTCGCCCATGAAGAACAGCGGGCCCTCCCCGGCGAGCAGCTCCGGGTAGCGCGTTCTGAGCAGGTGGGCCCAGATCAACCCTTGATTGCCGCTCATCGCGAAGACGTTGAGGACCCAGGGGCCTCCCCGCCACAGGGCGGTGCGGATGAGGAATCCCGCCGTCCGGTGGGGCATCGGCGGCCGATGCGACCGGCCTTCGCTTTCGGCTTGGAGGGACTTGTAGGTGGCGTCCGCGCCGACCGGCGAGCGCCGGAGATACTGGGTGAAGTAGATCGTGGCCCGATCCTCACAGCCCGCCGGAAGCTGGCGCGCCAGGCACCTGGCGAGGCTGATGCGCGAGCGGTCGCAGAATTCGAAGCACGGCCTGAGCGCGCCCAGGACCTCTCTCTCGAGCCTCGTGTTGCCCAAGGGGAGCGCCTTGCGCGCCCCAACCTTGCGGTCGCGCAGGGGAGGACGTGTGGAGAGAACGATCAAGTCGCTCTCCCCGAGGGAGCTCAGGAACTCTCTGCTGCCGTCCTGCCGAACCGGACCCGGCAGATTGAACAACGTCTCGCCGAAGGTGCTGCCGCGCTCGCTGAGGACCGAGTCGATCTCGACAAAGGCATTGGCATCGCGCAGCGTGTGCAAGGAGGGCGCGCGGTCGGTGCGGTCCAAGAGCGGATAAGCGAACCGGTGGAAACGTCTTGTCATCATACGCTGACTCCGTTTCCTGGGTGTGGTTCTCCGCCTGGTTAGGGGCTGCGGTGTTTCAAGAAGGCATGGGCCGGAAACCAGGTCGGGAACTTTGGCAGGTGATTATGACGCAAGTGGTGTTGAGATTTCAACAATCTTGCGCGTGCGCGGCGCAATCGTGCTGCCTGCGGGACATGAAACGGCCCGGCACGCTTCTTGTTGCGGCGGCTTCACTCCCCTATAATCCCTCCTTCCCCGACCCCGGGCGGCAGCCCGGCGGACAGCGGCGGCGGTGCGGGGAAGCGCCCTGCTGCGGAAACGGAAGCGATCGCCATGTGCGGCATTTGCGGCATACTGACCCTCGCCCCGGGCGACGGCGCGCGGAACCTCATGCCTCATCTGCGGCCGATGGTCGCGGCCATGCGCCACCGCGGCCCGGATGACGAGGGTTGCCTGCTCGCCGACCCTGGCGACCGGCCGGCCGAGAGCTACGGAGGCGATGAGACCGCGCCCCGCGCCGCCGCCGGGGACCCGGCCGGATTCACCCCCGTCGCCGCCGCCGAGCCGCTCGGCTTCCCGCGCGCGCACTGGCGTGCCGCCGCGTGGCCCGGCGCTCGCGTCGCGCTGGGCCACCGCCGCCTGGCGATCCTCGACCTCTCCCCCCTCGGCCATCAGCCGATGTGTACGCCCGATCGCCGTTACTGGATCGTCTACAACGGTGAGATCTACAACTACCGCGAGATCGCTCGCGAGCTCGAGGCCGGCGGCGTGCGCTTCCGCGGGCACAGCGACACCGAGGTGCTGCTCGCCGCCTATGCGGCCTGGGGCCCGGCGTGTCTGCCGCGACTGGCCGGCATGTTCGCCTTCGCCGTCTGGGACGACCGCGAGAAGTCGCTCTTCTGCGCGCGCGACCGGATCGGCATCAAGCCCTTCTACTACCACCTGCGCCCCGACCTCTTCGTCTTCGGCTCCGACATCAAGACAATCCTCGCCTCGGGTCTGTGCACGCCGCGCATCGACGCCGAAGGGCTCTATCATTGCCTCACCCTGGGGGTGGCCCCTCGGCCCCTCACCTGTTTCGACGGCGTCCGCGCCCTCGAGCAGGGACATTGGATGCATCTCACCGCCGGCGGCCACCTGCAGAAGGAGCGCTACTGGCGCTTGCCGGTCGGCACCCGGGATGCGCGCCTCACGGAGCCGGAGGCCGTGGCCCAGCTTGAGCACGCGCTCCAGCGCGCCGTCGAACGGCGCCTGCTGGCCGATGTCGACGTGGGAACATTCATGAGCGGCGGCGCCGACTCGACCACCATCTCGGCCATGGCCGCCCGCGCTCACCCCGGCATCCAGGCCTTCACGCTCGGGTTCTCCCCCGAGTACCCGGAGATGGACGAGCTGCCGCAGGCCAAGGCCACGGCGGCCATGCACCCCTTGACCCATCGCATCCGCGTCGTCCGCCCCGAGGCGGTCCTCGGCCACGTGCGCGAGATGATCCGCTGCTACGAGGAGCCCTTCTTCTCGCTCTCCCCCAACTACGTGATCTCGCAGTTCGTCGCCGAGCACGGCATCAAGGTGATTCTGAACGGACTGGGGGGCGATGAGCTCTTCTGCGGCTATCCCTACTACCGCTGGGCCCGCCGCTGGCCCTGGCTCCGGCTCGCCGCGCCCTTCACGCGCCCGATCGCCGGCGCGGGTTTCAAGTGGGCGCAGCTCCACGAGCTCTGCGCGGCGCGGACGCCCGAGGCGGCTTTCGTCGTCCTGCACGGCCACGAGCCGCAGAGCCGCAAGCGCCGGCTGTACCGCGATCGCGCGCGGGACTTCGACACGCCCAGACGACTCCGTGACCTGTACAACCCGGAGGGCATGGATTTCGCTGACGCTGCCGAGGCCTTCAACTACTTCGACATGATGCACTACGTGGGCAATCACCACGTCTACCGCATCGACCAGTTCACGATGCGATTCGGGATCGAGGGGCGCGTGCCGCTGCTCGACCACGAGCTGGTCGAGCTGGCTTTCCGGATTCCCACGCGCCTCAAGATCCGCGGGGGCGAGCTCAAGTACGTGCTGCGGCGGGTGGCGCGGCAGTGGATCCACCCCTCTTGTCTGAGCATGCGCAAGCGGGGCTTCAGCCTGGCCATCCACCGCTGGATCGACACCGATCTGCGCGAGCTGGTCGAGACCAGCCTCGGCCGGCTCAGGCAGCGCGACCTGTTCGTGCCCGCGGCGATCGACCGCGCCTGGGCCGACGTGCGCGCCCGCCGCGCGCCGTACAGCTCGGTCTGGCAGCTCGTCGCGACTGAGCTATGGTTGGAGGAGATGTTCGATCGGTCCTCGGCGCAAAGGAAAGGACAACCCGAGCCATGACGTTGGAACCGAAGCTGACCCTGGAGCAGGTCGAGGAAGCCGCGGCGGCCCTGGAAGGCAAGCCCGTCGACGAGATCCTGGCGTGGGCCTTCGCAACCTTCGGCGATCGCCTGGGATTCATGACCGCCCTGGGCTACAGCGGGCTGGTCCTGATGGACTTCGTTCGCAAGCGCCGGCCGGACATGGAGATCTTCACGATCGACACGGGTCACCTGTTCCCGGAAACGATCGAGCTGCGCGAACGGCTGGCCCGCGAGTGGGGCATTCGCTTCACCGTCCTGCGGCCGCTCATGACGACGGAGCAGCTCGAGCAGATCGTCGGTCCCGATCCGTGGTCCACGAACCCGGATCTCTGCTGCCACTACCTGAAGGTTGAACCTTTGTTGCGGGTCATCCACACGCGGGACGCCTGGCTGAGCGCCGTCCGCCGCGATCAATCCGTCACCCGCGCCGATGCCGACGTCGTCGAGATGGACGGCCGCGGCACGATCAAGGTCCAGCCGATGGTCTCGTGGACATCCGAGCGGGCCTGGGACTATATTCGCAGTCAGAAGATCCCTTACAGCCCCTTGCACGATCGGGGGTACCTGAGCGTCGGCTGCGTGCACTGCACCACGCCCGTCAAGCCCGGCGAGCACGAGCGCTCCGGGCGCTGGAACAGCCAGCCGAAGCTCGAATGCGGGATCCACACGCCGAAGCGATCGAATCGCCGGCGTTAGCGGCGGCGGCGCGGCCGGGCAGGAATTGTCGAGGCGCCGGAGCCGATGGGTGGCAGGACGCGGAGGAATCGCATGGTCGTCAACATGGTGGGACTGAACTGCAGCCCGCGTGATCGCAGCAACAGCGCGGCAATGCTCGCCCACGGCAAGCAGTACATCGACGAGAAGTATGGGGCCGAGGTGGATTTCCGGATCGTCCATCTGCGCGACCTCAACATCGGGGCCTGCCGCTACTGCAACGTCTGCGGCAAGACCAAAGACACCGGGGCGTTCATCCCGTGCGTGTCGAAGGATGACGACGACGTTCAGCGCGTACTGGACTTGATGCTGTGGGCGGACGGCATCGCGGTCGCCACGCCGGTCTACTTCGGAATGCCGTCGGACCTGTTCTCGAAGTTCATCATGCGCACGCGGGTGCTGCGCCACCAGGACTTCGCGCTGGCCAACCGCGTCGTGGGGATCCTGGCGGTGGCCGGACGCCGCTCGGGCGGCAGCGAAACCGCGATCATGACCTCGTGGCTGCCCTTCATCCGCAACAACTGCATCCCGGTCGGCAACGGCAGCCTGACCGGCCAGTTCGGCACGATGGCGTGGGCCGGCGCGCGCGAGCACGTGCTCACCGACGAGTGGGGCCTCGAGCAGGCGCGCGCGACCTGCGAGCGCATCTACACCCTGGCGCGGGTCGTCAAGGCCGGGCAGGCGGCGCTGGGAGAGAAGCCGAAACTGACCTTCTGCTACAAGTCGGGGATGCGGTAGGCGAGCAAGGCCGCCGAATCGGCGCGGCTTCGAGATGGGCGGGACTCCCGAGCCGGGCCGTTCGGCCGGCGGCGCGCGGGCGAGAGCGCGGGGTTGGGGTGTATGCGAATCGACCGGGTTGATCTC
Organism: uncultured bacterium; assembly: GCA_964603725.1. Classification (GTDB taxonomy): domain Bacteria; phylum Eisenbacteria; class RBG-16-71-46; order CAIMUX01; family WJJG01; genus CAZDKK01. Next base: position 117,555 of record CAZRWW010000004.1, read on the forward strand.
CGCGAGGAGACCGTGCCGCTCGCGACGCCCTACGTGCTTTCCTTCACCACCGTCACCACGATCACGGCCCACATCGTCACGCTCGCGCTCGACGCCGGCGGCGTCGGGCGGGCCGAGAGCGTGGCCTTGCCCGGCTACAGCCGCGAATCGAGCGAGGAGATTCGCGCGGCCCTGGCGGGGCTCCTGCCCCGGCTGCGCGGCCGCGACCCGGACGCGGCGCGCCGAGCCGCCCGCGACGAGCTGGCGGCGTTGCCCTTCGCGCTCTCCCCGGTGCTGACGGCCCTCGACCTGGCGACCGGCGCCTTCGTTCCGCCGGAGGCGGCCGACGTGCCCCTGCTCGCCCCGCTGCACGCCCAGAACCCGGCGGAGCTGCTGCGCGCCGCCCGCCGCCTGCTGGACGAGGGCTACGGCACGCTCAAGCTCAAGATCGGCCGCGACCCGGCCGCCGACGGCGCGGCCGTGCGGGCGCTGCTCGACGAGCTGCCCGAGACCGCGCGCCTGCGCTGCGACGCGAACGAGGCGTACGACCGCGCCACGGCCGAGCGCTTCCTGGAGGCGCTGCAGCACCCGCGCCGCCGCCTGATCGAGCTGGTGGAGCAGCCCCTGCCGCGCGACGACTGGGACGGCGCCCAGGCATTGGCCTGCGTCTCCCCGGTGCCGCTTATGCTCGACGAAGGGATCGGCACGGCGGCCGACATCGACCGGGCCGCCGCGGCCGGCGCCGGCTTCGTCAAGCTGAAGCTGTTCAAGAACGGTGCGCCGAGCGATCTCATCGCCCTCGCCCGCCGCGCCCGCGAGCGCGGTCTACGGGTCGTGCTGGGCAATGGCGTCAGCGCGGACATCGGCTGCCTGACCGAGGCGTGGGTCTACGCGAGCCACCCCGACCTCTTCACGGGCGCGGGTGAGATGAACGGGTTCGCGAAGCTCACGCGCCCGCTGCTCGCGTGCCCGCCCGAGCTGCGCCGCGGGCGGCTCGTCTGGCGCCGCGCTGCATCCCCTCCGAACCCGCTGACCCTGAGGGACGCGCATGCTTGAGCCCGGCCGCCGCGTGACGATCCTCGTCCTCGAATGCTACCTGCGCAACGCGCTCGCCGTGATCGAGCGCCTGGACCCGTCCCTCGAGGTCATCGGCGGCGCGCGCACCTGCCAGGGCTTCGCGCTGCGGCGCCGCCTGCTCATGCCACGCCGCGTGCGCGCCGTTTTCGCCTATGCCGATCCGGCCCGGGACCGGGAGGCGTTCCAGCGCGACCTCGTTGCGGCGATCCGCCGGTTCGCCGCCGACGGCGTCATTCCCACCGGCACCACCGTCACCGACGCCGTCGCCGCCGTGAAGCGCGAGGTGGAGGCGGCCACCGGAGCGAGGTTGCTCGTCGAAGAGCACGAGAAACACGTGTCGATCGCCGACAAATGGCAGGCCCACGAGTTGTGCAAGCTCCTGGGCGTGCCGGTCCCGCGGGCGGTGCGCGTCCAGGGGCTGGACGACATGCAAGCCGCCTTGCGCCGCGGCGACGTCGGCTTCCCCTGTCTGATCAAGCCCCTGCGCGCCCAGGCGTCCCAGGGCGTGCGCTTCTTTGACGACGCCGGCGCGTTCGAGCGCTACGCCGGCATCTGCCCTGCAGACGAGCTGCCGTCGCCGGATCAGCCCTTCATGCTGCAGGAGTTCATCGCTGGGGAGCTGCACGACGTGACGTCCTGCGCGCGCGACGGTGAGCCGCTGTCGCTGCTTTCACAGCGGCGCATCGTCACCGCGCGCGATTTCGGCGGCGGTGGCCTGATGAACATCACCACGAGCGAACCGGAGATTCTCGAGTACGCCGCGCGCATCCTGCGCCACGTGCGCTGGAACGGCATCCTCGAATTCGACTTCATCCGCGACGCCCAGGGGCGCTATTACCTGCTGGAGTGCAACCCCAAGGTGTGGGGCACGACTGATCTCACGATCCAGGCCGGGATGAACGTCGTGCAGCAACTCGTCGATGATCAGCTCCTGGGCCGGGAGGTGGCGCCCGTGCGGGAATACGAGGTGGGCTTGCTCTACCGCTGGCTCTTCCCCGACTGCTTCCTGCACTGGCTGAGCGCGCCGCTATCGCTGGGGCGCGTGTGGCGCCGCGTGCGCCGCACCCTCGCGGCCCACGGCGCGCGGCGCTCGATCACCCGCGTGCGCTGGGGCGAGGCGCCGTGGCTGGCCTACCGGGCGCTGCGGCGCCTCACGGGGTGACCGCCGGGCAGCACGGCCCCGGCGGTTCCTCACCGTGGTGGCCGCGTCCGCCCGCCGGCTGGCAGGCGGCGCCGTGGCACCGCTCCCAGGGCAGACAGGCCCGGTAGCGGCGCATCTGTTCGGGTCCCAGCACGGCGATCTCGCGCAGCATCGTCTCGGCCACGAGGGAATCGAGTCGCGCCTGAGCGGCGTTCATGGCGCGCACCGCCCGGTGCACGCGGCGCTGCTCCGGGCGATCGGCGGCGTACTCGCCCTGCACCGCGCGGCGCGCCTGGCGCACTTCCTCCCGGGCCGAGATGATGCCCGGCATCGTCTCGTCGAGAACGCGCTGCATCTCCCCGCGCTGGCGCTCGTCGAGCCCGAGGTTGCGCGTCATGTGGTCGAGCCGGGCCCGCATGACTGCGCGGGGCCCCTCCGGTCCGGGCGCGCCCGGCGCGGCGGGCTCGGCGCCCTCCAGGAACGGCGGCGCGGCCGGCGGCGGCGGCGCCGGCTGCCGCGGCGGCGCCGAGAGCGCCGAGTAGAGCAGGCCGGCGTTCAGGCCGATCGAGAGCGCCAGCGCCAGGAACCATCCGCGTCTCATGGGATCACCTCACTCCCCGTCGTAGGCCGCCCCGAGGTAGACCTCATCGAGCGTGGTGGCCACGCCCTCGACCAGGAGCGACCCGTCGGCCAGGTAATCCGTGCTCGCGGCCGAGTCCGCACCCGATCCGGTCCGCGCCGGCCCGAGCGTGAGACCGACCGCCAGGCCCGCCGCGACCGCAATGCCCGCGCCCAGCGCGAAGGCCGGTTGCAGCAGCGGCCGATACCCGTCGGGCCGCGGCCGCGCGCGTCCGGGCGTTCGCGCCGGCGGCGCGTCCGTGCGCAGCCGCCCCTCGCGGCGCATTCTGCCGGCGACGAGCGGCCAGAGCGACTCGTGCTCCTTCACCGACGATGCGTCCGCGAGCGCGCGGTGGACAGCTTCGATCTGGCTCCACGCCCGGCCGCACGATGCGCACGATCGGCAATGGGTGCGCACCGCTTCCGCCTCGGCCGGCGCGAGCTCGCCGTCGATGCAGGCCTGGATCTTCTTCTCGACATGGTCCATCGCTAGGCCTCCGGCGCCGTCGCTACGGCGCGTCCGGGCTTGGGGCTCGGCTTGGCTCTCGCAGTCGCGCGCCGCCCGGCGCGAGATCCGCGGCCGGCGCGAGATCCGCGCGCAGCGACGCCATCGCCCGTTGCAGGAGCGACTCGACCGCGGGGATGGTGGCGCCCATCGTGGCGGCAACCTCCTGGTAGCTCATCCCCTCGAAGCGCTGGAGCAGCACCGCTTGCCGCTGCCGGTCGGGCAAGCGAGCGAGCGCGCGGCGCACCCGCTCCCGGCCTTCCTCCCGCTCGACGCGCTCGTGCCCGTTCGCTCCGGGCGATGGCAGGTCGTGCCGGCGCACATCGAAGCTGATCCAGCGCAGCACGCGCCGGCGGCGCAGCCAGGTGCGCGCCAGGTTCCCGGCGATGCTGAAGAGCCAGGCGCGGAATTGCCCCGCGGGCCGGTACCGGGGGGCTTGCGTAAAGACGCGGTAAAAGGCCTCCTGGCCCAGGTCGCGCGCTTCCTCCCGATCGCCCGTCATCCGTTCCAGGAACGCCAGCACCGGCTGCTGCCAGCGCTCGACGAGCCGGCGAAACGCGCCCTCGTCGCCGCCGGCCGTCAGCCGCATGAGTTCGTCGTCGTTCGCGATCACCTCGAGCCCGCCCGCGTTCCCGTTCGCTCGCCCGCGGCGCGCCGCCGGCAGAACCTGAACC
>CAZRWW010000005.1:0-9533 GCA_964603725.1 uncultured bacterium
CGCGGCCTTCTGGGACGATCTCTATCAAGCAACCGGATCGCAGGTCTACACCTGGCACGATGCGACCAACCATCGCTTCGTGGTCCACTGGAGCCGCATGTACAACGCCTACAACGGCGCCCTCGAGAACTTCGAGGTGATCCTCTACGACCCGACGCACTACGGAACCGAGACCGGCGACGGCATGATCGTCTTCCAGTACGAGACGTTCGGCAACGTCGATGCTCTCCAGCACTACGCCACGATCGGCATCCAGAACCGCGCGTGCTCCGACGGCGTCCTGTACGGGTATTACAATGCCTACAACCGCGGCGCCGCCCCGATCACCTCGGGCCGCGCCATCTGCTTCGCGGCCTTGACCGACGTCCCGCGTGGAACGCTGACGGGCACTGTAGCCAATCAGACCAACGGCGGCACGCCCGTCGCGGGAGCGGTGGCGCGGCTGGTCGAGTCGGGGGCCTCGCTGATGACCGGGTCCGACGGACGCTACCGTGGGGCCGTGCCGGCCGGCACCTACCGGATCGCCGTGTCCCACCCGAGCTTCGCGCCCGACACGACCGGTCCGGTCACGATCGTGGCGGGAGAGACGCTGGTGATCGACTTCGCCCTCCAGGACGTCGTGCCGCCCATCTTCAGCAACACGACCGATTACGGCGCGACGACCAACACGACGGGCCCGTACTACGTCTTCTCGACCGTCACGGAGGAGTCGGATCTCGACGCTCTGGAGCTGCGCTACAACGTCCAGGGCGCGGGCTGGGTCGCGACGAGCCTCGTGCCGCAGGGCAATTACGTGTACAGGGCGGCGATCCCCGGGCAACCCTACACGACCCTGATCCACTATTACCTCTACGGTCGGGACGCGGGCGGCCTCACCGGCACGGATCCCGCCAATCCGCCCGGGGAGATCTACTCCTTCTGGGTTATGCCGCCCACGCTCGAGGACCACATGGAGGCCGGCCCCGGATCCTGGACCCATGAGGCCGTGACGACGGGCTACGTCGATCAGTGGCACCTGAGCCAGCAGTACAACCACACGTCGGGCGGAAGCTGGTGCTGGAAGGTGGGCGACGTCGGGACCGGTGACTACTCGCCCTATTGCGACGGCGCCCTGATCACCGCGCCGCTGGTCCTGGCCGGGGGCATCACCATGACCTTCTGGCATCGCATCGAGGCCGAGGTGAGCTCGCTCTACCCCGGCTACGCCTATGACGGAGGGCTCATCGAGATGTCGGTCGACGGCGGCGCCTGGCAGCCGGTCGAGCCCGTGGGCGGCTACACGCACCGCATCCGCATACGCCCCGCGGGACCCGGCCCGTTCTCCGCCGAAACGCGTGTCTTCTCGGGCACGTTCGACTGGACCGAGGCGCGGATCGATCTCTCCGACGTCGTCGGCGAGACGCGCTTCCGCTTCCGCTTCGGCAGCGACTATGCCGCGGGCGGCGACGGCTGGTTCATCGACGACGTGCTGCTGCTCGGCAGCAACCCCGGCGTGGCCGGCGTCGAGGGCGCGGGAGAGCACGCCGGGCTGCCGCGGCGCGTCAGCCTCCTGCCGAACGCGCCCAACCCGTTCTCCCCGCGGGGCGGCGGCACGCGCATCGCCTTCGAGCTGCCGCACGCGGCGCCTGTGTCCCTGCGCATCGTCGATCCGAGCGGCCGGCTCATCCGTTCGCTCGCGGACGGACCTCAGCCCGCCGGACGCCACGTCGCGCTGTGGGACGGGCGCGACGCGCGCGGCCGCCGGACGCCGGGCGGCGTCTACTTCTACGTGCTGGCGATTGACGGCGAGCTTCTGTCGCGGAGAATGCTGGTGCTCAAGTAGACCGCTCGGGTGGGGTGCTCGGGCAACGGACTCAGGCAGCGGGCTCGGACCGGGGGCCACGTGGATCCGCGCCAGGCGCAGCAGGTCTTCGCGGAGCGTCTCGGCGGCGCGCCACAGGTCGTGGTGCGCTCGCCCGGCCGCGTCAATCTGATCGGCGAGCACACCGACTACAACCAGGGCCGCGTGCTGCCGATGGCCATCGATCGCGCGCTGTGGATCGCCGCCCGGCGGCGGAACGACCGGCGCGTGCTCTTGCGCTCGCTCGACTTCGAGAATCCCGCGGAGTTCGACCTCGACCCGCTCGCGACGGCCCGCGGCGCGCGGCCCGGCGGGGCGCACGCGGGCGCACCCGCGCCGGCGAGCGCCGACCCGATTGCAGCGGTCCGGCGCGGTTGGCCGGCGTACGTTGCAGGCGTGGCCTGGAGCCTGGCCGCGGCGGGCCATGAGCTGTGCGGCTGCGAGGGCGTGATCGCCAGCGACGTGCCCTTCGATGCCGGGCTCTCCTCCTCGGCCGCGCTCGAGCTGGCCGTCGCGCGCGTCTTCGCCGAGCTGAGCGGTCTGCCCTGGGATACGGTGGCGATGGCGCAGGTCGCGCGACGGGCGGAGAACGACTGGGTCGGCGTTGACTGCGGCGTCATGGATCAGCTCGCCGCCGGGTGCGGCGTGGCGGGCCACGCGCTGTTGATCGACTGCCGCTCGCTGGCGATCGAGCCGGTCCCGCTGCCCCCGGGCGTGGCGGTGGTCGTCCTCGACACCGGCGTGCGCCGCCGGCTCGCGGACACCGAGTACAACCTGCGCCGCCGCGAGTGCGAGGCCGCGGCACGATACCTGGGCGTCTCGTCGCTGCGCGATCTCGAGCCCGAGCGCCTGGCGCGCATGCGGGGACTGCTCCGCGAGCGCTTCTACAATCGCGCCCTGCACGTGCTCACCGAGAACGAGCGCGCCCTCCATGTCGCGCGCGCCCTGCGCGCGGGCGAGGCGACCGTCTGCGGGCGTTTCCTGCTCGCCAGCCACCGCAGCCTGGCCGAGGACTTCGCCGTGAGCTGCCCGGAGCTGGACGCCATGGTGCGGTGCGCCACGCGGCAACCGGGCTGCTACGGCGCCCGCATGACGGGCGCGGGCTTCGGCGGCTGCGTCGTGGCGCTCGCGGAGAGCGGGGCGGCCGAGCGCTGCCGAGCCGAAGCCATGGCAGCGTACACTGCCGAGACGGGGAGGGCGGCGCGCGGTTGGGTGTGCCGCGCGGATGAAGGAACCTCCGTCGCGCACGGGCAGCCGGCGGGGCTCTAGCGGGGGGACAAGGGCATGAGGGGTTCAACGGAGAGGCGCGCTGCTGATTCCGCCGCGCCGGCCGCTCGCGCGCCGGGACGGCGGCTCGATGCGGGCCTGCTGCTGATCGCGGTCGTGGCCCTGGCGCAGCTCATCCTCCATATCGCCTTTCACGGGCGCTACGGGTACTTTCGGGATGAGCTGTACTACATCGCCTGCACTGATCGCCTCGCCTGGGGCTACGTGGACCATCCCCCGCTGTCCATCTTTCTGCTGGCGCTGGCCCGGCAGGTGCTCGGTGATTCGCTCCACGCGATCCGCCTGCCGGCCGCGCTCGCCGGGGCCGCTACGGTCCTCCTCACGGGCCTCATGGCGCGCAAGCTGGGCGGCGGGCGCCGCGCGCAGCTCCTGGCCGCCGCCGCGGCCGCGCTGGCGCCGGTCGTCCTGGCCAACGGCGGCCGCTACTTCTCGATGAACGCCTTCGACCTGCTGTTCTGGGCCCTGGGCGCCTACGTGCTGCTCACGATCTTCCTGGATGGCCGCGAGCGTGGGTGGGTGCTCTACGGCGTCATCGCCGGGCTGGGGATCTTGAACAAGTACTCGATGCTGTTCTTCGGGGCCGGGACGCTGGCGGCGGTACTGCTGTCGTCGCGGCGGCGCGACTTCCGCGGCCCGTGGATCTGGATCGGCGGCGCGATCGCGGCCGCGCTGGCGATGCCCCACGTCGCATGGGAGATCCGCCACGGATTCCCGTCGATCGAGTTCATCCGCAACGCGGGCGCCAGCAAGAACGCGCCGCTGTCGGCCGGCGGGTTCCTGGGCGGCCAGGCCATGATGATGGGGCTCGGACAGACGCTGCTGTGGGTGCTCGGGATCGGGTACTTCCTGTTTCGGAGGAGCGCGCGACCCCTGCGCGGGTTCGCCTGGATGTACTTCCTGGTCGCCGCCTTGATGATAGCGGGCAACTCGAAGTCCTATTACCTGTCCCCGATCTACCCCCCCTTCCTGGCCGCGGGGGCGGTCCTGGTCGAGATCATCGCCGGCCGGCCTAGGTGGGCCTGGTCGCGATACGCCGTCGCGGCGCTGGTCGCGCTCCCCGGTCTGGCGGCGCTCCCTTTCACCGTGCCGGTTCTACCGCTGGATGCCTTCGTCCGCTACCAGCGGGCCTTGGGCGTGACGCCGCCGGCCGAGGAGCGGACCGCGCTCGGGGTGCTGCCGCAGCACTACGCCGACATGTTCGGCTGGGAGGAGCTGGCGGCGCAGGTCGTCGCCATCTACCAGGCGCTCCCACCCGAGGAGCAGCAGCACTGCGTGATCTTCGCCCGCAACTACGGCGAAGCCGGCGCGATCGAGTTCTTCGGGAAGCGCCACGGCCTGCCCCCCGTCACCTGCCCGCACAACAGCTATGCGCTCTGGGCGCCGCTCGATCGTCCCATGCGGGTCGCCATCATCATCGGGGACAGCTACGACCTGGAGGACAACCTCGCCGACCTGCGCGGCCCGGACCGCTTCGACGAGGTGACGCTCGCGGCGACGACGCGGTGCGAGCACTGCATGCCGTACGAGAACGGCCGGATGATCTTCCTGTGTCGCGGGGCGCACTTCACGTTCAAGGCGATCTGGTCGGAGGAGATCTTCTTCATCTAGCGTGGTCGAGACCAGGGCCGGCGCGCGAGGGCCGCGCGGGGCGCGGTTCCGCAGCAGCTCCCCGCACCCCGCGCCGCCAAGTGGCCGGTATTACTTCTCGGCCTTCGCCATCTTCGCCATCTCGGTATTCGTGCGCTCGCAGTGCGCGTGGATCCGCGCGATGAGCTGCGGGTCGGCCGCGCTCACGATCGTCAGGTGCGTGCCCGCGGCCTCGACCTGGTCGATCTTGGCGCCGGCCTTCGCCAGCTCCTTGATCGAGGCGCACTGCCCGCACACGTTCATCGCCTCGCCCTGCATGTACCGCTCGATTGCCTGCTGCATCTTCGCGCCGGCCCTGCTGTAGGACTGCTCATGGCCGGGGTCGACGCTGCAGGTCATCACCAGGCCGGTCGCGAACGAATGCTCCCCCCAATGCATGTGCTGCATCAGGTCCTTCTCCGCCATCAAGGGCGCGCAGATCGCGCATCCCTCCATGTCGAGCCATCCGCTGGCCTGCTGCCCCGCCGAGACCGTCTGGCCGACCAGGGCCATCAGGATCGCTGCCGCAATCAAGAGAACCTCACCCATGCGCATGGTGTTCATCCTCCTTCTGGGATTCTATGGCAACACGAACCCTGCCATGACAACCACTCCTCGGGTCGTCCACGCCAGGGTCGGGAATCGACGAACGCTTCTACTGGCCAGGGACGACACGGTTCCGCACTCAACACGATCGCGACTTTGGTGCACGGCACTCCACGTTGCACAGCCTGACCGGATCGCTCAGTCAGACGCGGGAACCGCGGGGCGCTGGCGAGAGGATGTTGCCTGTGCAACCCGTCGTTCCTTGAAGGCCGCGGCGACCCCCGCCAGAATCAGGATTGCGCCGGCCGCCGTCCAGCCGGTGATGCGTTCGCCCAGCGCCAGCCAGCCGAGCAGAACGGCGATGACGGGGTTCACGTACGTGTAGGTCGTGACGAGCGCGGTCGGCAGCAGACGCAGCGCTGTCAGGAAGGATGTGAAAGCGACGATCGATCCGGCGACGACGAGGTAGCCCCAGGCCGCCCAGGCCGCGGCGCTCGGCTGCGGCCAGGGCTCCCGCGCGCACAGGGCGACCACGAGGAACCCGACGCCGCCGGCCAGGTGCTGCCACGCCGAGCTCGCGGTCGGACCGAGATGCACGTCCCGGCGCGCCAAGTAGATCGCCCCCGCGCCCCAGCTCAGCGGCGAGAGCACGAGGGCCACCGCCTGCGCCGGCCCCGCGCCCGACGCGCTGCGCAGCACCGGCCAGCTCAGCACGCCCAGTCCGGCGAAGCCGACGATCAGCGCCCCGATGAGCCGAGCGGTCGGCCGGCGCCGGTCGATGAGCGACTCCATCAGGACGACCCAGATGGGCATCGCGCCCACCAGGAGCGCGGCGTAGCCCGAGTCGGCCCGTTGCTCGGCCCAGTTCACGAGCCCGTTGCCGCCCACCCAGAGCAGCAGCCCGGCCGGCAGGAGCGTCGCCCATTCGCGCCGTGCGGGAACGACGCGCTGGCCGCGCAGGAGATTCCAGGCCAGCAGCAGCGCTGCGGCCACCAGCGTGCGGCTGGCTCCGAGCAGGAACGGGGGGAAGCCGCTACCCTGGCGCACCGCGACGCGGATGGCGAGGTACGTGCTGCCCCAGACCAGGTAGACGATGAACAGGTGGATGAGCCCGGTCCACGCAATGGGCTTCTCGCGACCACCCACTCCCGACCCGGCGGTGCTTGAGACGGATGCCGCTGACATGGCCGGGGATTCTAGCACGTGGCGGAGGGCGGTGCGTCCTTGGACCTTCCTCCAGGGGCATCCGGAGCACGCCTGCCCGGGGCGGCTCTAATCTGTGCTAACGTCTCCCGCGATCCGGTGTCAGTTGCAGTGGTGGCCGCCGATGTGGGGCGGGCCCGCGTGACCCCCCCGGGCGAGGAGCCATGGAGCAGTTCACCGACCAAGACCTGGTGGCCGAGGTGCTCGCCGGCGCGCGCGCGGCCTTCGATGAGCTCATGCGTCGCCACGAGCGCATGGTCTACCGGGTGTGCTTCTCCTACACCCGACATCGGGAGGACGCGCTGGACGTGACGCAGGAGGTGTTCTTGAAAGCCTTCGAACGGCTGGGCACATACCGAGGCACCGGGACCTTCCCGAGCTGGCTCTTACGCATCACCCACCGTGAGAGCTTGAACTGGTTGCGTGCGCGCCGCCGCCGCGGGACCCCTGAACCTGTGGCGCACGCTGAGGAGCCGGGACTTCCGGCCACCCAGGTGCGCAACCTGCTCAGGGACGAGCGCCACCATCAGTTGGTCGCGGCAATGACGACCCTCAAACCCACGCAGCACCTGGCGGTCTCGCTGCGCTACTACGAGCACCTGCCGATTCGCGAGATCGCCGCGGTGCTCCGATCCAGCGAGGGCACAACGCGCAACCTGCTGTGCCGCAGCCTACAGAAGTTGCGGCGGCAGCTCGGGAAGCCGCTGGGGGAGGATCCGGCATGAAAGCGTGCCCTGAGTGTGGTCGACTGACTGAGAAGTTGGTCAATGGTGGGCTCTCCGCCTCCGAGCTGGAAGCCTGCCGCCAGCACGCGGAGACGTGCGAGGAGTGCCGCCAGGTCCTGAAGGTGCACCAGGCGCTGGGTGCGGCGGGCGAGGATGTGCCCGAGCCGAGCGCGGTGGAGTTCCAGCAGATGCGGGAGCGGGTGTTCGCTGCCATCGCTGCCTCTTCACGGAACCAGGCCTGCCTGGCGCCGTTCACCTTGCCGAGCCGCCGGCAGCGGGGAGGGTTCGCCGCGGATGCCTGGCAATTCCTGCGCGCTCATCCCGTACCCGCAGGCCTGGTGATGCTGATTGTGATCGCGGGTGCGGCGTTCGCCGGTCGCCGGAGCGCGTCACCTGCGCACATCGACGATGCCCTGCTCCTCAACGCGATCCGCCAACAGACCTCATCTGCGGCGGGACTGGGTGACTACTGGGACGAACCCTTCGCCTGCACCAACGTATCCGTGCGATCGCTGAATGAGGATCAGTTGAGCTTGAGCTTCGATGTGTCGCGCCACGTCGAACTGGTCACATCCCGGGAGTCGGATCTGGCCAAGGGGGTGCTCGTGCATGCGATCCTCGAGCCTGCGCCGCTGGGCGCCCGCCTGAAGGCGATGGGCCTGGCCGAGGAGATCCGCGACGCGCGCCTCCAGGAAGCGGTGCGGTTCGCGCTCGCCCGCGACCCGAATCCTTCGGTCAGGCTGAAGGCGCTCGAGGTCTTGATGCGTTGCCCCTTTGACTCATCGATCCAGGATGCTCTGCTGGCCACCCTGAGACAGGACCCGTCGGTGCAGATGCGCCTCGAGGCCCTGGAGTATCTGGCCCGCCAGCAGAACGGCCCCGAGATCCTGCGCCGCAGCATCGAAGACGGCGTTCCGAGCAGCGATCCGGCGATTGTGCAGCGGGCGGTCGCGCTCACGCGCAACTTGTGATCGCAGGACGCGCCGCGACATGGGAGCAACCCCTCGCCGCGGCTCAACGGAGGTGACTCGCATGAATGGAAATCATCTGATCCGGCGGATCTGTCTCCTGGCAGCCCTGTTCTTCTGCGCGGGCACCGGCTGGGCGGAGGACGAACACACCGACGAGTACCCGTTCTCGCCGGGAAGCTTGCTCGAAATCGATCTGCCCAGTGGGGGCTCGGCGTTGATCACGGGTTGGGACCGTGGGATCGCCCAGGTGACGTACTACGACGACGTGCGCGATGTGGAGGATCATCGGATCGAATGCCACCCCCGTGACGGGGGCCTGGCGATCGCATCCGAGCCGATCCGCCGGCGCAACGTTACCCAGGCGCTGACCTTCGAGATCTTCCTCCCCCGCCGGGCGGACGTCGAGGTCCGCTCGGGGGGCGGCAGCCTGGAGCTCACGGACCTCGAGGGCACCTTTGTCGGCCGGATCGGCGGCGGTGAGCTCGTCCTGCGGGGGCTGAGCGGTCGCGCGCGCCTGCAAACGGGGGGCGGGGAGATCAAGGTCACGGACTGCAAGCTCGATGGCAGGGTATCAACGGGGGGTGGTGAGGTGCTGCTCGAGAATGTCGTGGGCGATCTGGAGGCCACGTCGGGCGGCGGCAACGTGCAGTACAAGAACGTCCGCGATCGCGAGGGCCGGCTGCGGGCGCCAGGCAATCTCTCCTCCGACGACATGACCGACAAGACCGTCGTGATTTCGACGGCGGGGGGGGGGATCCGCGTGCGCGAGGCCCCGGAGGGGGCGCGCCTGCAAACGGGCGGCGGTGATATCACCGTCAGGCGCGCGGCGCGTTTCGTGACGGCGCGAACGGGCGGTGGCGACATTTCGGTGGAGATCGAAGACGGCTGGGTGGAGGCCTCGACCGGGGCCGGGGACATCGACGTCGATGTCAGCGGGAGTCTGGGCGACGGGCGCGAGGGGTTGGAATTGCTGACCGGCCTGGGTGAGGTCACCGTCACGTTGCCGCCCGGGCTCTCCGCCGAGCTCGACCTGGAGCTCGGATACACGCGCAACAGCAGCCGGGACTTCGAAATCGACTCGGACCTCGACATCGACATCGAGCACTCCAAGGAGTGGGACTACGACCACGGCACGCCGCGCAAGTTCATCTGGGGCACAGCCAAGTTCGGCGATGGCCGGCATCTGATCAAGATCACGAACACCAACGGGAACATCAGGATCAGAACGGCGAGGTAGCGCGCGTGTCGACACGCGCGGGCACAGGCCGGGCGCGCACCGTGCTACCGCACGACCGTGACGCGCCGCGCTACCGCACGACCGTGACGCGCCGCGCT